>JAPPLH010000119.1:0-36016 GCA_028819505.1 Acidimicrobiaceae bacterium
ATGTGCGAGGCCCAGGGCCTGCCCCGCCCCAACGTCGTCACGTAGCGGGACTGCCCGAAGAGGGGCTGCCGCCCGCATCGACCGCCGACGCCACCGTCGGATCTATCGCCGCTGGAAGGTCGCCGTGTGGACGCCTCGACCGCGCCAGTGCAGCCGGATAGCGTCACGACTTCATGTCACCGCTGACGGGTTGGGCCGGTCCGCACGACGAGTTGGGCCGCTACATCGCTGAGGAGTCACAGCGCACTCTCGACTCCTATCGCGCGCAGCCGAACTATGTCACCGAACACGCCAACCTCGAGGCTGACACCGCCAGCGGCGGCTACCAGCGCCGCCAACTCTACGAGTTGGTGCAAAACGGTGCCGATGCGCTCGCGCCGGCCACTTGGGCCGATGACAGGGCATGCAGTCCCCCGGCACCACGCGGTGGCCGCATCGAGGTCTGGCTGGCAGACGACTGCCTCTACTGCGCCGACGACGGTGGCCCTATCGACGAGGACGGCGTAAGGGCGCTGATGTTCTCGCACATGTCGCCCAAGCGAGCCACTAGCCAGATCGGAACGTTCGGTCTCGGATTCAAGTCGCTGCTCGGCGTGAGCGACTCGCCGGAGTTTCTGAGCCGCAGCGGATCCTTCCGCTTCGACAGGAACCGCTCGAACGAGCGCATCAGCCAGGTCGTCCCGGACGTCCCGCTGTACCCCGTACTGCGGGTCGCCAATCCGATCGATCCCGCGGAGTGCCTCGACGACGAGGCCGGGCGCGAACTGATGTCCTGGGCCTCCAACATCATCCGATTGCCGCTCAAGCCCGGCGCATACGAGGATCTTCACGCCCAGATGGAGGCATTCCCGGCCGAGTTTCTTCTGTTCGTCAAACATGTCAGGAGGCTCAGGATCACCGACGGCTCGCGAGTGCTCGACCGCGGCCTGGAGCTGTCCGACCTCGACGGTGAATGGCGCCTGCGCGACGACGGAACCGAGAGCGCGTGGAAGCTCTTCGACAAGCACGTCCAACTGTCGCCAGACGCCGCCGCCGACCGCAGGCATGGAGAGTCGGCGGACGAAGTGAAGCTCTGGTGGGCTGCGCCGCTGGAGCGGCTCGACCAGCCGGGGACCTTCTGGACCTACTTCCCGACCGAAACGCAGAGCCTTGTGGCCGGAATCCTGAACGCGCCCTGGAAGACCAACGTGGACCGGCAGAACCTCCTGACGGGCCCCTTCAACGAGGAACTGATCCACGCCGCAGCCGAGTTGATCGCGGAAGCTCTGCCACAGCTCGCAACCAGCGCCGACCCTGCCCAACACCTGGATGCTCTGCCGCGCCGCCACGAGGCTGGCGATTCTCTCCACGCCGACGGGCTGCGGCACCATCTCTACTCGACCGTCCACGGGCGGGCCATCCTCCCCGATCAGGACGGGCGTCTTAAGCATGCGAATGAGATCGCCTACGCCCCCACGCTGCTCGCGTCAAGCCCCCGGACAGGGGAGGCTCTCGACCTATGGACGTCGCACGATGCCCGACCGACGGACTGGCTCCATCACGCGGCACTGACCCGTAACAGGATCGCTCGAGTCAACGCGCTGTTCGAGTCCGACCCCGAGACTCCGTATCGCGAGGCGCCGCGAGCGACAGCAAGAGCGTGGCTTGAAGCACTAGTGCAAGCCTCCCGCTCGCGTGACCAGGTGCAAGCATCGAGCGTCGCCGTGCGAATTGCGGCACTCATGGACGTCTCAAGACTCAAGCCCGAGGGCCTCGGCAACATTGTGCTGACGGCGAACGGCGCTTGGAGGCTCCCCGATCCCGCGAGCCTCTTCCTGCCCTACGAGTCTCCGACAGTTGGCAACACAATCGACCCTCGGTCCTGCGTGCATCCGGCACTGGCGGCGGACAGCCGTGCGCTCGCGGCCCTCAGGAAACTGGGGCTTCGGGAGCAAACGGCCGAAACCGGCTTCAGAATGCTCGCTGACCGAGTTCTGCGACCTTGCCTCAGTCCCTCCGACGAGGATTGGCGAACGTTCTGGGTTGCTTCGCGGCGTCTGGAGGTGCAAGAATCGCTGGGAGCCATTAGAGGGGGCCCGAATCGGGCGAGCGCTGGACGGCTCGGAGAGGTTCGAGTGCTCACACGATCGGGGGCCTGGGCGGCGCCGCACTCTGTGCTCCGGCCGGACTCGATCGTGCCTGAAGACGGCAGTCGAGACAATGACGCGACCGTCGACATGGACTTCCACGGACCCGATGAGGCGCTACTCGAGCATCTGGGAGTGGTCAAGCAACCACGAGACGGGCGAGACCTTTCGATAGAGCCGTCGTACGGCCGTCATGAGGACGAGTGCAAGCAGTGCTATCGATCACGCGACGACCTCCCGCACACGCCTCGACAGGACTATCTGAGCTTTATGTCAAGCCGTGGACTCGGACCACTCAACGTGCTCACGCTCCTCTCGGATGAAGGTCGAGTGCTCTACACCGACGCCCTGCTGTCGCGCGACGACTGCTACGCGCCGCTGACGATGTGGCACACCGGAAGCAACAGAGAGCGGTATCCCGAGCAAGACTTCGAGTCGCTCGCCGTTCGAATGATCCGCGAGCAAGGGCGCATCAGGACCGCCGACGGCATCGTCGCGTTCGCCGATGCTCTCGGTGATCCTCCGCGCAACACCGATGCCCTCCTTTGCCTATTGCGCCATCCGAAGGCCGACAGCATCAAGGCCGCCTTCGACCTTGCCGATCCGGCGCCCGAGTTCTACGGAGTGCATGATCCGGTTCCGTTGACCGATGTGTGGCCCGGCCTGCAGGACTATAGGCGCGGCAACGTCGAGTCGCTCCAACTCGTCCGCTGCGAGCGCATCCGGGTAGGCAACGAAGACCGGGCGTGCCTCCTCGATGGCGACGACGTGTACCTCGCGGCTGCTTCAGACGAGGACGGACTCAGCGGCCTTCGACGGGTGGTGCAAGCGCTCGAACTCGATCTGAGCGGAACGGCGATCAAGGACATCGCTGCTGGGACGACACCGGCCGAGGTCGAGGGGCGTCGCGCCCGCGTGCGGCAGCGCACCACGGATGCCGGCCGCCTCTTGGCCGCTGTGGGCGAGAACAGCCTGCGCGCCGAACTGCCGCCGTCCCTGCTGACCGCCCTCGAGCACGACAGCTGCGGAGGGCTTTCGGGAACCGACATAGCCGAGGCGACAATCGCCACTTACCACACCGACGCCCTCAGGCAACTGAGGCATCGACTGGGCCCGCTGAAGCCTCCCTCCAAGTGGGCCGGGTCCGCTCGGGCCATCGACTTCGTGCGCACGCTCGGGTTCACGGAGGAATGGGCGGGGGAGCGGAGTGCGCCCCGTCCTCCGTTCGAGGTTGTTGATGGTCCGTGGGAGTTGCCCGACCTGCACGACTACCAGCGCCACGTTGTCGGCAACGTGCGCGGGCTGCTGCGAGCGGAGAGTTCGGCGGGCAGAGGCAGACGCGGGATGATCAGCATGCCCACGGGATCGGGCAAGACCCGTGTGGCGGTGCAGGCCATCGTCGAAGCCATCCGTGACGACGGGCTCACGGGCGGCGTGCTGTGGATAGCGGACCGCGACGAGTTGTGCGAGCAGGCAGTTGAGGCATGGCGCCAGGTGTGGGCGAGCGTCGGCAGCCGAGCCACACGGCTGCGCATCTCCCGCATGTGGCGCGGCCAGCCTCCACCCCTGCCGGTGCATGAACTGCATGTGGTGGTGGCCACGATCCAGACAGCCCACAGCAAGCTCTCGTCGCCGGGGTACGACTTTCTCAAAGGGTTCAGCCTGGTGGTCTTCGACGAGGCTCACCGGTCGATCGCGCCGACCTCGACAACGGTGTTCGGCGAACTCGGGCTGACGTTCCGCACGCGACACGACGAGCCGTTCCTTCTCGGCCTGACGGCTACCCCCTACCGCGGTCATGATGAGGCCGAGACCGCGCGGCTCGTCAACCGCTACGGCGGCAACCGCCTCGACGCAGGGGCGTTCAGCAACGACGACCCGCAGGCCGTAATCGAGGAACTGCAGCGCAGCGAGGTGCTCGCACGGGCCGACCACGAACTGATCGACGGCGCAACCATCGAGTTGACCGCCGACGAGCGCAGCCAGATGCGGCGCTTCACGCGAGGAGAGGCCGCGCCCGATGCGACCCCGAGCGCCGCCTGGCTCCCTCAGAGCGCCGAGGATCGCATCGCCCGGGACGCCGAGCGAACGAAGCGCATCATCGACGCCTTCGATGCTCACATCGAGCCCGACTGGCCCACCCTTGTGTTCGCCACCTCGGTCGAGCACGCCAAGACGGTGTCTGCGTTGCTCAACCGGAACGGGATCACCGCACGGGCGGTGAGCGGGGAAACCGACCACGCGACGCGGCGCCGGGTGGTCAAGCAGTTCCGCTCCGGCGAGATCAAGGCTCTCGTCAACTACGCCGTCTTCCGCGAGGGCTTCGATGCGCCGAGGACACGGGCCATCGTCGTGGCCCGCCCGGTGTACAGCCCGAATCTCTATTTTCAGATGATCGGTCGGGGCCTGCGTGGCCCGAAGAACGGCGGCAACCACCGCTGCCTCATACTCAACGTCCGCGACAACATCGAGAACTTCGACCAGGCGCTCGCCTTCTCGGAGCTGGACTGGCTCTGGGCTAGCTAACCGAGACAGAGATTCGGCTCAGCCAGATGCTTCCACCGGGCTGATCGAGTTACAGGCCGAAGGAACCGTCGAGGCGGGTCTTCCAGTTGCCGGAGGCCACGGTTCCGCCGTCGACGGGGATCGATGCTCCGTTGATGAAGCTGGCCATGTCCGAGGCCAGGAACACAATGACGGCCGCGCACTCCTGAGCCGCGCCCATGCGCCGCAACGGGGTGGGGTGAGTGCCCTCGATGAGGTGGGTGCCGCCCTCGGCCAAGGCCGCGTCACCGGGGGTGGGAATCATGTCGGGGGCCACGCAGTTGACCCGGATGCCCCGATGCCCGTACTCGACGGCCAGGGTCTTGGTGAACTGCTCGACCGCGGCCTTCATGGCCGCGTAGACCCCGAAGGCGGGCGCGGCGTGGTACGCCTCCACTGAGGTGACATTGATGACAGCGCCGCCGTCGGACATGAGCGGGACCCCGTGGCGCACGCAGTTGGTGACCGTCGAGAAGTTCTCTCTGACGAGAGCCTGCTCCCCCTTTGGTGACACGTCGTCGAAGCGGGCCCGGAAGGTGCCGCCCGCGTTGTTCACCAGCACGTCGATGGGTCCGAGCCTGTCGCGGGCGCGCCGCAGGAACAGGGCCACCTCATCGCCGTCCCGGGCGTCGACGATGTCGCAGATGCAGCTGGATCCTGTGGCCACCACCTGCTGAACGGTGTCAGCGAGTCCTTCGTGCTCCTTGTCGAACACGGCCACATGAGCACCGAAGCGGGCCAGGGCCACCGCGGTGGCCGCCCCGATGCCGCGGCCCGCGCCGGTCACCACCGCGACCCGGTCGGTGAGAAGGATGCTGTCGGGGGCGGGGACCGGCCCCTCGGTCCCGGTCATGCCATCACCGAGGCGAACTGGTCCTCGCGGAAGACGATCTTGAACCTGCCCTTGGTCCGGCCGTTGTCGAGGCTGACCTCGCCGCACTCGTAGGCCCCCTCGCCGTTGAGCGCGGCCTCGAGCGTGGCGAAGACCCTCGTCTTGTACTCGGTGTCGGCATTGCCGGAAAGGTGCTCGCCCTTGGTCTCGACCACCAGCAGCCGCGGCTTGCCGTCTCCGTTGCTGGACATGGCCACGAAGTCGGGCCAGATGCGGTCCTGGTTCCAGCCCCGCAGGTAGTACTCGCGCTGCTGGCGGACCGCGACCCGGTGCCACCACCGGATCGCCTCGTGCTGGTCGACGTAGAAGGCGAAGTCCTTCTCGAGATCGGAGTCGAACTGGCCCTCGAAGACCGGCTCGAAGAGACTCTTCTGAACGGGCTTGAACCCTTTCTCCAAAGTGTGGTCGTCCGCACCGACGGGCAGGGTGAACTCCTCTTGCATCCTGTAGTTCGGTTCGCTCGCCTCCAAGTCGAACCGGATGTCGCCGGCTTGGAGCTTGCCGACGAAGACCTGTTCGGCCTGGCGTTCGATCTGATCGGCGACGCTCTCGCGAAGCTGGGTCATCAAACTGCGTCGCTGGGCGAAGACGGCCGTCTCGTCAATGCACGCCGCCTGCAGCGACGCCGCACAGTCTCGCACGATGCGGGCGGCTTGCCAGGAGCTCGGCACAAGGTCGCTGATCCGGCGAGTCATCCACAACAGCACGGCCGACGCCTCAATCGCCGGATCGGCCTGAGTCTCGGTGCTGGCCGACGCCGTCGCAGTCCGGGAGCCGGCACCAAGATCGACGCTCGCGGTCTTCTCGGGCGCGGCAGGCCCGCTCCGGCTCACGAAGTCGCTCGGAGCGCGGATGCGGTCCCAGTCCAGCGGCCCGAGCACATGACGCCGGTACTCCAACTCGCACCACCCGCTCCCGTCGCCGTCTGCTGGGCGCTCGTCTCGGTGAAGCACTCTGGGAAGGAAGATGGTCTCGCCGCGGAAGCTCGCCCGCCTGCGGATCACCTGGGACTCCACATCGACGGCGTCGCTTCCTCGTACCTCGTGGCCCAGGCCCGTCAAGCCCTCGTGCTCCAGGCCGCGCTTGACCTGCACGACGGCCTCGTCGACCGCGGTCTGCCAGCAGAAGACATAGCTCTTGTCCAGATCTGCGCTGTCGGTGAGCCGGGCCTGCGGCTGGCGCATCACCCGGCCCATGAGCTGTGTCACCGCCTTGGCACTGGAGGTGTTGTCGAGCATCACGAGCACATAAGCGAACGGGCAGTCCCACCCCTCCATGAGCGCCGCCTTGGTGATGATCCACCGCACCGGTGACAACGGTGACATCAGATCCTCGCCGGCGATCTCGTCATCCTCGGAAGACTTGACCCTGACCGCCCTGGGCGATTCACCCATCTCTGGATCAGGAACTCGCGAGCGTCCTCGGCGTGGATGCGGTCCGCGCCACGTTGATCCTTCCCGGTTCTCTCCACCCGCACCACCGAGATCGGCCGGATGTGACGACCCTCCTCTGACTCGAGCAGCCGCGCCGCAGCCGTCAGGTCCTCGAGCGTGTCGTGGGCCCGGCTGAGGGTGTCGCGCCAGTCCCCGGACACCGACGTGACCTCCACCGGGAGCTTGATCATCTCCTCCTTCTTGAGGTCCACTCCGGAGATGTCGACGAGGAGGTTGCTGATGCTGGGGTTGGGGGTGGCCGAGAGCTCCACCACGAGCCGTGGGTTGAGCCGGTTGACGGCCTCCACGAACTCGGTCGCGCCCTTGCTGCCGTAGGCCTTGTGGGCCTCGTCGAGCACCACGACTGGACGCTGGACCTTCAACAGGTTGAAGAGGCTGTGCTTCACCGCGCCGTCGGCTTCCAGGTCCAGGTCCGGGTTGGACTTCTTCACAGCCTCCATCGAGACGCGGTCGTCGCTGCGGGGCAGCAGGGTCGGGTAGCGGCCCGAGTCTCGGAACATTCGCAGGAACTCCCGTCCGCGCCGCCGGTTCGCAGCTGGGTACATCAACAGCATCACGCACAGGTGGCCGCTGAGGTCGTCGAGGCTGATCGCGTCGTCCTTCTCGAACACCTTGACCCTGCCGGCGCCGGCCACCTCGAGGCGCTCGCGGTAGGGATGGTCGCGCGACCTGAACGCCTTGATCGTCTGCGCGTAGATGGCCCGCGAGGGCACGATCCACAGAACCAGCCCAGCCTGCATCCGGGTGCGCTCCAGGGCTGCCACGCCAAGCAGCGTCTTGCCGCCACCGGTCGGCACCTTGAGACAGGCGTGCGGGATGGGCCGGCCAGCGCCGTCGCTGCGGCCGTCGTCGGACAGCAGTTCCTTCAGAAGGTGCAGGCGCGGCCACATCATGCACAGCCACTTGTCGTGGCGCAGCAGGTCCTCGGTGTCGACCAGGCCGTTCTCCCTCAGCCAGCTGCGCTGGACCGGGCCGTTGACGTTGTCGTTGTAGATCCAGCCCTCGTTGCCGGTGTTGTAGGGCGGGTCGATGTAGATGCACCTCACCCGGTCGGCGTAGCGGGGCAGCAGGGCCTTCAGGGCGTGCAGGTTGTCGCCGCGGATGATGAGGTTGTCGTCGTCGGGGCAGTCGCCGATGGACTTGTCGGCGTCGGGGACCAGCGGCCGGTGCGGCACGGTGTAGTGGTGGGCGTAGATGTGCCGTTTGCCCCTGAAATCAAGAGTAGGCATCGAGACTCCCTGTGGATTACTCGGCAATAGCAACCTAGCACAGCGCTGAGACAGGGCGAGGATGCCTCAAGACGGGCTGCCCCTCGGCGCGTGCTGCCAGCTCAGGAACTCGCCGCACCCGCCCCGACCGGTGGGGCGCGTCAGGCCGACCAGGCGGAGGCGCCGTGGTCGAAACGCTCCAGAGCCGCCGCGAACCGACCGACCGGCACCATGTCGCAGCCGCGGCGTGTCTGCGGGCCCGCGCCAGCATAGACGAGGGTTCTGGCGACCACTCCCGGCACCGCATCAGCGACGCGGTCCAGCGAACGGAAGAACTCCGAGGCGACCGTGGCGCTTGACTTGGCCTCGATGGCGTTGATGCCCCGGCCCTTCTCATAGAAGAGGTCACACTCAAGGCCACGCGAGTCGCGGAAGAACGAGAGCCGGGGAACGTCGCCGCGGTTGTAGCCGTGCTTGATCGCCTCGCTCACCACGACGTTCTCGAAGAGCGCGCCTCGCAGCGGATGCGTCGCTACCTGGCCGGGGCTCTCGATCCCGAGCAGGTAGCTGGCAAGACCCACGTCGTGGAAGTAGAGCTTCGGGGACTTCACGAGCCGCTTGCGGATGTTCGCAGCGAACGGCGGCAGCAGGTACACGATGTAGCTGCGCTCCAGCAGGGTGAGCCACTGGCGGATCGTCGTGCGTGACACTCCGACGTCGTCGCTGAGCGAGGTCAGAGAAAGGAGCTGTCCGACCCGTCCGGCGCACAGGGCCGTGAACTGCGCGAACGCCGACAGGTTGGCGACGCCGCCCATGCGGCGCACGTCGCGCTCGACGTAGGTCTCGAAGTAGTCGCGCAGTGCCTGTCGAGGTTCGAGCCGCTGGTCGACGATCCGCGGGTAGAAGCCGGCGAACACTATGTCGCCGAGGGCCTCTCCAGCCCCGGCTCGCCGCCGCTCCGCCAGCGAGAACGGCAACAGTCGCAGAAGCGCGGCGCGCCCCGCCAGCGACTCGCTCACCTCGGCCGCCAGCGTCAGGTTCTCGCTGCCGGTCAGGACGTACCGCCCATTGCCGCCGTCGGCGTCCGCAGCCTCCTTCAGGTAGGAGAGCAGCGAAGGAGCATGCTGGATCTCATCGATCACTGCCGGGGCGCCGATCCCGGCCAGAAAGCCTCGGGGATCGGACTCGGCGTAGGCTCGAACGTCGAGGGCATCGAGACTGCGGTAGGCAAGGTCGCTGAAGGCTGCCCGGCACAGCGTCGTCTTGCCTGCCTGCCTCGGTCCGGTCACGACCACGAACGGGTATTGCCTGAACAGCTTCGTCAATCGCCCCGTGATCTCGCGCTCGATCACAGGGATCAGGGTAGCACAGTCCGAAACTCATAGTTACAGATTGTGCAGGGGAGGCCCGTTCGCTCGTTTTCGAGGCCTTGTGAAGATACCCGACCGGCGCCTCCGGTAGGGTCGCGAACCCGCGAGACACCGAGGAGACAGCCGTGAGCGAGTTCGTTCGAGTCGAGACCAGCAGCGGGGTGGCCACCATCCGCATCGACCGGCCCAAGATGAACGCCCTCAACCCCCAAGTGCTCAGCGAGTTGACCGAGGCCGCCAACGCTGTCGGGGCCCACCGCGACGTACGGGCGGCCGTGATCTGGGGCGGGCCCCGGATCTTCGCGGCCGGCGCCGACATCGGCGGCTTCACCGGCCTCGCTCCGGCCGCGGCCCAGGCGCTGTCGCGCCAGTTCAACGACGCCTTCCTCGCGGTTGAGAACATGCCCCAGATCACGGTGGCGGCCGTGAACGGCTATGCGCTGGGCGGCGGCATGGAGCTGGCCATGGCCACCGAGTTCCGGGTGGCCGCCGACGACGCGGTGTTCGGCCAGCCCGAGATCAAGCTGGGCATCATCCCCGGCGGCGGGGGCACCCAACGCCTTCCCCGGCTCGTCGGCATCACCAGGGCCAAGGAGATCATCTACACCGGCCGCAACGTGTACCCCGACGAGGCCCTCGCCGTCGGCCTCGTCTCTGCGGTGCATCCGGCCCAGGAGACCTACGACGCGGCCGTCGAGATGGCCGCGGGCTACGCGGCCGGACCCGCGGCGCTGCGCATGGCCAAGCAGGCGGTGATGGACGGCCTGCCCCTGTCGCTGGCCGACGCGGTGGCCCGCGAGACCGAGCACTTCGGCGAGTGCTTCAGCACCGACGACGCCACCATCGGTGTGGCCAGCTTCCTGGAGAAGGGCCCCGGCAAGGCGAACTTCACCGGCCGCTAGCCACCGGAGGGGTCAGAACCAAGGCCCTCTCCTGAATTGGCAGCACTATGCACGCACACCGTGCGTGACGCTGCCAATTCCAGAATCAGGCGACGTCGAGGCGGTTGAGCCTGACCGCGGCCAGGACCAGGCCGGCGACCGATACCGCGGCCAGAACCACGAGTGCAGTGGCGGTCGTGTAGTGGTCGAAGCCGTAGTCGATCCCGCCGAGGTGGCTCAGCACCGACCGTGTGTAGCCCCTGAGCGACAGGCGGGCTGCGAAGTCGCCCAGCCCGACGGCCAGGCCCTCCCACAGGAGCACGTAGCCGATGCCCCAGATGATCGGCTTCTTGAGGAGCAGCCCGAACAGCACGAACAGCGACGAGTAGGCGGCGGTGCCCAGGGCGGCCGCCACCGCGGCGGCCAGGGCCAGGTCAACGGACCCCGCGACCCCGTCGGCCGCCAGCCAGCCGCCCGCCGCGGTCGGGACCACCGTCAGGGGCAGCGCTGCCGTGGCCGCGGCGGCGGCCGCCCCGGCCACCACCGGGGCGCGGGCCATGGGGCGCAGCCAGAGGTAGACGAGGGTGCCGTCCTCGCGGGTCTCCCCCAGCACGGACGAGCCGAACACCAGCGACACGATGGGCACGATGATGATCAGCCCGAAGCCGTCGGCGTAGCCGGCACCATCCCTCAGCAGCTCGGCCGCGCCCTGTCCCTCGTCGCCGGCGTTGAGGCCGACCAGCCAGCCGACCAGCATCATCAGCGCGCCCAGCGCCCCCAGCGCCACGATCCTCCCGGGGGTGAGGACCTGGCGGACCAGCACACGGTAGGTAAGCGCCGCGGCCCGGAGGCCGGGCACGTGCCGGCGGCTTCGGGGCGGGTTCGTCGCAGTCATCGCCTCGCGCTCCCGGAAGGGGACGGCTGATGAGCCAACGCCCGATCCCGGAAGGGACACCGCTCAGTCATCGCCTCGCGCTCCCGGAAGGGGACGGCTGATGAGCCATCGCCCGATCCCGGAAGGGACACCGCTTAGCCATCGCCCGATCCCGGAAGGCACACCGCTGAATCATCGCCTCTCCACCAGGTAGCGGAACACCGACTCGAGGTCCTCGTCGAGGGGGACGACCCGCGACAGGCGGGCCTCGAGGCGCTGCGCCAGCGGAGCGACCTCCCGTCCGAGACGGTCGACGTCGCGGGTGTCCACGACGAGGGAGTCCCGGCCGACGCTGACTCCCACGGCCGTGCCCGACTCCACCAGGGCCGCCGCGAACTGCCGGGGCCGGTCCACGGCGATGCGGATGCGGTGGGGGCGGTCGTCCATGAGCTCGCGCAGCTCGCGGTAGTCGCCGGTGGCGGCCAGGCGTCCCTGGGCGATCAGGAGTATCCGGGAGCCGAGGCGGGCGACCTCCTCGAGGACGTGGCTCGACACCAGCACGCACCGGCCCTCGTCGCCGAGGCCATGGAACAGCTCGATCATGCGGCGCCGCTGCACCGGGTCCAGCCCGGTGAGGGGCTCGTCGAGGATCAGCACCTCGGGGTCGTGAACCAGCGCGGCGGCCAGCTTCACCCGCTGGCGCATGCCTTTGGAGAAGCCCGACACCCGCCTGGAGCCGTCGGAGTCGAGGCCCACCACTCCAAGGGCCCGCCGGGCGGCGGGCTCCGGCTCGGCCACCGCCTCGGTGGCCGCGGCCAGGGTCACGAACTCCCGCGCGCTGAGCCGGTCGAACAGGCCGTCCTGCTGCGGCACGAGGCCGATGCGGCCCCGGACGTCGCGGTCGCGGCGGGCGTCGGCGCCCAGCACCCGGACGGTGCCCTTGGTGGGCGGGGTCAGCCCGCACATCACCCTGAACAGGGTGGACTTGCCGGCGCCGTTGGGCCCGAGCAGGGCGGTGACGCCGGCCCGGACCGAGAAGCTCACATCGGACACCGCCACGACGTCGCCGAACACCTTCGACACGCCGTTCACCTCGACCATGGCCGAACCGTCGGGCGGCGGGGGCGGAGGCGTCCCTCCGACCGGCGGTGCCGGCGGGGACACCGGAGGTCCCGGCGGCGGCGGAGTGGGCGGGCTGGTACTCATCGGCTCAGCGCCAGTCGCCGGTAGCGCCACCACACCACGGCCGAGCCCAGGGCCACCCACGCGAAGTTGGCCGCCACCACGAACAGGGTGGACAGCTGTTCCCGTCCAGCCCCGGGCTGGAACACATCGTCTTCGGGGGACTCGGGCGCTCCAAAGGGATCCAGCCCCTCGACGCCGTAGATCCGGTTCTTGAGCTCGTCGGCGATCCCTCCGAGGTCGAAGGCGTAGACCTGCGCGCTCATGTCCGCGGCCTCCACCAGCGCCAGGGTCGTGAAGCCGCTGCCCCACAGCAGCACGACAACGCCGATGGTGGCGAAGAGCCGCCGGTCGGTGAGGCTGGCCGCGGCCAGGCTGGCCATGGTGAACGCCGCGGAGATGGCCGCACCGGCTGCGATGATGCGCACGAAGATCTTGATCCACTCGACGAGCCCGTCGGGCCCCGAACCCTCGAGGGTGCGGGCCACCAGCAGGAACAGCACAGGCCCCATCGTCAACACGGCCAGCGCGGCCGCCACCGCCGCCGCCTTCGAAGCGAGATAGCTCCACCGCTGCAGCGGGGTCGACAGGTACAGCTGGAGCATCCCGTTGCGGCGGTCGGCCACCAAGATGTCGGGCACGATGATGGCGCAGTAGAAGAACAGGGCGGTGGTGATGAAGCCGTAGTACTCGTGGTAGTCGGGCAGGATCTCGTCCTCGATCATGTCGATGTCGAGCACGACGGCCAGCCCCACGAACACCACCGCCGGTACCAGGGCGATGACCACCGCGAGCCACGGCAGGATCTTGTGCCGGGCCGCCCGGCCCAGCCCGAGGGTGTGGCGCACCGAGTAGCGCACCACCGAGCGGATCGATCCGGGCAGCCCGGTGCGGGGCCCTTCGTATGACCGGTATCCCCGGTCGATGATCTGAGCGGCCTCGGGGGCCGCAGCCGCATTGGAGTCCGGCACCGGGGTGTCGCTCATCGGGCGGCGTCCTCGAAGAGGTCCTCGAGCGTGCGGCGCCGGGTCTCGAGGCGGCGGATTCGGGCTCCGGCGGCGGCCACCGCGTCGCGGGACCGGTCACAGAGATCCTCGAAGGCCGCGCCCCGCAGCGCCAGCGTGGCCTCGTGGCGGCGAACGTCGAGGCCGCCGGCCCGCAGCGCGGCCTCCACGGCGTCGACCGATCCGGCGGGCTCGGCCACATCCACCAGCTCGAGGGTGATGCCGTCGCCCGCGCCGACGAGGTCGCTGATGGGCCCGCAGGCCACCAGGCGGCCGGCGTCCAGGGCCACGATGTTGTCGCACACCCGCTCGACCTCTTCGAGCTGGTGCGACGACAGCACCACGCTGATCGAGAAGTCCCGGCTGATCTGGCCGATGAGGGCCAGCATCTCGCTGCGCTGCACCGGGTCGAGCCCGTCGGTGGGCTCGTCGAGCAGCACCAGCTTGGGATCAGAGGCGATGGCCTGGGCCAGCTTCACCCGCTGGCGCTGGCCGGTGGACATGGTGCCCAGCGTCCGGAGGCGCTCCTCCCCCAGCCCGACCAGCCACAGCGTGTCGGAGGCGCGGTTGCGGGCCTCGCCGCGGGGCAGGCCCTGCACCTCGGCCAAGTGGCGGACGAAGTCGACGGCCCGCATCTCGTCGGGCAGCACGTTGCGCTCGGGCGCGAACCCCACGTTGGCCCTGAGCCGGTGGCCCGCCCTCTGCGGATCGTAGCCCAGCACGGTGAGCGAACCCGACGTCGGGATGCGCAGGCCCAGCATGGCGTTGAGCAGGGTGGTCTTGCCCGCGCCGTTGGCGCCCACCAGCCCGGTCACGCCGGGCTGCATCCGGAGGTCGAGAGCGTCGAGCGCCACAGTGGAGCCGAACCGCTGCGTCAGCGCTTGCGTCTCCACGATGCTCACCCGCGGATCATACGGCCACCCCGCTCCATTGATGCCCGCGGCCTGCGGCTGCGGGGCCGGCTCGTTCACTGGCACACCGTGCCCACCGGTCTGTCGGCGGCCAATCGGGGATGACCCTGAACTCCCCCCAGCACCGATTCCGCCTCGGGGTGAGCGACACAGTCATGTTGTGGTCAGAGACCCAGATGCAGCCTTATGGCGTCGTCGATGCGGTCCATGAGATCCAGCGGGACGAGACCCGTCGCTTCGCCTACTCGCTCGACTGCGACCGATCTGATCTGCTCCGCCTGGACCTTGGAATCCAATCGCAGGCCGCTCTCGGTGGCGGCCAAGAGCACCTGGAACGGATGGACCACTTCCGTGTTGGACGTCGCCGGAACCACAGTCACGACCCCGCGCCCTAGCAGTGCTGCGATCGTGTTGGCACCGTCGTTGCTCACGATGACGGCCGGGCGATTGCGAGCGGCCTCAGCGCCCGCCGCGGGATCAAGGTCAACGAAGCGGATCTCTCCCCTTCGCATCAGTCCTCACCCAGACCGTCACCGACGACCGTGTCCCAGACCTTGTCCTCGCCGTCTTGGACCCATTCGGCAAAGGCGTCCGCGTAGTGATGCGAAAGCTCGGAGGCTCGCAGGAGCCGTATGGCCCGGTGCAGAGCGGCCGACCGCGAGGCGATGCCGTGGCATCGCGCGTAGTCGTCCAGAAACTCGACATCGCTCTCGGGAATGCTGACGCTGACCTTCATAGAAGCAATACTACCCAAGTAGGACGCCTATTGCTACTACCGGCAGGACGAGGAGAGGGTCGAACCCCACCACCACCGCCCGATGCCGGCGCTCTGCTCCCTACCGGACCTGGCGCAGATGGACGGTGGCCACCATCTGGTCGAAGGCGTCGGGATCGAAGCCTGCGCCGGCCCAATCGCCCAAGAACTCGTGTTCGGGATGAGCGGGATCGGCGAGCGCGGCGCGGAGATGGTCGTAGCCGTAGACCCCGCCACAGTCCTCCGGCGGGCAGGCCCGCTCCCCCGCAGTGCATTTCGGGTAGCGCACATCGCGCGACGGCGCCTCGATCGCCTCGACGACAACGTCGTGCTCCCAGCCGTCGCCGAAGTCGTACGACCACCGCAGCTGCGACCCGACGCGGGGCAGCAGCTGTTCCAGTTTGATGTTTCGCTCGTCGATGATGTCGGTGCTGAATTCGTCTGACCGCCCGATGCGGAGGTCGGCGACTCCGAACATGTGCAGGTGGTAGCCCTCCCAGCCCATGACGGCTTCGAGCATTCGGTTGAACTTCGGCAGCTTCGTCTCCGACGGCACTACGAACCGCCGCCACACCATCGGCTCCACATACAGCAGATCGATCCGCAGCGCATGGACACTCGGACCGCCCAGGAACGGGCGGAATGTCCCAGGAACAGAGCTGCCCTCAGTCATCGGTTCCGAGTATGCCGGGTATGTCGGGGCCATCCCCGAGATCCTCTGATCCACGACTGCGCCTCATCGCTACGGATGCCCATTGCCCGCCCCGCGGAGACGCCGAAGGCTAGATGAGCGACGAAGTTGCCGCTGGCGGGTGCTCACCACTGCGGGAGCAATCCTTGCTCATGCGCCCATGAGAACAGGCTCCGTCCATCGGTCGGTAGCCGCATGCCCGTCGCCCGAAGTTCATCGACCAATTGTTCAGCCGCCGAACGCCTCAGTTCGCCGCGTCGGACTCCCTGGACGACGAGCCATAGTGAGCCGTGGGCCATGATGCCGTCCCGTTGTGCTATGCGGCTCGCAGCGCGTTCGTCGATGATCGCCACGTCCCCATGGACGCCCGCCCACGCCAGTACGGCTGCCTCACCGGTGTTCTCCCTCGAACCGCCGCCCAGCAGCGTCTTGTAGCGAGCGAAGGCGGAGAGCTCGTGTGTCTCCGAGAGTTCAACCGACTCCAGCCAGTCCGCGGTCAGTACGTCGGCGAGGGCCGGTATCGCCGCAGTGCCGGCACGAATCTCGATTCGCACTTCCACTGGCGCAATGCAGCGAAACGGATCGACGAGCGACTCGAGTGCCGGCAGCCTTCCGGCGCAGGCGAAATGGCTCAAACATGTAGTGTCGAAGATCAGCGATGGACTCACGCGAGCGGCTCGAACTCGCGCCTCCATGCTTCGAGCGGCACCTCGTCCTGTGCGGGGAGCTCCCAACGATCGACGGTGCCCCACAGGAGTTCCACGGCGCGCGCTTCGGTGAGCTTCCCACGCCGATAAGCCGCGAGAACCCGTCTCCCGTAGAGCGGCGGCACGCTAGGCGGGACGAGTTCGGCAACCCAGCGCTCCCCCAACTCGATGAAGTCCGCCCGAGAGGGCGGGTGACTTGCGAGATCCTCGCGAGTCCCGGCATCGATGACGCCGACGTTCCGCAGTTGGGAGCATACGGCGGTCCAACTCAGCCGATAGCGCACCGCTGCCGCAACCGCCGCGAGACGGAGATCACGCTCGAACTCTGACCTGATCACTTCTGCGTCACGCCGGGGCAGAAGCAGATGGATCGCGAAAGCATTGATCAGCATCTCGTTCTCATCCTGCGGAGAGAGCCCGACCTCCGGCGCGTACGCGTCCTGGAACACATGATGACCGAGTTCGTGAGCGAGATTAAAGCGGCGCCTCCCTGGCTCGAGCGCACCGTTGATGACTGCCACACCGACATCACCGACCGCCACATACGCGGCATCGCCACCACCCTCGCTGAGGTCGAGGGAGAACGCGAACAGGCCTGCTAGCTCAGCGCATCGTTGGAGGCCATGGAGAGGTCCGGCCGGCACCCCGAGCTTGACCCGCAACTCCGCAGCGGCTGCCTCGGACTCCTCGACGCTCGACGGAGGATCCATCACAATCCTCGTGATCTGTGGGAGTTCACCCTCGGCAGACAGAAAGTCGATGTCGCGAGCGATCCACTCAACCCGCGAGTCCAGCATCCGCGACCGTCCTCCTACGACTGGATCTGACCGCCGACTCAAGACCGCTGGAGGGGATGCTCGGAAGAACCAGTCCACAGGCCGGTCGAGTGCTTCGGCGAACACCACGAGTTCGGCCGCGGCGAGCCTCCTGGTTCCTGCCTCAATCTTCGCGATCACCGTCCGTCCGAGCCCCGTCGCCGCGGACACCTGCTCCTGTGTCAGCCCTGCGAGCTCGCGCGCCTCTGCGATCCGGCTGCTCAGCTCCATGGCACCAGACTGTAGCATCGTGCGATTCTGGCACACGGCGCATCGAGGTGCCGGATCCGTCCCTGCGGGACCGCCCTATACCAGAAGGGGGTCGGTGAGGATCTCCACCAGGGCGGGGCCCTGGTGGTCGAGGGCTGCCTCGACGGCGTCGTCGAGCTGGTCGGTGGACATGACCCGGAAGCCTCGAGCGCCGCACAGCTCGGCGAACGCTGCGAAGTCGGGGTTGTGCAGCGAGGTCTGCCACACGTCGAGCTCGGCGGCTCGCTGCTCCTTGGAGATCTTCCCCAGCTCGTTGTTGTTCAACAGAACGTGGGTGATGTCCATGCCGTAGGAGGCCGCGGTGGTGAGCTCCATGGCGTACTGGCCGAACCCCCCGTCGCCCGATACCGACACCACCGCCCGGCCGGCGTGCTCGGGTCGGCTCTGGGTGGCGGCCCAGCAGCCCATGGCTGCGGGCAGCGCAAAGCCGATGGAGCCGAGGTAGCCCGACATCAGCACGGTCTGGCCCCTGGTCTCGAAGTAGCGCCCGAAGGAGTAGGCGTGGTTGCCCACGTCGACCGGCACGATGGCGTCGGCCGGGACCAGCCGGCTGAGGGCGTCGAACACCGACGCCGCATTCAGGCCCTCGCCCCGGTCGTCGGCGCGGCGGCGGGCCTTCTCGTCGCGCCAGATGGACCAGCGCTCGGCCACCTCTCCCCGCAGGTCCTGACAGTTCCGGTCGGCGGGTATCGCCTCGCCAAGGGCTCTGGCGGCCACCCCGACCTCAGCCAGCACCGGCACGTCCACCGGGTGGAACCGGCCCAGGGCCATGGGATCGAAGTCCACCTGCACGGTCGGCTTGTAGTCGGCGATGCCGGTGTGGTTGGCGAATGACACCCCGAAGGTCAGCAGCAGGTCGGCCTCGTTCATGAACCAGCTGGCGATGGGCGTGCCCGAGCGGCCCAGCACCCCGCAGGCCAGCGGATGGCGGTCCCCGATCAGTCCCTTGCCCTTGAACGTGGTGGCCACCGGCGCCCCGATCAACTCGGCGAGGGCGACGATGCCGGCCATTGAGCCGCGGGCACCGTGGCCGACGATGATCAGCGGCCGGGCCGCTCCGGCCACCGCATCGACCGCCGCGGCCAGCGCCTCGGCGGGTGGCTCCACCGCCCGCGAACCGGTGCGCCCCTGCGGAGAGCCCGGTGAACCGGCCGGGCCTTCGGGCGCCGGCAGGACCTGCACCTCGTCGGGAAGCACCAAGTGGCCCACATCCCGCTCGACGACGGCCGTCTTGCAGGCCAGCGTCATGAGTTCCGCGTAGTTGGACCCGGATTGCACCGTGGCCGAGTAGCGGGCCACGTCGGCGAAGGCGGCCGACAGGTCGGTGTCCTGGAAGGCGCCCCGCCCCCGCACCGCGGAGGGCACCTGCCCCGACAAGGCCAGAACCGGGGCCCGGTCCATCTTGGCGTCGTAGAGGCCGGTGAGCAGGTTGGTCGAGCCGGGCCCGGCGATGGCGAAGCAGGCGGCTAGCCCACCGGTGAGCTTTCCGTAGGCGCAGGCCGCGAACGAGGCCGCCCCCTCGTGGCGGATGCCGATGAAGGTCAGGTCGCCCCGGGCCTCGGCGGCCCGCACCGCGTCGGCGAAGCCCAGGTTGGAGTGCCCCACCATGCCGAAGACATGGGTCACGCCCCAGGCCGCCATGGTCTCCACCAGCATGTCGGAGACGGTGCGTTCCCGGGGTCGCTCAACGGGCAGGGCCACGTACACGCCGTCGGCCCGCACCTCGGTGCGGTACGCGGCCGGGGCGTCGTCGAAAGGCGGCGGGGGCCGGCCGTTCTTGGGCGAGTAGTCGTAGCCGTGCCACGGGCAGCGCAGCCACCCGCCCTCGATGGAGCCCTCCCCCAGCGGGCCGCCCTGGTGCGGGCAGGCGTTGCCGAGGCAGCCGTAGCCACCGTCGGCGGTGCGGGTGACGCACAGGCTCTCGTGCCCGACGGTCACGGTCATCGCCCGGCCCTCGCCCATCTCGTCGAGGTCGACCAGCTTGTGCCAGGCGTACTCGCCGTCGGGCAGCGCCGGCTCGGCGACGCTCGGTGTCGTGTCTGGGTTAGGGACCACTGCCGTCACTCCTGAATGGTTCCGTGGAAGCGTCAACCTACATTGGCCGCCGAGGCGGCGGAGTCGTTGCCGGTGCGTTCTCCCCTACTTTCTCCCACCCGCGACGTTGCACCTATCGTTGGTCGACCACCGACCCGAGCGCCGCGACCGACCAGCGGAGGCCCAGATGACCGACCCGACCTACCAGCTTCACCATCTCTGCATCTTCGAGAAGCAGCCCCGCGACGCCATGTGGAACTGGCTGCGCTGGCACCACGCCATCCCGGCCTACTACTGGGAGGGGATCCCCGACCTGCACCACACCGGCGAGGGCGGCGTGGACTACACGTTCCTGGCCTGCGGCGCCCCCTTCCAGATGCAACTGGAGTCGCCGCCCTACCAGTTCGAGTACGAGCGCAACTGGTTCGCCGAGCACGACTCGGGCATCAACCACATCTGCTGGATCGTGCCCAGCGCCTACGACACCGTCGACCATCTCCAGTCCAACGGCGCCACCGTGGCCATGCCCTACGAGGAGTTCGGCGACACCTACCACGGCTTCGTGGCCATCGACCCCGAAGGCCGCTGGGTGGAGATCATGTCGTACCCGGGCGAGTTCAAGACCCCCGACGTGGAGTTCCGACCGGTGGGGCATCCCGGCCTGCAGACCCTAGGCGTGGTGCAGCTGTGCCGCGACCTCGACAGCCAGGTCGAGTGGTACACCGATGTGCTCGGCCAGCGGATCATCCTCGACGCCCGCAGCGCCAACGACGGCCTCGTGTACCTGGCCGACCACACCTACGAGGGCCGCCAGTGCGTGAACGCGCTGGCCACTCCCAGCACCGAAGCCGAGCACGCCCTGATGGAGCGCCACGGACCGGTGATATCCACCGTGCTGTACCAGGCCGGCGACGTGGAGGCCGCCTGGCGCGACGCGCTGGCCGCCGGCTTCGGAGAGGTGGCCGCCCCTGTGCACGACGACCGCATCGGAGCCCGCACCGGCTACCTGCGCGAGCCCAGCGGCAACCTGGTGCAGGTGCGCGAGCGACTGGCTGCATAGGTGCGAATCAGGGGGATCCACCACGCCGGTCTGGTGGTCCGCGACCTCGACGCGGCGGTCGCCTTCTACGGCGCGCTGCTCGATATGGAGATCATCGGGCGGGACCGGTGGCGGGCCCCGGAGCCCAACGTCGACAGCGCGGTGGGGCTGGTCGGGTCGTCGGCCGACGGTGTGATGATGCGGGGTTCCAACAGCTACCTCGAGCTGTGGCAGTACCACGCCCCGACCCGGGTCGGCGACGACCCCGCTGCTCGGGGCGCCCACGAGCTGGGGCTGCGCCACCTCGCCATCGAGGTCGACGACGTGCCCGCCGCCCTCGACCGTTTCGTCGAGCTGGGCGGCACCCGCATGGGCGACCCGCTCCGCTTCGACCACGGCGGCGACGCCGTCTACTGCCGCGACCCTTTCGGCACCATCATCGAGTTCATGTCGGTCGTGGGTACCCAGGACTCCCTCGACGACCTGTAGAACGGCCGGTAACGGTAGAGGCGGGCCGCGACGAAGGGAGCCTCCATGAACGAGCCCGATCCCACCCGGGGCGGGGCGATGCTGCTCGAGGACCCGGACTTCCTGGAGCACTGCTACCGCCGGGTTCTGGGCGAGCTGGGCTTCTCGGCCGAGCACGCCGAGGTGGTGGCCCGCTGCGTGTCCGACGGGGACCGCAACGGCAAGCTCACCCAGGGGATGGGCGTGTTCGAGATCCCGGTGCTGCTGGCCCGCACCGGCACCATGGACGTGACCGCGGTCCCTGAGGTGGTGGACGAAGGACCGGCCTGGCTGGTGATCGACGCCCGCCGGTCCTCAGGCCAGTGGGCCATCACCGTGGCCACCGAGGCGGCCATCGCCAAGGCCCGCGAGCACGCCATCGCCATCGCCTTCGTGCGGGACTTCAACGACGCAGGCGCCTTCGGCACCTACGTCCGGATGGCGGCCCGGGAGGGCATGATGGCCATGGCCACCAACAACAGCCTGCCGCTGGTCTCACCGTGGGGAGGGATGGAGAACATGCTGTCGGGGGCGCCCTTCGCGGCCGCGTCGCCCGGCGGCGAGCACCGGCCGATCGTCAGCGACATCCAGGCCATCGAGGTACACGACGGCGACTTGAGCGAGGCGTACTTCCAGGGCAAGCGACTGCCGGGACCGTTCCTGGTCGATCCTGACACAGGCGAACTCACCGACGACCCGGCCCCCTACTTCAAGCAGATGGAGGACTACGGCCGGATATCGGACTGCGAGGCGCCGTCGGTGTTCGGCTCGCCCCGCCTGTACGCCTTCAACCTGTTCACCGAGATGCTGGCCGGGATCATCAACCCCGGCGCTCGCCTCAGCCCCGAGATCGCGGGACCCCCGTCCTACTGGTTGAAGCCCCGGGACGAGGCCCTCACCGGCGGCGCCTGCGTTATCGTCATCGACCCGTCCCACTGGATGCCGGCCGATGAGGCCGGCCGCAAGTCGGACCGGCTGGTCGAGGCGGTGAAGGGGGCCAAGCGGCGCCCCGGAGTCGAAGAGATCTTCCTGCCCGGCGAGCGGGGCTGGCGCGCCATGGACTCCGACGGCCCGGTGGAGATCCTGCCGGCCCACTGGGAGTCGTTCGTGCAGATAGTCGAGAGCGTCGACTTGGACATCGACCGCCTCCGAGCCGAGTTCGCGGGCTAGGTCTGCAGCCGCTATGACGGTCCGGTGATGGACTTCCGCTTCGACCACGTCGGTTTCCTGACCCCCGACGTGGACTACAGCTTCGGCGTGTACCGGGCGCTGGGCTGCCAGTTGACCGAGCGGACCTACCGCCGGGGCAGCCACGACGTGGCCTACGGCGGAGCCGGGACCGACGTGCTGCTCGAGTTCCAGGGCCCGCCGCTGCTGCGCGAGTCCGAGGACTACCTGGCCCGCCAGCCTTGGAGCATCGAGCGGGTGGCGCTGGTGTGCGATGACGTGGAGGCGGCCTACGCCCGGCTCATGGCGGCCGGCGTGCCGTCGGCCTGGGAGCCGGAGCCGTTCGCGGTCGACGGGGTGACCCTGGCCGTGGCCGCGGGAGTGTGGTCGCCCGAGGGACTCATGATCGATCTGGTCGAGCACCGCGACGTGGCCGTTCCCCGGCCCGCCCGGGGCCCCCGGGACGACTTGTCCCTGCATCATGTGTGCTTCGTCACCTCGGATCTGGCCCGGGCCGAGGCGTTCTGGGTCGAGCACTTCGGGCTGGTCAAGACCTACGACTTCACCGCGCCGCTACCTGGCGGCGGCAGGCAGGGGTTCGTGATGCTCAGCGACCCGTTCTTCGACGCGGCCGGCCACGAGTTCAGCCTGGAGATCATCGGCGGCGCCTTCGACACCATCGACGGGCCGGTGTTCGAGCGGCGGGGCAGCTGCTACGACCACATCTGCTTCACGACCGGCGACGTGGCCGGGACCTGGCAGCGGGCCGTCGATCGGGGCGTGGAGCCGCTGAGCGAGCCGGCCTACTATCCCGAGTACGACAGCACCATCGCCTGGCTCTACGACGCCGACGGCACCCATATCGAGCTGATGGACCCGGTGCCGGCCGATCTGATGGTCGACGCCCACCGCCTCGGCCGGTGCGCCAACGGCTGGGTGGACGACTGGCAGCGCAATCCGGCCGTGCTCCCTCGCCGGGGAGACACCGGTCTGCAGGTCCGCCGCAACCCCAGCAACCAATGACCGCCGGCAGGCCGCAGACTGGAGGAGGCCGATGACTGCCCGCAAGCCACCGACCGAAGGAGGCCATCGCACATGAAGGCCGCCATCTACGACGCTCCCGGCCTGCCACTGCGCATCGCCGAAGTCCCCGATCCTCGCCCCGGACCGGGTCAGGCGGTGATCAGGGTGTCGGCGTGCGGGGTGTGCGGCTCCGACCTGCACGCCACCACCGCGGAGGGCGACCTGGCCCGCCGGGGCGCGGTGCTGGGCCACGAGGTGACCGGCGAGATCGTCGAGATCGGTCCCGAACCGGCCGGCGACTGGGCGGTGGGCGACCGGGTGTACGCGATCCCGATCGGATCGTGCGGGCGCTGTCCCTACTGCCTGCTCGACCGTCCCGAGGAGTGCCCGGAGCAGCTCACCTTCGGGGCGCTGGGCCCCGACGAACCCGACGGCGCCTACGCCGAGTATCTGACCGTGTCGCTCTCGGACCTGCTGGCGGTTCCCGAAGGCGTGTCCATGGACGTGGCCGCATTGTGCGAGCCGCTGGCCACCGGGCTGGTGTGCGTGCGCCAGGCCGCGCTGGAGATCGGCGACCGGGTGCTGATCCTGGGCGGGGGCCCCATCGGCCAGGCCGTCACCGTCTGGGCCCGGTTCCTCGGCGCTCGCCGGGTGGTGGTGTCGGAGCGGGTCGAGCACCGCCGGGAGCTGGCCCTACGCTTGGGGGCGACCGACACCATCGAGGCCGGACCGGACACCGATGTCGCCGCCCGCTTCGTCGAGCTGACCGGGGCCGAGCCCGACGTGGTGATCGAGGCGGTGGGCCGGCCGGGGATGCTCAACGCGGCCATCGCCGCGGTCCGGCCCCAGGGGAGGGTGGTGACCGGCGGGGTGTGCATGGAGCCGGACTCCTTCGACCACCTGCTCGGCTACTTCAAGGAGCCGGTGATCCGCACGGCCCGCGTCTACACCAAGGCCGACAACGAGTTCATCATGGAGATGATCGCGTCCGGCCGCATCGACCCCGCACCGCTGATCTCGCACCGCATCGGCCTGGATGCGCTGCCGGAGGCCTTCGAGGCGCTGCGCACGCCCACCGACCAGTGCAAGGTCATGGTGATGCCGTAGTGGACCACCCCGTCCTGCAGATCGCGGCTCGCTAGCCATGACGGCAGAGCGGGGCTCCTCCGAGGGGCAGTGGTTCACCTGGCTGGAGCGGATCGCCGCTGACGGCCCCAGCGCGGACCCGGAGGCGTTGGAGATCTGGGGCTACACCGACCGGCCGAGCTACGCCCCCGGCGAGACGGTGGGCCTCCACGTGTCCACCACTGCGCCGACATGGGGCTTCGAGGTCTGGAGGGACGGGCACGCCTTCGAGAAGGTCCACGAGCAGAGCGGCCTGGCCGGAGCTCACCATCCGATCGGCGACGACGTGGTCGCGTCGGGCTGCGGCTGGCCCCGGGGCGCCTCATTCGAGGTCCCAGCCGGCTTGGCCACGGGCGGCTACATCGTCGTCCTGCGGGGCGAGCGGGACGGCCAACGGGTGACCCAGGACGCCTTCTTCGTGCTGCGGCCGTCAGCACCCGGCCGGCGCTCGAAGCTGGCCATGGTGGCGGCCACCTACACCTGGCAGGAGTACAACGACTGGGGCGGGGGCTGCGGGTACTTCTCCGACGAGTACGTCGACCACACCGCCGACCCGCTGGAGGTGCGTGAGAAGAGCTTCAAGCCACGCCTGAGCTTCGACCGGCCGTGGTCGCGGGGCCTGATCCGCACCCCGGTCGGTGCTCCCCGCCTGGCCCAACCTCCCCCGCCGGTGGGTGCGGCGGTCGGGATCCCGGCGGCGGACTGGGCCATCAGCAATGGCTACTCGGTGTGGACGGTGGCGGCCGGCTGGGCCCGCTACGACGCGCTTATGTTCCGCTGGCTGGAGGCCAACGGATACGAGCCCGAACTGGTGTCGCAGTGGGACCTCGACCGCGACCCAGGAGTGCTCGACGCCTACCAGGCGGTGGTCACCACCGGCCACGACGAGTACTGGACGGCCGCGGGCCGCGGTGTCCTCGATCGGTTCATCGAGCGGGGCGGCCGCTACGCCCGCCTCGCGGGCAACATCGTCTGGCAGGTGCGCATGGAGGACGATCTGCGCACCCAGGTGTGCCACAAGTACGCGGCCCACGCCGACCCCGAGCGCCACAGCGACGACATCGACCAGCGCACCGGGGCGTTCGAGGCGCACTACATCGACCGGCCCCCGGTCACCACCTTCGGCGCCAACGGCTTCCGGGGCGTGTACTCACGGATGGGTGGCCTGTCGCCCAGGGGCGCGGGCGGGTTCATCGTGTACCGGCCCGGCCATTGGGCCTTCGACGGGGCCGACGTCTACTACGGCGACGTCGTGGGCGGCGGTGTGCCCCTGGTGGGCTACGAGACCGACGGCGTGGCATACACCTTCCGCCGGGGGCTCCCCTATCCCACCGGCGACGACGGCGCCCCCCGAGGCCTGGAGATCCTGGCGTTGACCCCGGTGACTCTCGAGGAGGAGGACCACGGCCAGGCCGGGAACCTGATCTCGATCGCCGACGGCGACCTGGCCTTCGCGGCCGAGGCCCTCTTCGGCGAGGACACGCCGGAGCACCGCGACCGCATCCGCTACGGCAGCGCGGTGATCACCGCCATGGCCAAGGGCTCAGGCGAGGTCTTCTGCGCGGGAACCACCGAGTGGTGCCACGCCCTGGCCCAGGGCGAAGTGCAGGTCGAGGCCATCACCCGCAACGTCCTCAACCGCTTCCTCGACTAGAGAGCGCGATCGATCGGGGCGTGGCGAGCCCTTCCGAGCTGGTCGAAGAGGGTGAGGTGCTCGACTAGGCCCTCGTCGAAGCTGGTCATCCAGCGGCCGGCGGCGTGGACCCTCGAGAACAGCCACTCACCGTCGACCCTGCGGTACTCCTCGGTGTAGGTGCCCGAGGCCCACAGCATCTGCTCGACGCCGTCGATCAGTTGAACCGACAGCAGAAGCGCCTGCCAGCGTCCCGTCGCGGTATCGCCGTCGACAGTGATGAGCGGGGTCACCGCGTAGTGGCGTGACCAAACGCATGTGGCGGAGTACTCCTCGTTCCACTCGACGATGGCGTCGCGGCCTACCAGGTGGCCGATGGGCTCCTCGATGAACACGGCATCGTCGGTGAACAGTTCGGGGAAGCGGTGATGCTGGTCGGGATCGTCGCAGTACCAGCAGTAGCGGGCTTTGATGGCTTTGATGGCCTCGATGTCGAGCAGCCGCTGAAGGTCGCGTTCGGTCATGGAAGCCCTCTCATTCCGGCACCGTCACTCCATGATCGCGGAGCCGTCGCGGATGGACCCGCCGATGGCGGCCTCGATCATGCCGATGCTCATCCCGGCACCGAGACCTCCATCGACGCATAGGGCATGGCCGTTGACCATGGCCGCGTCGTCGGAGGCCAGGAAGTGAATGGCAGCAGCCACGTCGTCGACGGTGGCGAGCCGGTCGGTGTGCTGATTGGCCAGCACCTGCGACCGTACCGCCCAATGGCCCTGGTCCTCGCCCGCCATGGGGGTGGCGACTCCGGTCGGGTAGACGCAGTTCACCCTGATGCCGAGCGGGCCGAGTTCCACAGCTGTATGTCGGGTAAGCCCCACAACTCCCCACTTGGAGGCCCCGTAGGCGCTGAGGCCCGGGAATCCCACGATCCCGGCCATGGAGGCGGTATTGACGATCGAGCCGCCCGGTTCCATCGCTCGCGACGCGTGCTTGGTGCCGTGGATCACGCCGAACAGGTTGACCTCCAGCATGCGGTGGGTTTCCTCCACGCTGAGGCTCTACCCGCCCGTGCACGTGACCAACAGGGCCGTGGTCGCCGATCTCGACCTCGGCCCCGTCGTGGTGCCGGCCGGGTGGGAGATCCTGATCCCCGAGTACGTGCTCCTGCGGAGCAGCCGCTACTTCGAGCGGCCCTCGGAGTTCCTGCCGCATCGTTGGACCGATCACAGCCCGCTGCGTCTCGAGCGCCGGGCCTACTTCCCGTTTCTCACCGGGCCCAAGTTCTGTGTGGGCAGCCACTTCGCCCTGCTGGAGGCGACCGAGGCGGTAGGCCGCTTCCTGGACCGCTTCCAACACGAGATGCTCGACCCTGAGCCGCCTTGGGGCCGCGAGTTCGCGCTGTCATTCGCGCCCGACCGCCGGATGCCATGCAGACTGGCGCGACGATGATCCCCGAACTCACGCTCGCCGGTCCACCGCGGGACCGCGGTAGCCAGCACGGCGAGGAACTGCGCGGCCTGATCGCCGCCGCTGTCGACGCCTGGTTCGAGGATCTGGCTCCCCGCACCGAACCCGGAGCCTTCGTGGCCGAGGTCGCGGCCAGCGGCCTGCTTGCCGCCGCCGAGGCCCACGCCCCCGACCTGGTGGCGGAGGTAGCCGGCATCGCCGAGGGGGCCGGTCAGGGCTTCGACACCATGTTCGCCTGGCAGCTCATCGACGAGTGCTGGTGGTACCTCGACGACCTAGAGGCCGAGGGTGCCGCAGAGCGCAGCGGGCGTGAGCGGTGCAGCGCGCTGGCCGTGAACCACGCTGGACAGGGCTTCGTGGCCCAGACTCAGGACCTGTACCGCCACTGCGACAGCACACAGGTGATGCTGCGCTACCTCGACCAGTCGGGGCTCGAGGTCCTGGTGCCGTCACTGGCAGGCCTGCTGGCCCTGAACGGCGTCAACAGCGCCGGCGTTGCCGTCTGCATCACCACCTTGAGCCAGCTCGCCCACGGTTCCGACGGGATCGCCTCAGGCCTGCTTGTCCCCATGCTTCTGCGTTGCACCAGCATCGACGAGGCCCTGGCCCTGTTGCGACGGGTGCCTATCGCCAGCGGCAACAGCTTCGTGATCGGAGTCTGCCACCGGTCCCTGGCGGTGGAGGTGTCTTCTAAAGCGATGAGGGTGGTGGCCGACGGCGAACGGGCGCTGCACACCAACCACACCCTCGCGCTGGAGGCGGTGCACACTTTCGGGCGCTTCGAGAACTCTGTGCAGCGGCTGGCCCAACTGGACGAGCAGGTGCGGCCCGGCTCGACTCTGGACGACCTTGCCGCCGTGTACTCCTCCGGCGCGGTCTGCCAGAGCCGGGCCACGAACTCGCCGCTCATGAGCGTCGGCACCATGATCTTCGATCTGGGCGACGAGTTGGCGTGCCACTACGCGCCGGGGCCGCTCGACACCGACGAGCTGGTCACCTACCGGATGAAGTCTCGCGCCGGGGCGACGATCTAACCTTCGAGCCGTGGCTGCACGAGGCATCGAGGTCGGCAACGACCCGCTGTACGAACCCCGCTACTCCGAGATCGCCACCTTCATGCGGGCCCCGTACGTGCCCGATCCCGACGATCTCGACATCGCCATGTTCGGGGTGCCCTTCGACGGCGGGGTGACTAACCGGCCCGGCGCCCGCCACGGGCCACGCGAGATCCGTAACCAGTCGTCGCTGATGCGGGCCATCAACCATGCCACCGGGGTGAACCCCTTCGATCTGGCCCGCGTGGCCGACATCGGCGACGTGCGCTTCTCGCGGGTGTTCGACAACGCCGCAGCCACCGCCGACATCGAGGCATTCACCCGGCGCATCATCGAGGCCGGCGCGCTGCCGCTGGCCGCCGGCGGCGACCATTCGATCACCTACCCGATCTTTCGGGCCCTGGCCAGCCCCGAGTCCCCCATCGGGATGATCCACATCGATGCTCACACCGACACCTGGGGGCCGTTCCGGGGCGAGAAGTTCCATCACGGAGCGCCCTTCCGCCTCGCCGCCGAGGACGGGCTGCTCGATCCGGCCCGATGCATCCAGATCGGTATCCGGGGCGCCCAGAACTGGGGAGACGGATGGGAGTTCTCCCAGAGCGCGGGCATGCGGGTGATGTTCATCGAGGAGTTCGAGGAACTGGGCGTGCAGGGCGTGGCCGCCGAGGCCAAGCGCGTCGTGGGCGACGGCCCCACCTACATCAGCTTCGACGTGGACGGCCTCGACCCGGTGTACGCGCCGGGCACCGGCACCCCCGAGGTCGGCGGCATCACCACCCGGGAGGCACTGTCACTGCTGCGCTGCTTCCGGCACCTGAACCTGATCGGCGGCGACGTGGTGGAGGTGGCCCCGCCCTTCGATCCCTCGGGCAACACCGCCCTGGTGGGAGCCACCCTCATGTACGAGATCCTCTGCCTGCTGGCCGAGTCCCGCCGCGGCTGAGCAGAAGCTGCCCGGCCCCGGAACCCGCCGAGCGGGGCGGGACGGCTAGTCCAGACCCTCCTCGATCATCTTCCAGGCCTGCTCCGTCTCCTCGGGGGTGCCGAGAATCTCGATCCCGATCTCGTCCGCGCCCGCGGCCGCGTACCGGGCCAGTTCGGCCCTCACCGCGTCGGGGCGGCCCACCGCCACCAGGTCCATCATGTCGGCGATGCCCTCACGCTCCACCATTGCCCGATACGACGGAAGGGCGGGGTAGATGGCGAGTTCCTCCCGGATCCTGCGCCTGGCATCGTCGACGTCAGCGGTGACGCACACCCCGACCGCGGCCGACACCATGGCGTCCTCACCGATGGTCGGGCGAACGTAATTCTCGATCGTGCGTGGCCCCGTGAACGCCAGCACGGTGCCCTCCGTGCGGTCGCGCGCCAGCGCCAGCATCCTCGGCCCCATCGCGGCCAGCATCACCCTCGGGGCGGGCCCGGGCACGTCGATCTCGGTGTGGTGGGACACCTTCGTGCCGTCGACATCCACCCGCTGGTCGGCCAGCAGCGGAAGCACCGCGTCCAAGTACTCGACCATGTGGCGGTACGGGCGGTCCCATTCCAGCCCCAGCACCCCTACCGCGATCGGCTCATGACTCGCGCCGAGACCCAGCGTGAAGCGGCCGTCGCTGATCTGGTTGAGCGTCCGGGCCTGCTGGGCTACGTGTTGCGGCAGCGTCGATTGGATGGCCATGACCGTGGTGGCCAACTCGATTCTCGGCACCCGGTCGGCAACCACCGCCAGCACGGCTACGCAGTCGGCCCGTTCGACCTGGGCGACCATGTAGCGGTGAAGGCCGGCGGCTTCGGCGCGGGCCGCGTTGCGTACTCCGTCGGCCGCAAGCCTGGGCATGTCCACCAGCGAATACACCGTCATGTCGAACTCCTGAAGCGGTTGACTTAAAGTGGGCCGCTACCCATAATAATGCAGTGCCCCGCGTAACTGAGGCGACCAGATCCGAACATCGGCGCAAGCTGCTGGAGGCCGCCACCGCCGAGTTCGCAGCCAAGGGCTTCGACGGAGCCCGGGTCGACGACATCTCCCTGGCCGCGGGACTGGGCAAGGGCACCATCTACAACTACTTCGAATCGAAGCACGAGGTCTTCCGCGAGGCTGTGGCGGCCTGGTTCGCCCGCATCGTCGAGAACCTCGAACCGCTCCCTGCCGACGCCCCCATCCGCGAGCAGTTGCTGGCGATAGTGCGAACGGACCTCAAGGTGTCGGCCGAGATCGAGGAGTTCGCCCGAGTCATGTACCGGGAGACCCTCAGGCCGAACCGTGACGAGGTGGTGGCCCTCCTGCCGGCCGTCGACCCCTCCGACCAAGCGCTCGAGGTCGTCATCGGGAGAGGTCAGGAGACGGGAGAGGTCCGCGCCGACCGGTCGGCCTCCGAGTTGACCCGCGTCCTGCGCAGCCTGATCAGCGGCCTGATCTTCGAGCGTTGGATGCCCGAGTCCACCCTCCAGCTGGACGACATTCCCGAACTGGCCGTCGACCTCTTCTTGCAGGGTGTAGGGACCTAGTGCAGCCGGCGTCCAACTCCAGTCCCGATCGCGCAGAAAGCAGGGATGCAATGTTCTCAGTCACAGACAAGGTGGTGCTGGTCACCGGCGGCGGCAGCGGGATAGGTCTGGCCACCGTGAAGCGCCTGCTGGCCGCGGGGGCCTCCGTCGCCTTCTGCAACCGCTCGGACCACTCCGAGCTGGCCGACCGGTTAGGGGCCACCTTCATCCGGGCTGACGTGAGCGACGAGGAGCAGGTCCGGGCCCTCATGAGCCAGGTAAGCGACCGGCTGGGATCCATCGACGTCCTGGTCAACAACGCCGGCGTCTGGGACTTCGACTGCCCTATCACCACCGGAGACACCGGAGCCTTCCGGCGTGACCATGAGGTCAACGTGATGGGCACGGTCTACTGCATCAAGCACGGCGCGCCGGCCATGAAGGACGGCGGGGTGATCATCAACGTCTCCTCCCTGGCGGCCCACATCTCGCTGCCCGAGTACGGCCCCTACAGCGCATCCAAGGCGGCGGTGGACGCCGTCACCCGCAGCGCGGCCATCGAACTCGGCGACCGCGGCATCCGGGTGGTGGCCATCGCGCCGGGCACGGTGGCCACTGAGAGCCTGGCGGACGAGACCGACTCGGAGGCCGAGGTGGCCGCCTTCAACCGGCTTACCCCCCTACGGCGGGTCTGCGAGATGGACGAGGTGGCCGCCACGATCCACTTCCTGGCCTCCGACGACTGCCGCTACATCAGCGGCAGCTCGCTGCTGCTCGACGGCGGAATGTTGGCGGGCCTCTCGGTCGGCCTGTGCGAGATGCTGATTTCGGCCGGCGAGTGACCCCCATGAGCGAAGAGGTACTCATGCCCAAGGTCGGCATGTCGACCAGCGAGATCGTCCTCAACGAGTGGCTCGTCTCATCGGGCGACGAGGTCGTCGAGGACCAGGTCATCGCCACCGTCGAGAGCGAGAAGACGGTGGTCGAGGTCGAGGCCGTCTGCGACGGTTTCATCGACATCCGGCTCGACGAGGGCGAGGAGGCGAGACCGGGCGAGCTGATCGCCGTGATCGGCGAGAGCGCGGAGGCGGCCAGAGACGCCCGCGGCCCGGCGCCAGCGCGGGCGCCTGCGACCGTGAGCACCGTCGTCGCCGCTGAGCCGGTCGTCGTGTCCGATGACAGGGTCGTGATGCTCGACGGCGCGCCGCGGGTCGTCGCCACCCCCGCGGCCCAGAGACTCGCAGAGCAACACGGCCTCGATCTGTCGACTGTGGACGCGACCGGCCCGAGGGGACGCGTCACGAAGGCCGACGTCGAACGCGCGGTAGCAGGCGCGGCGGCAGACCCCGCCCCTGTCCCGGACTCGCTCCCAACCGCCGACGAAGCGCCCGAGCCCGTGAGCCGACCGGAGTCCCGACCGCGCCGAGAACGCCTGCCCGCCGGCAACGACCCCGATCTGCAGAGGGCCCTCCATCGCGAGATGCTGCGGGCCCGCGCCCTGGACGAGGGTCACATGCGGTTCATCAGGCGGGGCCGGTGCGAGAGCATGTCCCACCCCGCCACCGGCCAGGAGGCGATCTCGGCCGGCATCACCGCCGCGCTCGAGCCCGACGACATCCTCTACCCGACGTTCCGGGGGTTCGGCGACTACCTCGGCCGGGGCACCGACATGAACGCCCTCGTGGCCGAGTTGATGGGGCGACAGACTGGCATCAACCGCGGCGTCGGCGGCATTCATCTCGGCGACCGGGAGCACAACACCCACGGCGTGTCGGGCTGCCTGGGCGCCAACCTCACGATGGCAGCCGGATCGGCCCAGGCGGTCAAGATGCGCGGCGAGGCTCGGGTGGTGATGGTCCATGTGGGCGAGGGCGCCTTCAATACCCCGGACTCCCACGCCATGATGAACATGGCCGCCATCTGGGGCCTCCCGCTGGTGATCATCGTGGCCAACAACCAGGTCGTGGAGTTCAGCTACCACGATGTCCACTTCCCCCCAGAGGCCGAGGGCGTCGGGAGCCGGGCCGGCTACTACGGGATCCCCAACAAGTGCCTCGACGGCAACGACGTGGAGCTCGTTCACGGCGAGACCCTCGAAGCCGTCGAATCGGCCCGCCGCGGCGACGGACCGGTGTTGCTGGAGCTAATCACCTGCCGCATCGCCGGCCACTTCGACGCCGACCCCCTCACCTACATCGACGACGACCTGGTCGAGGAGTGGAAGGGCAGGGACCCCATCAGCCGCTACGAGGCGGTCCTGATCCAGCGGGGAACGATGGACACCGGCGCGATCGAGGCGGCCGGCGCCGCGGCCCGTGAAGAGGTCGACACCGCCTTCAAGCGGGCTCTCGAGGCCGAGCCGCCCAGCACCCGCTACCTGTTCGAGAATCTGGCCGATACCGGGGTGCTGTGAGCATGGCGCCGGTGAAGTACATGGATGCCTTAACGGAGGCGCTGCGCGAGGAGATGCAGCGCGACGACCGGGTGTTCCTGCTGGGCGAGGACATCCGGGTCTCCAACCTCGGGATCACGGCCGGTCTGGTCGAGGAGTTCGGCACCGAACGGGTCGTCGACACCCCCATCCACGAGAACGCGCTGGTCGGTGTGGCCATCGGTGCGGCGCTGGAGGGCATGAGACCCGTGGTCGAGATCATGTTCTCGGACTTTGTGCTGCTGGCCGCCGACCAGATCGTGAACCAGGCGGCCCAGTGGCGCTACATGACCCAGGGCCAGTACGAGGTGCCTCTGGTGATCCGCATGCCCACCGGCGGAGGCTTCGCCTACGGCCTGCACCACTCGCAGTCCACCGAGACCCACTTCTTCCAGACACCCGGCCTGCCCATCGCCATGCCGTCCACCCCGGCCGACGCCAAGGGCCTGTTGAAGACGGCCATCCGGTCCAACGACCCGGTCCTGTTCCTCGAGCACATGCTCCTGTGCCTCCAGAACGCGGAGGCGGAGGTGCCCGACGGCGACCACCTGGTGCCGTTCGGGGAGGCGGCCGTCCGCCGGGAGGGCAGCGACGTCACCGTGGTCGCCTTCGGCGCCATGGTGAACCAGGCCTTGATCGCCGCTGAGACGCTGGCAGAGCAGGGGATCTCCGTCGAGGTGGTCGACCCGCGCACGATCGTCCCGCTCGACAGCGACACGATCTTCGCGTCGGTGGCCAAGACCAGCCGGCTGGTCATCATCGAGGAGAGCCGCATCCGCGGCGGCCTGGGGGCCGAGCTTGCCGCCCAGGCCGCAGCCGGCGACAACTTCTTCCTGCTGGACGCCCCTGTCGAGCGAGTGGCGGCCCCCAACATCCCCGTGCCGAGCACGTCACAGATGGAGCGGGCCTACCTCCCCGACGCAGGCAAGCTCATCGAGGCGGTCCACCGCACGCTGGCCTGACATCTTCGGCGAGATGGGTTTGGTGTCACGCCGACGCCTCATCCTCATCCGATTCGGGAAGCAGCAGCTCGGTACCGGAATGGGACTCGTCGAACATGACCCGTGCACCAGCGGCATCGAGCCCTTCGTCGGGGGATGCAGCGTCATCGGATGCGGGGCCGCCCCCTCGCCGATGGATGCGGGCGCGATTGGCCTCAACGGTGCTCGCGATGGCCTTGGCGCGGATGTTCAACCGCTCCAAGAGGCCGTCGACATCCAAGAGACCGCGCGCTTCGGCGCTCAACCCCTCAATCTCGGCCCGCATGGCCTCGTGGGTTGCATGGGCCAACTCTTCGGCGCGATCAATCAGCCAGATCGTGGGGAGCGACAAGCGCGCTGCCACATCGGCGAGGCTGTGGTTGGACGACGCGCTGTAGAGGCTGTAGGTGCTGCCATAGCGCATGGCCATTTCCCGCTCACCGAGATGCTTGACTCCATAGGGCAGCGACGACTGGAGGTCGTACAGGGGTGCCATGTGGACCTCTCGGCCCAAGAGCAGCAGGCTGTAGTTGCGCGCATGGGCGTCACGGTTCACCGTGATGAGCGCCCACAGGAGACCGTCGGCGAACTTTCGCACATCCGTGTCGGGATCCAAGCAGTGGCGGTGCATGAAGTCCCCGATAACGCCCATGCCCGGGCCGCCGTCCCATTCGTGTCGGCGTCTCCCGTCGAGACCCAGTGCTTGGCACATGTCCTCCTGATGGCGACGCCGCCACGGGCCGTCCGGCCGATGACGGTCGTAGCGCTGGACCACTGTCACCGGATGGCCCCCGTGAAACTCGACATCGGTGACAACGGCGTCCAAGCCGACTCGGCGCGCCGTTGCCGCGCACAGATGCTCCACCACGGCTGCCTGCCCGCCGTCTCGGTGGCGCGGCTTCAGGATGTGTGTAGTCGGAGCTGAACCATGGGGCCGAGCCCACCCAATCGGCGTCCGATGTAGGGCCATCTTGTTCTGGAAACCGGCCAGGCTGTAGCACGATTCGAGGTCGTCTGAGTCCCATTGGGCCGGATCCTCGGCCATCGCGTTGACGCGCTCGGCCATGTCCTCGGAGGTGAGCGGCGTCAGCCCACTTGATCGGTCCGACAGTTCGCTCAGTCGATCAGGACGGCAGAACTGGACTGCCCCAGCACAGTCATAGCCGATTCGGCTTGCCAGCAGGCCGAACGGCGACGACACGCCCTCCTTCTTGTACCAACGCTCCAGTGCCCTGGGATGGTCCGGCAGCAGCGAGGAGATCCACCGGCTCGTAGCCGCTTCGCCGTATGGGCCTCCTCTCAGCGGCATCGACAGCGACAACGCGGGAGAGTGCGGCTTGGCCTCGTAGCCGGCGTCGTATTCGAGTCTGAGCCGACCT
>JAPPLH010000119.1:36116-41205 GCA_028819505.1 Acidimicrobiaceae bacterium
GGGAGAGTGCGGCTTGGCCTCGTAGCCGGCGTCGTATTCGAGTCTGAGCCGACCTGACCTGTTGCGGCTCAGCACACCGGCGTGCTCGCCGTTGAGGAGCACGACCAGTTCGGTCGGCTGGGTCATGGGGCCTGCGGCGGGGCCGGCTGCAAGGCGACGGCGAGGTCCAACGCTCGGACGACTCTCAGTATCTTCCCCGCCTCCGCGCCGAGGTGCCCGCGCTCCAGCTGGCCCAGCCAGCGCCGCGAGACGTGCGCCATCTCGGCTAGGTCGGCTTGCGTGAGACCCAATCCACGGCGCGCTCGGCGGACCTCCTGCCCGAGCTGCCCTACAGTGAGGATGGGGAGAGGGGCGTACATATCCACTCCCCCACTATAGCGATGCGACCGTACCGTATCATGCCGGGATGGCATCGTACGGTGCTATCCGGGGGTGCGAACGTTCCGTCACATGGAAGCCGGTTGGCTGGCAGTCCATCGTTTGACACGCAGGGACTCCGCGTGTCTAATATGGGTCAGGACCCACATTAGTACAGACCGGGAGGGTGTGTGAGGTCAGAACGGATCATCTCGCTCGTTGAGCAGTACCGGCCGGGTTACGGGCTGCCGGCGGGGTTCTACACCGATCCCGACGTGTGGGCCGCCGACATCGAGCTACTGGAGCGCTTCTGGCACATCGTGGGGCACGTCTCGCAAATTCCCGACGCCGGAGACACCAAGGTCGTGTCGCTGCTGGGCGAGTCGATAATCGTCGTGCGGGGCAGCGACGGCATCGTGCGCGCCTTCTACAACGTGTGCAGCCACCGGGCCGCCCGCCTCTGCGACGAGAGCGCCAAGGGATTGCGCCAGCTCACCTGCCCCTACCACAACTGGAGCTACAGCCTGGAGGGCCGGATCAAGTCCCGCCGTCTCGAAGTGGTCTTCGACGAGACCTTCGATCCGGAGGCCCACAACCTCCGTCCGTGCCACCTGCGTGTGTTCGAAGGCCTGATCTTCTTGTCGGTGTCAGACACCCCTACCGACTTCGACGCGGCCTACCAGCCCTTCCACGAGCTCTTTCAGTACTACGGAATCGCCGACGCCAAGGTAATCCGGGTCCACGGCTTCCCGGCAACCGCCAACTGGAAGACCCTCGTGGAGAACACCATCGACCCGTACCACGTGCCTGTCGTGCACCCCAACTTCACCAAGACCCGCACCCCGGCCTACTGGCAAGCGGCCGCGGCCACCCGAACCGCGGAGGTGATCGCGGCTGAGGCCCAGGCAGAGCAGGAGATGAAGGAATGGGAGGCCGCCCTGACCCAACTCCCCGATGTGACCGGCGTTGTCGTCCAGGACGGCGAGGAAGCCGAGCAGTTCCGCTGGCTTGTGCGGGGCCCGCTGGCCCCCGGCTACCAGTCGGAGACGATCGGCGGTAAGCGGGTGGCTCCGCTGATGGGCCGGTTCACGGAGTCCGACGGCGCCTCAGTGTTCTCCAATTTCAACCCGCTCGACTCGCTGTTCATGTCGGCTGACCACGCCACCATGTTCAGCATCAGGCCGGCGGCCCACAACGAGGTCTACTGGCAGACAACGTGGCTGGTCGACAAGGACGCGGAGGAGGGGCGGGACTACGACGTCGACGAGGTGTGCGAGTTCTACACCGAGGTCAACGACGAGGACTTCCCGATCTGGGAGCGCACCTACCAGGGCGCCACCTCACGCGCCTACCGTCCCGGCCGACTCGCTCCCCAGGAGAGCTTCATCGGAGACTTCCAGCGGTGGTACATCCGTCGGCTTCGCCAACAGGTTGGCGCGCCCGAGCCGGTCTCGGCGTAATCCCGCCGGTGCAGCCATACCGACAGTGCCTTCCCACCCATGAGGGGGACGAATGACTCAGCTTGAGGGCAAGATCGCCATCGTCACCGGAGCAGGCCGGGGGCTGGGAGCCGAGTCGGCCAGGACCCTGGCCCGGCACGGCGCCCGCGTCCTGGTGTGTGACATCAACGCCGAGACATGCCGGGCGGTGGCCGACGAGATCGGGCCCGCGGCTGCGCCCTTCGAACTGGACGTGACTGACGAGGATCAGTGGGCCGCTGCAGTCCAGTCCTGCCAGGACACCTTCGGCCCTCCCGACATCCTCGTCAACAACGCCGGCATCGCGCGGTTCTCGCCGCTCGAGAGCACGTCCTTGGAGTTGTACGAGCAGACGATGGCGGTCAACACGACCGGCGTGTTCCTCGGGATGCGGGCCGTGTTCGAGCCCATGAGGCGCAACGGCGGCGGTTCGATCGTCAACATCTCATCAGCGAACGGGTTCATCGCGTCCGATGAGGTCGGTGCCTACGTCACCAGCAAGTTCGCGGTGCGGGGCCTCACCCGGAGTGCGGCCTTCGAATGGGGCCGCCACGGCATCCGCGTCAACAGTGTCTGCCCCGGCATGATCGACACTGAGATGATGATCGAGGAGGAGGCGTCCTACACCCACAAGATCACCACCCTCGAACGCGTCGGGCGGCCCCACGAGATCGCCAACACGGTCCTGTTCCTCGCCTCGGACCAGTCGAGCTACGCCACCGGGGCCGACTTCCTGATCGACGGCGGTGTCATGGCCGGCGTCCGCGTCCGCGAAGAGAGCGGGTGACCGGAATCTCCCGGAGAGGACTGCAGCGATGACCGACAAGAAACCCAAGCCGAGCGTCGAGCGGCTGTACGAGTGCTTGACCGACGGCCGCTACGAGGAGGCCCGGGCCTTTCTCCACCCGGACTATCACTCCAACACCCAGCCGTATGAGACCAGCGCCGACGCGCTGTTCGAGGAGGTTGAGGCGATCAAGCAGGCTATGACGTCCCTCAAGCGCGAAACGATCCTGACCATGGTCGACGGCGACATGGAGGTGATCCTGCAACGGGTCGAGGGCATCGACCCGTCCTCGGGCGACACCGTCGCCTACCGCTCGGCCGACTTCTTCCGCAAGGGCAGCGACGGGCGCTTCGTCGAGCACTGGGACGCGATCACCTTCGACGGCGGCGACCTCTTCGACTCCATCGATCTGTGAGGAGGCCGGTCACATGAGCCTTGGAGGAAAGGTCGCCCTGGTCACCGGCGCCTCCCACCAGCGAGGCATGGGCGCGGCGGTGGCCGCCAAGCTCGCGTCGATGGGCGCGGCGGTGGCCCTGGTAGACCTCGACAGCACCGCCGACGCGCTGGCCGAACGAGCGGCCGGGGTCGTGGCGTCCGGCGGCCGGGCGCTGGCCGTGCACGCCGACGCCACCGACAGAGACTCGGTGCAGACCTGCGTGGCCACAGTCGCCGAGCAGCTGGGGCCGCCGGAGATCCTGGTCAACAACGCAGGCGTGGGGATCGGCAGCCACCGGCTGCTGGAGAACTCCGAGGAGGTCTGGTCACAGACGCTGGCGGTCAACCTCCTCGGGGTCAACCGGTTCAGCTGCGCGGTCATCGGTCACATGCAGGCCGCCGGCGGCGGTGTCATCGTCAACAACTCGTCGATGTCGGGGCTGGGCGCCATCGCCGGCATACCGGCGCCCTACACCGCCAGCAAGCACGCCGTGATCGGGTTGACCAAGGCCATCGCGCTGGAGTTCGGCCCCGACAACATCCGTTGCGTGGCCATCTGCCCCGGCTCGGTCAAGACCCAGCTGCACGACCGGGTCATGGAGATGCACATGGACATGCACGGCCTGTCCTACCAGGAGGCAGAGGAGATGGAGGTCAGCTTCATCCCATTGGGCTACTCGTGCGAGCCCGAGGAGGTGGCCGGTGTGATTGCCTTCCTGGTCGGCCCCGAGGGCCGCTACCTGACCGGGGTGAGCATCCCGATCGCGGGCGGGATGGCGCCGGGGCTGTAGCCGTCGGTCGCGGCATGCAAGACATCTCGTAGCGCGCCACAGAGTGACTACACACCTGAGGTTGCGCAGATCCCCGGCGGGATCCTGCCCTACCAGTGGTGCACTCGCGGCGCATCGATCCCCAGGTGCGACGTCAGCGATAGGAAGTCGGCTGCGTCCGCGGTGACGATGCTGTCCCGTAGGCGCACTGCGAGCGCCACGATGTGTGCGTCGACGACATCGGACGTCCCCGACCTCAAGAGCATCCCGCCTACCACCCGGGCATCGACGAAGGTGAAGTCGTGAACTTCGACGGCGCCGAGGAACCGAGCCAGTCGGGCCTGCCGGCTGCCGTCGCGCCACACTTGCGCTACAACAGGGGCCGACGTGTGCAACACCGTGCTCTCCTCGAGCGCGGCGGCGAGAAAGGACTGGGCCGCTTGTTCGCCTCGGTCGACCGCTACCAGTACCCCGGCGTCGAGGATCACGAAGCGAAGTAGCGGCCGCGCATGGCGGCCACATCTTCGGGATCGGGCGGGCCGGCCTCCTCGGCCCATTCGCGCAGGAACTCTCGCAGAGCCTGGCGTTGGCTGCTCTCACGTGCCAGAAGCAGCAGGCCGCGGCGTATGGCGCCCGTTTGGCTGCCGTACTCGCCGGCAAGCTCAGACAGAAGCTCGCGTTCCTCTTCGCTGAGGCGGACCGTGGTCGTAGTGGTGCTCACAATCCAAGACCATAGCACGACCGTGCTACAGATGCGCCCGCGGTAGCCCCAGGCCTCCCACCTGATCGGGCACGACGGAGGTTGCCAATCCGTGCCCGTCTCGTACTAGAAAATGAACCATGACAAGAATCGGAGTGCTGGTCCCCTACCGGTCCGACCCGGAGATGGTCGCCTTCGTAAGAGCGCACCTCGACCTCGAGGCGGACCTGGTGGTCTGCGGCTCCCAGGACGGCATGAGCGACGACGAACTGAGGGCACTGTCCGAAGGGGTGGAGCCCAACTCCTACGCCGAGATCCTCGAGGACGGATCCACGGTCAACATCACCCGCGAGGTCGTGCTCGACGGGATGCAGAAACAGGCGCGGCGACTGCTGGCCGACGGATGCGACGCGGTCATGATCTGCTGCACACTCCCCTGGGAGGAGCTCGACGCCATGGAGGGCGTGGTCACTCCCTACACGATCCTCGAGGACACCGCGGCCACCCTCGCCACCGAGGGCGGCGCCGTCGGCGTCATCCAGCCGGTCGAGGCGGCCATGGA
>JAPPLH010000144.1:0-2799 GCA_028819505.1 Acidimicrobiaceae bacterium
GCACCGAGCGGACATCTCGGCGGGCGGGGCCGCTACCGTTCCCGGGCGACCGAGTCCACGCCTGCTGCTTCGGCAGCCAACGCTCAAGGGAGACCCAACATGAAGCTCGGGCTGAACACCGGATACTGGTCGGCGGGGCCTCCCTCGGGGGTGACCGAGCGGATCGCGGCGGCCGAGCGGATCGGGTTCGACTCGATCTGGACCGCGGAGGCCTACGGTTCGGACTGCTTCACGCCGCTGTCCTGGTGGGGGGCGGCCACCGAGCGGGTGCGCCTGGGCACGTCCATCACCCAGATGGCGGCCCGCACCCCGGCCGCCACCGCCATGGCCGCGCTGACGCTCGACCACCTCTCGGGCGGCCGCTTCGTGCTGGGCGTCGGCGCCTCCGGCCCGCAGGTGGTGGAGGGCTGGTACGGGCGGCCCTACTCCCGGCCGCTGGCCCGCACCCGCGAGTACGTGGACATCGTGCGGCAGGTCGTGGACCGGGCCGGGCCAGTCGCCTACGACGGCGAGTTCTACCAACTCCCCTACCACGGCGACGGCAGCACCGGCCTGGGCAAGGCCCTCAAGAGCACCGTGCATCCGCTGCGGTCAGACATCCCGATCTACCTGGGCGCGGAAGGCCCCAAGAACGTCGCCCTGGCGGCCGAGATCTGCGACGGCTGGCTGGCCTGGCTGTTCTCGCCCCGCCACGACGCCATGTACCGCGGCTTCCTGTCCGAGGGCTTCGGCCGTCCCGGCGCCCGCCGCAGCCTCGACGACTTCGAGGTGGTGGCGTCCACGGTCCTGGTCCCCGGCGACGACGTGGACGCCTGCGCCGACTTCGTGCGGCCGGTGATCTCGCTGTACGTGGGGGGCATGGGCGCCAAGGGGGCCAACTTCCACCGGGCCGTGTTCGACCGCATGGGCTACGAGGCCCAGTGCGACACCATCCAGGACCTGTACCTGTCCGGCGACAAGGCTGCGGCAACCGCGGCGGTGACCACCCAGATGTGCGAGGAGATCGCCCTGATCGGCCCGTGGGCCAAGATCGCCGAGGATCTGGAGGCGTGGCGGTCGTCGGTCGTGACCACGCTGCTGATCAGCGGCGACCCGGCCACCCTGGAGCGCTTCGCCGACCTGGCCGGCTGACCCGTCCACCCCGAATTGGCAGCACAATGCACCCCATAGGGTGCAAGACGCTGCCAATTCCCCCGACGGCCGGGGGCCGCCAATTCCCCCACGGCCGGGGGCCGCCGCTAGCGGGGGCCGAGCGTGGCGTGGGGCAGGCTCTCGATGACGCCCTGCGGGGTCACCGCGATGAACTGGGCCAACTCGGTGAACTCCTCGAGCGTGCCGGCGTCGGTGTAGCTCATGGCGCTGCGCAGGCCCGCCATCAACTGCAGCACCAGCTTGGAGACCTCCCCCTTGTAGGGGACGGTGCCCTCGACGCCCTCGGCGGCCCGGTACGACAGGTACTCCTCGTCGAGGTCCTCGCCGGCGCGGTCGGCCCGGGCCTGGACCGCCTCGAGGCTGGCCATGCCGCGGATGCGCTTCTGGAGGCCCTTCGGCCCCTGCTCCACCTCGCCGGGGCTCTCCTTGGTGCCGGCCAGCATGCTGCCGACCATCACCGTGGACGCGCCCGCGGCCAAGGCCTTGGCAATGTCGCCGGAGCCGCGGATGCCTCCGTCGGCGATCACCGGCACGCCTGTCCCGGCGACGTCGGCGATGGCGGTCAGCTGGGGCACGCCCACGCCGGCCACGGTGCGGGTGGTACACACGCCGCCGGGCCCCACACCCACCTTCACCGCGTCGGCGCCCGCCTCCACCAGGTCGGCGGCGCCGTCGGCGGTGGCGATGTTCCCGGCCAGCACGTCGATGTCACTGAAGTGGTCCTTGAGCCTGCGCACGCCGTCGAGGGCGTGGTCGGAGTGGCCGTGGGCGATGTCCAGGACCAGCACGTCGACTCCGGCCGCCACCAGCGCCTTGGCCCGCTCGACCATGTCGCGGTCCGTGCCCACCGCCGCGCCCACCAGGAGGTTCCCGCCTGCGTCCTTCACCCTGCAGATCTCGTCGGCCTGGGTGTCGGACGGCATGAAGCGGTGAACGATGCCGATGCCGCCCAGCCGGGCCATGGCGACGGCCATCTCGTGCTCGCAGACGGTGTCCATGTTGGCCGCCACGACCGGCAGGTCCAGCTCGACGCGACGCGACAGCCGTGTCCGCACCGAGACGTCCTGGCGGGACCGGATCGACGATCGCCGGGGGACGATCAGGACATCGTCGAAGGTCAGCCCCGTGCGCAGTCCTTCCAGCCCCATAGGTGAGCCAAGCTACAAGACGCGCCGGCGTCGGACCAGGGATTCGCGGACCGGCTCGGCCGGTCAGTCGACGGAGATCTGGGCCATCAGCGTGGCCCGCTGCTCGTCGAAGGCCTCGAGGTCCATCTGCCCGTCGTCGTAACGGCGATGCAACTCCTCCACCTTGGCCATGATCTCGTCGTTGCTGAGGGAAGGACCCTGCGGCGCCGCCTCGGCGCCCGGCTCGTCGCGATGGGCTTGCTCCAGGTCGTAGAGCTCGCCCCGCCCGAGACGCTTCTGGCGCTTGGCCTCGGCGCGGGCCTTCTTGGCCATGTCCCTTTGACGCTTTGCGAAGCTGGATCGTCCGGTTGCCACTGGGATCAGCCTCCGTGAGTGTTCGTCGGCTCCTTGCTCTGGCAGGGGCCGGTATACGAGGGTAGACGGATCGGGAGCCAATTCCATCTCCGGCGCCCGTCCAGGCGTCCTCACGTACCCATCCCGGGCGCCCGTGTCCCGCACC
>JAPPLH010000144.1:2899-4020 GCA_028819505.1 Acidimicrobiaceae bacterium
CAGCGCTCATGCCCGACGCCGCCGATGTGGACCGCGGGGTGGTTGGCGAGGTCGCCGGCCGGCTGCTCGGGCAACCCACAGCGTCCAAACCGGCGCCCATCGCTGCCGATTCCACACGGCGAGGATCAGTCGGCGAGACCGATGCCGCCTCCCACGGCCACAGTCGCGCCGGTCAGGTAGGCGCCGGCCCGCGACGCCAGGTAGACGGCGGCGCCCGCCATGTCGTCGGGCCGTCCGATCCTGCCCAGCGGGACCATGGACGCCAGGTCGGCCCGGGCCTCCGGATCGTCGAGGATGAACGCCATCATCTTCGAGTCGAACGGCCCCGGGGCGATGGCGTTGACGGTTATGTGCTCGCGGGCGAGCCGCTTGGCGAGATGGCGGGTGAGGTGGATGATCCCGGCCTTCGACGCCGAGTACGAGTAGGTCTCCATGTCCGGCGCCTTCAGACCGTCGACGGAGGCCACGTTGATCACGCGGGCCGGCGCCTCCGGGCGGGCGGCGGCCCGCAGCAGGTCGAGCAGCTTCTGGGTGAGGAAGAACGGTCCCCGCACATTGGTGTCCATCACCTTGTTCCAGCCGTCCACCGGGAACTCTTCCAGCGGGGCGCCCCAGCTGGCGCCGGCGTTGTTGACGAGGATGTCCAGCGACTCCCACCGCTTCGCCACCTCGCCGGCAAGCGCCTGGCAGCCCTCGGCTGTGGAGAGGTCGGCCTGCACGGCCTCGCACGGGCCGAGCGCAGACATCTCCTCCGCAGCCGCGGCGAGCTGGTCGGCCTTGCGGGCCGAGACGATAACCCGGCAGCCGGCGTCGAGCAGCCCGCCGGCGATCATGCGGCCGATGCCGCGGCTCCCCCCGGTCACGACAGCCGTCCTGCCGTCCAGTCCGAACAGCTCGGTCAAGCGATCCACGTTCATCGTCATGTCTCCGGTTCCTCCAGCGGTCGGCGGGAAGGCGTTCTGAGCGTTCATCTTGGCAGACGAAGACGGGCCCCACGCACTGTGGCCGCCCCCGACCTCGCGAATGGATGGCCCACAGCGCCCGGACCGGCACCCACCGCTGCCAGACCCAGCCGAACTGGCAGCACAATGCACGCATACCGTGCAAAACGCTGCCAATTC
>JAPPLH010000108.1 GCA_028819505.1 Acidimicrobiaceae bacterium
GCAGAACTCACGGAACCGAATACGTCGGTCCTCTCCGCTGCGCACACAATACACGCCTTGAGCCGACGTGCACACCCCGGTGGAATATTCTGGCGCCGCGAGCGACGGCGCACGGCCATGTCTACGAAGGCCCCCGCCTCGTCGCGGCCCGCCAGGACGCCGCCCACGCCGCCAACGAGGCCGCCCGGGTGGCCGCGGCCACCGTCGCCGCCGCCCGCACCCTCCACCAGGCCCAGGAGGGCCGCCCGGCGCCGCGTCGGCGGCGCCGGACTGTTCTACGGACAAGGCGTCGACATGGTCGACATCGAATGCGTCGGCAGCCGCGTGCAGACCTACATCGCGTCATCTTCCCCCAGCAGTAACCAGTCGTCGATCCTCACATACAGTGTAGTCGCGAGGGTGTCCAAGTCCGGGTTCATGCCCAAGGTCCTCCAGGATCGGGGTCTATGGACAACCCCGAGCTTGGACACCCTCACCCCACAAATAGTGGACCGCCTCCACGCCTTGGAACTAATCGTCTAGTTGCCGGCCGGGTGGTCGACAGGTGATGCCTATCGCAGGACGCGGTCTGCCAGTTGCCGTACTCGACCGGAGCGATGCTGCGACAGTTGCTGGGCTATCTCGGTTCCCATTTCGGACAGCGGCGCATCGCGTGTCGACAGTCCGAGCAACAGCCATGTGACCATGAGGGTCCCGTCACTGTCGGCGGTGGTTCGGGCCAGTTGGCTGGTCGGTTTGGTGGGGCTGGTGTTGGCGAGTCTTCCGATTGCGTGAGCGGTGCGTTTGCGCACTGGGGCGTGCTCGTCGTTGATGAGCGCGGCCAGGATCGGCTGCTGGTTCTGGCAGTAGCCTGAGCCAAGCAGGTGTGCGACGTCCTCGCGCTCGCGGCGGGACCCGCAGGCAAGCGCTGAAGCCGCTGTGTCGGCATCGGCGCCGTCGAGGACGCCAACAGCGATGGCGAGCGCAACCCGGGCGCCACCAACGTCGCCATCAACGGGCAATCCGGGGCTGGCGGCCGCTACCTTGTCTATGTTCTCAGCCAGTGCCGTACACACCTGTTGCGGCAGCGGTTGAGGCAGCCCGACGATGAGCGAGCACACGTTGCGCTTGTCGTCTGCGGCCACCATCGGCTCAAGCAGCAACTCGATCACGGCATCCCATCGGGCCGCATCTGGGAAACGCAGGTTGAGGTGGGCGAGTTGCGCTCCGTACTGCTCTCCTGTGTATGCGCCGCTACGGGAACGGCCAACGACACCCCGAGTGCGTGCTTCGAGGCTCTCGATGATCCGGACCGCGTCGCTCCTGTCGAGCCTCGTCGGATCGCCGATGTTCTCCAGGGCGTACCGGTCGCCACTGGTGGCGCGGCGGGCCAACTCTGAGCGGGCTTGGGTGTTGCCGTTTGAGGCCAGCCAGGCAAGCACCTCCGCTCCGAGACGATCCTGGTCTTGTTGCGCGAACCTCCACAGCGCCTCGCGCTCCGGGTCCGGGAGTTGCTCGAAGCCCAGGAACCCGACGGCACCTCGAAGCCCCAGATGCACTTCATGAAGGTCCTGGGTCTGCTCGGTAATGAACTGGACGGTGTCGCAGTGCGCTCCGGGGGATGCCGCCGCCAACAGGCCCCCTACCGCTTGTAGCGCGTACAACCGGACATTGAAGTCCGGTCGCACCCGCCGGATGAAGTCCGCCGGGTGGCCGCTGGCGAGGTCGAGGCTGCTAGCGATCAGCTGCGAGGCGACCGGCTCGTCTAGGAGGTCCCCTGCATGGGCCAGCATCTCGAAGTTGGTGCACGCCGACGTGTGGGTCCATCCATCGAGGGGGATCTTGTTCACTGCGTCAGCGACAGCTTCAAGCGGCCCGACCTGATAGAGGTGCAGAACGGCTCGGCTCAGTGACTGGTAATGGCCGCTGCGCCGCAACGCGCCGAGCCCTTCTACAAGTTCGGCGGTTATGTCGCCGCATTCAGGTGCGCGCATCAGCCGCTGGCGGGCCCGCAAGGCTGAGATGTCACGCCATCGGCTCTGGTCTGCGGTGACATCGGCGCTCAGCTCAGCCGCGAACAGCTCCGGCGACCACGGATCGCCGGTGGGAAACACCCGCACAGTGGAGACCTCTGCCCAGCGCTTGAACGCCGGGTCCTCGGCCTCATAGAGCGCCGCAGCGATCATCTGGGAACGCCACCACGACACTGCTGTGTCCGACGCGGTGATCATCTCGGCGAAGCCTAGATGCGAGTCCGCCGGGTCTTCCGCGTCATCGGCCGCGTCTTGTTCTGTGACGGCTGGGACGGGTTGGCTGCGACGGGCTGTCATGAACAGTTGCCAAGCGGCCGCAGCGGCCAGAGGGGAACTGGAAACATCGTTCGCGGATGTGGCGAAGTCCCTAAGCGCCGCGCTTGCGTCGGCGAGGGCGCCTGCGATGTCGCCGATCTCGGCTCGGATGCGCGATCGCTGTGCCAGCACCCATCCGTAGTCGACCGGCTGGAGTTCAGCGCCTTCGATGAGCTCGTCTAGGACCTCCAGAGCGGTCTCGGGTTGTTCGAGCCGTCCGAGCGCGCACGCCAACAGCACCCCGCTCGCTGCAGCGCATCCAGCGTCCGACGCAACCTCGAAAACCGAACGGAGCGGCTCTGTGGACCCGGACGATTCCCATCGCCAGATCGCTGCCATCAACTGCCAGACCCAGTCGCAGCCCTGGCCGGGATTCTCCAGATCGGGCACGCTCGGGTGCTGCTCCGAGAACCGTTTGAGCTCCCTGAAACGTCCTTGCGCCGCCAGCGCCACGCCCGCGAAAGCGTCGATTGCCTCATCCTGGCCTGCGTTGGGGTGCGGAGCCAGCAATCTCGGGGCAATGAGCGCGCAGCGCAACTTACGGCCTGGCGGAACAGCTCCTTCGCCTGTCCAAAGAACTGTGCCCTCAAGCGGAGGAGCCGCCCGGTGGCTGGCAGCCACCTCAAGCAGAGCATCGAAACAGTCATCATCGATCGTCTGATCCGCGGGCACGAAGATCTTGGAGCCCTTGCCGACCGACGTCACCGCACCGGGCGTCACATGGGCCCAGTAGACGGCCCGCTCGGCGAGGTTGCACAGGACGATCAGGTGGGGCACACCGTGGCTGGACCAGTGGTCGAAGTGCTTGTTGTTGGGTTCGTAGTACCACCAGCCCTGCAATTCACCATCCGGCGTGCGCTGCTCCAGCCAGAACCAGGACGGGCCCGTCTTGACCTGCACACCGATGATCAAACCAGGCATGAACCTTCGACGGTCGGCTGCCTCTACCCAAAGATCGGTTCCCAAGTCGTGGGCGTCGTTGCGTACGGGAGCCCAGCCCAGCCCCTCGAACAGCTCACACGTCAGGCTGACCCCCGCAGCGGCCGTCGCTCGTCGAACAGTAGATCGCACCGGCACGGACTGCAACCCTATCGTCGAGCACCATCGAGCCTGACCACATCGCGCGCGGCCCACTCCGCGAGGCGCCGCTTCGAGCACGGCGCTGACAGCCGGTTCGCCGCCTTCGCGAACACCGCATCCCCCAACGCCGCCGCGGCCCGCCGCGCACCGACCCCCGTGAAGTGCCCGCCGAGCCCGAGGCGCCGCCCGGCGACAGCCCCGACGGCGGGCGCATCCTCAGCGGCCAGCGCGCCCTGCGTCGAGGCGCTATTCGCGCAGATGCGATTCCAGCGCGGCCACGATCCGCTCCAGCTGCCCCGACTCGCGCAGCGCGGTCACCTCGCCCAGCCGCAGAAGCGTCCGGTGCCTCGTCTTCGGCCCGTCGCGAACCGACTCCACCAAAGACAGGCACTCATACACCTTGTCGCCCCTGCGACGGCGGGTCGTCTTCACGAACACAGCCGGCTCCACCAACAGCATCGGTTCACACAATCAACACCATAACTCCCCCACAGATCCCCGCCCGGACACCGAACCGGGACAAGACGCCACCTCAGAGGCCAAACCCCCGCCAAACCCCCGCCAAAGCCCCCAACTCCGGTCAGACGCAGAGACCATCATCGGG
>JAPPLH010000105.1:0-2157 GCA_028819505.1 Acidimicrobiaceae bacterium
GGGGGGGGGCCCCCCCTTTTCCCCCCCCCCCCCGGGGGGCGCCCCCGGGGGCCCCCCCCCGGGGGGCCCCACCCCCCCCCGGGGCCCCCGGGGGCGGGCCCGCCCCCCCCCCCCGAGCCAGGCCACCATAGAATCTCGCTGCGCCCCCTGGTCGTTCCGGCGAGTCGAGAGCGGCTAGGCGGGGCCGACTAGGGCCTTGACCAGGTCGTCGAAGGCGGCGTCGGCGATGGCGGTCATCTCGTCGTCGGTCTGGTCCTGGATCGGGTGGCGGGTGAGCACCGCGGCCGCGTCGAATCCCAGGGACTCGGACTGGGCCGCCACCGCCGAGGCGAAATGGACGGTCGACACGAAGACGCCGGGGACGCCGCGGCGCTCGAGGTCGCTCACGTCGTGCACACTGCACGACACGCAGGAGCCTCAATCGGCGAGCGCCTCGATCACGGCGTCGCAGGTGGTGGCTATCTCGTGGCGCAGATCCACCGGCGCCGGCTTGCTGAAGGCCGGCTTGGCGTAGCGGTTCACGGTCGCGCCGAGTCCGGTGAGCCGCTCCGAGACGCGGTCGAGGAACACGTTGCCGCGGGGCTTGGATATGTCGAGCAGGCCGACGGTGAGGCCGGCGAGCGACTCGGGCCTCCTGGCCCGCTCCCGCGTGGCCGGTGCCGTCTCAGAGGTGGGGTCGAGAACCGTCGTCATCTTGGAGCCTCCTTGAACTCGTCACAGTAGCTGTCTTGCGGGTCACGGCGTGATCTCGCGGGTCACCGGGTCGCTTCCTCTCGGACCGTTGGCCCAGCCGCCGATGATTGCCGAGAACAGTCCGGCTGGTCCGCCGGCGTGGGCTACCAGCAGCCCGCCGGGGCGGAACTTGGGGACCTTCCGGCCGGCCGCAGCCGGAGGCAGGCCCGCGGCGACGCCCCTGACACCGGCCAGAAGCTCATCCGCGTCGCACAGCAGCTCCGCGGAGAGCTCCTCCATGAACCGGTCCCGGCTCCAGCCCGCGTCGGCGTAGCGGGCCATGTGGTCGGGCGACAGCACCAGCATGGCATCCATGCCCAGCATCATCCGGGGCGACACCGTGGCCTGCAGCGCCTGAGCCAGGTGCCTGGTAAGCGACTCGGGGCTGCGGGATCTCTCGTCGGCGAATATCCGGGGCGACTCTCCCGCGAACACGGTGATCGTGGACTGGTCCGCCCGCCAGCCCCGGCTCTCGGCCAGGGAGGTCCACGGCGAGCCCGCCTCGTCCTCGGCGAAGCAGAAGCCCACCTTGGCCGGGGAGCCGAATGTGGCCCGGTCAACGCCGCCGGGACGGCCGCCGCCCACGTTGCGCACCACCAGCTGGAGGGCCCGGCCGATGGTCGAGTTGGCCCGATTGCCCTGACCCAGTGCGTTGATCCCGCTGTTCATGCCGATGCGCCCGGCTACCGGCCCGTTCACCACCAGCACCGGCCCGACGCTCATGGTGGTGGCCAGCACGCCGTGCATGTTGAACTCGTCGGTGCAGGCCGCTTCCAGCGCGGCGGTCACCACCGGCAGGTGCTCGGGCGTGCAGCCGGCCATCACCGCGTTGACGGCCACCTTCTCGACGCTGCAGTCCACCAGCGCCGGCGGCACGGTGGCCACGATCTCGGACGGGTCGCGGGTCGTGCCCTCAAGCATCCGCAGCACCCTCGCCTCGGTCGGCGGAACCACCGGCAGCCCGTCGGACCAGCCTCGGTCCCACATCGACTCCCACTCGTCCTCAAGGGCGGCCATCTCCACCCGCCGGCTGCGCAGGCCCGAAGCCGAGAACCGCACCGTCAGCTCGCCGGTGTGGGCGGGGTCGACACTGAGCGACCCGCAGCCCGGCCGCCAGTCGGGCAGGCCGTCGCCCAGGCCGTCCAGGTCCGTGAACTGCTCCCACTCGGACCGCGACCAGCCGACGGTGCGCCGGTCCTCCGAGCCTTCGACCACCCGCAGCAGCGTCGGCACCACCTCGATGTCGTGATGCCAGGAAATGGCGAGGTCGCCGTCGTGGCGGACCCAGTCGGCATCGACGGGGAAGTGCGGGTCGTCCTGGGTGATCACGGTCAGGCCGGCCCGGTCGTGCAAGTCGCTGAGCACCGGCGCCACCAACTCGCAGGTCGGGCAGTCGCGCTTGACCACCGCCACCAGCCCGTCGGG
>JAPPLH010000105.1:2257-11229 GCA_028819505.1 Acidimicrobiaceae bacterium
CCACCAACTCGCAGGTCGGGCAGTCGCGCTTGACCACCGCCACCAGCCCGTCGGGCAGGGGCGGTGCCGAGGGGAGGTCGGAACTCATCATGCGATTGTGCCACTGTTACCCTCGCGATGCGATGGGGAGCGTCAGCGGCGGCAACGAACCGATCGACGGTCAGGAGTTCCGCCGGGTTCTGGGCCACTACCCCACGGGCGTGACCGTCGTGACCGCGGCCTGTCCGGGCGGTCCCGAAGGCATGACCATCGGGTCGTTCACCAGCGTCTCGCTGGACCCGCCCCTGGTGTCGTTCTGTCCCGGCCACGATTCGGACTCGTGGATCCGGATGCGCGACGTGGGCAGTTTCTGCGTGAACGTCCTCGGCGACGACCAGGCCGAGGTGTCCTCCACGTTCGCCAGCAAGGTCGAGAACCGTTTCGACGGTCTGCGCACCCGGGTGGAGGCCACCGGCGCGCCCGTGATCGAGGGATGTGTGGCCTGGATCGACTGCCGGGTGGAGGCGATGCACGTCGCTGGCGACCACGACATCGTGGTGGGCCGGGTGGTGGCCCTCGGCACTGCCGGCCGCGACAGCCGGTCGGTGCCCGGGCCGCTGATCTTCCTGAAGGGCGGCTACGGCCGGGTCGCGGGGCTGTGACGCCTTCCGGCCCTCCCGGGAGTCGGCAGCGTTCTGCACGCCATCCGCGCATTGTGCTGCCAATTCCGCAGCGGCACGGCAGCGACAGGCGAATTGGCAGCGTTTTGCACGGTATGCGTGCATTCTGCTGCCAGTTCGTGGGTGGCTTGGAGGTGTAGATGGCGATCTATGCGCTCGGCGACCTGGAGCCGAGAATCGATCCGACCGCCTACGTGCATCCGCTGGCGGTGGTGATCGGCAACGTCGAACTGGGCCCGGAGGCTTCGGTGTGGCCCTACGCCGTGCTGCGCGGCGACGACGGCGTGATCCGCATAGGCGCCCGCAGCAACGTTCAGGACAATGCGGTGATCCACTGCACGCCCTCGCACCCCACGATCGTCGGCGACGACTGCACCATCGGCCATCAGGCCCACCTGGAGGGCTGCACCGTGCATGACGACTCGCTCATCGGCGTGGGGGCGGTGGTGATTCACGACGCCCGGATCGGTCCCCACGCCCTGGTGGGCGCCAACGCGACCGTGACCGGCGGGACGGTGGTGCCCCCCGGCGCCATGGCGCTGGGAACGCCGGCCCGGATCCGCGAGAACGCGGTCGAGCCCGGCCACAACCGGCAGAACGCCGAGGTCTACGCCGAACGGGGCCGCCTCTACCGCACCGAGCAGCGCCGCATCGACTGACCGTGAACGTTCCGCGGGGCTTCAGCGGGAGCGGGAGACGGTCCGGCTGTCGGGGCCCCGCGATAGGGTGGGCGCAAGCAGCCACCCGCCGGGAGATGCCATGACCACCGCCGACATCGGTGTCGACCTCAGCCGCTACCAGCTCGGCTGGAGCGACGAGGAGGACTACGTCTTCAAGCCCAAGAAGGGCCTCAACGACGACATCATCTCTGAGATGTCGTGGCTCAAGGGCGAGCCCCAGTGGATGCTCGACTTCCGCCTCAAGTCGCACCGCCGCTTCGAGCGCCGGCCCCGGCCGACCTGGGGCGGCGACACCACCGGCATCAACTTCGACGACATCTACTACTACATCAAGCCCACCGACACACTCGCCAACGACTGGGACATGGTCCCGGAGTCGATCAAGAACACCTACGAGCGCCTCGGCATCCCCGAGGCCGAGCGCAAGTACCTGGCCGGGGTGACCGCCCAGTACGAGAGCGAGGTCGTCTACCACCGCAACCGTGAGGACCTCGAGGCCCAGGGCGTGCTGTTCTGCGACATGGACACCGCCCTGCGGGAGTACCCGCAGCTGGTCAAGAAGCACTTCGGCACGGTCATCCCGCCCAACGACAACAAGTTCTCGGCGCTCAACTCGGCGGTGTGGTCGGGCGGGTCGTTCATCTACGTGCCGCCCGGCGTGGAGGTGGAGGCGCCGCTGCAGGCCTACTTCCGCATCAACGCCGAGAACATGGGCCAGTTCGAGCGGACGCTGATCATCGCCGACGAGGGCTCCAAGGTCCACTACATCGAGGGCTGCTCGGCGCCGACCTACTCCACCGACTCGCTGCACTCGGCGGTGGTGGAGATCGTGGTCGGGCGCTCGGCTCGGGTGACCTACACCACCATCCAGAACTGGTCCGACAACGTCTACAACCTGGTCACCAAGCGGGCCCGGGTGGAGGCCGAGGGCCACATGGAGTGGATCGACGGCAACATCGGCTGCCTGGCCGAGGGCTCGCGGGTGACCACTCCGGGCGGCACCAAGCCGATCGAGCTGGTGATGCCCGGCGACGAGGTGCTGTCCTACGACGAGGCCGCCGGTTCGCTGTGCTGGCGCCGGGTCACGGCCAAGCGCTACTCCGGCGAACAGCCGGTCCGAGACGTGCGGCAGGGCTCGCGGCGGCTTCGAGTGACCGACAACCACCCGTTCTACTCGTTCGTCCACGGCGGCCTGGGATATGTGCGGGCCGATCGTCTTCACAAGGCAATCGTCCCTGTGTCGAGCGCCAATGTCGACGACCACCTACGGATCGACTTCGCTGCCGGGTTGGAGGTGTGCGATGTCGATGTGAGCGCCGACACCGAGACAGTTCCCACCTGGGACATCGAGGTGGAGGGCACCGGCAACTTCGTGTCCGAGGGCTTCATCGTCCACAACTCGAAGCTCACCATGAAGTACCCGGCGGTGGTGATGGTCGGGCCCAAGGCGTCGGGCGAGGTGCTGTCGGTGGCCTACGGCGGCCCGGGCCAGCACCAGGACACCGGGGCCAAGATGACTCACGCCGCCCCCGAGACCACCTCAAAGATCGTGTCCAAGTCGATCTCCTCCGGCGGCGGGCGCACCTCCTACCGGGGGCTGGTGCGGGTCGAGGACGACGCCCACGGATGCAAGAGCCACGTCCAGTGCGACGCCCTGATCCTCGACGAGGACTCGGTGTCGGACACCTACCCCTACATGGAGGTCGGCTCGGGCGACGCGGTGATCGGCCATGAGGCCACCGTGTCGAAGGTGGCCGACGACCAGCTCTTCTACCTCCAAAGCCGGGGCCTCACCGAGGAGCAGGCCATGGGCCTGATCGTCAACGGCTTCATCGAGCCGGTCACCCGCACCCTGCCCATGGAGTACGCGGTGGAGTGGAGCCGCCTGATCGAGCTCCAGATGGAGGGCAGCGTCGGCTGACCCCCGCTGGGCGGCCGAACAGCCCCCTCCACTGGCATCGTCTCGCGCCCGCCGACTCCGGATGCCCGGCTCGATTTGACGGTTTGAAGCCTATTTTCGCAGAAGCGCAACACACGGCTATACTTACTTGCAAGCTCTCTGCAAGGAGGAGCCATGCTGCTTAGGTTCGAAGTCAGCAACCACCGTTCGATTCGTGAGCCGGTCGAGTTGTCGATGCTCGCGATTGACAAAGACCGTGTCGCGGCGCGTCAGCTTGAGGGGCTTGAGGAGAAGGCATTGACCGTTGCCGGCATCTACGGGGCCAACGGGTCGGGCAAGACCAACCTCATCGACGCGCTCGCGTGGCTGTCGCATGCCGCGGCAGTGTCGTTGCGCGCCTGGGAGGACAGCATCCCATGTGACCCCTTCAGCTTCGCGTCCGGGCACCCTCAGCCGTCGCAGTTCGGGGTCGAAATGGTCGTCGGCGGCGTGCGCTACAGCTACGACTTGGAGGTAGAGGAATCCAGGGTCGTCCTCGAGGCGCTCTACAGCTATCCGAACCGCCGCCGCCGCACGTTGTTCGAACGCGAGGGCGACAAGCTTGCCTTCAGGCGCGGTTCGCGCTTCACCGGTGGCGGGCGCGAACTGATCACCCCGACGACGTTGGTTCTGTCTGCGGCCAGCCGCCTGACCGAGGAGATAGACGCGGTAGCCCGGTGGATCCGCAACATTTACTTCGCCGACTATTGGCCTCGCGGACTGATCCCCAAGGAGTCTCGGATCTACCGACCCGGACCCCGTTGGGCGCGCCGCGGCTGGGACGACTTCCTGATCGACGTGTTCGACGAGGCGCCGTCCCACCTCCAGAACGGAGGCGATGCGTCCGCGCGTGAGCGGCGCGAGCGGCACCGCGAACTCGCCCTAGCGATGCTCACATTCGCGGATCTCGGGGTCAGCGGTGTGGAGGTCGTCGATGCCGCGGCGGGCTCAGGCCGCGGCGGCCGCAGTCTGAGGCTTCTGCATGACATTGCTGGCGACCAACGCCCTATGGAGCTTGGCGACGAGTCCGACGGCACGCTTACCTGGCTTGGCCTTCTCCCGGAGTTGCTTGCCGTGTTGGAGGACGGCGGCGTGATCGTGGTCGATGAACTCGACGCCAGTCTTCACCCTGTCATTTCAGGTCAGCTCGTGGAGATGTTCCAGGATCCCGCGACCAACCGCCACTGCGCCCAGCTCATCTTCACGACCCACGACACGAGTCTGCTCGGCCAATTGAACCGCGATGAAGTGTGGCTCACCTCCAAGCGAGGCGACGGCAGCACCGACCTGACCCCGCTGTCGGACTTTCGCGGCACCAGTGTCCGGCGCTCGACGAATCTCGAACGCGGCTACCTACAAGGACGCTTCGGAGGAATCCCGATTGTCGACCAGTACCTCGTGCGCGAAGCGCTGGCCTCCCCGCCCGGCAAGTAAGCATGCCGCAGCACCGACGGCGTGACAAGCCGTTGCGCCGGCGCGCGCCGCGGCGCAACGAGCTGCCCCGCTTCGTTATCTTCTGCGAGGGCGAGCTGACCGAACCGCTGTATCTGAAGGCGTTCGCCGCGCTTGACGAAGTTCGTGGCATTGCCACACTGGACATTCGCGGAATGGGATACGAGCCGCGCAGGCTCGTAGAGGAAGCCAGAGTTGTGAAGCGCAGCGAGCGTGGCCAAGCGACCGGGGCCACCGAGTACTGGTGTGTGTTCGATGTGGAAGCGCCGACACAGCATGCTCGGCTAAAGGAAGCGGTCCAGATGGCTCGCGACAACGACATCAGCGTGGCAATCTCCAACCCCAGCTTCGAGTTGTGGCTGGTGCTCCACTGCACAGACTATGAGAATTGGATCAACAACGACAACTGCCGAAGCCTCCGCCGCAAGCACGACAACTCGCAGGGCAAGAGCCTGATCGGCGCGGCTTACATGCCACGTCGACATCAAGCCATCACCCGAGCCAGGCGCCTTGCCATCCTTCACGCCAGCGCCAACAGGGAGTTTCCCAATGACAATCCGTCTTCCAGCGTGTATCTCCTGATGGAGGCCGTATATCCGACCGAGGACCAGCAGTAGCGCTAGGTCGGCATCCAGCTTGGTAGGGTCACCATCCCGTCCTCTAGCAGTCGTGGGATTCAAAGATCACTGCCCATGCCTCTTCGATGACGATTGTACCGCTGCGAATGCTCTCATAGCCATAGTCCTCGTAGTCCGATCGGTGTTCGTATCCTGTGTATCCGCGGACGCGGCCGAAATCAGATATCCAGTCTGTCCACCGTTCACCCGGTGGCACATAGTCGGGATGATCCTTGATTCGCTCCGTTACCCATGCAAAGGTGCATCGGTGGAAAGATCTAGAGGCAACCCACCATCTACCAGGTGCGATATCTCGGCCAACAATCAAGAGTGTGTCGCGAGGTACTCCGAAGGTGCCGGACTTCTCGATCGGGCAACCTCTGTCGGTGTAAAGGCATGCGGCCTCAGCTCCTATTCCGGCGTTCAACCCGGATGACGGCGACGGACGGCCATTCTGTACCCAATCGTCGTACCTCTTCAGAAACGTAACTATCTCGGCTCGATTCAATTTGGTGTCGGGACAGAAGTTGGTACCGTCCCCGCATCCATCGGTTATGCCGTGGTCGACCGCCCATTCGACTGCAGCATACGCGTAGTGATCGGGTGGAACATCATTGAACTGTCGGCTCTGACCGATGGCGACGCCGGCGCAGAACACTGCGATCGCCACAGTCGCTCCGACGAATACGAACTTCTTCATTGTTGGGTTTCCTTTCATGGGCTGGAATGCCTTGCCTTCACTGTGTGATAACGTTGGCGCTGCGCGATTTCGTGGGATGTGGGCGGGCACCGGTCGCTGGTCATGTTGTCAGCAGGCCGCGGGCTTCGAAGTTGGTGGTGTCAGTAGCCGTGGGCGGTGCGGCGCAGGTTGGTGCCCCCGATGCGTCCGTTGCTGGGCCGGCCCGCGCGATGCCCGGCGAGGATCTCGTCGGAGCGGGCGATGAAGGTGTCGACGATGTCGTGGAACTCGGGCAGTTCGCCGGTCTCGTAGAGGTCGCAGAACCGTCCGAGCGCGTCGAGCGCGCCCTGGTGGTCGCCTGCGGTGTACGCCATTTCGAGAACGAGTCCACCGGCACAACACTTCAGTAGAACCAGACATCGATTCCATAGGCTCCCACGACTTCATCGTCGTAGCCTCGTACTTCGATGACATACAGGCCTGGATCAAGGAAGAGGTCAAGCCGTGCGTTATAGCCTGCACCGCCGTCATCGTTGGATGCAATCGAGGTATCAGAACCCGACCGGAATAGATTGGCCACGAGATCTAGGTTGCCATTCGTCTCCGCGGCTAGCCATCGCCCCCCCTCTGGAATCCTGAACCTGTAGCGGTTGTGTCTCCCGAGTACACTAACTCGCCCCGATAGTTTCCAGACTCGGTGCCCACCAACAGGAACATTTCGAGGGATGGCTCCGGCTCAGCTGCGACCGCTGGCTCCGGCTCAGCTTCGAGCGATGGCTCCGGCTCAGCAGGACGAAGGGACTCTTCCTCGGCAGGGAGGTCGAAACTCTCCGGCACTTGGCCAACGGCAACCAGCGTGCTTCTGATTGGCTGGGCTCGGCTGTTCACCAGTCGATAGCCGCCATAGTCCGGCGCGTCGTCTCGCAGATCACCTGATGAGACGTCGAATACGAGAGTCTCCAAGCCCAGTCCGTCTCGGACCGTGGCATAGATGGAACTGCCATAGATCTGGCCGGACACGACTTCGTCAAAGTCCCCGTATTCGACATCGGATTCGGAACCCGACCGCATACTGAACAGCACCTCCGACGTTCCGTCGGTGCCGACGGCCAACAGAAGTCCTCCGTTGAAATCGAGAATCTCGATCTCGTCCCACACCAGCGAGTCTACGGCTTCACCGCCATCCAGAGGTACTACCGATGCTATCTCGCTTCCGGCAAGATAGAGGAATCCTCCATGTATGAAGCTCCGTTGAACCTCGTCGTCGAACTCGTGCAGTTCCGTACCCCGGTCCGTGGGCAGGAACCGCTGGAACAGCGCACCGAGGTCGTCTTCAATTACGGTGAGGGCCGCTCCCTCGTGAACTCCAATCAATCGCAACCCCTCTTCTTCCGCCAGTTCGATCACCTCTTTCTGTGAGACATCCCAAACGGACAGGACTCCCCGATCATCTTCACCGCTCTCGATCCAGAACAGGTCTCCCGAGACTGCGAATTCGGCTACAATCTGCCCGTCTCTCACCTCCAACAGTTCGTCGGCGTCTCCGGCGCCATCAACCGCCACCAGGTACGCCTCACCAGAATCCGCTGTGGCTGCCAGGGCGATGTGACCGCCGGGATGGCTGGCCAAATCGAAGTCCACGCCGCCATCGAGTTCCCAGATACGGTCCCCAGTGTCAACGCTCGTGACCGTCACGCCCTCATCGTCGCCAGACACCACGAACCGGCCGTTGTCAGACATCGAGAGCGTGCCCTGGAAGTTCGCCCGCGATATGGCGGTCTCGTCTCCCAGTGGCGACCACACCGTCACCCGGTAGGAATCCCCCGAACTCGTCGCACCCAAGATGTGGCCTGAGTAGGCGATTGCGCAGGCATCGCCCCGGAACACTCGCTCCCTGTCGTCGAGCGCGTGAAGAGAAGCGCGATAGCAGCGTTGCGTACCTTCACGCGCCTCTCGCAAGTACAGAGCGTCACCAGCCACAACAACCTCCACGGCGCCGCTCTCCGACACGATCTCCTCTGCCTCGGATTCTTCGATGACCCAAGCACCGGCGCCGTCCAACGTGTCTGCCACCAAGACGCGGCGACTCCCCGCCTCGACGAGTCCGACCGACCACCAGACTCCGTCTCGTGTCTCCACGGCACGCGCCAGACTATTGAAGTCCCGCACGACCCGGTCGCTGCGGTCAACCTCTACATGGGCGCTGCCGACGTAGAGGTCGCCGGAGCCCTCTCGCACGAGCAAGAGCGCATCAGAGGAGGGTTCCCCATCGCCCCCACAGCCGCGGACAACGAAAACCATGGCGATGACGAGCGCACATCCCACCGCCGCTAGAATCGTCCTCCCAGTCGTGGAGGCAATTGCTCGCCCGAATACAGAGACGTCCCCAGCCTTCGTCGTAACATCGGAAGCCGACTGCGGATCGGACCCGGAAGCACCATCTACCTCCGAAGCAGTGCCGGCGCGCCCCGCATCCTGCGGACTCTGGTCTCCTTCAGTCATGATAACCTACCCCCATGCTTGGACAATTGGGTCCCCTCTCATCATCCGCGTGAGTTGGCGTTTCCGCGGGCGGACGTCACCGCGACCGCGCGCGGCGGATCGGGCTTCGTTGTGCGCTGCCATGCAAGTTCGTTCGACCTGACGCCGTCGACTACGACTTGCGCCACCCCTCCCCAGTAGTAGCAGCCCGTCTCGGCGCGCCCGCTCCACTGGAACGAGGCGGTTCTCGCGCCCCGGTCGAAGCACTCCACCGTGTAGGGCGGTGACGGCCAGTCGCCAACATAGGTGTAGCTGAGGTTGCGACACTCCGTGCCGAGAGGGCAATCGGCGCGATCGTCGGCCCTGCTGCCCCATGAAATGCGAAGTTCACGGACTCCGGCGGGCGCTCGGGGGGTGGCTACGCTTCCGGGCGACCATTCGCCTGGGCCCTGGCCGTTCCAGGCG
>JAPPLH010000105.1:11329-29087 GCA_028819505.1 Acidimicrobiaceae bacterium
TCCAAGTGACGCCGATCCGGCTGTCGCCCGGGGTCAGGAGCGGCGCGCCGGGCGCCTCGGGGGGCAGTGCGTCAGGCTCGGGGGTGGCTACGCTTCCGGGCGACCATTCGCCTGGGCCCTGGCCGTTCCAGGCGCGTACTTGGACGCCGTAGGCGATGTTGTTGGTGAGGCCGGTGATGGTTGCGCTGCGGGTGTTGCCGGGCGCGAAGGTGTTGCTCCATTCGTTCGTGCTCTCGGCGACGATCTCGTACCAGGTGATGGCGTCGCCGTTGTCGTCGGGCGGCGTCCAAGTGACGCCGATCCGGCTGTCGCCCGGGGTCAGGAGCGGCGCGCCGGGCGCGCTGGGGGGCCCTGAGGGCGGTCCGGGTGGGGGTTCTGCCGGCGGTCCGAGCAGTTCGGACAGATAGGCGATGGCAGCCAGGGGCTGGATGTGGCCGTGGCCGAGGCGGTCCGCCCGTTCGCCGGGGCGCAGTAGGGCAGTCTGCTCGATAGCGTCACGGATCTCGTCGGGATCCGCGCCGGGCCATCTGGCCTTGATGTGCGCCGCGACCGCGCTGACTATCGGCGCCGCCATGGAGGTGCCTCTGGCGTACGTCATCTGGTTGCCAGGGGCCGTCGAGAGAATCGTCTCGCCCGGTGCGACAACCACGCCGCCGCCGTAGTTGCTGAAGTCGGCCAGTGATCCGTCCTGTCTGGCCGAGGCCGCGGCAACAGCTATGACGGTGTCGTAGCCTGACGGGTAGTGGCCCGAGGCGTCCTCGGCATCGTTGCCGGCGGAGGCGACGGTGACGATCCCGAGTTCGTGCGCGACTCTCAGAGCTGCGCAGAGGGTGGCGGACGACCCATAGCTTCCCCACGACATGTTGATGACGTCCGATCTCAGATTGACGGCATCGCTGAGAGCGCCCGAGGCGTACCGGACGACGTCGTAACTATCGATCTCGCTTGGAGCGCCGAGGAGGTCTATCTTTATTGGGACAACTTTGGCGCGGGGGGCGACTCCGGCGCCGTTGAGTCCGTTCTGCGCTTCGGCGGCGACTATGCCGGCCACATGCGTGCCGTGGCCGTCGGGGTCGACCCGCCCGTCGTCCGGGTCGTCAGAGCCGGGTACGCGCCCCTTGCCTGGCAGCAGACTCGACACCAGGTCTTGGTGGGTGCCGTCCACGCCGGTGTCGATCACGGCAACCTTCACCTCGGCTCCAGCCGGCCATCCGGCCCACAGCGCGCGGGCGTCGACTGCGTCCAAGAACCACTGCTCGCCGGAACGGGGGTCGTCGCCGCCGGGGGATTGGCTGAACTCGACCGTGACCGGACGGTCGACGGTGAGCACCGTGGGATCCCCGGCAATGCGGAGTCGGAACTCATCGAGGGTGCGACCGTTGAGACGCTCGTAGGCCACGCGCATGCAGCCGTCGACGACCCGCAGAACTTCGACCTCGTCGGGCACACCGGTGGGCGCAGCCTGCGGAGGGCAGTCCGGCGCTCCCTGGGAGTTGAGCCGGAGCGTGTCGCTGCGGCGCTCCCGGATCATCCGGGCCGCATCCCCCACCTTGGACAGCGTCTGGTCGCTGAGCGGCTCCAGAGCCCGGGAGTCCGAGTTGCGGGGCAACTCCACGATCCCCATCGCCCGGGCCAAGAAACTCGCCATCTCGGCTCGCGTCACAGAGTCGCCGGGACAGTACCTCAGCGGGCCCGTCCCGCAGCCTGCGGTGATCCCCGAAGCGCGCAGGGCGTCGATCGCGGCGGCATGTACGCCGCGCTCGACATCGACGAACCCGGCTTCCGGTGCCGGGTCAAGATCGAAGGTCCGCATCAGGAAGCTCGCCATTTCCGCCCTGGTGACCCGCTGTTCTGGACAGAACCTCAGCGGGCGCGTCGCACAGCCCGTGGTGATGGCGCTCTGCGCGAGAACTTCCACATGGCGCGCCCACCAGAGATGAGCGTCGACGTCAGTGAAGCGCGATCCGCTCACCTGCCCCAGACCGGGAAGCTGCCGAACCCGCACCACCCAGACGGCCATCTCCCACCGCGGCAGCGGATCCCGCGGGCACAGTCGCTCAGGATCGCAGCCGGTGCCGTTCAGCACGCCCAGCCCCGCGAGGGCTTCGACGCTCGGCTGGTGCATTCCGGACTCGCCGATGTCGCGGAACGCCGGAGCAGCGACCGCGGCGCGGGCCGCCGCCTGCGCGGCGGTCGCCGACGAAGCGCCAGCAACCATGCCGGCACCGGCGCCCCGACTGTATTCGACGGCTAAATGGAGCGATTCAGGCGAGAATCCCCCGCCCGGGGGCACTCCCTCCGGGGGGGGGCGGGGGCAGCCGTGGCGACATCACCGCTGATGGCACCCAACAGGCAGGTCGCCGCTGCGAGGGCCACCAACAAGGGCGGGGCCTTCCGCTGGCGATCCTGTTGCGCCTGCCGGCGGGGGGTCGATCCCGGTTGCACGGGGTGCGAGGCTAGCATCAGTCTGCGAACATCTCGCGTGCCGCCGCCAGGACCCGGGCGGTGGTGGATGTGGAGAGGCGCCCGAGCCGGCGTGCCAATCGGGTCGTGTCCACTGCCCGCATCTGATCGACCGCGACGTGCCCGGAGGCGCCGCGAAACCTGCATGCAACCCGGAACGGGTACGGGTGTCCGCCGGTGGTCATGGGCGCCACCAGGCAGCTTCTCGCATGGTCGTTGAGCTCGTCCGGCGATACGACCAGAACCGGGCGTGTCTTGCGCATCTCCGAGCCGACCGCGGGGTCCAGTTCACAGAGGTACACCTCGCCCCGCCGCGGCCCCATCAGGCGTCGCCCTCAGCGGACTCCCATTCCCACTCGTCGATGTCGAAGCCCGTCGGCGGCCACGCTTCTTCAACCGCGGCGTCGTCGCCTCGCTCCCGGGCGAGGCGGGCCGCTGCGGCCCAGCCCGCTCTCACCTCGGAACGGGGCTCGATCAGCAAGCCGCCGTCGACTACTCTCAGCGACACCCGTTCTCCCAGTCCAGCCTCCTCGATGAGCGGCTTCGGCAGACGCACGCCCCTGGAGTTTCCGATCGCCACAAGTCTTGTGTCCACGTGAGCCTCCGCCTGTCTGGCCACGGTGAGAAGTGTATCCACATTGTAATCACTCAAGTGTCCTGAGTCAGGAATTCGCTGCACACATCGTCTGCACGTGTCGCCGCCAGATTTCTCGGTGCGATCTTGTGGATTGAGCGCGCGGAACCAACCCGAGAATTCCACGGAGGCCTGAACAAGCCGCATTAGCTTACGACTCGGGACACTAGGAGGGCTGCCGATCCATGCCGAAACAACTGAGGCGTTGCCTGATCGTCGGAATCGTTGTTGGGCTGCTGGCCAGCGCCTGCGGGGGTGACGGCGATCCTGGCGCGGGGGAACTCGGCGGGTCCGGTGGCGCGGCTGCGTCTGGTTCTGGTGGTGGCGGCGGGTCCGGCAGCGCGGCTGCGTCTGGTTCTGGCGCGGGAGAGCGCGGCGGGTCCGGCAGTGCGGCTGCGTCTGGTTCTGGCGCGGGGGAACTCGGCGGGTCCGGTAGTACGGCTGCGTCTGGTTCTGGCGCGGGAGAGCGCGGCGGGTCCGGCAGCGCTCCCACGCTTGCTGCCGCGACTTCGGCCGCCGGCCTGAGCGGTTCGGGCCAGGGAACGGCACTGACCGTCCGCCTGAGCGGGGGCGATGCGATCAGCGGTCTGGGTTCGTCGGCGGTGAGCCGGGTGGACGGCATGTCGCTCGATGTGGAGGAGATCCGCGCCGTGACCGACCGGCTCCCGCCTTGGGACTACGACGACGGGAGCGACACGGACGACTTCAACCGCCCGCCCGAGTCGCTGCCGCCGCCCCGCACCGGCGAGACCGTCGATCGTCCGTTCCCGGCCGGGCCCGGCAGCGACGCACCGGACGTCGATCCCGGACCCCTGGCCGTGCTGCGGGTGCAGCCCGAGGGCGAGGTGGGGATCGCCCCCTTCGTCAGCATCACCTTCAACCAGCCGATGGTGCCGCTGGCCACCGTCAGCCAGCTCGACGACCTCGACGTCCCGGCCACGATCACGCCGCCGCTGCCGGGGCGCTGGCAATGGATCGGCACGCGCACACTCCGCTTCGAGCACGACCCGGAGGTGTTCGACCGCCTGCCGATGGCGACCTCCTATGTGATCGAAGTCCCCGCCGGGACGACGTCGCAGTCCGGCGGCGAACTGGCCGAGACCGTTCGCTTCGAGTTCGAGACCCCCACGCCCAACATGGCGTGGCTCATACCCCAGCACGACTCGCTCGATCTCCAACCGGTCTTCGTCGCCGGCTTCGACCAGCGGATCGAACCGGCCGCGGCGCTCGAGGCCATCACCTTCTCAGCCGGCGGCGACCAGCATCCGATCCGCCTCGCCACCGAGGCCGAGATCGCAGGCGACGAGGACTTCAGGTCCCGGCTCGGGTACGCGCTCGACGGCACCTGGGTCGCCTTCCGCCCGGCGTCGCCGCTCGAGCCCGACTCGTCGATCAGGATCGAGGTCGGCCCCCATGTGCCTTCGGCCGAGGGCCCCAACACCAGCGACGAATCGTCGGTGGTGCAGGCCCGCACGTACGCGCCGCTGCGGCTGGAGGACACCAACTGCTCGAACAGAGGGTGCCGGCCGGGGAGCGTGCTCGCCGCCTGGTTCAACAACACGCTGGATGCCGACACGCTCGACGCAGCCGACATCTCCATTGCGCCGGCGCTGCCGGGCGCCACCGTCTCGGTGTACGACCAAACCATCACCATCGACGGCCCCACCGTCGGCGGCACCGTCTATGAGGTGGTGATCCCCGCCGCGCTGGGCGACGTGTTCGGTCAGAGGCTGGGAGAGCCCGAGACGATCGAGTTCAGCATCAACGAAGCCGACCCCTATCTCGGCTTTCCGGGAGGGCGACTGGCCACCGTCGATCCGCTCGGTGCGCGACAGGCGATTCCTGTCATGGTGCGCCAGTGGGAGCAGCTTCGTGTCCGCCTCTATGCCGTGGAGCCGAATGACTACGGGTCGTACCTGGACCTGGTGTCTCGCCGGCGACGGAGCTGGGACAGGACTGTGGTGGATGCGCCGTGGCCTCTGGCAGTCGATGAGATCGTCGACACCGGCATCGACGATGACGGCCTCACCGAGGTTCCCATAGACCTCTCCGGCGCCCTCGACGGCGAGCACGGCCATGTGGTCATGGTCGTGGACGGGGCCGGCCGGCTCGCAGAGACCGAGACGGGCCACTCGACGATGGCGTGGGTGCAGGACACCGACATCGGCGTCGACATGATCACCGACTACCGCGACGTGGCGGTGTGGACCACCGACCTGCGCTCCGGCCATCCGCTGGCCGGTGTGAGAATCGAGCTGGAAGGCCGGGAGGCGACGCTCACCACCGACGGCGACGGCCTCGCCCGCGCCTCGCTCGGCCTCGACGGACATGCATGGGTCGTCGCATCGCTCGGCGCCGACCGGGCCCTCCACCCGGTGAGACTCGAGCCGTGGCCGCAGGGCGATCAGACCATCTGGTACACGACGGACGACCGCCGCATCTACCGCCCCGGCGAGACGCTGCACATGAAGGGCTGGGTCCGGAACCTCGATCTGAGCGGCGACGGCGACCTCGAGTTCCTGCCCCGCGGAGAGCTGGTCACCTACACCGTCACCGGCCCGTTCGGCAACGATCTCGGCCGCGGCGAGGTCCGCCTCGACGACCACGGCGGCTTCGACCTCACCGTCGAACTGGCGGAAGGAGCGAACCTCGGCTGGAGCAGCATCGCCTTCGAGCGTCCGGGCAGCCCCGAAGATGGCCCGCACCATCACTACTTCCAGGTCCAGGAGTTCCGCCGGCCCGAGTTCGAAGTGGAGGCACGCCTCGAATCAGCCGGCCCGCATCTGGTGGACGAGCCGGCGGTGGCCGCCGTCGACGCCACCTACTTCTCGGGCGGGCCCCTCCCCGACGCCGAGGTCGCCTGGACGGTCACCACCCGGCAGGGCTCGTACTCGCCGCCCGACTGGAGCGACTTCACGTTCGGCGTGTGGCGTCCGTGGTGGTACTTGGGCGACCACTACGAGCCGTGGCCCGAGCCGCAGCGCAAGACCTTCTCGGGCAGGACCGACTCCAGCGGCCGCCACTACCTGCGCATGGAGTTCGAGGGCGACGGCGACCATCTCCCCACCACGGTGACCGCCGAGGCCCGGGTGCTCGACGTGAACCGCCAGCAGTGGGCGTCGGCGGCCGACGTCCTGGTCCATCCCGCCCGCCTGTATGTCGGCATCCGCTCCGCCCGCACCTTCGTGAGGGCCGGAGACACACTCGACATCGACGCGGTGGTGACCGACATCGACGGCAACCCGGTCCCCGGCCGATCCTTCGAGATCACCGCGGCCCGCATCGTCCACCAGTACGTCGACGGCCAGTGGACCGAGGTCCCGACGGACCCGGAGACGTGTGAGGCCGTGTCGCAGCAGACGCCGGTCGAGTGCGAGTTCGCGGCCGGCATCGGAGGCCGCTACCGCATCTCCGCCCACGTCGTCGACGACGCCGGACGGACCAACCGCAGCGAGCTGACCCGCTGGGTCGCCGGCTCAAGGAGTGGTGTGCCGAGCCGCAGGATCGATCTCGAGGCCGCCAACCTGATTCCCGATGCCGAGACCTACGCCTCGGGCGACACCGCGGAGATCCTCGTCGACTCGCCGTTCGCCTCGGCGACCGGCCTCCTGACGATCTCCCACAACCGGATCATCGAGCTCCGCACCTTCGAGATCGCCGACCATGCTGCGGTTCTCGAAGTGCCGATCACCGACGATCACGTCCCCGAGCTCTTGGTGCAGGTCGAGATCGTCTCCGTCACCGAGCGAACCGCCGACGACGGGACCACCCTGGAAGGTGCGCCCCCTCGCCCCGCCTACGCGTCCGGGCAGGTGTTGCTGCGGGTCCCGCCCCTGCTGCGGACCCTCGACGTCACCGCCGAGCCCGCGTCGACGGTGGTGAAGCCCGGCGCGGCCACCAGCATCGCGGTGCAGGTCGACGACGCCGGCGGCGCTCCCGTCGAGGGGGCCAACGTGCTTCTCATCGTGGTGGACGAGGCGGTGCTGGCCGTGTCGGGCTACGAGCTGATCGACCCCATCGATGTCTTCTACCGCCCCGCGACGGCGTACCTGCGCACGGCGCGAGGCAGGAGCACCATCCTGCTCGAGAGCCCCGAGGAGCTGGTGCGCCTGATCGAGGAGGACTTCGCAGTCGCCGAAGAAGCGATGGCCGAGGCGGCCGCCGACTCCGTGGACGGCCGGTCCGCATCGGCGGGACTACAGGTCGACGTCCGCGAGAACCTCGACGCGCTGGCACTGTTCGACCCCGACGCAGCCACCGACTCGGCCGGCCGGACAACCGTGGAGTTCGACCTGCCCGACAACCTCACCCGCTACCGGGTGATGGCGGTCGCGGTACACGGCGCAGAGCGCTTCGGCACGGCCGAGTCGGCCATCACCGCACGGCTGCCCCTCCAGGTACGGCCCTCGGCCCCCCGGTTCCTGAACTACGGCGACGAGTTCGAGCTGCCGATCGTGGTCCAGAACCAGACCGACTCCGCCATGACAGTGGATGTGGTCGTGCAGACCTCCAACCTCGAGCTGGCCGGGTCGCCGGGACGGCGGGTGACGGTGCCCGCCAACGACCGGGTCGAGGTCCGGTTCCCGGCGCGAGCCGACTCTCCGGGCACAGCCCGCTTCCGGGCGGCAGCGGTGTCGGGCGACCACGCCGACGCCCAGATCGTCGCCCTGCCCGTGTACACCCCGGCCACCAGCGAGGCATTCGCCACCTACGGGGTGGTCGACGAGGGCGCGGTCATCCAGTCGTTGGCCGCGCCGCGAGACGTGATTCCCCAGTTCGGCGGGCTCGAGATCAACACGTCGTCGACCGCGCTCCAGGCCCTGACCGACGCCGTTCTGTACCTCTCCGAATACCGGTACGCCAGCGCCGACGCCTACGCCAGCCGCATCCTGGCCGTCTCCGCATTGCGAGACGTGCTCGGGGCCTTCGAGGCCCAGGGTCTCGCCAGCCCGGCCGAGCTCGACGCCACCGTGCGCCGCGACATCACCGAACTGTCGGCGCTCCAGAACAGCGACGGCGGCTTCGGGTGGTGGTCGCGCAACCGTCCTTCGAGCCCGTACCAGTCGATCCAGGCGATGCATGCCCTGATCGTCGCCCGCAACGAGGGCTTCACCGTGCCGGACCGGGTCATGTCCAGCGGCCTCTGGTACCTGGAGACCATCGAGGACCGGATCCCGGCCCAGTACAGCCAGCGAAGCAAAGACATGCTGACAGCCTACGCGCTGCATGTCCGGTCGCTGGGCGGGGACCGGGACGCCCGCGCCGCCCGCGTCCTCTGGCAACGCCGGGGCACGGACCTGGGGGTGGACGCCCTGGCCTGGATCTGGCCGGTAGTGGACGACGGCGCCGTCGAGGCCGGCATCGAGCGGATCCTCAACAACCGGGTCGTCGAGACGGCCGGGGCGGCCGCATTCGTCACCGACTACGGCGAGGACGCCTTCCTGCTGCTGCATTCGGACCGCCGCACCGACGCCATCGTGCTCGACGCCCTGATCACGATGGCTCCCGAGTCGGACCTGATTCCCAAGGTCGTGGAGGGACTGCTGGCCAGCCGGATCAGGGGACGCTGGAACAACGTCCAGGAGAACTCGTTCATCCTGCTGGCCCTGAACCGCTACTTCGCCGCGTTCGAGGCCACCGACCCCGACTTCGTGGCCCGGGTGTGGCTCGGCGACCTCTACGCCGCCGAGCACCAGTTCTCCGGGCGCAGCACCGATCGCGCCCTGACGCTGGTCCCGATGGCGGAGCTGCTGGCCGCGGGCGACTCCGACCTCGCAGTGCAGAAGGACGGGGAGGGCCGCCTCTACTACCGTCTCGGGCTTCGCTACGCCCCCGACGACCTCCGCCTGGATCCCCTCGACCGGGGCTTCGTGGTGCAGCGCAGCTACGAGGCGGTAGACGATCCCGGCGACGTGCGGCTCGACGACGAAGGTGTCTGGCATGTGCTGGCCGGGGCACGGGTCCGGGTCACCGTGACCATGGTCAACGACAGCCGGCGCACCAACATGGCGCTGGTCGATCCCATGCCGGCCGGCTTCGAGGCCCTCAACCCGGCCCTGGCGGTGACCGGCGAGGCCGACGCCCGCCGCGGCGGGGCCGCCGACTCGTGGTGGCGGTGGACCTGGTACGAGCACCAGAACCTCCGCGACGACCGGGCCGAGGCCTTCGCGTCGTACCTTTGGGCCGGCACCCACGAATACAGCTACGTCGTGCGGGCCACCACCCCCGGCACGTTCGTGGTGCCCCCGGCCAAGGCGGAGGAGATCTACGCCCCGGAGGTGTTCGGCCGCTCCGGCACCGACACCGTCGTCGTGCAGGACGGCCCCTGACCCCGGACAAGGAGGCCGCGGTTCGGCGGAACCGCGACGCGAACCCCCGGCGGGATGCCACAATGAGAGGCATGCCGATGCGCCAGGACTGCAAGTACTTCGAGTCGCGCACCTATCCCAACGGCGAGACGGTGCGCAAGTGCGATCTGGACCTGGCCCCCGAGGCTCCGTGGCGCTGCCCCGACGACTGCCCGAAGTACACCCGTCGACTGGCCGACGTCAACTGGAGCTACGGCACCCTCGTCACCCCGGAGACCCCGCCCGAGCCCGAGAGCCTGGGAAGCGACGACAGCATCGGGGCGCTGCTCGACGCGGCCGAGGACATCGTGAACGCGGCCGCCCCCGACGTGATCGCCGAGGTCGAGGCCGAGCGGCGCAAGCGCCGGGGCTCGAGGAGCCGGGCCAAGGGCGGCAAGTCCAAGGGCAGGGGCAAAGGCAAGGGCGGGCCCTCCTCGGGCGGGCTGGGCGAGCGGTTCCGCAGGCGGTATCGCGACGGCGGCTGACACCTGCCGAGGCCGAGCGGACACACGATGAGTTCACAGGAGACATGCACGGTGGCGAGCGAGGCCGTGGCCCGAGCGGCCCGTGAGCGCAGAGAACAAGAGCGGGAAACACGACGTCACTGCACGAGACGCTCGCGACCTGCCGGCGCGGCCTGCTAGTGCACCAGTTCACTGTCGACGCCGCCCGGAGCCTGCCGGGCCCCCGCTGGCTGGCAGAGCGCCGGTCGGCAGCCGCTGAGCGCTTCGCGGCCGCGGCGCCTCCCACCACCGCCGCCGAGGAGTGGCGCTACAGCGCGATCGCCGACCTCGACCTCGCCTCCTACCGTCCTGCCAACGGCGCCGCAACTGCGGCGGCTCCGGACCGGCCCGGCGCCGGCAGCGACGTGATCGGCATCGACGGCGCGCCGGTCACGGCCGTGGTGGACGTGGTCGACGGCCGGGTGGCGGCCGTCGACGGGATCGACAGGCTCTCGGCTGCGGGCGCGTACGTCGGGCCGCTGACCGAAGCGGCCGGCGCGGAAGGGTTGCTGGGCTCGGTGTCGGACGGGGCGTCGGACTACTTCACCGTGCTGAACGACGCCTTCGCCCCGGCGCCCCTGGTGGTGGACGTGCCCGACGGAGCGATCCTCGACGGCGTGATCGTGGTACGGCACCACGCCCGCGAGGCCGGTGCGGCCAGCTTCCCCCGGCTTGTGGTCAGGGTGGGCCGCGCCGCGCAGGCCACCGTGCTCGATGTCCAACACTCGGGCGGACCGGCGCTGGTGGTGCCGGTGGTGGAACTGGACGTAGGCCCGGCCGGCCGGCTCGGCTACCTCAACCTGCAGCAGCACGATCCCCGAGCCTGGCAGATCGCGGCCCACACCGCCCGGGTGGAGCGCGACGCCTCCCTGGTGGCCGCCTCGGTCGCGCTCGGAGGCGGCTACGCCCGCACCCGGGCCGACACGCGCCTCGTCGGGCGGGGCGCCGGCGGCGACCTGCTGTCGGTCTACTTCGGTGCCGGCGACCAGATCCTCGACTTTCGCACCTACCAGGACCACGCCGCCCCCGACACCACCTCCAACCTGCTCTACAAGGGCGCAGTAGGCGACTCGGCCCGCAGCGTGTACACCGGCCTGATCCGGGTCAGACCCGACGCCAGGGGCACCAACGCCTTCCAGACCAACCGGAATCTGAAGCTCAGCGACGACGCCTGGGCCGAGTCGGTGCCGAACCTGGAGATCGAGAACAACGACGTCCGGTGCAGCCACGCCTCCGCGGTGGGGCCTGTGGACCCCGACCAGGTCTTCTACCTGGAGAGCCGGGGGGTGCCGACCCCCGTGGCCGAGCGCCTGATCGTGGCCGGGTTCTTCGACGAGGTGATCGATGCCCTGCCCGTGCGGTCCATTACCGACGGCGTCAGGCGAGCGCTCTCCGTGAAGCTCAACCAGATGTTGAGCCAGGCGGCGTGACACGATGAACGACCGAGCGGTCCCACCGAGACGAGCGGCCCCACCGAGATCGGAGCAGCGAAGATGACGACCCACGACCTGTTCTCCCTCGACGAGATTGCGCCCGACTCGGCCCGGCGCGTCGAGGTGGCCGGCCGCGAGATCGCGGTCGTGCGCATCGGCGACGACGTCTATGCCATCGGCGACATGTGCAGCCACGCCGAGGTGTCGCTGTCGGAGGGCTGGGTGGAGCCCGAGGACTGCGCCATCGAGTGCGTCGCCCACGGCGCCGTGTTCGACCTCGAGACCGGCGAGCCGCTGTCGCTTCCGGCTACCCGGGCCGTGCCCGTCTACGAGGTCTCCGTCGTGGACGGCCGGGTCGTGTTGAACCTCGGCGATGATGCAGAGCCCGCTTCGTGAGCACTCTGGTGATCGAAGGACTGCGGGCCTCCGTAGCCGGCCGGGAGATCCTCACCGGCGTCGATCTGGAGGTGGCCGCGGGCGAGGTGCATGCGGTCATGGGCCCGAACGGCTCGGGCAAGTCGACCCTGGCCCACGTCATCGCCGGTCGCCACGGCTACGACGTGCTCGGCGGCTCGGTACGCCTCGACGGCACCGAACTGCTGGGGATGCCGGCGTGGCGCCGGGCCGAGGCCGGTCTCTTCCTGGCCATGCAGTATCCGACCGAGGTGCCGGGCGTCTCGCTGCTCGACATGCTCACCGAGTCGGCGTGTACCGCCGAGGGCGCCGCGGTGGCCGAGCGGATGCGCGAGGAGGCGGAGCGGATCGGCTTCGACGAGAAGTTCCTGGCCCGCCCGGTGAACGTCGACCTGTCAGGGGGCGAGCGCAAGCGCAACGAGGCCCTGCAACTCGGCGTGCTGAAGCCAGTGTTCGCGGTCGTCGACGAGCTCGACTCCGGACTCGACGTCGACGCCCTGCGGTTCGTGGGCGACCGGATCGAGGACGCCACCGAGCACGACGGGCTGGGGGTGCTGGCCATCACCCACTCAAGCCGGGTGTTCGACCACCTCCGGCCCGACGCCGTTCACGTCTTCGCGGGAGGCCGCATACAGGAGTCCGGCGGCGCGGAGCTGGCCGAGGAGCTCGAGGCCGAGGGCTACGAGCGCTGGACCCCTGCCCTGCCCGAGCCCGAGGCGGCACCCTTCACCGACCCCTTCGGAGACCCGTTCGCCGACCTGCTGACGTAGCATCGGGCCATGAGCAACGACGACCTGCTGACCGAGGCCGAGATCGCGGAGGTGCTGGCCGCTCATCCCGAGTGGCGCCGCGACGGCGACGTGCTGCGCCGCTCCTATGTGTTCGCCGACTTCCGGGCCGCGTTCGCGTTCATGGCCCATGTGGCCCTCATCGCCGAGCGGCTCTTCCATCACCCCGAGTGGTCCAACGTCTACAACAGGGTGGAACTGGCCGTCACCAGCCACGACGTGGGCGGCCTCTCGGCCCGCGACCGCGACTTCGTCGAGCGGGTCGACGCGGCCGGCGGCTAGAAGCCGGGGCGCTTCACTCCGAGTCGCCCCCCAGGTCGTGGTAGATGATCGCCGCCGCGGTCATGCCCACCACCGTGGCCGCTGTTCCGACCACCGTCTGCACCAGCTGTGACACGACCGGTAGAGCTTGCCCACCCTCGAATGCCGGCGAGCCGATCCCGGCGAGGGCCGTCACCACCCCGAGCGCGAAGCTCACGGCCGTCAGCACCGCCAAGACGAGCAGGAGCCGTCCGAACGTCGCCCAGAACCGTCCCCGCACGAGGCGGGCGCCGTACGGGAGCGACGGTGTGGCCGGCCCGACCGAGGCGTAGGCGAGAGCCATCGACACCACCACCGTGAGATACACGGCGCCGACGATGACGGCCGGGACCAGCAGTATCAGCAGCAGAGGCGCCAAGGCTCCCCCGACGAGCGCTGCGGTCACCGCGATCAGGAGGATCGCGGCCACCTGGAGGTCGAGGCCCATCAGTCGCGGGACCCGGCCCAGAGCCTGCCTGAGCGCGTCGGTCGCAGTCAGAGGCCGGCCCCGCAGGTCGCTCAGCACGACGCGCATCACGGTCGCCTGCAGCAGGTTGCCCGCGAACCATACGGCGCCGACGCCCAGCACGAGCGGCACGAAGTTCACGGGCGAGAGATCCGCCTCCAGCGATTCGAAGTATGCCGTGTGCTCGGGCGCCTCCGGATCGAAGTCGGGCTCGCTGACCCTCTCCCAGATCTCACCCAACTCGCCCATCAAGATGCTGTCGGCGGCCATGAGCAGCAGCACCACCATCGCCACCTGCCCGACGAGGTAGATCAGGGCGGCGGCCGCGCAGCTCCTCCACCGCCTGCCTGCGACCGAGAACGTGTCGGCCAAGAGCCGCCCCGGTCGGCGCAGCCGGCCCGGGCCCGGTGCCGTCTCGCCATCCGACGGGCTGTGGCGGGGGGCCCGGTGCTCGGTCCAGGCCGACCCGTCCCAGTAGCGGTACAGCGACTCGTCCTCGGGGTCGGTGTACCAGTCGGCCGGCGGCAGGTCGCTCACCCCGGTGACTCTAACCAGGCGTTTCACCGTCAGGGGGGTGGGATGCGGCCCCCTTCCGTGCGACACTGCCGGGTGTGGCCGATTGCCGGGTTGGTTCGATGAGGCTGCACGGCGTCATCAACGCCTCGCCCGACGCCTTCGGGCTGCCCGTCTACCTGCCGCTGCCCTGGAAGCAGACGGCCCGGCACGACCAACTGCTGGAGACATGCATACGGTCCGGCTTCGATCACGGCCGCTGCCACCGGCCCGACCGGGTACTGGCGGCGATTGAGCGCCTCCGGGCCACCCCCCGGTTCACCGGGCTCGCAGCGTCCGCGCCGACCGTCACGGTACTGGCGGCGATCGAGCGCCTACGGTCCACCCCCGCCCGTGAGACCCTCTCACATCGGGAATTGGCAGCGTTTTGCACGGTATGCGTGCGTTCTGCTGCCAGTTCGGGACGGGCGGGCGGTGTCCGCCGGCCGCATGCTGGACGGCGTGGAGCTAGGACCAGTGCATAGGAGAGACCGCGGGGTTGGGAGTGCCCCGGCCTGCGACGTGGAACGGGTCGCCGGGCCGGACTGCCTGGGCCGCAGCGTGCTGGTGTCGCCGGGGCAACTCGCGCCTGCACCGTGGGAGCAGTGCCCCCGGGTGACGGTGAGGACGTCATCGCCGGACGCGGCGGCCGGGCGGCGGCTGCGATCGGCCTGGCACGGCCGCGAGCGGCTGGTGATCGAACTGGACGGCCCGCTGCCGGGCGCCGAGCCAGCCCTGCAGGAGTCTTGGTGGGAATGGGGACCCGGCCTGACGCTGACCGACGAGGTCTGGCATCACCTTCTCACCGCCAACGCGGCGGACGCACGAGACCCTGACAGGTTGCGCTTCGCGCCCCGCGACCTCGCCTTGGAACTGGGCGCCCGTCCAGCGGTGGCGGGGGCGCCGGCCGATGTCGTTTCGCCTGCCGGGGACCTCGCCTGGTGCGACGGCGGGCCGCTGGACACGTTCGCCGCCGGTGAGTTTCAGGGCGCCGGACTGATCCCCGCCGCCGGTGAGTTTCAGGGCGCCGGACTGATCCCCGCCGCCGGTGAGTTTCAGGGCGCCGGACTGATCCCCGCCGCCAACCTGGCTGTGGGCGACCTGGCGGCCCTGAAGCACTGCGAGCCGGTCGCGGACTTGGCAGCCGACCAGCAACACGCTGTGGGCCATCTCGGCGGGGGCGCCTGCATCGTGGCCCCGGCCGGGTCGGGCAAGACCCGGGTGCTGACCGAGCGGGCCCGGTGGCTGGTCCGCGACCTGGGCGTGGCGCCTGCGGCGGTGTGTCTGGTGGCCTACAACGTGAGGGCCCGGGCCGAGATGCAGGAGCGCACCGCCGACCTTGAAGGCTTGGAGGTGCGCACCCTCAACAGCCTGGCGCTGGCGGTGTGCAACGGCACCGGCCCCTTCGCCCGCCCGGCTCACCACGGCCGAGTCGAGGTGATCGACGAGCGGGCGGTACGCGACCTGCTGCACGGCCTGGTGGGGGAGCGGGCGCCCCGACGCCGACGCCGGGCCATGACCGACCCGCTGGCGCCGTGGGTGGAGGCCCTCAGCGCATCCCGCCTCGGGCTGCGGGACCCGGCCGAGGTGGAGCGGGACTACGCCCCTGATGTCGAGGGCTTCGCCGAGGTGGCCCCGGCCTACGCCGAGGCGCTGGAGGCGAGGGGCGCGGTCGACTTCGACCATCAGATCGTCCGGGCCATAGAGGTGCTGCTGGCCGATCCGGGTGCCCGGGCCGCGGCCCGCCGGGTGTGCGGCGTGCTGCTGGTGGACGAGTTCCAGGACCTCACGCCGGCGCATCTGCTGATGATCCGCCTGCTGGCCGGTCCCAGGGCCGAGGTGTTCGGAGTCGGCGACGACGACCAGACCATCTACGGCTACTCCGGCGCCTCGCCCCGCTGGCTGATCGAGTACGAGCGCTTCTTCCCGGGCGCGGCCCGCCACCTGCTGAACGTGAACTACCGCTGCCCGGCCCCGGTGGTGGAGGCCGCGTCCAACCTGCTGTCGCACAACCGCCACCGCATCGCCAAGGACATCTCAGCCCGCCCAGTTCCTGCCCAGGATGTCGCCGCTCCCGGAGATGGCGGGCCGGTGGACGACGGGGCCGGCCGGGACGATGCTCCGGGCCGGTGCTTGGCGGTCGAGGCAGCCCATGACGGCGGCCTGGCGGTGGTCGAGCGGGTGCGGGGCCTCATCGCCAGAGGCGCCGACGCCAGGGACATCGCCGTGCTCACCAGGGTCAACAGCACGCTGCTGGCCCCGCAGATCCTGCTGTCGGAAGCCGGAATCGACTGCATGGCGCCGGTCGGGCCCTGGTTCCTGGAGCGCACTGGCGTGGCCGCCGCGCTGGCATGGCTCCGTCTGGCCACCTCCGGGGCGGCGCGTCTTCCCGCAGACGCGCTGGCCACCGCCGCCCGCCGTCCGCCACGGGGCATCTCACCGAGGGTGGTCGAATGGATAGCCGAGCAGCGCAACGTGGGAGCGCTGCGCCGGCTGGCTGGACGCATCTCCGACGAGCGGACCTCAGAACGGGTGGAGGACTTCGCCGACGACGTGGAGCGCCTCGGCGACATGGCCCGTGAAGGCGCCGACACTCTCCGGCTGCTGGAGGCGATCCGGGACGGGACACAACTCGGTGCCAGCCTCGACGAGCGACTCGACGCGTCGCGCCGGTCGGTCGACCGCTCCGCCCATGGCGACGACCTGCGAGCGCTGATGTCGGTGGCGCCGCACTGCGGCGACCCGGCCGGGTTCGAGGACTGGCTGCGAGGCCGCCTGACAGAGGGCCGCCTCGACGGCGACGAGGGTGATGCTCGCGCCGGCCGCCCGTCGTGGGGACGGGGCGTGCGGCTGGCCACCGTACACCGGGTCAAGGGCCTGGAATGGCCCCACGTGATCGTCCTGTCGGCCACCGAGGGGCTCATGCCGCACCGCCTGGCCAGCGACACCGAGGAGGAGCGCCGCGTCTTCCACGTCGCCATCACCCGCGGCTCGGAGTCGGTGCTGGTCGTCGCCGACGGCCCGCAGTCCCCCTTCATCAGGGAGATGCAGTGGCGCTCCAACCTGGCACCTGCGGGCCTGCCTGCAGAGAGTCCCGCGCCGGCTGCCCGCGCCGAACCGGCTGCCCGCGCCGCGCCGGCTCGGGCTGCCAAGCCCGCATCGAAGGCGCAGAGCCCGCCCATCGACGAAGCCGCCGAGCCCGAGGCCGCGGCCGCATTCGAGAGCCTGCGCCAGTGGCGCCTGGAACGGAGCAGAGCTGACGGCGTGCCCGCCTTCGTGGTGTTCTCCGACGCCACCCTGCGCGAGCTGGCCCGCCGCCGCCCGACCACCGACGAGGGCTTGCTGGCCGTCAGCGGCATCGGCCCGGCGAAGCTGGCCGCCTACGCCGAGTCCCTCAAGCCTCTCCTGGCCGGTATTGTGCGGCTTCAGGGAGGCAGACGAGGAGAGTCCATGCCGGCAACCGGGGAGGACCCCTGATGCCCAGCTTGTCTGAGATCATCTTCGAGGTCAGTGAGGACGAGGTGGACGGTGGCTATTCCGCCAGCGCTCTGGGCTACGGCATCCACACCGAGGGCGAGACCATCGACGACGTCCGCCGGAATGTCCGCGAGGCCGTCGAGTGCTACTTCGACGACGGAGCCGGCCGCCCCGGGCGCATTCGCTTGCACTTCGTCCGCGACGAGGTCCTGACATTGTGAGACTGCCGCGCGATGTGCGCGGCTCGGATCTTGTGAGGGCGCTCCGGCCGTTCGGCTACGAGCCAAACCCGGCGGCGCGGCTCGCATGTGAGGATGACAACGCAGGTCGGATCCCCTCCGGGCTGCCTCCTCGCCGGCCAGGTACACCACGGCCACCACC
>JAPPLH010000105.1:29187-40793 GCA_028819505.1 Acidimicrobiaceae bacterium
GTCGGATCCCCTCCGGGCTGCCTCCTCGCCGGCCAGGTACACCACGGCCACCACCGCATAGATGACGAGCAGCGGCCGCCAGTTCTGCGTCATCAGCCTCCACGTGCCGGCGAGCAGGTCGCCGATGCGGCGATGACGGGAGGCGCCGCCGCCGGATGCGCCGCCCTGTTCGTCCGGGACGCTGTGACGGGGCGCGCGGTGGTCGGTCCAGCGTGAGCCGTCCCAGTACCGGTTACTGCGCGGGATCCTCAGGATCGGTGTGCCAATCAGCCGGCGGCAGTTCCGTCACGAACCGAACCGTAGCAGCCGCCGGCGGATCGGCTTGTCAGGCGAAGGTCTCGTCGATGGCCTGTACCAGGGTGTTCCACGACAGGGTGGCGCACTTGATGCGCACGGGGAACTTGACCACGCCCCGCAACGCCTCCAGGTCGCCGAGCTTGACGTCAGCGGCCCCGTTGCCGCCGCTGCCGTCGTCGTCCAGGTCGTCGCCGGCGCCGCCGATGCCGGTGCCGTGGATGGACATCATGTGCTTGAAGGCCCGCACCAGCCTCCGCACCTCGGACACCTTGCGGCCCTTGACGGCGGTGGACATCATCGACGCCGACGACTGGCTGATCGAGCAGCCTTGCCCGCCGGTGGACACGTCGGTGATCACGCCGTCGCTCACCTCCACGTAGACGACCACCTCGTCGCCGCACAGCGGGTTGAAGCCCACGGCCTGGACCGCCGGCGGCACCTCCAGCTCGCCGCGGTTGCGGGGGTTGCGGTAATGGTCGAGGATGATCTCGCGGTACAGGTCCTCGAGCCCGGCCATGGCGCCCTCCCGCTACGGGGCGAAGAACTCGCCCGCCGCGCCGAGGGCGTCGGCGAGGGCGTCCACGTCGGCCGTGTCGTTGTAGACGTACAGCGAGGCCCGGGTGGTGGCTGGGACCCCGAGGTGGCGCATGAGGGGCTTGGCGCAGTGGTGGCCGGCCCGCACGCACACGCCCCGGTCGTCGAGCACCTGCGAGAGGTCGTGGGGATGGATGTCTCGGAAGCTCATCGACAGGACCCCGCCCCGGCAGGCCGGCTCCGACGGTCCGTGCACCGCGAGCTCCGGGCCGTAGCGGTCCTGGAGGGTGCGCAGCGCGTAGGCGGTCAGGCCGACCTCGTGCTCGCGCACCCGGTCCATGCCCAGCCCGTCGAGGTAGCGCACTGCCGCGCCGAGACCGACGATCTCCGCGATGGGCGGGGTTCCCGCCTCGAACTTGTGGGGGATGTGGTTGGGCAGGAAGCCGTCCTTGCGCACGTCGAGGATCATCTCGCCGCCCCCGAGGAACGGCGGCATGGCCTCCAGCAGCTCGGCCCGGGCCCAGAGCACCCCGATCCCGGTGGGCCCGCACATCTTGTGGCCGGTGAAGCCCAGGAAGTCGGCGCCCAGCGCCTGCACGTCGGTCGGCAGGTGCGGGACGTACTGGGCTGCGTCGACCAGGACCAGCGCTCCGGCGTCGTGGGCGGCGTCGGCCAGCCGGCGGACCGGGTTGAGGGTGCCCAGCACGTTGCTCATGGCGGTGACGCCCAGCAGCTTGGCCCCGTCGAGGAGCCGGTCCAGGTCGCTGAGATCGAGCTGCCCGTCCGGCCCGACGCCGATCCAGCGCAGCTCGAAGCCCTTCTCGGCCGCCATGATGTGCCACGGGACGATGTTGGCGTGGTGCTCCATCTCGGTGACCACCACCGCGTCGCCCGGACCGAGGTTGGCGCCGCCCCAGGAGCGGGCCACCAGGTTGATGGCCTCGGTGACGTTCTTGGTGAACACGATCTCGTCGGCCGAGGGCGCGTTCACGAACCGTGCGACGGCCGTCCGGGCCGCCTCCATGGCCTCGGTGGCCTGGGCCGCGATCTCGTAGGCGCCCCGGTGGACGTTGGCGTTGATGGTCTCGTAGTAGCTGTTCATGGCGTCGAGCACGCTGCGGGGCTTCTGCGACGACGCCGCCGAGTCCAGGTAGACGATGGGCCGGCCGCGCACCTGCCGCCCGAGCAGCGGGAAATGCGCCTTCGTCTGCGGCCCCAGCCGGTCGCCGCCGCCGACGCTCATGGCCTGTGCCTCCCGTAGTCGCCGGCGCTCATGAGGCGTACCTCTCGTAGCCGCCGGCGCTCATGGCCTGTGCCTCCCGTAGTCGCCGGCGCTCATGAGGCGTACCTCTCGTAGCCGCCGCGCTCGAGCCGGTCGGCCAGGTCGGGGCCGCCGCTGTCGACGATCCGGCCGTCGAGGAGCACATGCACCCGGTCGGGCTGAAGCCCCGAGGTGAGGATGCGCTGGAAGTGGGTGATGGCCAGCACCCCGAGCTCGGGCCGTTCGGCCCGCACCTCCTGCAGGCCGGTGGCCACTATGCGCAGCGCGTCGATGTCGAGGCCGGTGTCGGTCTCGTCGAGGATGGCCATGTCCGGCTCGAGCACCGCCATCTGGAGGATCTCGTTGCGCTTCTTCTCGCCTCCGGAGAACTTCTCGTTGAGGTGGCGGTCCATCAGCGCCGAGTCGATCGACAGGCGCCCCATCCACTCGACCATGGTCATGTAGGTCTCGATGGAGCTCACGTCGGTGCCCTTGCGGGCCTGCAGCGCCTGGGTGAGGAAGTTGCGCACCGACACCCCAGGGATCTCCTGGGGGTACTGGAAGGCGAGGAACACGCCGGCCTTGCCCCGCACCTCCGGGGGCCAGGAGGTGATGTCCTCTCCCTTGAAGCGGATCGAGCCGCCGGTGACCTCGTACTCGGGGCTGCCGAGCAGCGCCGCGGCCAGGGTGGACTTCCCCGACCCGTTCGGCCCCATCAGGGCGTGCAACTCGCCCGCGCCGACCACCAGGTCCACACCGCGCAGGATCTCAGTGCCGCCGTCGACCGTCGCCACGTGCAGGCCGTCGATCTCGAAGAGCGGTGCAGCGGGCACGCACCGATCCTAGAGGCCGAGCGGACGGGCAGCACTTGTGCTTCGGGCTTAGCAGGGACTTCAGCGAGGCCGTGGCCCGAGCGGCCCGTGAGCGCAGCGAACAAGAGCGGGAGACGCGGCCCGCCGGGGGCACTACGGCCCTTCGGCCCCGATAGCTTGGCGACCACATCCGATCCGCAGGAGAGTCCCACGTGAACTTCGCATTCACCGACGAGCAGGAGCAGCTCAGAGAATTCGTCCGCAGCTTCCTCGATGAGAAGTCGCCCGAATCCGCGGTGCGCGACCAGATGGACACCGAGCGCGGCTTCGACCCCGACGTCTGGGCCCAGATGTCCGATCAGATGGGCCTCCCCGCCTTGACGATCCCCGAGGCCTACGGCGGCCAGGGGTTCACCTGCGTGGAGCAGGTGGTCGTGCTGGAGGAGATGGGCCGGGCGTTGCTCTGCGCGCCGTACTTCTCCTCCGCCGTGCTGGCGGCCAACACGCTGATGCACTCCGGCGACGAGGAGGCCAAGCAGGCCCACCTCGGAGGCATCGCCTCCGGCGAGACCAGGGCCGCGCTGGCCTTCACCGAGCAGAACGGCCGCTGGGACGAGCCCGGGATCACCATGGCGGCCTCGCCGGACAACGGCTCGTGGCGCCTCGACGGCGTCAAGATGTACGTCCTCGACGGCCACACCGCCAACCTGGTGATCGTGGCGGCCCGCACCGCCGGCGGCGTCTCGCTGTTCACCGTCGATCCCGACGCGGCCGGTCTCACCCGCACGCCGCTGTCGACCATGGACCAGACCCGCAAGCAGGCCAAGCTGACCTTCGAGGGGGTCGAGGCCACCCTTGTCGGCGCCGAGGGGCAGGGCTGGCCGGTGCTGGAGACCGTGCTCGACCTGGCTGCGGTGGCTCTGGCGGCCGAGCAGGTGGGCGGCGCGCAGCGCTGCCTGGACATGGCGGTGGAGTACGCCAAGGTCCGGGTGCAGTTCGGCCGGCCCATCGGCTCGTTCCAGGCGATCAAGCACAAGTGCGCCGACATGCTCCTGGAGGTCGAGTCGGCCAAGTCCGCGGCCTACTACGCGGGCTGGTGCGCGTCCGAGATGAACGACGAGCTGCCCCAGGTCGCATCGCTGGCCAAGAGCTACTGCTCGGAGGCCTATTTCCACGCCGCGGCCGAGAACATCCAGATCCACGGAGGGATCGGCTTCACCTGGGAGCACCCGGCGCACCTCTATTTCAAGCGGGCCAAGAGCTCGGAGCTCCTGTTCGGCGACCCCACCTACCACCGGGAGCTCCTAGCCCAGCGCATCGGCCTGTAGAGAGGTCCCGGCGTGCCAGCACTGGTCCGGAGCGAAATCCCGTCGATGAACCACCGCATGGGTGGAAGTCTTCAGGCAGTTCGGCCGGGGGCTCGCGGAGGGTGACGTGATCTGGCTGATCGCCGCCGTCGGCTTGGCCGCGGTGGTGGTGATCGCCTTCGTGTCGGTGGGGATCGCGGTGGGGCGCCTGGAGCAGGAGACCGCACCGTCGGTGTACCGGCTGGCCGACGCGGTCGACTACGTCGCCGACCGCCTGCCCGGCGAGGTGACCGCCAGGATCGGCTACGACGACGTGAGGACGGTGCTCGGCTGGCACCTCGACTGGTTCGCGGCGGTCGGCCTCGCCACCTCCCACGGCCAGGAGCTCGGCGACCCCGCGGTGGCCGTCGGCGACATGGCCGTGGCCGACACCGCCGCCGCCTGCGACGCGGTGGTGGCCCGATCCCTGGAGGAGGGCGGCCCCGACCCGGTGGACGTGGTGTGCATCCTCGAAGCCCAGCTCGCCTACCTGTCCGAGATAGGCGCCCTCAGCGCAGGCGACCCTCCAGCCTGACCGCTGAAGCCTCGCTCGCCCCGGTGCTTGGAATTGGGGCTGGGTTGTGGTTGACTGGTGCCACCAAGGAAAGGAGGTGGTCCAACTGAGTGCTTTATGCGTCGTGACCTTGGAGGTGGCTGGCCGCTAGCTACGGCAAGCTGGACCGACTGGCGAATCCCCGCCAGCTCCACCCCCGGACCCGAGTCGCCGGACCTAGTCACATCCGGCCAGGCACCGCGGCCCCCTCGGCTGCGAGTGTGCGAGGCTCGCCCGGGATTTCCGGCAGAAACGACCAGTGGGGCGGGTCCTCGGGCCCGCCCCACTGCGCGTCCGTCCACGCCGGTACGGTGAGCCCGATGGACAGCCGGTTCACCGTCGACTCGAACGAGCTGACAGCCCATCTCGCCCGGCCCGCCCGGGCGCCGTCGGTGCGACCGGCGGTGGTCGTCGTCCATGGCTTCCCCACCGAGGCGGGAGGCGGTATCAACTCCACCATGACCATGCCCGCCCTTGCCGACCTGATCGCGGCCGAGACCGGCTTCGCCGCTCTCACCTACGCGTCGAGGGGGGTGGCCGGCTCCGCGGGCGACTTCTCGCTCGACGGCTGGCGGCGCGACCTGGCCGGAGCGGTCGGCTTCCTGACGTCGGAGGTGCCGTGCGCGGGCGTCTGGCTGATCGGCTTCGGAACCGGGGGCGCGCTGGCGGTGGTGGTTGCCGGCCGCGACGAGCGGGTGCGGGGCGTGGCCGCAGTGGCCGCGCCGGCCGATTTCGAGGACTGGGCCCGCAGCCCCCGCAAACTGCTGGTGTGGGCCCGCGAGGTCGGCGTGGTGCGCGACCCGGAGTTCCCCCAGCGGTTCGACCGGTGGGCGGCGGAGATCAGGGCTGTGCGAGCCGTGGAGGCGGCCGAGTCGCTCGGGGACCGGTCCCTGCTGGTGCTCCACGGCAGCGACGACGAGACGGTCCCGGTGTTCGACGCCCGCGTCCTCGCCGACGCCCATCCCGGTTCCGACTTGCGCATCATCAGCGGCGCCGGGCACCACCTGCGCCACGACCCCAGAGCAGTCGCCATCCTGCTCGGCTGGCTCGAGCGCCAGCGCCAGTCGCTGCTGGCCTCCGCGACCGGCCCCGGCACCGGCGCCGGAAACGGCAACCCCAACCCCTAGCGGCGATCGGGAATTGGCAGCGTTCCGGACGCTATGGGTGCGTTCTGCTGCCAGTTCGGGCCGGACGGGCGGCCGCCTCTAGCCGGCCTCGTCCCCGCCGGCGGAGGGCGTCCCGGCCGGGTCGGCGGCGTGTTCCCGGGTCGGGCGCTCCGCCCCGGTCGGGGGGCCGGTGACCACCCCCTGCCATGGCATCTCGCCCGACACCATGTAGCGGACCCGGTCGCCGACATTCACGGCGTGGTCGCCGATGCGCTCGTAGTAGCGGGCGATCAGGGCCAGTTGCATCGTGGGCTGGACGTCGAGCTCCTCGAGCCGGCTCCTCTCCAGGACGTTGCGCACGAAGATCCGGTGGAGGTTGTCGAGCCGGTCGTCGATGTCGTCGAGGGCGGCGGCCAGGGCGGCGTCGCGCTCGGAGTAGGAGTCCGCTGAGAGCCGGATGAGCCGGACCGCCTCCTCGCTCATCTCCGCGATCAGGCCCCGCAGCCTGGGGGGCAGTTCGGCGGGGAACATCCGGCGGGTGCTCTTGCAGATGTTGCAGGCCAGGCCCCCGGTGCGCTCCAGCTCGGCGTTGATCCACATGGCGGCCAGGATCTGGCGGAGATCACCGGCCATCGGCTGTTGCAGGGCCAGGAGGCTCTGGCACTTCTCCTCGATATCGAGGGCGACCACGTCTATGTGCTCGTCGTCGTCGATGACCTGCTGGGCCTCCACCAGGTCGTACTTCAGCAGAGCGTCGGTGGCCCTGGCGACGGCGTCGCCGGCGCGGGCCGCGATCTGCACGACCAGGTCGCTTATCTCGTCGATCTCGGCGTGGAAGGACTTGCGGGTCTGTTCGGTCATGATCGCGTCCCCTTTGGTCCCTAGCCGAAACGCCCGGTCACGTAGTTCTCCGTGCGCTCGTCGGAGGGATTGGAGAAGATCTTCTGGGTGGTGTCCACTTCCACGAGGATGCCGGTGCGGGTGTCGTTCTCGGAGCGGACATCCGCGGTGAAGAAGGCGGTGGTGTCGCTCACCCGGGCCGCCTGCTGCATGTTGTGAGTGACGATCATGATGGTGTAGTCCTGCTTGATCTCCTGCATGAGGTCCTCGATGCGGGCGGTGGCGATCGGGTCGAGCGCGGAGCACGGCTCGTCCATTAGCAGCACGTCGGGGCCGACGGCGATGGCCCGGGCGATGCAGAGCCGCTGCTGCTGTCCTCCCGACAGACCGAGGGCCGAGTCCTTGAGACGGTCGCTCACCTCGTCCCAGAGGGCGGCCTTTCGCAGCGAGTTCTCGACGATGTCGTCGAGGTCCTTCTTCCGGCCGGCGACCCGCGGCCCGTAGGCGACGTTGTCGAAGATCGACTTGGGGAAGGGGTTGGGCTTCTGGAACACCATGCCGATGCGGCGCCGCACCTCGACCGGGTCGACGCGCTCGTCGTACAGGTCGGTGCCCCGGTAGGTGATGGCGCCGGTGACCCGGGCGTCCTTGATGAGGTCGTTCATCCGGTTGTAGCAGCGCAGCACCGTGGACTTGCCGCAGCCGGAGGGGCCGATCAGGGCCATGATCTCGTTCTTGGGCACGGTGAAGGTCACGTCGCGCACGGCGCGGAACGAGCCGTAATAGACGTTCACGTCCCGGGACTGGAACACCACGTCCCTCTCGGCGGCCGGCGCCGGCATCGCCTGTTCGGGGCTCGCCTCGCCGGCGGTGGCGGCCATGCGGTCGATCACGCGGGGGGCCTCGTCCGTCATCGACACTTCAGCCTCTCTCCTGCCTCGCTTCAGCCACGCTTCAGCCTCTCTTCTTCTCGAACCGGTTCCGCAGCAGGATGGCGGCGGAGTTCATCATTAGCACGAACACGAGCAGGACGACGATGGCGGCGGCCGCCGCGGCGGTGAAGCCGTCGTCCCGGCCGGACTGCACGGTCCAGGATGTGATGACGATCGGCAGGGCGGTGAACCTGTCGTCGAGGGCGCCGATGTCGAACAGCCCCGGATTCTCGCCCAGCCGGCCGGTCACGGCCCCCACCAGGATCAGCGGCGCGGCCTCGCCGACGGCTCGGGCCATCGACAGCAGCGTGCCGGTGAGGATGCCGGGCGCGGCGTAGGGGAGCACCTGGGTGCGGATCATCTCCCATCTGGTGGCCCCGACGCCGTAGGCGCCCTCGCGCAGCTCCATGGGCACCGCCCTGAAGGCCTCGCCGGAGGTGATGATGACGATGGGGAGCACCAGGATGGCCAGGGTGATCCCTCCCGAGAGGGCCGAGCTGCCGCCGGTCAGCCGGTCGAGGCCGAAGATCTGGCCGTTGAGCAGCAGTGCCAGCCCAAGCAGGCCGTACACCACCGAGGGCACCCCGGCGAGGTTGCGGATGTTGACCTCGATGAAGGCGGTGAGGCGGTTCCGGGGGGCGTACTCCTCGAGGTAGACGGCGGCGCCGATCCCGATGGGGAAGGCCAGCACGGCCACGATGACGGCGATCCACAGGGAGCCGTACATGCCCTGGTGGATGCCGAGGCTCTCGTCGGAGGAGCGGGAGCGCAGCGTGCCCTGGAGGAAGTCCCACAGGCGGGTGCCGAGCTGGTCGGTGCTGTCCAGCGCCACGGTGACCAGCAGCACGGCCAGCAGGGCCAGCGTGACCAGCAGGCACGACTGGAGAACGACCTTGAACAGCAGGCCCCGGGTGTCCACCCGGCGCCTCTCGATGGAGGCGGCGATGGCGGCCCGGGACCTGTCGTCGACGAGGCGGCTGACCATCTCGCTCCCGCTGCCCTAGTAGGCCTCGCGGACCTTCGACACGAAGCGCGAGGCGATGATGTTGAGGCTCAACGTGATCAGGAACAGCATCAGGCCCACGAAGTAGAGGCTCTGGAAGGTGAGTCCCTCGCCCACGACGCTGTCGGTGCCCGACGCCAGCGAGGCCATGGCCGCGGTCATCGTCAGGCCGCCCTCGAAGGGGGAGTCGGTGAAGCGGGCGGCGTCGGCCGCTCCGGCGGCCATGAACACCACCATCGTCTCGCCGATGGCCCTCGAGACGGCCACGATGAAGGCGGCCACGATGCCGGAGATGGCCGCGGGAAGCACCACCGCGGTGGCGGTGGACATCTTCCGGGCCCCCAGACCCGCGGAGGCCTCCCGCAGAGAGTCGGGCACCGCGGCCATGGCGTCCTCGGAGATCGAGGCCACCAGCGGGATGACCAGGATCCCCACACCGATGCCGGCCGCGGCCAGCGATCCGGCGTTGTTGGGGGCGAAGTCCAGCCAGACGTTCAGGGTCCAGGCCGCCGCCAGGGCGAACACCACCACCAGCACGGCAATCGACGCCACCGCGCCGATCCGGGCCGAGGGGTCGATCGCCCCCTCCCGGTACTGCCTGATCTTGGCCCGGGCGATGCCGGCGGACACCGCGGCGTACCCGAGGAGGAGCGCGGCGCCGACCACCAGGAAGGTCTCCTTGCCGATGCGTCCCACGATGTTGGGGGCGATCCAGGTGAGGGCGAAGAAGCCGAGCACGACCGAGGGGATGCCCGCCAGGATCTCCAGCGCGGGCTTGAGCCAGGACCTGACCCTCGGGTTGGCGTACTCCGACAGGTAGACCGCCGCGCCCAGGCCCAGGGGCCCGGCCACCACCATGGCGACGCCGGTGATGATCAGCGACGGGACGATGATCGTCGGCAGGTCGTACAGGCCCCGACGGGGGAACCATCCCTGCTGACCCCAGGTGTCGGCCCACACCACCCCGGTGATGAAGGTCCACGCCTCCCGCAGGAGGCTCCACACGATCAGCGTGCTGACCAGGACCGACACGAGCGCCGTCACAACCAGTGAGTACCTGATGATCACTTCGCGGTGCCTGCGGGCAGGCGCGATCTGAAGCTGATCAACGGTGACTGGCTCTGAATGCACGACTCTCCGTGTCGGTCATTGCTGTGGAGGGATTCTCCTGTTGCGGTGGAGAGTGGATCCCCCTGTTGCTGTGGAGGGATCCTTCTCCGGGGTCCGGGTCAGGGTCCGGGTCATGCCCGCCCGGGTGTTCTAGCTGATGAGGCTGCGGCTGTGCCAGCGGTCGGCGGTCTCCGCCTGGGCCGCGCCGGTGAGGGGGACGTAGCCGACTTCGCTGACGGCCCGGCTGAGGGCGTCGGAGACGTAGAAGTCGACGTAGGCGACCAGCGCGGGGTTGGCGGCGGCCGCATCCGCGTTGACGTAGATCCAAAGGTCCCGGCTGATGGGGTACTCGTTGGAGGCGATGGTGTCGCCGGTGGGGGCCACGCACCCGTCGCCGCCGTCGACCTCGAGCAGTTTGACGCCCGAGGCGTTGACGGCGAAGGCGAAGCCGACCCAGCCCAGGCTGGTGTCGCTGGACTGGATTCCCTGCAGGATGACGTTGTCGTCGCCGGAGGGGCTGTAGTCGGTGCGGGTGGTGGCGTCGACGCCGGCCTCCTCGGCGAGGTCCTCGATGACGATCTCGATGAACGAGTCGAAGGTGCCTGACTCCTCGCCGGGTCCGAAGAGGTCCAGCGGGGCGTCGGGCAGGCCGGCTGAGGCCTCGGCCCAGGTGCTGGTGCCCTCGCCGTTGGGGCCGATGAGGTCGAAGAGCTGATGGAAGGTCAGGCACTCGACCGCGCCGTTGCCGGCGTTGGTCATCACCGCGATGCCGTCCACGGCGACCTTGAGCTCGACGATGTCGGTGATGCCGTTGGCGAAGCAGTCCTCCTTCTCAGGGTCCTTGATCTGGCGGGAGGCGTCGGAGATGTCGGTCTCGCCCTCGCAGAACAGCTTGAAGCCGTCCCCGGTGCCGGGACCGTCCACGGTGACCGACACATCCGGGGCCACATCCTCGAACAGCTCCGCCACCCGGATCGAGATCGGCTCGACCGTGGACGATCCCGAGATGTTCACCTCGCCCGAGACCGGGGCCGTCTCTCCGGCCGTGCCGGCGTCGGCTGCGGCCGGAGGCGTCGAGGCTTCGTCCTCGTCGTCCCCGCCGCATGCTGCGGCCACTAGCGAGAGGCTCGCGACGATCACCGGCAGCCAGAGGCGCCGGCGCGTTGAGTTGCGCACTCGGTTGTCCCTTCCTCGGGGAGATGGCATGGCAGGCCCGCACCTGTTGCGGGCCGCGGACAAGCTATACGGGGCAAGCTCTCAGGAAGCCGGGCAGATCGTGAACCGTGAGTGAACACCGGTGAACGGCGGGTGAATTCGCTAGCTGACGCTGTCCAGCGCGTTCTGGAGGCGGTTCGCGTTGAACCCGTTGACCCTCTCGAGCGGGGTCACACCAGCGCCGTCGAGCAGTATCAGGACGGGGTTGCCGGCGCGGTAGTGGTTCCATGCCTCGAAGGACTCGCCCCAGAGCATGTTGGCCGGACCGCCGGCCGAGTCGACGAAGCTCTCGGCTTGGGCGAGGGTGTCCGAGCCGCCCACGCCTATGACGATGACTCTGCCCTCGTTGTCTCGGGCGAACTGCCCGACCGGCGATGCCTCTCGCCGGCAGGTCGGTCAATGGGGGGCCCAGAACCAGAGCAGCAGGGGCGTGGAGCCGTCCACGAAGTCGCGAAGGTTGACTGTGGCTCCGGTGCGCAAGTCGATCATGTCCTGCGCCGGCACGTCGGTCTCGATGACCGGGGCGGCCGTGGTGGTCGGGGCGGCTGTCGTGGTGGGGGCTGCGGTGGTGGTCGGCGCGGCAGTAGTGGTGGTGGT
>JAPPLH010000166.1 GCA_028819505.1 Acidimicrobiaceae bacterium
ATGCGTAGGTACTCATGAGCCTGACGGCGCTCAATGACACCGCCGTTGCGACGGACCGAGTCACGGCGGGCGCGCCCGGCCTGGAGACTCCAGTCGTTGTGCCCGCCAAGCCGCCGGACAGGGTCGAGTTGCGCGAGTACAGCCGGGCCGTACTGCCGCTGACCGGCGAGCAGGCGAACGCGCTGAACCGAGTGGGGGGCGGGCGGTACCTGTCGGTCGAGCCGGGCGAGCACTCGGGGCAGTGGCAGGTGTCGGCTCACAACTACGTCGGGTCGATCAATGTGGCGGGGTTGCAGGTGCTGGTGCGGCCCAAGATCCCGTTGCGCAACCTGTTCCTGCTGCTCGAAGTGGGGCTGCGGGAGCGAGACTGGCATGACGAGGCTGTGCGCTTCGAGACCACCGGCGACCTGCTGCCCGCCCTCGTGTCGTTCTTCGCACGCACCACCGAGACCACCCTCGCCCGCGGGCTGTACCACTCCTACCGGGAGCGGCGCGACCGGCTCGTTGCGCTGCGGGGACGTGTCGACATCGCACGCCAGCTCAGCCAGCCCGGCGTTGTCATACCCACGGCCTGCAGGTTCACCGAGTTCACCGCCGACCTGATCGAGAACTCGTATCTGAAGGCGGCCGTGTCCCGATCACTGCGAGTGGCCGGGGTGCAGCCCGTCGACCGGCGCCGACTCATGCAGCACCTCGTCACTCTCGAAGACGTGGGTGACGTGCGGCACCACCACACCGACCATGACCGCATCGTGTTCACCCGGCTCAACGAGCACTACCGGCCCGCGCTGCGGCTGGCCCGGCTCGTGCTGGCCAACCTGACTCTGCAGGATGTGGTCGGCGAGACGCAGGCGTCGTCGTTCATGCTGGACATGAACGAGCTGTTCGAGCGTTTCGTGACCGAGCGGCTCCAGCGAGCCCTGCGGGGGCGCCTCGAGGTGAAGGCCCAGCACAAAGACCACCTCGACCAGGACCGCACGTTGCAGATCAAGCCCGACCTGGTGTTCCGGTCGGGCGGCGCCACCAGATTCGTCGCCGACGTCAAGTACAAGCTCACCGACGACACGGCCGCCGGCCGCAACGCCGACTACTACCAACTGCTGGCCTACACCATCGCGCTCGACCTGCCCGAAGGCGTGCTCATCTACTGCCTCGACGCCAACCGCGCCGACCGCTCCGACAGCGACGGAGCGTCGGCCGCCACCTCCCGGCCCGAGAGTTCCATGCCCGCCGAAGGCACACCCGACGACAGCCTTCCAGGCCTGCGGTCGATACGGGTCCGCAACGTCGGGAAGGTGCTGCACACCTACGCGCTGGACATGTCCGGCACCGCAGACGACGTCGCCCGGAACCTGGGCAGGCTCGCCGACTGGATCGAGGACCGGGCCTCGACGACGGTCATGCCGCCGCCTCGGCATTCCGCTAGTCCATCAAGCCGGACGCGCGCTGGTCGGACCTGAGCCCCTGCCCCATTGCGAGCCCGAGGCCGGGCCGACTGGGTCTCCGTCGATCTCCAGGCGCTGGCGTCACCGGTCTCTGCGCATGGGAAGACCAGCCCGTGACACTATCCGACCGGGTCTCCGTCGATCTCCAGGCGCTGGCGTCGCAGCACCATGCGGGTGATCCGCCAGCGGCCGTCGATGCGCTCGTACTCCTCCTCGTACCAGCCTGCGCCCCAGACCGTCCGGACCGGGCTCCCCTCCGGGAACCAGAGGCGGTCCTCCATCGCCCATACGCCCGTAGCGCTGTCGGGGCCGGTCAACTCGATCTCCTCGGTGTGGCCGTGGTGGACGGTGACCGCACCGTGCAGGAGCTTCGACACCGTGTCGACGAAGCTGTCGCGGCTGCTGTAGACGCCCCGGCCCGAGCCGCTGACGGTGCTGCTCGACACGTCGATCTCCGCATCCGGGGCGAACACGTCGCTCAAACCCTGCCAGTCCTGCTGGTCGAGCAGGCGGAAGTAGCGCGCCTTGAGCTTGCGAATCTCCTCGATGTCCTCCGCGGACCCGCCGTCGCCGCCGCCGGGCGGGACACGGTCAGCGTCGGGGCTCACAGGCTCACCGTACCCGCCCTCGACAAGCCCGGCGCGGCCGGCTGCCGCGCCCAGCAGACGGCGGCCGACGCCCCGAGCGCCGTCCGGCGACCATCACAAGACGTCTGCCGGCCGCACCCGCCGGCACTACCCCCGCGGAACGCCTCGCAACCAGATCCCGCCCAGGCCTGGTCGTGTGCCCCGGCTTCATCGACCGGCACTACCCCCGCGGAACGCCTCGCAACCAGTCCCCGACGCGTGGGAGAACTCGCTGGCGGCACTACCCCGGCGGCACGCCTGCAAGCGCATCCGGAGGGAGGCAGCGAGGTGCCAATCCTTGGCCCGGCTCGTCGAACCAGGAACTTGCCGCTCATATAACATGTAAATGCTTGACAAATGTCACACCCCTATGACATGATGTGTTCATGCTGATCGAAGCCGCCCGACGGGCTGAAGCCGCGGTGAAGGAGATGCTGGCCTGCGCCGACGAGGGGGCGGCGTCCTGCTCGGAACTGCGCGAGAGCCTCGAGATCTCCAAGGTCATTGCCGGCGTGAACGCGGCGTTCCAAGTCTCGGCCGCAACCTCGGTGGCGGGCCGGGAGCGTCACGGCGACGGCGGCGCTGAAGTGCTGGCCGCCGGCGCGGGCATGTCCAGGCATGAGGCCCGCAGCCAGGTCAGGACGGCCGAGGCATTGAGCGAGACGCCACGGCTGCGCGATGCCGTGTCCGGGGGCCGGGTATCGACAGCCAACGCCAAACGCTTGGCCGAGGCCGTCGACAAGACCAGCGCGGCCGACGTCGAATCAGACCGCGAATTGCTGGCCAACGCCGAGACGATGCGGCCCGAGCAGTTCGCCAAGGAGGCCCGGAGGTGGGCCACCGAACGCCAGGGTGACGGCGGGGCGGCCGACCACGCCCGCCAGCGGTCGAAGCGCTCGCTGCGAGTGTGGGACGGCGACGACGGCATGGTGCATCTGCACGGCGAGTTCGACGTCGTGACCGGCAGGCGCGTCCGCAACCGGCTCGAGGCCGAGGCTCGCCGCATGTACGACGACGACAAGAAGAACTCCGCCAACGGCGACGGCCGCCGGCGACGCACCTTCCCCCAGTGCATGGCTGACGCGCTCGACAACCTCTCCGCCACCCCCGCCGAGGTCGCTGCCACTGGAACGCCCTTCGCCGACATCTGCGTCGTCGCTCACGTCGACGACCACACCGGCGAGCTCGTCGCCGAACTCCCCGACGGTGGGAGGCTCCCGTCCGGCGTCCTCGAGCAGCTCGCCTGCAACGCCACGTTCACCGGTCTCATCTACGGCCGCGAGGGCAAGCCCATCTGGCGGACCCACTCGGCGCGGACCGCCACGAAGGCCCAGCGCCAGATCCTCTTCGCCCGCTACGGCGGCTGCTTCCACTGCGCGGCGCACCCGGCACTGTGCCAGATCCACCACATCAAGCCCGTGTCGCAGGGCGGGTCCACTCGCCTCGACAACATGGTCCCCGTCTGCTGGGACTGCCACAACCGGATCCATCACAACGGCTGGAAGATCCACAGGCGCCCGGGCGGGCACCACACCCTGCACCCGCCTGACTGCATCCACCACGGACCGGCCGTAGGCCCCGATCCTCCCGGACCGGGCAACCACCCGAGACCGGTCCAACCCACCCCCGTGATCGGCGGCACGCGTCTGTTCGCCCCCGCCTAGCGGTCTTGCGAGCCGCGTGCATCAGGGCCGGCACTCGCGCTCTGATCCTGTGGGTCGCTCGCCGCGAACCACCGCGAGCAACCCGGACCGGCCCGGCCCGACAGCGCCCACCGCAAGCAGAACCCGGGCAGCGCGCAAGCCCTGCTCGCCGCGAACCCCCGCGAACCCGGACCGGACCGGCCCGACAGCGCCCACAAGGAACGCGACGAACGCGACCACCGCGAGCCGGCAGTG
>JAPPLH010000128.1:0-2356 GCA_028819505.1 Acidimicrobiaceae bacterium
GCAAGGCGGGACCGCGTCGTCGGGCGCCGTGACGAGCCCGACGGCGAATTCGACCCGCTCACCCCCTTCGGCAGGCAAGGCGGGACCGCATCCGCTCGGTCTCTGAGCGACCTGTGCCGAACCGTGATCGGGAACCGCCCTAGATTGGGGCTCGTGACTCATCCGGTACTGGCTGCGGCTCGTGAACTCGGACCACGGATCAGCGACCGCTCGGCGGAGATCGAGGCGCTGGGCACACTGCCCGTCGACCTGGTCGATGCGATCCGGCCGACCGGGGCCTTCCGGATGTGCGTCCCCGACGACCTGGGCGGACCGGGGGTGACGGCCGTCGAGGGCCTGGAGGTGTTCGAGGAGTTCGCCTACCACGACGGCTCGGTCGGCTGGTGCGCGGCCATCGCCTCGACCACGTCGCTGCTGGCGTCGTACCTGCCCGATCCTCATGCCGGGGACTTGTTCGGCGACCCCGGGGCCATCGGCGGCGGGTTCGTCATGCCTCGGGGCAGGGCCGTGCCCGCCGACGGAGGCCTGCGGGTCTCGGGCCGCTGGCAGTGGGGCTCGGGCACCAAGCACTGCACCACGATCGGAGGCGGCTGCTTGGTCGTGGGCCCGGACGGGCGGCCGGAGCCGCGGGGAGACGGTCTGGCCGCGCCCTTCGTGTTCATGGACCCCGGCGACATCGAGTTCATCGAAACGTGGGACGTGGCCGGCCTGGCCGGCACCGGCTCGGTCGACTTCGAGGCGCACGACGTGTTCGTGCCCGAGGGTCGCTGGGTGCAGATCGGCGCGGGGCCGGTGCGGGACAACGTCTGGTCGCGGTTCTCGTTCTACGGGCTGCTGGCCAGCGGGGTGGCGGCTGCCGCTGTGGGCATCGCTCGCCGCTCGATCGACGAACTGGTGGGGTTGGCCGGATCGAAGAAGCCGCAGGGCAGCACCCGGTCCCTGGCGGAGAGAGCCGCGACTCAGGCCGAGATCGCAGGGGCCGAGGCGAGACTGGCCGCGGCGTGGTCGCTGATGCTCGACGCGACCGATGACACCTTCCAGGGCGCGCTGGCGGGACGGCCGTCCACGGTCGGTCAGCGGCGCCGGATCCGGCTGGCGGCCACGCACGCCACCCAAACCGCGGCCGAGGTGGCCGCGTCGATGTTCAGGACCGCGGGCGGGGCTGCTGTGTACCGCATCAGTCCCATCCAGCGCTGCTTCCGGGACACCGCGGTGGCCGCCCAGCACGCCATGGTGGCCCCGAGGACGATGGAGACGGCGGGGCGCCTGCGTATGGGCCTCGACACCGACACCGCGACGCTGTGACCGGGAAGTGACGTGGTCGCGGTCGGCGTGAGCGTCCCGTGGGGGCTCTGGGGCCTCCCGCCGGACGGGCAGCGTGGCTTGCTGGGGGGCATTGCGGACTCGGGGATCGACTTTGTCTTCACCGCTGACCATGTGAGCTTCCGAGACGGCAGCGGCATGGACGGCCTCGTGACTCTGGCCGCGGTCGGTGGGCTGGAGCCCAGGCTCGGGCTGCAGGTGGGCGTCTACCTGTTGGCTCTGCGCCATCCGATGGTGGCGGCCCGCCAGATCGCCACCCTGGCCGAGGCCGCTGCAGGGAGGCTGACGGTCGGGGTCGGCGTGGGAGGCGACGACCGTCACGAGGTTGAGGTGTGCGATGTTGATCCGTCCACCCGGGGCCGGCGCACCGACGCCGCGCTGGAGATCGTGCGGGCCCTGCTGGAGGGCCAGACCGTCGACGGCGACGGCGAGTTCTTCAGGTTCCGGGGCGGACGGATCCGGCCGGTGCCCGATCCGGCGGTGCCGATGGTGGTCGGGGGCCGCAGCGACGCAGCCCTGGAGCGGGCCGGCCGGCTGGGCGACGGCTGGCTGGCCGCCTGGTGCTCGCCCCGCCGGTTCGCCGAGGGTGTCGCCAGGGTCGAGGCGGCCGGCGCCGGGCGGGACGTCGACTGGCAGCACGGATTGCAGGTGTGGCTCGGAGTCGGCGAGTCACCGGCGGAGGGCCGCTCGCATGTGGCCGAGACCATGGAGCGCTTCTACCGGATGAGCTTCGATCCGTTCGAGCGCTACACCCCGTGCGGCCGCGCCGCCGACATCGCCGAGTTCCTGCAGCCGTATGTGGCCGCCGGGGCGACGGCGCTGAACCTCACCCCCTGCGGCCCCGACCGCGCCACCGAGATCGAGACCGTCGCCGAGGTGAAGCGCCTGCTGAACTCGAACTAGGGACAGCGTCAACTCAGGGCGAGGCGCGCGGCGGCTAGATCGGCGGCTGCGAAGCCGGCCGACTTGAACAGGGTGATCTCGTCGGCGGACGTTCGGCCCGGGGTGGTCGCCGGTGGCGAGGGCTCGCAGG
>JAPPLH010000128.1:2456-3929 GCA_028819505.1 Acidimicrobiaceae bacterium
TTCCTCCGCAGCGTACCGGCTACCAGAGCACCTCGACCGGGAAGTCCTGGAATGCCTCCCCGCGGCCTTTATGTTCCTCCGCAGCGTACCGGCTACCAGAGCACCTCGACCGGGAAGTCCTGGAATGCTGCGTCGCGGGTAACGAGGGTGAGCGACTCCAACTCGGCCTGGGCGGCCAGCACCCGGTCGAACGGGTCTCGGTGCTCGCTCGGATAGCTGCCGGCTCGCAGGCCGTGGTGATGGGTCATGGGCAGGTGCCGAAGATCGGCGGCCAGTGCCAACTCGCCGAATCTGGGGACCAGGTCCCTGTATGGCGTCAAACGGCCCAGGCGCACCTTGGTGGCGATCTCCCAGGCGCTGGCGGCGCTCACGAAGACCGTCGTGTCCGCATCGGCGATCCTCTCACGGACGGCCGGGGGCAGCAGCGCTTCGTCGGACCACCACCACAACAGCGCGTGCGTGTCCAGCAGGAGTCTTGTCATCCGCATTCCCAGGCCCTGAGCTCCTCCTCGGGCAGCGGTTCGAAGAACTCGGGTCCGACGACCAAGCCCGGCAGTTGCCCGCCGCGACGGCGTCTCGGAGCGAGCGGCATGAGCCTGGCGTAGGGCTTCCCGGCCTTGGCCAGGATGATCTCCTCGCCCGCGTGCGCCCGCTCCAGCAGTTTGGACAGGTGGGTCTTGGCCTCATGAACGTTCACCATTTTCAAATCAGTCACCATCATTCTCCTATGATACCCGTCATGTCGAGGGTCCGACGACTTGTGTTTCGGTCCAGATCGTCGCTACGGATGCCAGTCTAATAGACTTAGTCCAGAGACTAAACCAAGCCTTGGGTCATCGCCACCTGCTATAGTAGTCGCCGAAGACTGGCTCTGGCGCGGTGAAGCCCAGCCCAGTGGATGTGCTCCGACCTCGGGGCTTTGTTGGTGGCGGGGGTAGGAATTGAACCTACGACCTTCGGGTCATGAGTTGCTTCCAAGCCGTGTCAGGCTGTGCCGACCTGTGTCAGAAAGTGCCTCTGAAGTGAGCTTTCGCGAATTCGCGATGCCGAACCGTACCTACGGATAACGCTCTGTGTCGATCCGTCCATTAGAAAATCCATTAGAAGCCGTCAGGGCTGCAGTTCCCATTCGGCGTGGATGTCGCACACTGAGAGTTGGATCTGCTTGACGGTGATCTTGGCGTCGGATCTGTCGAGCGAGACCCGAGCGGCTGCTGGGTTCCCGCCGTACGCGCAGTCGATGGTGGGTCCGTCGGCGTCGAACGCGGATTGGGGCGCGTCGGCAAGGGACTCGAAGATGGCAGTGGGGATCTCGATGAGTTGGTAGCGGTGCGGCATCGTGGTCCGATCGACCCGCAACGCCCGCAGCATCACGATCGCGTCGACCGCGGCGCAGTATTCCTCGAAGAGCTCGAGCGTGTGTTCCCTGCGCGTGCGTGCTGAACGGACATCTTGAATCCAGGCCGCCTCGGT
>JAPPLH010000075.1 GCA_028819505.1 Acidimicrobiaceae bacterium
CCCGCCCTCGGCCAACACGCCCCCGACCTGATAGCCGAACTCGAGTCCCGCGCCGGACGGCGTCAGCGGTCGGGGCCGTAGTCGAGGTGCGGCTACTCGACACCGGGCCACTCATAGTCCCAGTCGAAGTCGATGCCGATCACGATCAGCAGCCGGAGGGCCGGAGGGCGCGGCGGATTGACGAAGACGACCCTCGCCGGAGGAAACATCCCGTGGTGCGTCCGCACGAGGACCGTCCAGACCTCCGGGTAGTCCTCATCCACGCACACCGCACTACGCCAGGAGTCCGACAGGGCTGACTTGAGGAAGGGCCAGGAGAGACTCTCGAAGTCGCGGAGTGACGGACGTCGGCCGTCCGCCGAACGCTCGGTCGCGAACGTTCGCGCCAATGTCTCGTCACAGCAGTCGGCCCTCTCTACGGACGGGCCGCCCGGATCCCTTGTCACGCGGGGATGTATCCGGTCTCAACCGCAACTGAACGGGCCCACGCCAGGTCGGCTTCGCTCGGTGGACTGGTGTCGATTATCGAGGTCTCGTACGGGATGACCTCCCCCTTGTTCACGGTCTGCCATCCGGCGGAGGCTCGGTGCGAGAAGTCGCTGCATTCCTTGCCCGTCATCCCGTGGAACCTCTCCAGGGCCCGTTCCAGGTACCGGAGGTCCTCCTCGTCGAATATGGGCTCGGGCGGCCGGCGGGTGATCAGGACCTTCTCCGGGCTCCCGGCGCCGCGGTCCCGCCCCTTCATCTCGATGGCGCCGGCCCTCAGCAGCCGCTCTCTTGTCGGCAGCAGACGAACCGGAGCGGGTCCCTCGTTCAGCTTCTGGTAGACCGCGCCGGTCACGGAGCGGCGCCGCTCGCGGAAGCTCTCGAAGTCGGCCCACCACAGGATCTTGTTCAACTTGACCGCGCCCTGCCCGCCGGGGTCGTCCGCCATCCGTTCGGCGACGTAGACGATCGCCTCGCCGAGCCGGTCGTCTCCGGGAGGGGTGTCCATGCCGTGTCTTGAGATACTGGGCAATGTCATTTGAGCGCCTCCCAATGGCTTCTGCACATGCTATCGCAAACTTATCCGGCGGGTGCGACATCCCCTGATTGTCGTCCTGTTCGGGGGGCCTGCTGTCGGACTCGCGCAGGGATCGTCAGAGGTCGGGGTCGTAGTCGGGGTTGTCCCAGACGATCAGCGAGGCCCAGTTGTCCACTGCCGGGTCGGTGATGTAGTCGGCGATCACGCCGCGGGCGTCGAAGCCGTTGGCGATCTGCATGGTGAGGGTGGCGTCGTACAGTTCGCCGGCCGAGACCTTGGCCACGTAGTCGGCGGCCGACATCTCGTCCTTGTGGTCGGCGTAGCCGGGGATCACCCCTCCGGCGACGATGCCGGCCAGGTTCAGGTTCCGGCATATCTGCTTGCGCATGTCGTAGAGCCGCTTGCCGATGCCCCGGCGGCGGTAGTCGGGCAGCACCGCGATGCTGGTGCCGTAGTACCAGCCACCGTCGGGAACGTGGCCGGTGCCGCCGTCGACCCCCACCAGGTCGCGGATCGAGTGCTGCGTGTGGCTGAAGTCGAAGTCGATGCGGATGCCCAGCCCCATGGCCACCGGGGTGTCGCCGTCGAGCACCACCACGCCGCCCTCGGGGAACTCTTCGGCCAGGGCCCGCAGCTCGTCGGCCCAGTAGAGGTCTTCGGTGTCCGCGGTCGGGAACGACGTGTGCTCGATGTGCTGGAGCGCCTCCGCCCACTCGGCCCTGATGTCGGTGTAGGTCAGTTCGCCCATGGCGATCGTGGCCCGCTCAGTTGCGCTGGGCCGCGGCCGGTGCCAGCGAGAAGTGCTCGTATACGTTCTCGGCGGGCTGGCCCCAGCAGGCCCAGAAGTCGCCGGTGCGGGGCCGCATGATCACCGCGCCGCTGGACTCCACCCGGTAGGTGGCGTCGGGCCGGCGGCAGATGGCGGTCGGCTCCCTCGTGACCTCCATGAGCCGCTCGGGATCGACCGCATGGCCGGCGTCGGCGAGCATGGCCGTGGCCAGCTCCAGGCGGCGGCGCGAGTTGGCCATCAGCTCGCCGTCCCTCTCGCCTTCGAACGGCAGGGCCGCGGGGTAGGTGACGTGGTTGGTGTGCACCAGCGGGTCGGCGGCCAGGGCCTGCACCGGCCGGGCCGACGGCATGGCCTCGACGTTGTAGCCCCGACCCTCGGCGTCGAGGATCAGGTAGCTGTGGGCGCCGGCGAGATCGGCTCGCAGCAGCGCGTCCAACGCTTCGGCTGCGGTGGCCTGGGCCAGCATCTCGCGGATGACGGTGGGCCACATCACCCCGAAGCGGCCGTCGTTGCCGGTGAGGTTGTTGATGCCCACACACACGCCTACGGAGTTCATGCCGATCTGGCCCAGGCACCCCACGGTGGTGAACACCAGCGCGTCGGGCCCGGCGTCGGGGCGCAGGCGGGCCAGCACCACATGGCCGGTGGCGGTGTCGTGCATGTCCCACGTCTGGCCCACCATCCCCGCGCCGCCGGCCCGGGCGTCGGGCACCACGAAGGCGGTGCAGTCGTCCTCGGTCACCGAGGCCGGGTGCGGGCCCGAGGTGGCAGCCCGAACCGTGTCCACGAAGTCGGTGAACCCGCCCACCACCACTGCCTCGGCCGGGGTGATGCCGGCGGCCGACGCCATGGCCACCATCTCGGCGTGCAAGCGGGGCGAGAACGCCTCGTGGGCCGGGAGGCAGGCTGCGGCCAGCTCCAGCACCGCCCCCCGCTCCAGCGGTCCACCGCTCCAGAGCCCCTCGGCGACCAGCTCCACCCGTTCGCGGGTGTAGCGCCGGATCTCGGCCGCGTGGGCCCGCCCGTGGGCGTCGCCCATGGCCTCCGGCGACCCGGCCAGGTCGAGGTGCCTGATAGGCGGCCGTCGCATGCCCGCAGGCTAGCGCTGGCGCTGTGCAGCCGAAGCTCCCGACCGGTCATCGGAGCGGAACTGGGCCTGTCCCACTTTGTCCCACATATACAAGTAGAATGGTATTATTGGTGCATGAATGGGACACATATAGTTGCAATGGGAGACCGGGGCCGGATCGTGGTGCCGGCCGCAGTCCGGGAGCGCGCCGGCCTGGCTGCCGGATTGCCGATGGTGCTCGTCGAGTCGCCTGACGGCTTGGTCCTACTGACCCGTGAGCAACTTCGGGATCGGGTTCGCAACGACCTGAAGGGGCTGGACCTGGTGGAGCAGCTCCTGACCGACCGGCGCAGGGCGGCCGCGGTCGAGGACGGTGAGAGTGAGGGTGTCGAGTGACGTCGGTGCTCGACGCATCGGCGATCCTGGCGTTCCTGCTGGGTGAGGACGGGGCCGATGCGGTTGAGGGTGCAGCGGCCGACGATCCGAGGTGTGGCGCGGCGAACTGGTCGGAGGTCGCCCAGCGCGTGCTGGGTGCGGGCCGCGACTGGGATCAGGCCCGAGTCCTGCTGGAGAGCTACGGCGTGCGGGTCGAGCCGGTGACCAGCGATGACGCCGAGTGGGCCGCTCGTCGCTGGCGTCGTGGCGAGGCTCTCTCGCTCGCCGATCGACTGTGCCTGGCTCTGGGCGAGCGTCTCGATGCCAAGGTGTTCACCGCCGACAGGTCCTGGGGCCGTTCGGGCCGGATCGTCCAGATCCGCTGACACTCCCGCGCCTGCTTCGCGGCGTGGGATGGGCCGTACGGCGCCGCACGGAATTGGCAGCGTTATGCACGGGTGGCGTGCGTGGTGCTGCCAATTCGCGGTGTGGTCCGGCGTTGTTGGGGAATTGGCAGTGTTATGCACGGGTGGCGTGCGTGGTGCTGCCAATTCGCGG
>JAPPLH010000031.1 GCA_028819505.1 Acidimicrobiaceae bacterium
TCGCGTCCGCCCACACGAGCCGCCACGTTCGGCTCGGCCAGGGCCGCGGCCACCGCGGTCTTCTCATCGGCGTCGGCCGCGATCGTCACCCGGCCCCGCAGCCTGCCGTTCACCTGGACTGGGACCTCCACGGTGTCGTCCACCAGCAGGTCCGGGTCGGCGGCCGGGAACCCGGCCTGCGTCACCGAGCCGGCGCCGTCGCCGTGCAGGCGGTGCCACAGCTCCTCCGCAAAGTGTGGCACCAGCGGCGCCAGCATCCGCACCAGCATGTCGGCCACCTCGCGGGGCGCGCCGGTTCCCCGGCGGGTGAGCTCGTTGTTGAGCTCGGTCAGCTTGGCGATGGCGGTGTTGAACCGCATGCCCTCCATGTCGGAGCGAACGCCGTCGATGGTGCGGTGCAGCAGCCGGAGCAGATCGTCGTCCGGCGGCTCGCCGGTGATCCGCGGCTCGCCGGTGATCCGCAGTTCGCCGGTCTCCTCGTCCACCACGTTGCGCCACACCCGTTGCAGCACCCGCTGGGCGCCGACCACCGAGCGGGTCTCCCAGGGCCGGTCCTGGTGGATGGGGCCCATGAACATCTCGTAGAGGCGCAGGGTGTCGGCCCCGTAGGCGGCGTACATGTCGTCGGGCGTGACCGAGTTCTTGAGCGACTTGCCCATCTTGCCGAGCTCGCGGCCGACGGGCTCGCCCCGATGGGAGAAGCCCTCCTCCAGTGAGCCCTCCACCTCCTCGGCGGGGACGTACACCCCGCGGGCGTCCTTGTAGGCGTAGGCCTGGATGTAGCCCTGGTTGATGAGGCGCTTGAACGGCTCGGGCCCGCTCACGTGGCCGAGGTCGTAGAGCACCTTGTGCCAGAAGCGGGCGTACAGAAGGTGCAGCACGGCGTGCTCGACCCCGCCGACGTAGAGGTCCACGCCGCCCACGCCGCCGGGCTCCGGGTCGGCCATCCAGTACCGCTCGACGCCGGGATCGACGAGGGCCTCGTCGTTGATGGGATCGAGGTAGCGCAGGTAGTACCAGCACGAGCCGGCCCATTGGGGCATGGTGTTCAGCTCCCGCCGGTAGCGGCGCGGCCCGTCGCCGAGGTCGAGTTCGACGCCGACCCAGTCGGCCACCCGGCCCAGCGGCGGCTCCGGCTCGGAGTCGCGGGCCAGAGCGCGGGGCGCCCAGTCGGTCAGCTCGGGAAGCTCCAGCGGGAGCGTGTCCTCGGGCAGGGCCAGCGGTCCGAGATCGTCGAACACGATGGGGATCGGCTCGCCCCAGTAGCGCTGCCGGCTGAACAGCCAGTCCCGCATCCGGTAGTTGACGGTGGAACGGCCGAACCCGGACTCGGTGAGCCGTTCGGCGATCAGGGCCTTCGACGCCTCCACGTCGAGGCCGTCGAGGAAGAGGGAGTTGATCGACGGGCCGTCGCCGGTGTAGGCCAGATCTTCGGGATGGTCGGGCGGGGGCCGCACGGTGCGGATCACGGGCAGGCCGTAGGCCTCGGCGAACTCCCGGTCGCGCTGGTCCTCGCCGGGCACCCCCATCACCGCTCCGGTGCCGTACCCCATCAGCACGTAGTCGGCGACGAACACCGGCACCCGGCTGTCGCTGAACGGCACGACGGCGTCGCAGCCCAGGAACACCCCAGTCTTGGAGTCGCTCCGGTCGGCGTCGCTCAACTCCGCGGCACGGGCCCGGTAGGCGGCCACCGCCTCCCGGGGCGTGGCGGCGCCCCCGGTCCACGACTCGGGCACGCCGGGCGGCCAGGCGTCGGCCGCCAGCTCGTCGACCAGCGGATGCTCCGGCGCCAGCACCATGTAGGTGGTGCCGAACAAGGTGTCGGGCCGGGTGGTGAACACCTCGATGGGCTGCGTCTCCGGGTGCCGGGCGCCCGCGGCCGGGAACGAGACCAGGGCGCCCTCGGAGCGGCCGATCCAGTTGCGCTGCATGGTCTTGACCGACTCGGGCCAGTCGAGGCGGTCGAGGTCCTCCAGCAGGCGGTCGGCGTAGGCGGTTATGCGCATCATCCACTGCTTCAGCGGGCGCTTGAACACCTCGTGGTTGCCCCGCTCGGAGCGGCCCTCGTTGGTGACCTCCTCGTTGGCCAGCACGGTGCCCAGCGCCGGGCACCAGTTGACGGGCGCGTCGGCCACGTAGGCCAGGCGGTGGCCGTCGACCGCGGCGCGGCGCTCGGCCTCGCTGAGCTCGCTCCACGGCCGGCCGCCGGGGGACGGTCTGCGGCCCGAGGAGAACTCGTCGATCAGCTCCGAGACCGGCCGGGCCCGCCGGGCCTCCGGATCGAACCACGAGTTGAAGATCTGCAGGAAGATCCACTGGGTCCAGCGGTAGTAGCCGACGTCGGTGGTGGCGACGCCGCGCCGCTTGTCGTGGCCGAGCCCGAGGCGGTCGAGCTGGCGGCGCATGTTGTCGATGTTGGCCTCGGTGTTGATGCGGGGGTGCTGGCCGGTCTGGCGGGCGTGCTCCTCCGCCGGCAGCCCGAAAGCGTCGAAGCCCATGGTGTACAGCACGTTGAAGCCGCACATGCGCTTGAACCGTACGTACACGTCGGTGGCGATGTAGCCCAGCGGATGGCCGACGTGCAGCCCGGACCCCGACGGGTACGGGAACATGTCCATCACGAACAGCTTCGGCCCGCCGGGCGCCGTGCCCGAAGCGAGCCGGCCCCCAGGGTTGGGAGTCTCATGGACGCCGCTGTCGTCCCAGCGGGCCTGCCATCGGGCCTCGATCTCGGCCGCGAGGGCGGCGGCGTAGCGATGCGGCGGTATGTCGGCGTCCGGCACAGGCATAGAGGCCAAGGCTACGGTCAGCACGCGCACCGCGAACCCCTGCAGCAACATGGTTGCCGGCAACCCGAATGGAAGTGACCCCCAAGTTGCGTATACCGACCCCGATCCGTGGTACAGTCCGTTCCGTATCGTGGGACTGGTCCACAGTACGGAACCGGCTTATGGCCGTCATCCGTCGTCGTGGGCCCCAGACCGACATGCGGAGGGCATAGCGGATGACCAACACCCCTGCTCCCGGACCCGGCACCGTCGACGACGACATCGACCTCGCGAGCCTCGACGACGAGGAGCTCACGGCCCAGATGCACGACGACCTCTACGACGGCCTCGCCGACGAGATCGCCGAGGGCACCAACATCCTGCTGGGCCGCGGCTGGCCGGCCGACAAGGTGCTCAACGACGCCCTCGTCGAGGGCATGCGCATCGTCGGCATCGACTTCCGCGACGGCATCCTGTTCGTGCCCGAGGTCCTGCTGGCCGCCAACGCGATGAAGGCCGGCATGGCCATCCTGCGGCCGCTGCTGGCCGAGACCGGCGCCGAGCCCATCGGCAGCGTCGTGATCGGCACAGTCAAAGGCGACATCCACGACATCGGCAAGAACCTGGTGGCGATGATGCTCGAGGGCGCCGGCTTCGAGGTGTTCGACCTCGGCATCAACACCGACGCCGAGGAGTTCCTGGCCGCCCTCGACGAGCACAAGCCCGACATCCTGGGCATGTCGGCGCTGCTCACCACCACCATGCCCTACATGAAGGTCGTCATCGACACCCTCATAGAGAAGGGCATACGCGACGACTTCATCATCCTCGTCGGCGGCGCGCCCCTCAACGAGGAGTTCGGATCGGCCATCGGCGCCGACGCCTACTGCCGCGACGCCGCCATCGCATCCGAGACCGCCAAGACCCTCACGACAGCCCGCCGCGCCGCACGCTGACACCCCCGCCGGCGCCCC
>JAPPLH010000028.1:0-1136 GCA_028819505.1 Acidimicrobiaceae bacterium
CGGCGCGGGACTCGAGTTCGGCTATCAGGTCGGGGGCGTGTTGGCCGAGGGCGGGGACGGTGGCGTCCGGGTCGACGGCGCCGCTGAGGTTGAAGGGGGGCTTGTAGACCTCGGTCGACCCGGTCGGTGTGGTCACATGCATGAAGCGGTCGCGGGCCCTGAGCTGATCGTGCTGCCACAGCGCCACCGGGTCCCGCACGAAGCTGTGGGCCACCCTTCCGGCCCGCAGGCGCCGCATCAGCTCCTCCGGGCTGACCGACGCGAACACCGACGTGATCAAGGCCTCCAGATCGTCGATGTTGGCGATGCGGTCGGAGTTGTCGGCGAACCGGGGATCGTCGGACAGCGCCGGGTCCTCCAGCACGTGCTCGGCGAAGTCGGCCCAGTCACGGTTGCTCTGCACGCCGATCATCACCAGCTCGCCGTCGCTCATCGGGTACATGCCGTAGGGGGCGATGATGGTGTGGCGGTGGCCGGCCCTCGGCGGCACCGAGTCCTTGCCCACCGCCGCGTAGGTCGGCGCGGCCGTCCACTCGGCGATGCTCTCCAGCATCGACACCTCGATGGAGGCGCCCTCGCCGGTGGCCTCCCGGCGGTACAGCGCGGCCAGGATCGACGAGAAGGCGTACATGGCCGCGGCGATGTCGGCGATCGAGAAGCCGACCTTGCACGCCTGCTCCGGCGTGCCGGTGAGCGCCACCGCGCCCCCCTCGGCCTGCACGGCCAGGTCGTAGGCCTTGTCGTCGGTGCGGGGGCCTCCCAGGCCGTAGCCGGAGATGTCGCAGGCGATCAGGCCGGGCAGGTCCGCCCGCAACTGGTCGGCGAGGATCCCGGCCCGGCGGGCCGCGGCCGGCGACAGGTTCTGCACGAACACGTCGGCGCCGGCCACCAGCCGGTCGAAGCGGCCACGGTCGCCGGGGTCCTTCAGGTCCAGCTCGATGCTCTGCTTGCCGCGGTTGGCCCAGACGAAGAACGCCGACGTTCCGCCCATGGCCGAGTCGTAGTGGCGGGCGAAGTCGCCCTCGCCGGGGCGTTCCACCTTGAGGACGCGGGCGCCCAGGTCGGCGAGCTGGCGGGTGGCGAACGGCGCGGCAACGGCCGCCTCCAACGCGACCACGATCACGCCCTCCAGCGGC
>JAPPLH010000028.1:1236-30796 GCA_028819505.1 Acidimicrobiaceae bacterium
CGCTCATCGCGTCTGCGCCCCTTACGCCCTCGACGGGCGCCCTCATGTGGAGGCGTCTCCGGGCAGGTAGCCGCCGCGGGTCTGGGGCAGCTTCATGTCGAGGATCCGCGACGCCACCACCGTGCGCAGGATCTGGGCGGTGCCGCCGCCGATGGTGAACATGCGGACGTCTCGGTAGATGCGCTCCAGGGGATTGTTGCGGCTGTAGCCGGCCGCGCCGTGGGCCTGCAAGGCGTCGCTCACCACCGCGACGGCCGCCTCGGATGTGAAGATCTTGGCCTGGGCGGCCAAGGCCGGATCGGGGAACGGGCTGCCGCCGGGGCCCCGGGAGGCCGCGGCCCGGTAGGTGAGGCTGCGGGCCGCCTCCAGCTTCACCGACATGTCGGCCAGCATCCACTGCAGCCCCTGGAACTCGGCGATCGGGCGCCCGAACTGCTCGCGCTTCTTCACGAACTCCAGGGCCAGTTCGTAGGCGCCCGAAGCCAGGCCGAGCGCCACCGTGCCGGCGCCCACCCGCTGGGTGTTGTAGGCGTTCATCAGGTCGGCGAAGCCCCGTCTCAGCCCCGACGGCGGCTGCACCGCCATGTCGGCGCTGATCTCCATGTCGTTGAAGCTGACCACCGTCTCGGGGATGCCTCTCAGTCCCATGGCCGGCTCGCGGGGCCCGACCTCGAGTCCCGGCGTCTCGTCCCTGAAGGCCAGGAACGCGCCGATGCCCTCCTCGTCGCCGTTCTCGTCGAAGACCCGGGCGAACACGAGGTGCGTCCTCGAGACGCCGCCGCCGGTGATCCAGTGCTTGACCCCGTTGAGGACGTAGCCGTCGCCGCTCCGGTCGGCCCGGGTGGTCATCTCCGACGCCGCGCTCCCGGCCTCGGGCTCGGTGATGCAGATGGCCGGCTTGTCCCCCGCCAGCACCAGCTCCGCGACCCTGGCCCGCTGGACGTCGGTGCCGTAGGCCATGACCGCGGAGAGCGCCCCCATGTTGCACTCCACCGCGATGCGGCCGGTGACGCCGCACACCTTGGCCATCTCCTCCACCACCAGCACGGCGTCGAGCAGCGACCGGCCGGGGCCGCCGAGCGCGGCGGGCACGGTCATGCCGGTGAAGCCGGCCCGCTGGAGGGCGGCGACGTTGTCCCAGGGGTACTGCTCGCTGCGGTCCACCTCGGCGGCCCGCGGCGCGATCACCTCGCGGGCCAGGGCACGGGCCTCGGCCTGGAGGGCCCGCTGCTCGTCCGCCAGCTCCCAGCTCATGCCAGCCCTCCGTCGCCTGCCGGCCCGGCGACCGGAACTTCAATGGGTTGACCACCGCAGAGGTGGTCAACCCATTGAAGTTCGGTGTGGACAGGCGCGAGCGTGGACAGGCCTGCAGCCGCGTCCGCGGCCCGGCGGGTAAGGGTGATCAGGTCTCGCTGGGCGATGCTGCCGCCGATCCAGCGCGTCGACCGACCGAGACCGTCGACGACGCCGACGAAGCGGTCCGTGTCGCCTGCGGCGTAGGTGCGGAACGCGTGGGCCAGCGGCGCCACCACTCCCATGAACGTCCGGTCGTTCTCGCTGGTGCCGGCCTCTCGCTCAGCGAGACCACGGAACCAGCGACGAGCCCCGGGATGTTCGGGCCTCCGCACGAACGCCAGAGCGGCATGCACGTCCAGGAAGCCGCAGGTATGGCGCTCGGCCACTTCATCCCAGCGGTCCGCCAGCGTGTCCCAGCGGTCGCCCGCACTGCAGCCCGCCAGCTCGAGGCGCCACAGCAGCGAGGTCTGGTCGCAGAGCTGGAAGGCGGTACGCGCTAGGGGCTGGCGCTCGTCGAAGATGGCCAGCGCGCCACCGGAGTCGCCCGAGGCGAGCAGGCGCAGGGCCAGGTGCCACCAGATGTGGGTCGCCAGCAGTTCCTGGCCGTTCCACCGCTCGACCGACCCTTCCAACAGCGCGAGCGCGGCAGGAGTGTCGTCGGTGGACTCGTACACGTGGGCCAGCGCGTGCCGGGCCCACAGGTCGTCGGGATCGAGGCCCAGAGCCGCCAGGCCCAACTCCTCGGACTCGTCGTAGCGTCCGACCTCCTCCAGGGCGAAGGCGTGCTGGCCGGCCACAAACCCCCATCCCGGCTCGTCCCGCCACGCCTCCTCCGCACTGCAACTCGAGTTGAGGCGACCGACATCGTCGCCGACGTGCAGGTAGACATCGTGAGCGAAACGGACGGCGGCGAAGTCCCTGCCGGCCGCCGCCACAGCGTCCCAGGCCCGGGCCGCGGCGGTGAACTCCCCGGCGACCAGAAGATTCAGCGCCCGCACATGGGACCGTTCACGGTCGCTCGCGCCCTCGGCCCGCTGCACTGCCCGCCGCGTGTCGGACCTCAGGGTTGCGGCGTGAACGGGCGAGCCGGCCAGCACCCGGTACACCGCGGCGAACACCGGCCCCATGACGAACGACCCATCGTTCCGGCCCGCCTCCGACATCACCGCCACGGGGTCACCGCGATAGTGCAGGTACTGCTCCCAGGCCCGCTCCCACGCCTCGGCGCTCGCGGGCGCGCCGTCCACTGGCCCCAAGTCGGGCAGGCCCGCCACGGTCACGCGGCCTCGACCTCCGGGCACCCGACTCCTGCGACGTGCTGCGAGACGCCGTCCGCAGACTCGCCCGGCAACCCCGCCACGGAGCCACGGGAGGCTGCGTATTCGACCAAGCACCGCCGGCCCGTTGCTGCTCGCGCGGGACCTGCCGGAGTGGGCACGCTCACCTGACCTCGACCTCCAGGTGCTCTATGCCGTTGACGAAGTTCGAGTCCACGTAGACGGGATCGCCGGCCAGTCGCAGACAGATGCCCCGGGACAGGATCGACTCGATGAGGATCGCCACCTCGAGGCGGGCCAGCGGCGCCCCCAAGCAGAAATGGGCGCCGCCGCCGCCGAAGGCGACGTTGGGCGGCCGCAGCGGCCTGGTGACGTCGAAGCGCAGGGGCTCGTCGAACACCTCCTCGTCGAAGTTGGCCGCCGCGTACCACATCACCACCTTGTCGCCGACACGCAGCGGGGTGTCCTGCAGCACGGTGTCGCGGGTCAGCGTGCGCCGGAAGTACAGGATCGGCGACGAGTACCGGATCACCTCCTCGACGGCCTGGTCCATCAACGACGGATCGGAGCGCAGCCGGTCGAACTGGTCGGCGAAGTCGACGAGGTGCAGGGCCAGGTGGGCCATCGAGGCCCTGGTGGTCTCGTTGCCGGCGAAGACCATCAGCCGGAAGAAGTTGGTGAACTCGGCGTCGGTGAGGCGCTCGCCGTCGACCTCGGCCTCGATGAGCTTGGTGATCAGGTCGTCGGCGGGCTCGGCCCGGCGCCGCTCGCCCAGGGCGCGGGCGTACTCGTTGATGCCGTGGGCGGCCGGGCTGTTGAACGGCAGCAGCCGCAGGTCGGTGGTGTTGCCGTAGGCGCCGGGCTCCAGCGGCTTGCTGGAGGTGCCGGCCACCAGATGGTCGGTCAGCTCGATCATGTAGTCGTGGTCCGATTCGGGCACGCCCATGATGTCGCAGATCACCCCGATGGGGATCGGCGCGGCCACCGCCTCCACCCAGTTGCCGCCGCCGGACTGCATCAGCGCGTCGAGGCGTCCGGCGATCCGGGCCCGCACCGCGGCCTCGTAGGACTGCACGTGCCGTGGTGTGAACGCCGAGCTGACCAGCCGCCGCAGGCGGGTGTGAACCGGAGGGTCGAGATCGATCATCGACGCCCGGGCCGGCAGGGCGTCCTCGTCGATGTCGTAGATCTGGATGTGCCCGACCGCGGAGGAGTACAGGTCGGTGTCGCGGGAGACCTCCGACACCGGCGCATGGCGGGTGACCGACCAGAAGCCGCTGCGGTCGCCGCCGCGGGGCGGGGTCCAGCTCAGCGTCGGACGGGACCGCATCTCGGCGAAGGCCTCCTGCGGGATGCCCTGGGAGAAGGTGGCCGGATCCTGAAGGTCCGCCGGCGCCGGCAACCACTCAGCCCGGGTTGTGGCCATTACCCCAGCACGAAGGGGTCGCGGGTGGCGCCGGTCAGCTCCACCCACACCGTCTTGGTCAACAGGTAGCCGTCGAGGGCCTCCCGGCCGTTGTCCTTGCCGTAGCCGGACTGCTTGAACCCGCCGAAGGGAGCGGTGTAGCTGGCCGTCCGGTAGGTGTTGACCCAGACCGTGCCAGCGTGCAGCACCCGCGACATCCGCAGGGCCCGGCGCACGTCGAGGGTCCACACGCCGGCGGCCAGCCCGTAGTCGGTGTCGTTGGCCAGCTTGACCGCCTCGTCCTCGTCGTCGAAGGTCATCATGGCCAGCACCGGGCCGAACACCTCCTTGCGCACGATGGTGGTGTCGTTGGTGGCGCCGGTGATCACGGTGGGCCGCACGAACCGGCCTCCCAGGACGGGGTCGACCACGCCTCCGGCCGCGATGGTGGCGCCCTCGTCCCGGGCCTGCTCGATCATGGCCAGGATGCGGTCGCGTTGCGCGTCCGACGCGGCCGGGCCCATCTCGGTGGCGAAGTCAGACGGATCGCCCAGCACCAACTCCGCGGCCCGGGCCGTGATCCTGTCCACGATGTCGTCGGCGACCCCCCTCTGCACGTAGGCGCGCGACCCGGCAATGCAGGTCTGGCCGCTGGCCGCGAAGATCCCGGCCAGCAGGCCGTTGGTGGCGGCTTCAGGGTCGGCGTCGTCGAAGATGATCTGGGGCGACTTGCCGCCCAGCTCCAGCACGGTCGGCACCAGGTTGCCGGCTGCGGCCCGGGCCACATGGCGGGCGGTGTCGCCGCCGCCGGTGAAGGTGATCTTGTCGATCCCGGGATGGGCGGTCAGTGCGGCCCCCACCGGCGGGCCTCCGGTGACCACGTTGATCACCCCCGGCGGGAAACCGGCCTCGGCGGCCCGCTCGGCCAGCAGCAGCGCCGTGACCGGAGTGAGCTCCGACGGCTTCACCACTGCCGTGCAACCGGCGGCCAGCAGCGGCGCCAGTTTCCAGGTCAGCAGCAGCAGGGGCGAGTTCCACGGGATGATGGCGCCCACCACCCCGACGGGCACCTTCTCGGTGTAGACGAGGAAGTTGGGCGTGGGGCTGGGGATCTGCTCGCCACAGGTCTTGTCGGCCAGGCCGGCGAAGTAGTCGTAGTAGCTCTGGAGGCTCTTGGCCTGCGCCGAGGTCTCGCGGATGATCTTGCCGTTGTCGCGGGTCTCGACGGCGGCCAGCTCGTCGGCGTCACGGGTGAGGATCTCTCCCAGGCGACGCATGAGCCGGGCCCGCTCGACCGCCGCCATCTGCGCCCACGGCCCGTCGCTGAAGGCCCGGCGGGCGGCGGCCACCGCCGCGTCGACCGCGTCGGGGTCGTCGGCCACCTCGGCCCAGACCTCCCCGGTGTAGGGGTTGGCCGTGGTCATGCGGCGCCCGCCGGCGGGTGCGGCGAAGCCCCCGTCGATCCAGTTGTCGTAGGTCTGCATGCAGGCCTCCTACTCGCTCGGCCTCTGGGGTTCGACGATGGAGATGGCCGCGCCCGGGCACCGGTGCGCCACCACTTCGGCCCGCGGGCGGGGAAGCTCACCCGACCCGATGACGGACGAGATCACCTCGTCCTCGTCAAGCAGGAAGACCTCGGGTTCCAGCATCTCGCACTGGCCCCCGCCGATGCATCGCTCGGAGTCGACGGCCACCCGGACGAGATCCCCGCTCACAGGGCTGCCTCGGCCAGCGACTGGGCCAGGATGCTCAGGCCCTCGTCGACATCGGTGTCGGTGGCCACCAGGGGCGCCAGCACCCGGATGCAGTTGGAGTAGACCCCGGCGCCCATGAGCAGCAGACCCCGCTCGAAGGCGGCGTCCATGACGGCGGCGGCCGTCTCGGGGGCGGGCTCGCGGGTGGCCGGGTCCCTGACGAACTCGAGGGCCAGCATGGCGCCCAGGCCCCGCAACTCCCCGATGGCCGGCACCGATCCGGCCAGCTCGTCGAGGCCGCATCGCAGCCGGCGGCCCAGCGACTCGGCCGCGGCCTGGAAGTCCGGGTCGAACACCCGGCCGATGGCCACGGCCGCGGCCGCGCACGACAGCGGGTTGCCGCCGTAGGTGCCGCCGATCCCGCCGCCATGGACCGAGTCCATGATCTCGGCCCGCCCGGTCACGCCCGAGATCGGCAGGCCGCCTCCCATCGACTTGCCCCATGTGCACAGGTCCGGCTCGACGCCGTAGTGGGCGATGGCCGCGGGGACCCCGGTGCGGCCCATGCCCGACTGGACCTCGTCGGCTATCACCAGGATCCCGTGCTCGGCCGCGATCTCCGCGACCCGGCCCGGGTAGTCCTCGGGCATCGGGATGAACCCGCCCTCGCCCTGCACCGGCTCGAAGATGATGGCGGCCACGTTCGACGGGTCGGTCTGGTTCTTCAGCAGCCGCTCCAGCCCGGCGAGGGCGTCGTCGGAGGTCACCCCCCGGTAGGGATAGGGGCCGGGCGCCCGGTACACCTCCGGCGCGAAGGGGCCGAAGCCCAGCTTGTAGGGGCGCACCTTCGACGTCAGCGACATGGCCAGCAGGGTGCGGCCGTGGAAGCCGTTGTCCAGGCTCACGATGCCCGGACGGCCGGTGTGGTAGCGGGCGATCTTCACCGCGTTCTCCACCGCCTCGGCGCCCGAGTTCAGCAGCAGGGCCTTCTTGGTGAAGTCGCCGGGATGGCACTCGCACAGCAGCCGGCACACCTCGACGTAGGGCTCGTAGGCCGACAGGGAGAAGCACTGGTGCAGGTAGGCGTCGACCTGGGCATGGATAGCGGCCACGATCTCGGGGTCGCGATGGCCGTGGTTGACGGTGCCGATGCCCGACACGAAGTCGATGAACTCGCGGCCGTCCACGTCGGTGACGCGGGCGCCCGAGGCGCTGGCCACGAAGAACGGCCGGCCCGCGGTCCCGGCGGCCACCCAGCGGGCCCGCTCGGCCGCCAGGCGCTCAGTGTTGGGCAATGAGTTCATGGCGCACCTCCTCGAGTGCATGCGCGACGGCTGATGCTGCATCGCGGTGCGGCGTCGCGTTTCCCGCTCTTGTTCGCTGCGCTCACGGGCCGCTCGGGCCACGGCCTCGCTGGGCGCCTCGCCGAGTTCCTCACGAGCTGTCGCCTCACCGCTCGGCCTCTGGGGCCATCTCGACTGACAGCACGCCGTGGACGAAGTTCGATGCCATCCTCACAGGCTCGCCGCGCTGCTCCAGGAACATCCGCCTCGCGGCCATCTCCTGAAGCAGCACCGACACCTCGAGCCGGGCCAGGAACGCGCCCAGGCACAGGTGCGGCCCGCCGCCGCCGAACGCGAAGTGCTCGTTGCCGCCTCGGCCGGCGTCGAAGCGGAACGGATCGGCGTAGGCGGCCTCGTCGCGGTTGGCCGAGGCGTACCACATGACCACCTTGTCGCCGGCTGCGATGGGCGTGCCGGCCAGCTCGCAGTCGGCGGCGGCCGTCCTGCGCATGTGCAGCACCGGAGTGGCCCAGCGGATGATCTCCTCGGTGGCCGGCTCGACCAGTCCGGGGTCGTCCAGCACGCGCTGCCACTGGTCGCCGTTGGCGGCCAGGGCCATGGCGCCGTGGCTGATGGCTGTGCGGGTGGTCTCGTTGCCGGCGAAGACCAGCAGGTGGAACAGGTGGCGGTACTCGTGGCGGGAGATCCGCCCGCCGTCGGCTTCGGCCTTGACCAGGTGGGTGACGAGGTCGTCGCAGGGCTCGGCCCGCCGTTTGGCACGCATCTCGTCGCCGTAGGTGAACAGGGCGTGGCTGGCCGGGCTGTTGAACGGCAGCAGGCGCAGTTCGGTGGTGTTGCCGAAGGCGTCGGGCGGCAGCGACTGGGTGTCGCTGGTGCCCTCCACCAGGTAGTTCGACAGCTCGACGAGGTAGTCTGCGTCGGCGACGGGCACCCCCAGCATGGACAGGATCACCCGGATGGGCAGCGGGGCGGCCACCATGTCGACCCAGTCGCCGCCCCCCTGGCTCAGGAACTCGTCGAGCAGCTCGACGGTGATCTCGCGCACCGTGTCCTCCCAGCGACGGATGTTCTTGGGGGTGAACGCTCCCGCCACCATGCGCCGCAGGCGGGTGTGGTCGGGGGCGTCGGTGTCGATCAGCGAGCGGCGGGCCTCCAGGGCGTCGGCCTCCAGGTCCCACAGGTTGGTGTGGCCGATGGCCGACGAGAACGCCTTCGGGTTGCGCGACACCGCCCTGACGTCGGCGTGGCGGGTCACCGCCCAGAACCCGTCGTCCTCGTAGGGATGCCAGGCCAGCCCCGGCACAGCCCGGATCTCGGCGAACCGCTCGTGGGGGATGCCGTCGAGGTAGAGCCGCGGGTCGGCGATCTCGGGGGCCAGGGTCGGTGCGGACGCGGCTGACGCGCTCATGGGGGCTAGCAGTGCGCCAGGAAGCGGGCTCGCTCCCAGTCGTTGACGACTTCCGGGTCGGGAGAGTTCTCGGCGGCCAGGGCGAGCTCGTGCTCGGCGGTGCACAGGTAGTTGGTCGAGAAGTCCGTTCCGAGCATGTCCGCCAGCGGGGAGCCGCGGTAGGCCGCGATGGCGTCGGCCAGCGTCGCGGGCAGCGGGGCGCAGTCGCCGGGATTGGTGTACATGTCGCCCTCGCTCATCGGCGGGACTGGGAGGCCCCGCTCCAGCCCGTCGCAGCCCGCGGCCAGCACCCCGGCGATCATCAGGTGGGCGGTGGCGTCGGCGCCCGCGGCCCGGAACTCCACCCGGTTGCCCGACGAGCCGGCCTCGGTGATGCAGCGGGCCATCACCGTGCGGTTGTCCCCGCCCCAGTGCACGTGGGTCGGGGCGAAGGTGTAGGGCCTCACCCGCTTGGCCCCGTTGTCGGTGGGCGCTCCGAGCAGGCTCATGCTCTGGGCGTGCTCCAGCAGGCCTCCCAGCCACTTCGACATCAACTCGTTGGGGGCGCTGTCGGAGTCGGCGAAGGCGTTGGCTCCGTCGACGTTGAGGCTGGTGTGGACGTGCATCCCCGAGCCCGACTCCTCCGCCCACGGCTTGGGCATGAACGTGGCCCTCAGCCCGTGGCGCACCGCCACCTGCTTGACGATGCTCTTGAAGAGCACCGTGGCGTCGGCGGCGGTCATGGCGTCGGCGTAGGAGATGTTGACTTCTATCAGCCCCGGCCCGTACTCGGCGTTGGAGGACTCCACATCGAGCCCCGCGCCGAGCAGCCCGGCCCGCATGTCGGAGATGCAGTCCTCGAGGGCGACCGCGTCGGTGAGCGACGAGTACTTGATGTGGTCCTGGACCGGGCGCCAGTCCTCCTCGCACAGGTAGAACTCGAGCTCGGTGGCCGCTACCGGCTCGTACCCGAGGCCGCGGCAGCGCTCGATCTGCTGGGCCAGCACGCGCCGGGGGGACAGCTCGTGCGGCCGGCCGTGCTCGTCGAAGACGTCGGTGAAGACGATGGCGTAGCCGGGCTGGTGGGTGAAGGTCCGCCCGGTGGACAGGTCGGGCATCAGCTTGCAGTCGAGATAGCCGGTGTCCATGTTGATGAACGGGTTGTCGGTCAGGTCGTCCTGCGCGTCCATGATGAAGATGGCGTCGGCGATGGCCAGCCCCGCGGTCGCCACGGTGCTGAAGAACCGCTCGACGGGCACCCGCTTGCCCCGCAGGTGCCCCTGGGTGTCGGGGATGGCCACCTCCACGGTGTGCACGCCAGCTGTCTGGCACTCCTCCTTGAATCTGGCTGCTGCTCGGGTGTCGGTCATCGATGCTCCTTGTGGTTGTTGACGTTCGGGTGGACGGGCATCAGGAGACGGCCAGCACGATGCGCGACTCGACCTGGCCGGCTCGCAGCCGGTCGTGGGCGGTCTGCGCGTCTTCGAGGGGCAGCGTCTCCACCGGGTTGAGCACCGAGGGCTCCCGCCCGGCCAGACCGAGCAGCTCGTCGAGCTGCGCCCGGCTGCCCCAGACGCTGGTCATGAACCGGGCCTCGTGGGGCACCGCCCCGAAGCCGAACGGGATCCGGCCCCCGTAGAGCCCCACGACCGCCACCAGCCCGAGCCGGGCCACTGCGGCCGCCGCGGCCGCCAGCGTGGCCTCGCTGCCGATGAAGTCGACGACGAAGTCGAAACGGGGCAACTCGTCGCCGGGTCCGTAGGCGCTGTGGGCGCCGCGCTCGAGCGCGGTTGCCTGCTTGGCCTCGGAGAGATCCAAGGCCCCCACCTCGGCGTCGCTGAGCAGCCGCAGGTAGCGGAGGGCGTACTGGCCGAGGCCTCCCGCTCCGATCACCAGCGCCCGGCGCCGGCGGCCCGGGCGGCGCAGCGTGTCGAGACCCTGCGTCACGGCCCGGTAGGCGGTGAGACCGCCGCAGGCCAGGGGGGCGCTGACGACGGGATCGAGTTCGCCGAGAGGCGCCAGGTAGGCGGTGTCGGGAACCCGCATCTTCTCGGCGTAGCCGCCGTCGGAGAAGATGCCGGCCTCCCGGGCGTCGACGCAGACCATCTCGACGCCCTCATCGCAGAGCTCGCAGGAGCGGCATCCCCACGGCGCGTAGACCATGACCGGGCCCAGCCGCGGATGCAGGCCGGTCACCTCGTGGCCGAGGACCAGCGGCAGCGGGCTGGGAATCACTCCCTCGACAACATGCAGGTCGGAGTGGCAGACGCCGCACGCGGTCACGTCGATGACCTCGGCGGCCGGATCGGGCTCGGGGTGGTCGCCGACGAAGCGGAGGCCTGTGTTGAACTCCTCCAAGACGACGGCTCTCATCGCACCGGTCCGGCTAGTAGCTCTTGGGCAGGCCCAGGCACTTTTGGGCGATGAAGGCGAGCACGAGGTTGTTGTTGACCGGGGCCACCTGGTAGAGGCGGGTCTCCCGCAGCTTGCGCTCGATGTCGTACTCGACCGCGAAACCGAACCCGCCGTGGGTGTTCAGCGCGGCGTTGCCCGCCTCCCAGGAGGCCTCCGAGGCCAGCATCTTCGCCATGTTGGCCTCCGCGCCGCACGGCTCGCCCCGGTCGAAGAGGTCGGCGGCCTTCCAGCGCATCAGGTCGGCGGCCTGGAGGTTGGCGTACGCCCTGGCCAGCGGGAACTGCACTCCCTGGTTCTTCCCGATGGGGCGTCCGAAGACCTCGCGCTGGCAGGCGTACTCGCTGGCCCGGTCGAGGAAGAACCGGCCGTCGCCGATGCACTCGGCCGCGATCAGGATCCGCTCGGCGTTCATGCCGTCGAGGATGTGGGAGAACCCCGTCCCCTCGGTGCCGACCAGGGCGTCGCCGTCGATCACAACGTCGTCGAAGAACACCTCGGTGGTGTTGTGGTTCATCATCGTGGGGATGGGGTTGATGGTCAGTCCGGGCACCAGCTCCCCGTCGGAGCCCCGAAGCTCGAGGATGAACACCGACAGCCCCGACGTGCGGTCGCCGGACTGGCCGGGCACCGAGGTGCGGGCCAGCAGGATCATCAGATCCGAGTGCAGCGCCCGCGAGGTCCAGATCTTCTGGCCGTTGATGCGCCACCTGTCGCCTTCCCGTTCGGCGCGGGTGCGGATGGCGGTGGTCTCGGATCCGGCGGCCGGCTCGGTCACGCCGAACGCCTGGAGGCGCAGCCGCCCGGCGGCGATCCGGGGCAGGTAGCGCTGCTTCTGGGCCGCCGATCCGTGGCGCAGCAGGGTTCCCATCACGTACATCTGGGCGTGGCAGGCGCTGGGGTTGCCGCCACTGGCTGAGATCTCCTCCAGGATGACCGACGCCCCCGCCAGGCTGAGCCCGCCGCCCCCGTACTCCTCGGGGATCAGCGCGCCGAGCCAGCCCTGCTCGGTCAGCTCGGCCACGAACTCCTCCGGGTAGCGATCAGGCTCGAGCCCGCGCCAGTAGGCGTTGCCGTACCTGTCGCACAGGCGCCGCACCTCGGTGCGGATCATCTCGAAGTCCTCGGCCGCGGCGACGGCGCGGGGCGGTGGCGGAGCGACGGCGGAGACGGTCACTGCTCCGCCTCCTCGTCCCAGTAGCCGTGGCGCTGCAGCAACTCGGCCGCGGCGATGCCGCTCTGGTGCAGGTGCTCCTCCATCGCTCGGCGGGCGCCGTCGGCATCGCGCGCGCTGATCGCCTCGAGGATGGCGGCGTGGTGCTGGACGGCCTGCGCATCCCAGCCCTCGATGAACTCGTAGTAGCGCGACGGCACCGAGCGGACCAAGTGCCGCAGCAGCCATCGGGTGCGGCGGGGCGCGGCCGAGTTGATCACCCGATGGAAGGCGTTGTTCAGTGCCGACAGGTCCTCGCCGCTGTCGTGCTCGAAGCGCTCGTGGATGGCGGTGAGCTCGGCGATCTCGTCGTCCTTGAGCGACTCGGCAGCCATGGCCGCGGCTCTTCCGGCCACCACCCCGAACAGCTCGTAGTGGTCGATGATGTCGTCGGGCGTGAGATGCGCCACCGACGCGCCCCGGCGCGGTGTGACCTCCACCAGGCCCTCGCGTCCCAGGATCACCAGGGCCTCACGCACCGGGCTGCGACTCACATCGAGCACCTCGCCGATGGCGTCCTGGTCGATCTTGGTGCCCGGCCTGAGCGCGCCGGCCAGGATCAGGTCCCGGACATAGGTCACGACCTCCTCTGCGAGGCTGCCGCGGCGGCGGCGACCCGGATCGACGGGCGGGTACTCGACGTTCACGTCGGGTCCTCGCTCACGTCCGGTCCCCGCCCACGTCGGGTCCCCGCCCGGCTGCGCGGCCTCGCCCACGTCCGGTCCCCGCTCACGTCGGGTCCTTGCCCGGCTGCGCGGCCTCGCCCAGGTACGCGGCCTTCACCGCCGCGTCAGCCTGCACCTCGTCCGGCGTGCCGATGGCGATCATCCGGCCCTGGTCCAGGCAGTAGACGCGGTCGCAGATCCCGGTGATGAAGTTGAGGTCGTGGTCGATCACCAGCACGCCCGCGCCCACGGCCGCAGCCATGCTCCTGACGCTCTCGACCATGGCCAGCGACTCGGTGTCGCTCATCCCGCTGGTCGGCTCGTCGAGCAGCAGGAAGGCGGGCGCGGCCGCCGCGGCCCGGGCCAGCTCCAACCGCCGGGAGTTCCCGTAGTCGAGTTGGCCGGCCCGGCGGTTGCGCTGCTCCCACAGGCCCGCTCCGGCCACGATGGCGTCGATGTCGGCCCGGGTGCCGCCGTTGCGGTGGACCGAGGCCATGAGAGCAGCCACCTCCACGTTCTCCCGCACGGTGAGCGACGAGAACAGCCTGAGGTTCTGGAACGTGCGGACCAGGCCGGCGCGTGCGATGGCATGGGAGGGTTCCGACGTCAGTCCCATCTCACCGAGATGCACATCCCCGGTGGTGGGATCCACCATGCCGGTCATCACGTTGACGAGCGTCGTCTTGCCCGCCCCGTTGGGGCCGATCAGCCCCACGATCTCGCGGTTGGAGACTTCGATGGACGCGCCGTCGAGTGCCCGGAAGCCGCCGAACTCCACCGTCACGCCGCTGGCGGAGAGATCGAGGGTGTCCGGCTCCGGAGCCGCGCGCGCCGCGGCAGGGGGCTTCTGGCGGATGAAGCGGCGCCACAGCCAGGCGTCGACCTCCCAGTCGTCGAGCACGCCGTTGGGTCGCCAGATCATGAACACGACCATGGCCAGGCCGAGCAGCACGGTCGGCAGTCCCTCCCGGAACACCCAGTCGAGGGGCCCGTCGAGACCGAGTCCGAAGATCTCGTAGCCGTCGGAGCCGAGGCGCCGGGCGCTCTCGCGAACTGCGGTGATCACCCCCACGCCCAGCAGGGCGCCGGTCACCCCGTTGCGGCCGCCGACGACCAGCATCACCAGCGTGAGCAGGGTGTACTGGAAGAAGAAGAACTCGGGGAGGAGGCTCCCGATCTCGTAGACCCTCAGCGAGGCGGCCACCGACACCACCGCCACCGACAGCAGCAGCGCGATCGTCTGCTGGACGACGGGATTGATGCCCATGGCCCGCGCCGCGAGGTTGTCCTCCCGGGCCGCCTGGTTCAGCCGTCCGATGCTGCTTCGGGCGAACAGCAGGGCCATCACGATCGACGCCAACAACACGATGTAGATGGGTGTCCGGGTCTGGAGCGTGTCGCCGATCCCGAATGTCAGCCCGGCCCGCTCGCCGCCGGTCAGCTCGTTCCAGCTGGCGGCCACCTCGTGGGTGAAGAAGAGCAGGGCCAGGGTGATGACGGTGGCCGCCACCGAGCCCGACCGGGCGCCGGACCGTCCCAGGCCGATCCCGACGATCACGGCCACGAGGAGAGTGATCCCCAGAGCCACCGCGGTCGCGGGCAGGGGTCCCATCTCCACGTCGGCCAGTCCCCAGGGGGCATTCGGGATGCGGGTGTGCTTGTCCTCGGGCGCGATGGCGAACAGCGCGAAGGCGTATCCGGCCACCGCCCCGAAGCCGATGTGACCGAAGGAGAACACGCCGGTGTTGCCCACGTAGATCTGGATGCCGATCACCATGATGGCGTCGATGAACATCGCGGTGATCAGCTTCTCCGCCGACGCGCCCTCGACGACGACCGTGTACAGCAGTCCCGCGCCGACGAACGCGACGAACAGCACGACGGCTCCGGCCAGCGGGAAGGCGACGTCGCGCCGCAGGTTGGGGAACAGCAGTCCGGCCTCGCGCCGGCGGTTCCCGGTCCATGCGGCCAGAAGCGACGGTCGCGCCGCCATCACACCCGTCCCCGGCGGAGGGCGGCCGCCATCACACCCGCTCCGCGTGGGCCACGTTGACGAGACCCCCGGGCCTGAATATGAACAGCAGCGCGATCAGGCTGAACACCACGCCCTGGGTGAGGGCGGCGGCGGTGCCGGGCAGCCAGGTTCGCAGCATCACCTCGGCGAGTCCCAGGGCGAGACCGCCGATCACCGCGCCCTTGAGGCTGCCGAGCCCGCCGATGAGAGCGGCCAGCACGCCGTTGAGCATCGGGTTGATGCCGGAGGTGGGCGAGGTGTGGCCGGCCCGCATCAGCCAGAAGATCCCGGCAATCCCGGCCAGCGCGCCCGACAGGGCGAACGCGCCCCGGATGACGCGGTCGGAGTTGACGCCCATCAGGCGGGCGGCGTCGAAGTCGGCCGCCGCGGCTCTTATCGACAGCCCGAACATGGTGCGCTGGAGGACCGCCGCCGTGAGCAACAGCGTCACGAACGTCACGATGATGACGACGGTGTCGAACACCTCCACCCGTATGGGTCCGATCGAGTAGGTGTCGGCAATCCAGCCCGGCTCCGCGAAGGTCTGGACCCGGGCGCCGATGTACATCAGGAAGATGGCCGCCACCAGGAAGTGGATGCCGAAGGAGGTCAACAGCTGGGTGAAGTCCGACGAGCCCCGCACCCGGCTGAAGGCGACGCGCTCGATGACCAGGTTGGTGACCACCGACACCACCACGATCAAGGGGGCCACCAGGTACCACGACCAGCCGTTGCTGAACGCGGCGTAGGCCGCGTAGCCGCTCACGGTGATCAGTTCGCCGTGGGCGAAGTTCAGCAGGTGCATCACTCCGAAGACCACGGCCACGCCCAGCGCAAGCAGCGCGTAGATGCTGCCCCGGCCCAGCCCGTCGATCAGGTTCTGGACAAGTTCGGTCATGCCGCGCTCGCCCGGACGAGGATGTCGGACAGGTCGGTCCCGGCTGCCCCGTCGGGGTCGATGAGGCCGACCGCCTCACCGGCCCCGACGGACAGGCTCGCGTCGCGCGGTGCCGGGACAGACCCGTACCGGGCGGCGCGCCCGGACACTTCGAGCAGCACGGGTCCGGTCCCTGTCAGCGGCCGCTTCCGGTCAGACTCGTCGAACGGTGGGGCTCACCTGATCTCGACGAGGACGTCCTGGCCGTTCACGATCCGCTTGATCGGAACCGACTTGGGGGGCGTGCCGGTGGTGCCGACGTAGGTGATGGTGCCGCTGAAGCCCTCGAAGCCCTCGATCTGGGCGACGGCGTCGCCGATCTGGGCCGAATCGGTGCAACCGCAGTCGACGATGCCCTGGATGCCCAGCAGCAGCGAGTCTACGTAGAGGCCCATGAAGCCCTGGCTGTCCAGCACCTCGCCGTCGTTGGCGGCGGAGTACCCCTGGAGCAGGCGGTCGTTGAGCCCGCCCGGCTCGACGTTGATGTGGGGGGTGTGGACGATGCCCTCGTTGTTGGCCTCCAAGGCGATGGCGGTGGCGTCGAGCGCGTCGGTCCCGATGTAGGTGATGTTGTCGAACCCTGCTCCCTCGAGCTGGCCCCGCAGCGCGGTGACCTGGTAGCCGAGCGCGGCCGAGAAGAAGGCCTCGTTGTTCTGGAGGACCTCCGACAGCTCGGCCACCTGGGCCGAGAAGTCCGTGTCTTCGAACCACACGTAGGTGTGCTCGGCCACGATCTCGCCGCCGCCGGCCTCGAAGACCTCCTTGAACACGTCGGGGTTGTACCCGGTGTACGGGCCGGGCTGGGTGAACACGAAGGCCCGGGTGATGCCCTGGTCGAGGGCCCACTCGGCCGCGGCCGTGGACTGGCCCCGGTCGTCGAAGGAGACCAGGAACGAGTTGTTCTCGACGTCGGACAGGGTGGGCTCGGTGGAAGCGGCCACGAAGACCGGCACCTGGCCGCCGGTGGCCTGCAGGATCGGCAGGGTGAAGTCGGCGAAGGGCGGGCCGATGAGGAAGTGGGCCCCCCAGTCGAGCAGCTGCTCAGCGGCCACGCCGGCGGTGGTGGCGTCGCCGCCGACGTCCTCGACCCGTACCTCGACAGGCGAGCCGTTGACACCGCCCGTGCAGTTGATGAGGTTGGCGAAGTGGGGCACCAGCTTGGAGCCGGGGATGTCGACGAAGCCGACGACGTCGCTGAAGTCCATGGCCATGCCGACCCTGATGGGGTCGCCGGACGGCGCGGGCCCGCAGTTGTTGAGGTCGGCGTTGAGCGCGGCCCTGATGTCGACGGCCTGGACCATGGGCTCGGGGCCCGCCATGGCCTCAGCCGCGGCCGCGGCCTGCGCCGCGGCCTCAGCCTCAGCAGCCGCAGCGGCCTCAGCCGCGGCAGCCGCCTCAGCCTCAGCAGCTTCCAGCTGGGCTTCGAGCTCGGCCACGACGTCGGGGGCGATGGCTCCCTCAGCGTCTTCCATGGCGGCCTGCAACGCAGCCTCGGCCTCCGCTGCCCTGGCCGCAGCCGCCTCAGCCTCAGCAGCCGCTTCCTGCGCCTCGGCCTCAGCCTCGGCAGCCGCGGCCTCGGCAGCCGCGGCAGTAGCTGCGGCCTCAGCCTCAGCGGCGGCAGCGGCCGCCTCAGCCTCAGCAGCCGCGGCAGCCGCCTCTGCGGCCGCGGCCTCTGCCGCACTGGTGTCGGGAGCGGCGGGCTCCTCGTCGTGGGGGGGCCCGGGGGGGGGGGGGGCCCCCCCCCCCCCAACACCGCGGGGGGGGGGGGGGTTTTTTTTTAAAAAAAAAAGGGGGGGGGGGGGGGGGGGGGGGGGGGCGACCCCCCCCCCCCCCCCCCCGCCGGCGCCCCCGGCGGGGGGGCCGGGGGCCGCGGCCCGGGGGGGGGGGGGGGGGGGGGCCCCCGGGCCGCCCCCCAATCGGCCCCCCCCGAGGCCCAGGACCGCTACAAGCGCGATCACGGACTTGATCTTCATTGGACATACCTCCTGGGAGCGTTCGGCGGCGGACCGTAGCACACCGACCGTTCGGTAGCGAACGAATTCAGGGCGAGAGCCGAGAGCGTTCGGCGCGGACCGTAGCGCACGATCCAGGAGCCTGCAAATACTTTATGAGAAATACACAACGAGGTCGTGCCACATGGGGACCACCAGCTTCTCGATCAGGTCGTGCTCGGCCCGGGCGGCCGCCGTCGCCGCCACGACGGCGTCGATGGGACGCGACGGCGACCCGGCCAGCGCCCATGCATGATGGCCGATACTCTGAGGATGGTACGGCAGGCCGCTCCAGCAGGCCTCGGCCATCGACGTCAGCGCGTCGGCTTCAACAGTTCCGCCTGCGTCTGCGACCGTGAGGCGCAGGCCGCGCCAGACTTCGTCGAAGCCCAACCGGCTCATCCGGTCTCTGAAGCAGCGGTGGAAGAAGGTCATCTTCCTGTCTTGCAGCACGGTGTATGCCATCTCTGAGAGGCCCGCCCCGATGAACGCGAGAGGCAGTTCCTTCACTTTCGTGATGCTCTGCACGGCGGTCACACCCCAGACCCGCCACACGACACGGCGGTCACACCCCAGAACCGGCACCGCCACACGACACGGCGGCTACGCCGCAGAGCTGGCCGCCTTGCCAGCCAGGAGGTCGAGCAGTGCGCCATAGTCGGTGCAGCACGGATACTGCGGATGCTCGGACCGCACGTTGTCCGGGGCCCGGAACAGGATCCCGGAATCGGCGGCGGCCAGCATCGACAGATCGTTGTAGGAGTCGCCCACCGCCGCCACCCGGTAGTTGAGCGAGCGGAAGGCCTCGACGGCCTTCGCCTTCTGGTCGGGAAGCCGTAGCCGGTAGTCAGCGAGGCGGTCGCCCTCCACCACCAGCGTGTGGCACAGCAGCAGCGGCCAGCCCAACTGGGCCATCAACGGGCGGCCGAACTGCTCGAACGTGTCCGACAGCAGCACCACCGGCATGCGCGACCGGAGCTCCCGCAGGAAGCCCACCGCGCCGTCTAGAGGGACCAGGCCCTCGACCACGTCCATGATCGTGGTCATGGTGACGCCGGCCTCGTCGAGCGCCGCGATCCTGCCCTTCATCAGCACGTCGTAGTCGGGCTCGTCGCGGGTGGTGCGGCGCAGGAAGTCGATGCCGGTGCGCTCGGCTACCGCGATCCACACCTCTGGGGTGAGCACGCCCTCCACATCGAGCACGGCCATCCACTGCGGGCGGGAGGGCACCTGCGCTCAGCCTCCGCCCATCATCGCGGCGGCGCGCCGGTCCAGCTCTTCGTCGTCCACGTCCTCGATGTGGGTGTGCACGCTCCACTTGTGGCCCCACGGGTCGAGGAACTGGCCGGCGCGGTCACCGTAGAACTGGTCCTCGGGGGGCCTCAGCTCCGTGGCCCCGGCCGCCAGCGCGGCCGCGAAGGTCGCGTCGCAGTCCTCGACGTTCACGGTCATGGACACCGGCGTCCCGCCCAGCGTGTTGGGCCCCACGACGCCCTCCTCGGGCCACTCGTCGGACAGCATGATCAGCGAGTCGCCGAGGCGCAGCTCGCAGTGGCCGACCCGGCCGGCGAAGGTCATGCGGCGACTCTCGGTGAAGCCGAGAACGCGCGAGTAGAAGTCGATGGCGTCGGATGCGCCGTCGACGCACAGGTAGCTCGAGACTCGCGGGTAGTCCTCGGGAATGGGGTTGACCATGGGTCGGCGTCCTTTCGTGGGGGGTCTTCGACGCGGCAGGCATTATCGCCCGCCCGCGGCCGGCTCGCCCACCCCCGGGCCCGGGCGGACCCAGCGGGCCCCGCCACCGTGACCGTGCCGACCATGGCGATCGCGCAGGAGCGCTGCCGTTCCCAGCATCAGCTGCCTGCCAGTAGCTGGATCACCACCGCTCCGCGCGGTGTCCACACCGGCGAGCAGCAGACCGGTCATGGCGCCGGGAAGCGCGATCAGCCCCACCACCTTGGTCCGCTCCACCTGCGGGATCGGAGCCGAGCAGGCCGTCCGGGTAGCCACGAACCGTACGAGATGGAGGAGACCCAGCCCCAGATCCGGAGCGAACCTGGAAGCGCCATATGTAGTACGGTCGGGTCGCGTGGGCGACGAATCAAGCGGCCGGGCCTTGGCGCCGGTCCGTGTGGTGTGCGACGGGATAGCCGCAGTGACCGGGGCGATGCTGGATGCCTACCGATTCGGGACGGCCGCCGGCGCGCACACCGAGCTGTGGAGGGCCGGGTTTCACCGCGAAGCGGTCCACATATTCGGCGAGTCGCTGCCGCCGTCCTATCAGCGCAATGTCGCGCGTCTCTTCCGTGACGCGGAACACGCCATGGCAGCGCTCTCGATACCCGCGGACCTGGCCGAGGACTGGGCAATCGTCGCCGCGTATGCTCGCGAGGCCGCAGCTTCCATCGAGGACTGGCTCGTCTCTGCCGAGGCGAAGGCCAAGCGTCCGGCTCCGGCCCGGACACCTGCGCTGACAGGGAAGGCACCGAGCGTGGTCCACTATGACGCACTGGCCAGGCTGAGCACGAAGGCCGGCGCACAGCGGATGGAACTCGCCGCAGCCACCCTGCTGCGCTATCTCGACGAGTCGATGTCCAAGCCTCTCAACGACGGCGAGAGGCAGGTGCTGAGGAGGCTGGTGGCCGGCGTGCCGGTGGCCGATGTCGCCGCCGAGTTGGGCCACTCCGAGCGCTCGATGTACCGAGAACTGTCGCGGCTGTGGACCAAGCTCGGAGTGGCGGACCGATCCACTGGAATTCGCAAGGTGCTCTCCGAAGGCCTCATCGACTGAGAGCAGGCCCCAGCCTCCGCCCTCAGCCGGATGGAGTCAGAGGACGCTCTCAGCGACCCGAGTCGCGAAACCGCGGCCGGGTCCGACTACTGGTAGGACGCCACCGCCTCCGGCCCGGCGCCTCGCTCCAGCCGGCGCAGTCCGACACAGCAGAACGTCCCGTGCAGCTCCTCGGTGACGACCACCTCCTCGCCGGCGAGCAGCCGGTCCGGCCAGGCCTTGATGTCGTCGATGTCGAATCCGATCTTGGGGCCCGGGACCATCTTGCCCGACGTCACTGCACGGGACTTCGTCTCCCCTGGCGGAAACGGCGACGCCGGGCCCGAAGGGTGCCAGTGTGTAGCCTTCGCGCCGATGCACCAGGCCCCCGACGCGGACGACATCCTTGATCTCGCTGGACAGGTTCGGCAGCCGACAATTGAGGGCCTGCCCGGCGGCTACCGCTACGGGGTGACGCGATACGCGGACGTGATCCTGCAAGAGGCCTTCCGCGACCGGTTCGACGACTTGCAGGTGGCGCTCGAGGACTTCCGTCCGACGTTGGGCGAACTCCGAGCAGGCGGCGGGGGCCGGACCGTCTTTGTGAGACGATTCGACGAATCGCTCGGGAACATGGTCGACGAATCTGACAGGGACGACGAACAGACAGATCGAACGATCTGGGGCAAGCAGAACATCACCATCGCGAAGGCCATCGGTTTCGACCGCCACACCGAGCCCGTCTCGAAGGCGCGCAGCCATGAGATCGACATGTTCGGCAAGGGCTCACCGGCGCGACCGTTCCCAGGCGTGGCAGTCGAGATGGAGTGGAACAACAAGGATCCCTTCTTCGACCGCGACCTGATCAACTTCCAGGCCCTCCACCATGAGGGAGCCATTGCTGTCGGAGTGATCGTGACCCGCGGGCCAGAGCTTCAGAGCCTGATCTCCGGTGTGATGCGCAGCAAGGACGGCGGCTTCAAGTACGGATCCTCGTCGACCCACTGGGACAAGTTGGTGCCCCGCGTGAACCTCGGCGGCGGCGAGTGCCCGCTGCTGCTGATCGGCATCGAGCCGGACAGAATCGACGGCATCGAACTCGCCCGCAGAGTGAGGAGGAAGCTCGACGAGGCCGAGGCCCTCAGGGAGTCGTGGCGGGACGCGTACCCAAAGTGGGGCAACGCGAAGCCGGTGTATGAGGCACTCCGCAACGAGGCCCTGGCGATGATGCCGCCCGTTGCTGAGCAGTAGCCGCCATGCAGAGCCGAGCGTCCGAATGATGCCGCCGCTGTCTGACCCTAGCCCCCAGCGGATCAGCTGTAGGCGGCGTAGCGCTTGGCCCGCGGCTCGACATCGTCGTCGGCCTCCAGCCCCCATGAGGTCCAACCCGGACGCGAGTACCGGGCGAACAACTCCAGGTACGGACCGGGAGAGCAGGCCTCGATGATGTCGTACTGCTCGTCGGGCTTGCGCGAGTGCTCGCGCTTGCGAGTCTCGATGATGTTCACCTGCCGGCGACCCGGCGGCAGCGTCCGCATACTGCCCCGTACGCCGAACAGGATGATCTCGGTCACGTTTCTGAAGTAGAAGCCCACGCCGCGGCCGTCGGGGCCGCCGTCCTTGCGGCGCTTGGCCCACACCAGATTCGACTTGTAGGCGAAGCCCCACGATTCCATCACGGCGAGCCCGTCGGCGATCAGCGCGTTGGGCACCCACAGGTAGAGGTGGGCCTGCTCTGCGACGATCTCGCTTACCGGCAAGGCCCGGATCTCCGCGGTCGTCATCGTGTCATAGCGCGACAGCCGTCGATGCTCCGGCGCCACCTTCCCGGTACGGTTCATGAAGCGCCAAGGCGGGTCGGCGAGCAGCGTGGAGAACGGGCCGTCCGCCAGCCGCGTCAAGTCGTCTGCGGCCGCACCCGCTTCGCCGCAGATTCGCTCCGAAGAAGCAGCCCGGCCCCCTGGCGTAGGCACCACGCGTACCTCATGACCGAGCACTTCAGCGAGGCGGGCGATGGTCGAGACCAGCGGATTGTGTCCGTTCCCACCAAGCAGCCGCCGGACCGAGGCGGGTTGGGTATCAGCCAGGCGGGCGAGTTCGGCCTTTGACAGGCCTGCCCGTCGACGGGCTTCGTCGAGTGCTCTCAGGACATCGGTCATGGAGTATCGTCCATCCAAGGGCCTACCGTAACATCGGCGTTACACACAGTCGAGTATCTGATGCTAGTGGTATGTCGTGAGTACAACTGCGGAGCCCTGCGGTCCATCGCGCGAGGTCAGAGGCCGGACAGGTCGCGCAACCAAACCGGCGACGCACCTGCTAGGGGCGACCTGGGACACCGTGTTCGTCGATAGCGCTCAAGACGTCACGGGTGACGGATTCGACGGCCGATCACATCTCGTGTGTCTCGCCCAGAGCCCCGTCAGGCCTCCACCAGGGCTATTAGCTCCTCGTCGCTGGGGATCTCCACGCCGGGCACGTAGTAGGTGTAGAGGCTGGCGATCACGTCGCCCAGGCCGGAGTCGTCGGCGCCGGCGAGTTCGGCGGTGATCACCGAGCCGTGCATGTGCAGCGACGAAAGCCTTCCGGTGGCCAGCATCCGGCGGGCCAGCTCGTCGGAAGGACGGTCCCCGAGAATCTCCTCGCCGGCCCGGTAGCGCTCGTGGCCCATGCCGGTGATGGTCCGGTTCAGCTCGAAGCGCACGATGCCCGGTCTCGGCGACGAGGTTCGAAGGAAGGTGACGGGCTGGCCCATGGCGACCGCAAGGCTACAGCCGCCCGCCTGTCGCGGCTGCGGCCGCAGCGGGCAGGTCGAACAGCCGGGGGTGGTGGTCCTCAGGGGGCGGCAGGAAACGGGGAACGCCGCTCCAGCGCAGACCGTCCATGAACACCCAGCGGCGGCGGTGGATGGCGCACGGACCCCACGCGGCCAGCGCGGCGATGTGGCGGGGGCAGGGGTAGCCCTTGTTGGACGCGAACCAATACGCCGGATAGCGCTCCGCCGCGGCGACCATGAGGCGGTCGCGGGTCACCTTGGCCACCACCGACGCGGCCGCGATCGACAGGCTGGAGGCGTCGCCCCGCACGATGGTGGTGACGCCAGGCCGACCGTCACGCTCAGAGTCGCCCTCGTCGGAGTCGCCGGGTGAGGCCAGGAAGTCCCACCTCCCGTCGACCAGCACGTGGTCCACCTCGAGACCCAGCCCGTCGACGGCACGCCGGGCGGCCAGGCGCTGGGCGTCGGCCATGCCCAGCTCGGTGCACTCGGCGACGGTGGCATGGCCGACCGAGACCGCCCGGGCCCAAGCCCGTATGCGGTCGTGCAGCGTCTCCCGCTCAGCCGCGGTGAGCATCTTGGAGTCGCGCACCTTGTAGATGCGCCTATCGGGATCGGCGACCACGGCCGCCACCGTGAGCGGCCCGGCCCAGGAACCTCGACCCACCTCGTCCACGCCCGCCACCGCTTCGGCGCCGGCGGACCAGAGGTCCCGCTCCGCCCGCAGCCCGGGCGCCCGTCCACGCAGGGCGCGCCGCAGAGGGGCGGCGGCGGTAGTCGTGGCAACCATCGGCGCGACCGTAGCCGCGGCGACCCGCTCACCGGGTGCAGGGAGTCCCCGACGAACATCAATCAGTTGACCACCTCAGAGGTGGTCAACCCATTGATGTTGTCCTGCCCTGCAGCGAGCCGCGCCGGGTCAGTCTCCTAGAGCGTCCAGGTGGAGAGGACCAGCGCCCTGTCGCGCCAGGCCTGGATGTTGGCGTCGAGGACGTCGAGCGGGTTGAACGGGGTCACGCCCTCCATGACGTCGTCCTCGCGCATGCCGTACAGCGCGCCCATGGCGAAGCGGCAGCAGTAGACGGTGGCGCCCTCGTTGATGAGGGTCTGGAGCTGGCGGTTGTACCCGAGGTTGCCGGGGAAGCCCTCCTGGCCCACCGCCGGGTAGCCGCGGGCGGCGTTGGCCATGAGCACGGCCGGGCCGTACAGCACGAACGTGAGCTTGAAGCCCTTGCGCTGCAGGCGGGTGGCGGTGAGCATGTTCACCAGGCCGACGGAGCCCTCGAAGGGCACAGTGTGCATGAACACGTACGCCTGGTCGCCCTCCTCGGCCTTGTAGTCGGGGAAGATCTTCTCCTCGATGTTGTGCATCACGTCGCCTTCCTGGGGCGGCGGGATGGTCACTGTCTTCGGCATGGTTGCCTCCTTGTCTGTTGCATGTCGTTGATGCTGTTGTGGTTTGTTGCTGTGTTGGTCTGTTGTCGTGGATCAATGTTGGCCGGGATCTCAGATCGCGGGTCCTTGGGGCCGGCCGGAGCGGACGGGCCAAGCCCTTCGATGGGATCCCGGCAGCGCCTGAATGACGCGCCGCCGCAAGCCCCAGGGCAGCAGGCGGTAGGCCGGTGTGAACACATGCATCCAGAGGTGCTCGCGCAGGCTGCTGGCCTTCTCCGGCATCCTCGCGCCGTAGCGGGCGCCGACACGCCGCTGGGCGTCGATGGCCAGGTAGTGCTCCGAGTTGGAGCGGAGCCACTGGGCGAAACCCATGACGGCGCCGCCCCTACAGCCCGGCCAGCAGGTTCTGGGCGGCCACGGAGATCGGCTCGTTGAGGGCTCCTATGGCCGGTGAATACACGTTCTCCATGGTGGCCAGCTCCTCGACGGTGAGACCGACCCGGACCGCCATGGCCAGGAAGTCGGCCCGCTCCTTGATGCCCTCACCGCCGATCATCTGAGCCCCGATGAGCCGCAGCGATCCGGGCTCGGCCAGCAGCTTGACGGTGATGGGCCTGACGCCCGGGTAGTAGCGGGCCCGGGTGATGCCCTGGGCCTTGCCCACGACGTGCTGTATGCCCAGCGCTGTGGCCAGCGTCTCCCCGAAGGACACCCCGCCGATCATCCACTCGCCGGCCAGCAGCCCCCACGGAACGAAGACCGGCCGGTAGTGGCGGGTCCCACCGGCCGCGTTGGTTCCCGCCGTCTTGCCCTGCGCGTAGGCGTGGGAGCCGGTCAGACCCTGGATCGGGATGTCGGACACGCCGTGGGGGATCTCGGTGCAGTCCCCCGCGGCGTAGATGTTCGGATCGGACGTCTGCATCCTCGAGTCGACGGTCAGGCCGCCGGTCGAGCCCAGTTCGAGGCCGGCCGCGGCGGCCAGCGGGTTGTTGGGCACCTTGTGGGTGCCGACGATGACGATGTCGGACTCGATGTCGCCCTGCTGCGTCTCGACGCGGCTCACGGACCCGTCGCCCCGGAAGGCGGTGACCCGGTTGCCCCACTGCATGTCGACGCCGGCGTCCTCCCAGGCCTGGCGCACCGGCTCGACGATGTCGGGGTCGAGCACGTCGGCCATCGGCCAGGGGGCAGGATCGACGACGATGCACTTGATCCCCCGGTGGCACAGGGCCGCGACCATCTCCATGGCCACGAGACCGGCGTCGACGACCACTGCCGACTGGCAGGAGTCGAGCCGCTTGTCCCACTCCATGGCCTCCCGGATGTACTTGACCTCGTAGATGCCGTCGAGATCGGCTCCGGGGACGTCGACCGCGGCGTAGTTCCATCCGGATGCGATCACCAGGCGGTCGTAGGACGCCTCGCCCTCGCCCGCGACGGCGAGGGTGCGCGACCTCGGGTCGATGGCATCGACGGTGGTCTCGTAGCGGACGTCGATGCCGGTGGCGACGTACTGCTCCTTGGTGGCCAGGAAGAGCCGGTCGAACGAGTCGATCTCCTTGCCGTGGACGTAGGGGATGCCGCACGGGCTGTAAGCCACGTCGGTGTCGGCGGTGTAGACCACGACGTCGGCGTCCGGATCGACCCCCTTGGCCGCGCCGGCAGCACCGATGCCTGCCGCGCCGCCGCCGATAACCGCTATCCGCATCGTGAGCCTTTCGTCACCGGACCTCCTGGCGTTCTGGCCGTAGTCGTGTCGGATGAGACAATCGCGTTTCGGAACCTAAAGCCGACCCTGCGCCAGTGTCAAGCCGCGCCTGCTCGGCGCGCGCCGTCCGTCCAGCAGCACCCCCAGCGCCGCCTCGTCAGGCGCCAGTGTCCAGCCGTGCCTGCTCGGCGCGCGCCCTCAGACGGCCCGCACCGACATCTCCGGCGTGTTGCGGATGGTGTTGGACACGTAGCAGACGCGAGCCGCCGCCGCCAGCAGCCGGTCCTTGACGGCGTCGTCGCAGCCGGCATCGACCCGTATCTCGAGCGCCGAGAAACTTGGGCCGTCGTAGGTGCCGGTCACCTCCACCCCCAGATGGGACAGTTCGATGCCCCGCTTGCCGGCCGCGTGGGCCACCGCGAGCGCGAAGCACGACGACAGCGCGGCCAGCAGGAGCTCGGTGGGCTGGGGACCCTGGTTGGTCCCTCCGTGCCTCTCGGGCTCGTCCACCGGGATGGTGAAGTCGCCGGAGGACACGTCGCAGCGGTATGCGCCCAGCCACCGGGCCGAGACGGTAAGGGTCGGGGAGCTCACGGCGGGCCGTCCTCCAAGCTGCCGGCAGCGAGCCGTCAACTATACGACGCCGCTGGATCACAGGCGAAATGGCCGCCGTCTAGGATGCACGCCCGTGACGGAGGCATGACCGGCCGGGCGGCGGCCGGCGCCGGGGGCGCGGACGGACGGCCCAACCAGGTGAGCGGCGAGACGCTGAGCGCGGTCGTGAACTCGATCGGACCCAAGGTCCGCCACCTGCGCAAGCAGTGGAACCTGTCGCTGCAGCAGCTCGCCGACCGCTCCGACGTGTCGACCGCGGCCATCCACAAGGTGGAGCAGGGCACCATGGTGCCCACGATCACGACCCTGCTGAAGCTGGCCGCGGCCCTCGAGCAGCCGGTGGCGTACTTCGTGGACGAGGAGCTGGAGTCGCCGCCCTACGTGGTCTTCACCCCTGCGTCCGAGCGCCGATCGATCTACACCCCCCATGAGGGCCTCACCCTGGAGGGAATCTCCGGTCCCTACGGCCAGTACTTCGTGGCCACCGCCATCGCCGAGGTGGCGCCGGGCGCCGACAGCGGCCAGTCGCCGCTGCGCCACGCAGGCGAGGAGCTGATCCACATGCTGTCGGGCCGGCTCGACGTCGACGTCTCCGGTCAGGCCTTCCAGCTGCGGAGGGGCGACTCGATCCACTTCCGCACCGACCACGAGCACCGCTGGCGCAACCCCACCAAGCACCCGGCCCGCGCCGTGTGGACCGCGCTAAGACCCACCTGACCGTGCCCCGGATCCTGCCCGGGGCCGCCCGACCCGAAGCCGCGTGTCAGGACTGTATGAGACCCTCTCTCTGCATGCTGGATCTCGAGATCACCTGGGCGGCCTCCCTCAAGTCTTCGGGGCTGGGCACGATCCTCGTGGCCCGGGCCGGGCTCCGAAGCTCGACCTCCTCTCGCTCCACCCCGGCTTCGGGCGGCATCTGGATCGGCACCGGGCGGGACGGCCGGTGCGCATCCGCCTGAACGCCCCGAACACGGCGTCGGGGACCTCGCGGGCCTGGACGCCTGTCGCTGCCACTTGGCAACGGAGCGCACCGTGCCGGCCTGGTCGGCGACCTCGTGCACGGCTCCGATGTTCTTGCCGATGGCCCCGCGGGATCTCACCCGCGACGAGCAGCGCCGGCGTGGAGCGGGAGTAGGCGGTGGCCAGGCCGGACGCCGCGTTGTAGAGACCCGCGCCCGGGACCACCAGCGCGGCCGCCGGCTCGTGGCGGGTCGTCGCTGGATCAGTGGGAGATTAGGTCACGAGGAGGCCGAATCCAAAGCTCGCGAAGAATCCAAAGCTCGCGAAGGACAGTAGGCTAGGCACCCGGCAAGCAAGGTCAGGGATGCAGCGATGCTAGGACTGGCGATCCCGGAATGCCGAGTGATCCGCTTCTTGGAAGCGGCTCAGGCGCTGAGGGCGTAGGGCATGGCCTACGGCAATCCGTTCAGACCGTCCTTCGGAAGCTCACCGCCTGTGCTTGCAGGGCGCACAAGCGTCCTGGATGCGCTCAGTGAGGCCCTCGACATCGGCGCGGGTCACCCCGACTTCACCTCACTGCTAGTCGGAGTGCGGGGCGCGGGCAAGACGGCGACGCTCAACGCCGTGCAGGAACAGGCGCAAGGCCGCGGCTGGCTGGCGATAGCCGAGACCGCCCATGGGGATCTATGCAGCAGACTGGCCACGGCGGTGCTGGAACTTGCGGATGGCGGTCGCAGCGAGCGTCCGCGTCTGACGGGGATCAGCGCACTCGGTGTAGGCGTAGAGTTCACCCGGGTCGACCCGGGTGAGGCCGGAGCGACCGGCACCCGGCTGCGGTCCGTTCTGACCGTCATAGGCACCCACCTCGCGTCTGAGGGCAGAGGGCTGCTCATAACGCTCGACGAACTGCAGGGCGGCGAGCCGCCGGAGTTGCGCGAGTTTGCCACAACGTTGCAGCACGTCACGCGGCGCGAGGAACTGCCGATCGCCCTCGTGGCCGCGGGCCTTCCGAGCATCGACGACACCGTGCTACAGGACTCGGCCATCACATTCTTGCAGCGCTGTTCCCGCCATGAGATCGCTGAACTGTCCGATGCGGCCACTGCAACGGCTTTCGCCGAGCCGATAGCCGCGCATGGAGGACGCATCAGCGACGACGCGCTGCGTCATGCCGTTGAGGCCAGCAACGGATACCCCTTCATGGTGCAGCTCATCGGCTTCCACTCCTGGCGGGTCGCATCCTCCGACCCGCCACATGTAACGATCGGCGACGTGTCGTCGGGCATAGCCGAGGCCGAGCGCCGGCTACCCGACCTTGTGGTCGCGCCCATGTGGCGGTCGATGTCGGGCATGGACCGCCAGTTCGCCCTAGCCATGGCCCAAGACGACGGCGAGACCTCGACCGCGGACATCTCAAGACGCCTCGGCCGCAGCACCAGCTACGTCAGCACCTACCGGTCACGACTGATCCGAGCTGGCTTCATCCGCAGCACCCGCCGCGGCCATGTCGACTTCTCCCACCGAACCACCCGAGCGTGGCTGCGCTCCTCCGACCGCTAGACTGCGAACACGATGGCAGGCGGTGCCATCTGCCCGAAGCGCTGCTCCCACCTGCGCAGAAACCCGACTCTGGTTGCGCTTTGCGTCTTCGGTCAACTCATCTGGGTGCGAGAACCGTAGCCCGCGACCATCGGGCTTCTCCCGGCCAGCGTCACTCCGACGCCTTCATCGCAGAACGGCT
>JAPPLH010000028.1:30896-38005 GCA_028819505.1 Acidimicrobiaceae bacterium
ACCATCGGGCTTCTCCCGGCCAGCGTCACTCCGACGCCTTCATCGCAGAACGGCTCGGCGGATCTGGCGGCCGTTGAGGCGGCGATCCAAGTCGAGCACCGCTTGGCGGATCTGGCGGCCGTTGAGGCGGCGATCCAAGTCGAGCACCGCTTGGCGGATCTAGCGGCCGTTGAGGCGGCGATCCAAGTCGAGCACCGCTTGGCGGAAGCACTCGATGGGGGCGCGCGCTACTCCGGCACCTACCTGGCCGGAGCCGTCGGAGGCGTGGACTATGCCGGTATTGACCGCGGGGGTGATGGCGGTCTCGACTACCTTGCGGACGTCGACCGCCAGGGGGGTGCCGGCGTTGTCGAGAACGGGCAGACGGAGCCGGGTGCTCGTGCCGGCGCAGATCCGGCCCATGGCCGCGGTGACCGCGGCCGCGTCGGCCATCCTGCCCCCGAGGAAGCCGGCCACCGCGGGCGAGTTGGCCGCGGCCGCTCCGCCGAGGCCCACCAACTCCAGCACCGCGCTGTCGCCGATGTCGGGGGCGCTCGTGTCCGGTCCTTGGCCGGGGTAGTACAGGGCGTCCTGCACCGGGGGCGACTCCGCGATGTGCCACGTGCCGGAGTCGCCGGCCAGACGGATGCCGTAGGTGGTGCCGTTGCGGGCCATGGTGGTGACGATGCTCGAGTCGGGCACCTGGCCGGCCCACTCGGTGAGGGCGCGGGCGCCTGCCATGGCGATGTTGAGGAACATCAGATGGTTGGTGCTCAGGAAGTCGGCCACCTCGCCGATCCTGCCCGTTCCGGCGCGGACGAGGTGCGGGAGCAGGTCGCGCAGCAGGAGGTTGCTGGTGGCCTGGACCCGCATGTGGACGTCGTCGCCCATGGCGATGCCCTGGGCGGCCAGCGAGAAGACGTCGATGGGACCGGCGGTGTCGAGGGCCCGGGCCAGGGCGGGAGCGAGCGCGTCGCGCAGGAACCGGAGACGTTCGATGGCCGCGTCGGAGTCGACCCCGAACCAGGCGACCGCCCCCGAGCCCTGGTTGAGACTGGAATAGGCGGTGGTGCCGCCGGTATCGACGGACACCGCGTACACCGGGGCGCTGGGCCCGATGGCGCTGGCCATGGGCACCACCGTGTCGTGCTCGTTGGCTGCTTCCAGGCGGATCTCGCCCCCCTGGAGCATGGCGCCTGCGACATCGCAGTCCGGCGCCCATCCTTCGGCCACTACGGTCGCCCTCACCGAGCGCCTCAGCGGGTCGCACATCTCGTCCCAGCCGATGGGGGGTCCGCAGTGGAGGATCGTGCCCGACTCGAGGCCCTCGATCACTGCGGACGCGGTCTCGATGCCCACCAGCATGGGAACGCCGCGGTCGAGGCGGTCGATCACCTCGGCGTTGGCCGCGTCGATCCGGTCGGCGGCTGGTCCCAGCAGCCTGCCCAGCGCGGCCACTGCCTCCTGATCACCGCCGGCCGGGATGCGCCAGTCCACCCCCACCGCCGGTGCGCCCTGGTCGCGAACAGCCGTCTCGAAGCGCTCCAGCCCGATGTTGACGACCGATACTTGCTCGGGCAACTCCATGACGCCTACCCGCTGCAGCTACCAACCGTTCTGTGAGCAGATATGCCGACTGAGGCGGCTTCGTTGCTCAAAGAACGGTGAGACCCTACGCCATCGTGACCAGCAGCGGGCTGGGCGCGTCGCGGGCGGCGGGCAGGCGCAGGCAGGCGTCGGTGGGAATCTCACTCTCGTCCAGCCGGCGGGCGTCGGACAATTCGAAGACCATCGGCTGGTGGGGCAGGCCGTAGTAGAGCTGCTCCGGGCCGTTGCGCCGCCAGCCGATGCGCGCGAAGAACGTCACGTTCTGGAGTTGTACGAACGCGTCCATCGCGTCGCCGCCGGCCGCCGCCGCGGTGGCCACCGCGAAGCGCACCAGTTTCATCCCCACCACTCCGGCCCGGTAGCCGGGAAGCACCGCGAGCCGATCACCCTTCCAGCGGCCCTCGTCGTCGGTGCGAGAGAGGCGGACCGTGCCGACCGCCTCCGATCCCCGTCCCGCCAGAACGTGGACGGTGTCGGGGTCGCGGTCCCAGTCGTCGACGTCGGTGAAGGGGATGACCCGCTGCTCCTCGACGAAGATGCGGTGACGGATGCGCATGTGCCAGCTCTTCGCGGACGGGTCGACGGCCCGCCAGCACACGATCCGCTCGGACGGCCTCAACTGCGTCAGCCTGTCGCTCGCACCGGTATGAGCTTGCGGTCGCCGTCGGCGCGCAGCTCCCGCTCCATCGCCCCCACCGGCGAGCAGGCCTGGCAGCGTGCGCAGCCCGCGGCGACCAGGTCCGCGGTCAGGCCCCGCTCCACCAGGTACGGGGCGACCTTGCGGGCGACGTTCTCAACGTAATCGGATGAGGGGGGCAGCCAGTCGCCCATGAGGGAGCCGGGCACGGGCCGCAGCGGCACGATGAAGGGGTACACGCCGATGTCGGCGGCCCGCCGACAGCCCTCCACGATCAGGTCCGGGTCCTCGCCCATGCCCAGGATCACATAAGTGGAGACCTGGCCCTCGCCGAAGCGCTCCACCGCGTACTCCCAGGTCTCGAAGTACCGCTCGACACCGGTGCGGTGCTTGGGGGGCGCGACCCACTCCAGCACCGCCGGGTCGAAGGTCTCGATGTGGATGCCCACCGAGTCGATGCCCCGGTCGGCGACCTGATCGATCACGCTCAGGTCGTCGGGCGGCTCGAACTGCACCTCCACCGGCAGGCCTGAGGACTCCTTCATTGCCTCACCGCACTTGGCCACATACAGGGCGCCCTTGTCGCGGCCATAGGTTGAGCCGGTGGTCAGCGTGATGTCCACCGCGCCGTCCAGCTCCTTGGCCGCCGCCGCCACCTCGGCCAGCTGCGCCGGCCGCTTCACCAGCACGGTGCTGCCCGAGGCCAGCGACACCCCGATCCCGCAGAAGCGGCACTGGTCGTCGTTGCCCCAGTAGGCGCAGGTCTGCAGGACGGTGCTGGCCAGCGAGTCGAGGTGCATGAGGGCCAGGCGCCAGTACGGGACGCCGTCGTCGGTGGTCAGGCCGTAGAAGCGGGGCCGGTCGGCCGGAGCCGCGCCGGCGACGCGGATCCCGCCGGCGTAGATGCCGAACCCGGCGTCCTCGGGCTCCAGCGAGTAGGGCGAGTCGGCCACGAAGGAGGCGTCCACCGGAACCGTCACCGCGGTTCCCTCGATCCAGACCATCCCCGCGTCCGACGGGCCGGCCCCGCCGGGCCGGCGCTCGAAGGGAGCGTTGATCCTCAGACCCCTGAACTGGAGGTCGATTATGAGCTCGGCCAGCGACACTGCGCCATTCTTACCACCGGGCATGGCGATGCGCCGTGTCCGCCCGGCAGGCCCTAATGGGCGTGGTCGTGGCGGTGGCCGCCGTGGTCCTGGTGGCGGGCGTGGTCGTGGCGGTGGCGGTGGCCGCCGTGGTCCTGGTGGCGGGCGTGGTCGTGGTGGTGGGCGTGGTCGCCGTGGTCGTGGCCCGGTGGGCGGGCCGCGTAGGCCGCGGCCAGTTCGTCCACTTCGGGCTGGGCCACAATCTCGAGTTCATCTACGATGGACTCGAGTGCTTCCTGCCAGCGCTCGTAGTACCGGTACTCGCCGACGGGGTCCGACTCCCAGCGGCCGATGGCCGCGATCAGATGGTCCCGGAACTCGTACCAGCTGAAGTGGCCGCCCTCGGCCAGGGCCGCGGCCATGGCGAAGCTGCGGCCCTCCCAGGGCGTGTCGAACACCAGTTCGCCATTGAGCCGCGGCGGAGCGGCCGGGCCTTCGATGTCGAGAGTGAGAGCCACCGGCGCCTGTTCAGCCTGCGCTGACCCTGGCCACCCCGACCATCGCGTCCCGGGTGACGAGGGCGGCCAGCTCCTCCTCGGAGAGGTCGTCGGTGCCGTCGGGGCGCTGGGGAAGGACCAGGTAGCGGTTCTCGGCGCTGGAGTCCCACACCCGGACCTCCACCTCGTCGTCGAGGTCCAGGCCCATCTCGCTCAGCAGCGTGCGGGGCTCGCGCACCATGCGGCTGCGGTAGGCCGGATCCTTGTACCACTCCGGCGGCAGACCGAGAACCGGCCACGGGTAGCAGGAGCACAGGGTGCAGACCACCACGTTGTGTACGTCGTCGGAGTTCTCGACCACCACGATGTGCTCGCCCTGCGGGCCGGCGAAACCCAGCTCCTTGATGGCGCCGGTACCGTCGGCCAGCAGGTGCTCTCGGTAGTCGGGGTCGGTCCACGCCTTGGCCACCACCTTGGCGCCGTTCATGGGGCCGACGTCGTTGACGAAGCGGTTGATGAAGCCGTCGAGCACCTCGGACTTGACCAGGCCGCGCTCGGTCAGCAGCGACTCCAGCGCCTCGGCCCGAACCGCGGGCGAGGGCCGGTCCTTGATGTGGGTGGGATCAGCCATCTATATCGCCTCCAGGTAGCTCTCGAACAGGTCGATGCGCAGCTTGGCCGCCTCCGCGTCCGGACCCCACAATTCGGTGGAGTCGAACTCGACGGTGTACACGTGCTGGGGATTCTCGCCCGCGAAATGGGCGTTGGTATCGGGCAGCAGCGCCGCGGGGCGCAGAGCCTGCACCGTGCCGGTACGGCCCCGGATGTACCCGGGCATGCGGGTGTGGCCGCCGGTGCGGATGTCCTTGGCCCTCACCTCGTCCCCTACCGAGAAGGCTGGCTCGTCGTCGATCTCGCGCAGCGACCCGGCGCCGCCCCGCTCGTAGACGGGCTTGTTCTCCTCGACGTCGGCGGGCTCGTCTACCGACTCGCCGGACAGGTTGCGGGCCCGGGCCTCCACCGCTCCGGGCGCGAGCACGCCGCTATCGACCAGCAGCGTCTCGGCACAGGCCAGCCAGCGCCCGTAGTAGCCGTCGGCCAGGTAGTCGTACGGGTGCAGGCGCTCGAGGCCGTGGCGGAAGGCGTCGAGGTTGGTGCCCGACAGGCCCATCGACATGGCGCCCATGGCGAAGGCGCGGCCGTGCCACCGCTCCCGGAAGACCGGCTCGTCGGGGTCGATGGCCACGGTGCCCCAGCCCTGCATTCCTCCCATGTCGTGGATGCCGTCCATCGGAGCCTCCCAGTCAGCGGATTACCCGGCCGTGGCCAGGTGCGTCAACTATAAGACGGCGACGGGTCGCAGGGGAAACGCGGTGCCGCCCTACCCCCAGCCGGCGAGAGCCCGTGCCTGGGACAGGAGGCTCTCCTCGCTCTGGGCGTAGCGCTTCTGGGCCTCGACCGCCCGGTCCTGCAGCTGGGCCGCGCGGTCGCTGAACTCCTCGGCCATCGACTTGACTTCGCCGGGGGATGCTCCGCCGGTCGCCCGGCGGGTGGCCACGATCCGGCGCGGGTCGAGGGCGTCGGACAGCGCGGCGGCGTCGAGTCCGAGACGCAGGCCGCACACCTCGGAGGCCGCGTCGTCGAGCATCTCCGGTGTTATGTCCAGCCCGCGGAGCCCCTGCCGGCTGGCGGCCCGAACCGCTCTGCCCACCACGTTGTAGGCCGTCCGGTAGTCGACGCCGCCGGCGACCATCACGTACTCGGCGAGGTCGGTGGCCTGGGTGAAGCCCCGCTCGAGCTCGGACCACATGCGCTCGCCGTTGACGGTCAGCGTCCTCACCACCCCGGTCGTCAGGGCGCTCACCCGGATGGTGAAGTCGAGGGCCCTGGGGATCTCGCCGTAGGCGAAGATCAGGTTGTCGCTGCGGGCCGACGGGCTCTTTACCACGGCCAGGAACCCGCTCATCCTGCCGATCAGGACGCCGCTGGCACCGCGGATGATGGACAGCGAGTAGGGGTTGCGCTTCTGGGGCATCAGCACCGAGGCCCGGGTGAACGGCCCGGCCAGGTCGACGTAGTCGAACTCCTGGCTCGACCAGATCTCGAGGTCCTCGGCCAGCTTGGCCTGGTTGGCGATCATGCTGGCCGAGGTGGCCAGAAGGTCGATGAAGACGTCGGTCTGCCACATGGCGTCGCGAGTGTGGGCGATGACCCCGTCGAACCCGAGCACGCCGGCGATGGCGTCCCTGTCGTCGAGCAGCCGGCTGCCGTTGACGCAGCCCGCGCCGCCGGGGCTGGTGTTCACCTGGTCGAGGGCGGCCGCGAACCGCTCTCCGTCACGCAGCGCGGGCGGGACGAAGGCGAGGAGGTAGTGGCCGAAGGTGGACGGCTGGGCCTGCTGGAGGTAGGTCTGGTCGCCCATGAAGGTCTCGGCATGCTCGGCCGCCACCGCGGCGGCTGCCGTCGCGAAGTCGGCCCCCACCTCGATCAGGCGGGCCGTCTGGGACCGCAGCAGCAGCCTCAGCGCCACCCGGGCCGCCTCCCGCCGGGGACGGCCAGCATGGAGCCACCCGGCCGAGTCCCCGATCCGCTCCACGAAGTGCCGCTCCCGCGAGTTGTACACCTCGCCGGAGCCGGCGTCGTAGGGGAAGTCGGCGGGGTCGGTGTCGTAGGCGTCGAGCAGCACTCTGAGCAGGTCGGCCGCGGCCGGCTCGGGTATGAGCCCCCGGCTCCGCAGGTCCAGCACGTGGCCGATGTCGGCGAGGTTCAGGCCGTGGTGCAGCAGAGGAGCGTCGGCGATCTCCCACGCGAAACCGGCGTCGACCAGTTCCCGGGCCGGCGCCTCCGACGACGGCCCGACCAGCCTCGGTCTCCGACCCGATTCTCGCTGGTCGCTGCTCATATGGGCTGGGTCTCTGCGCCGATCATCGACGGAGCGTAGTCGCAGCACCTGAGCGAATCGGCACGCCCTACCGGACGGCACGCGCACCCTTAGGCTGCTGAGCAGGTCGCCCCGGTGGTGGACGGAGCGGAGGGCTTCTTCAGCGGTGTCGGGCGTCGCGGACCTCGGTGTAAGGGTCGCCTGCGTCGAGCAGGCCCCGCAGCCTGGTTCGACCGGGCGAAGCATTGGTTTCGACTATGTTGTTGGTGGGCTCGCGCCATCGGTGGGCGCAATCGCGAGCCATTCGGCGGTCAGCCCGCCATCGTGTCCGCATTCCCGGGCATTCTGGGCCGGGTTCCCGGCGTCGGCAAATGGCGGAACCGAAATCCACCCCACGCCTGGCCAGCGAAGCACCCCGGATC
>JAPPLH010000152.1 GCA_028819505.1 Acidimicrobiaceae bacterium
AGCGTCGCCGTGCGAATTGCGGCACTCATGGACGTCTCAAGACTCAAGCCCGAGGAGACTGTTGAGCAATGCTGATCTCGGGCTGCCCGCAAGCCTCGGCGTCAGCCGCGGCTGTGAGCCGGCACCCCTCGCGAGGCTCGGCGGGTGGCTCGGGCGACGCGCCACATGATGAAGGCGACCGCGGCGGCGACTGCGCCCAGAGTGACGAACTGCAGGCTGCCGCCCCGGTCGCCGGCGTGCTGGGGATCGGGTCCGGGATCGGGCGAGCCGATGATCCGGTCGGCCCCGGCCGGAATCTCGTACACCGGCCTGAGGTCGTTGCCGGTGTCGGCCGGCAGGGGCTCGTCCTCATCCTCGTGGGCCCATGCGCCGGCCGGTGCCGCCAGCAGCGCGGCGGCGATCATCAGCAGGGCGAGACGGCTTCGGGCGCCGCGTCTTGCGGCTGGCCGGAAACGCAGGCGCCCGGGCCCCTCGCCAGGCGGCACGGGCCGGCTTCCGAGCCTGCCTGTCGCGACGCGGGGCGACCGGACACGGGTCGTCCGGGCCGCGGCTGGCACGGCCCGGCTCCCCGCCCTGCGTGTTGGGACCGTCACGACTCCGGCCGGGGCCGGTACCTGGCCACCTCGCCGGTCGCGGCGAGCAGGTAGGAGGGCGCCTCGCCGCCTCCGTGAACCGGCACGGACGCGCCCGACATGAACGACGCCAGCGGCGAGGCGCAGAACAGCACCACGTCGGCGACCTCGTCCGGACTGCCGAGGCGGCCGAGGGCGAGCGTCCTGCCGACGGCCTCGATGCCGGCCTCGTCGCCGTAGTAGAGGTGGGCCTGCTCGGTGCGGAGCAGCCCGACCATGACGCTGAGCACCCGGATGGACGGTCCCCACTCGTGGGCCAGCGTCTGGGTGAGGCTGTCGAGCCCCGCCTTGGCCGCCCCGTAGGCCGCACCGGCGGGGGTGGGGCGGATGCCGGCCACCGACGAGATGTTGATGATCACCCCGCCGTCCTCCTGGGCGCTCATCACCGGATGCACCGCCTGGGCGAAAGTCAGCGGGGCGACCAGGTTGAGGGCGATCACCTTCTCGTTGAACCGGGGAGACACGGTGGCCGTCTCGGCGGGAGGAGCGCCGCCGGCATTGTTGACCAGCACGTCGATGCGCCCTGCCAGGCTGACCGCCTCGGCAACCACCGCCCCGATCTGGTCGGGGTCGCGGACGTCGGCCGCCACGAAGGCTGCTTCCCTGCTGCCGGCCGCTATGGGCGCCTCCGGCTCGCGGCGGGCGCACGCGATCACGTCGGCGCCGTGCTCCAGGAACCTGGTGGCGATCACCCTGCCGAGGCCCATCGTGGCGCCGGTGACGATCACGGTCCGGCCGGTCATGTCGAGAGGATTGTCGGGCACGAGGCGCTCCCCGGATCGGCGGGCCCATCAGGCCCAGCGCTGCCTTGAAGCTATCGCCCCAAGGGAATTGGCAGCGGAGGGTTCCCGATCGGGTGTTGGCTGCCGCCAATTCGCTGTGGGCTTCGGCAGCGCCTGCGAATTGGCAGCGTCATGCACGGTATGCGTGCATTGTGCTGCCAATTCGTCCGGTGGTAGCGCCACTGGCCCGGACGCTCTACCGTCGAGCGGTGCCCGACAAGCGCATGACCGAGGACGAGGTGGTCGCTGAACTGAGCAGCGGCATGACCATCGGCATCGGGGGCTGGGGCTCGCGCCGCAAGCCCATGTCGCTGGTGCGGGCCATGCTCCGCAGCGACCTGACCGACCTCCACGTGGTGAGCTACGGCGGACCGGACGTCGGCCTGCTGTGCGCCGCAGGCCGGGTCCGCCGGATCACCTACGGCTTCGTGTCGCTCGACTCGATACCGCTCGAGCCGCACTTCCGGATCGCCCGCCAGACCGGCTCGGTGGAGGCCCGCGAGTTCGACGAGGGCGCCTTCTACCTGGGTCTGCTGGCGGCCGCGCACCGCGTGCCGTTCTACCCCACCAGAGCGGGGCTGGGATCGGACATGCTCACCTACAACCCCGACCTCAAGACGGTGACCAGCCCCTACGGCGACGGCACCGAGCTGGTGGCCGTGCCCGCCTTCGACATCGACGTGTCGCTGGTTCACATGAACCGGGCCGACGCCGCCGGCAACGGCCAGTTCCTGGGGCCGGACCTGTACTTCGACGACCTGTTCGCCATGGCGGCCGAGCGCACCTTCATGTCGTGCGAGCGGGTGGTGGCCACAGGGGACCTGCTCGAGGAGGGCTCCGTCCACACGCTCAAGATCCCGCGCCTGCACGTCGACGGCGTGGTGGAGGCGCCCGGCGGCGCCCACTTCACCGAGTGCCCGCCCGACTACGGCCGCGACGAGGCCTTCCAGAGGGAGTACGCGGCCACGGCCCGCGACCCCGACGCCTGGGCCCGGTTCCGTGCCGGCTGGCTGGACCTGCCGTCCCACGACGCCTACCGGGCCCGCCTTGCCGATCGGGCCGGGTCGGCGGGCGCCGGGCATGCATCCGGCGAGTCGAGCACCTGCCGGGCCCGCCTTGCCGATCGGGCCGAGTCCGCCCGAGCGGATCGATGAGCGAGCGCGCGTCCGGACCGGGAGCGGGATCGGAGAACGCCAGATGAGCGACGCTGCCATCGACGAGGTCTGCCTGGTCGCCCTGGCCGAGGCCTTCCGGGGGGACGGGGAGCTGCTGTGCCATCCGATGGGGCCGTTCCCGGTGGCCGCTGGGAGGCTGGCGAGGGCCAGCTTCGAGCCCGACCTCATGCTCACCGACACGATCGCCTACGCGGTCGCCGGCACCCTGCCGCTGGGCGCGACCGTCACCCGTCCCGGCGCGGCGGACGAGGGCGTCGTGGTCGAGGGCTACCTGCCGTTCCGGGCCGTCTTCGACCAGGCGTGGTCGGGTCGCCGCCACGTGGTGATGGGCGCCAGCCAGATCGACCGGCACGGCAACCAGAACTTCGCCGCCATCGGCGACTACCGCAAGCCCAAGGCCCAGCTCCTCGGGCTGCGCGGCGCGCCCGGCAACGTCATCAACCACACCACCAGCTACTGGATCCCCGACCAGGCCCGGACCTTCTGCGAGCGTGTGGATGTGGTGTCGGGGCCGGGCCATGACCGGGTGGCCGCGCTGCCCGAGCCGAGCGGCCGATTCCACGAGATCCGCAGGGTCGTCACGGAGCTCGCCGCCTACGACTTCGAGACGTCCGACTGCACCATGCGCCTCAGGTCGGTCCATCCCGGCGTGTCGCTCGACGATGTGCTGGCGGCCACTCCCTTCGAGCTCGCCGTGCCCGACGAGGTTCCGGCCAGCCGGCTCCCCACCGACGAGGAGCTCCGCCTCATCCGCGACGTCATCGACCCCAAAGGCATCCGCAAGCACGAGTTCCGCTAGCGGGCTCTGGGAAGACCTTCTCTCTGATTGTGATTTCTGAGGAGTTCCGGTAGAGGTCACTACATGAGCGAGCCCATAGCTGCTTCATCGGGCATGAGTGCACTGCTGTCCTTCACCGCGGAAAACGTGCGTTGCTATCGCGACGAGGTGCATCTCTCGCTGTTGGGGACGCGTATGGCCGAGAAGGGCGTCGCGCGTCGCCTTGCGGTCTCGGGCACATCCAAGCCGATCGACGCGCTGCCTGTCGCAGGGATCTTCGGTGCTA
>JAPPLH010000167.1:0-11248 GCA_028819505.1 Acidimicrobiaceae bacterium
GATGAGCCGCGGGAATTGGCAGCGTTTTGCACGGTATGCGTGCATTCTGCTGCCAGTTCGGTCGGCGTCGGGGATGAGCCGCGGGAATTGGCAGCGTTTTGCACGGTATGCGTGCATTCTGCTGCCAAATCGGCTTGCGACGGATCAGGGGGCTAGGAGCTGATGCTGGGCTCGGTCCTGACCGTGGCCTTCGAGCGGCCCGCGATCGACTGGCACGCGATAGCGCCCGAACTCACCCTGCTCGGCTTCGGGGCCCTGCTGACCCTGGTCGACATCGTCTGGCTGGAGCGGGGGCGGGCGGTGGTGTCCGCGCTGGCGTCGTTCGGGCTGCTGGCCTCGATGGTGCCGGTGCTGACCCTGGCCTGGGACGGCGCCGACCGATCCACCTTCTGGGGGGCGTACGTCGTCGACGACTACTCGCTGGTGATGAAGGCCGTGTTCCTGCTGGCCGGTTACGTAGTGGTGCTGCTGTCCACCAACTACATCGCCGAGGGCGACTACTGGGAGAACGAGTACTACCAGATGCTGCTGTCCGCGGTGCTGGGCATGGTGGTGATGGCCTCGGCCCGCGATCTGGTGACCATCTTCGTGGCCCTCGAGCTGCTGTCGATCCCGGCCTACCTGATGGCCACGTGGCGCAAGCGGGACCTGCGCAGCAACGAGGCCGGGCTCAAGTACTACCTGATGGGGGTGTTCGCCTCCGCGGTGCTGCTCTACGGCATGTCGCTGCTGTACGGGGCGGCCGGCTCCACCATGCTGGTCGACATCGACGCGGCCGTCTCGGGAGACGGCGCGCCGCTGGCGGTGGTGACGCTGGGCGTGATCTTCGTGGTTGTCGGCTTCGGCTTCAAGGTGTCGGCGTTCCCGTTCCACACCTGGGCGCCCGACACCTACGAGGGCGCGCCCACGCCGGTGACCGCGTTCCTGTCGGTGGCGTCGAAGGCGGCCGGGTTCGTGGCCCTGCTGAGCCTGGTGTTCGTGGGCTTCTGGGGGCGGGCCGACGTGTACCAGCCGCTGATGTGGGTCCTGGCCGCGGCGTCGATGTTCGGCGGCAACCTGATGGCGCTGCGCCAGACCAACCTGGTGCGGCTGCTGGCCTACTCGGGGGTGGCCCAGGCCGGCTACATGCTGGCCCCGCTGGCGGTGGCGGGGGAGTCCCTGGCGACGGCCGACGACGCCCTGTCGTCGGTGGTCACGTACCTCGCCATCTACGCGGCCATGAACCTGGGGGCCTTCGCAGTGGTCATCGCGGTGGCCCGCCGCACCGCCTCGGCCGAGATCGACACCTACAAGGGCCTGTTCCGCTACTCGCCGGGCCTGGCCGTGGCCATGACGATCTTCCTGATGGCCCTGGCCGGCATCCCGCCATTGGGCGGCTGGTTCGCCAAGTTCGAGATCGTGCTGGCCCTGATCTCCCCGGGAACGGCCTGGGGAGTGGCCCTTGGCGTGATAGTGGCCATCAACTCGGTGATCGCGCTCTACTACTACGCCCGCATCGCGAGCCACATGTGGGCAGAAACCCCACCGGAGTCCGCTGGCTTCGACATAACCACCCCCATTAAGCCCCCGACCTCAGTCTCAGCCGCCCTGGTCCTCACCGGCGCAGCCACCCTCGCCTTCGGCATCCTCCCCCAATGGGTAGGCCACTTCACCGACGTAACCCTGGTGGCCGCCTTCCCCGGCTGACCAGCAGACGCGACTCCTGTTCATTGCACTCGCGATTGGCGCGGCAGTACTTGCGCGAGGGACATCCGTGCTCGTTCCCGCAATCGTCAACGCTGTGCTCTCATTCTGGTCGAATGGCATCCTCTCGAATTTTCTGAAGGATCCAGAAGACGCCCCCAACTAGGCTGTCCTACTCAGCTTCGTGACGTTCGTGACAACGACTGTGCTTGGCACGACTGCCCTGATACTGCGCTAGACATCGAACACGGGGGTCTGCGAAAGACCTCCCCGTTTCCACCCGAGGAGCACAGGGCGCTCGGCCGTTGGGACTCGCACGACCCGTCGTCGGATGGTGCCTCGTGAAGGCTTCTCGGGACGTGCTCTGTCGATCAGTGTCAGTAGCGGTCAGTAGCGGATGTCTAGCGCGTAGCGGAGTGCCCGGTCGAGTTCTGCCTGCTTGAGTTCGTCGAGGTGACCCCTGGGGTCGCGGTCCAGGCTCCACTTGGGGATGGTCACGATGTTGTCGCAGTTGATGACGCACGGTTCGGGGAGACCCTGGTCGGATCCGATGGGCACCTCCGAGTCGATGCCCCTCACTGTGCGTGTTATGGGCGCGCAGGTGACGGCGGTGCGCACGCCTGCGGCGGCGTCTCTGGTGAGGACGCAGACCGGCCGTCGCCCCGCGGGCTCGCCAAGGTCGGCCCAGTAGATCTCGCCTCGGGCTACCACTCAGGCACTGTGCGGGAGGCGAGGCGCGCCGCGGACTCGATCAACGCAGGATCCTCGGGCTGGCGGCGGTACGCGTCGACCAGGCGTCGATCGGCCGCCGCCCGCTCGTTGGCATGGATCACGGCCAACGCGCCCTCTCGCAACAGCGCGGAACGGCTGGTACCCCGAGTCCGAGCGATCTCGTCAAGCTGGCCGACCAGGTCGTCATCGAGTTGCACCAGTACCTCTCGTCGAGCCATGACCATATGGTATCCCATATGTGAGCGTCGGCACCCGGCGCGGTGGGCTATGGCATGGCTTTGCGGGGCGTGGGAAAAGGACGTGAACCTCATCCGAACCCACAACCACGGCGTGCGGCTGCGACACCAGGAGCGACATGACGCCCACCGGGCGCGCTGTCTGACAGCCGCAGCAGACGCTGCCGGGTGGCTCCCAGTGCCTCGGATAGAGGAGCCCTGAGCCAACGGCGAAGCCGTCTGCCGGGAGGCCTGATCATGGAGAAGCAGAGAGCTTGGACAGTCGTCGCGCTTGCAGCCGCCCTGATGGTGGCGCCGCCCGACGGTTCCCGGTGCATCTGGTGACGATGGCCGCGCACATCGCGGCGCCCGACCCTCCCCGGCCGGCAAGGAGGCCGTGTGGATGAACGCAACGTCACCCGGCCAAGGGGTTCTCCCAGCGGGCCTCACCGAAGCGGGCGAAGTCGGTGTCGGCGCTCATGATGGTCAAGCCGTTCTCGATGGCGAGCGCAGCCAGCATGGCGTCAGGAACGAGGTTGGCCGTGACGTGATGCGTGACGATCAGCTCGCCCAGAACGGCGGCGGTGCGCTCGGTGGCGGGCGGGATCCACGCCGGAGGCGCGTCCAGCCATCGATGCACCTGGCTCCAGGCCTGGGCGCTGGTGATCGGTCTTGCGAACACGCGCGGGTTGGTGCTGACCCGCAGGAACGCGCCGATGGACTGCCACGGGAACCCCACTCGGCGGTTGCGCTGGAGCACCGTCTCCAGCCATCGCCTGGACGCTTCGTAGTGCAGTGACGAGTGATCGGTGGCGTAGAGCAGCAGGTTGGCGTCGACCAGCACGGGTCAGTCGGGTTCGTCGCCGAGTTCGTCGAGCAGGGCGAGAACCTCGCCGATGTTGGTGACATCCATCTTCAGGCCCATGTCGTAGCTCTGATGCACGTACTGCGAGGTCGGCTCGGGCTTGGCCAGACCATCGCGCACGAGCTGGTTTATGGCCTCGCTCACACCGATTCCCTCCGATCTCCGCAGATGTTCCACGGCAGCGGCCACATCGTCGGCCAGAGTTACGGTTGTGCGCATACTCACATTATAGCATCTTGATGCGCTATGACTTGCATAAGGATGCTATCCTCCCCCACAGCTATCCTTCTCCAGCAATGAGTCCGCGGATGGCGCTAGTGCCCGTCTCCGGGTCGTGGGCGGGCCGGGCCGCGGCTCTGGCGCTGGCCGGCGGGCTGACCGATCCATGCTGTTGGTGACGGTCGGGCAGCGGCTCGCCGGCAGGATCGCGGCCCGGGGGGCCATCTCTGTTTCGGAGTATGTCGAGGCCTGCCTCTACGACCCTGACGGCGGCTTCTACATGCGGTCGGTCGGGGGGCGCGCCGGAGGACGCTCGGGTCACTTCCTGACCGCGCCAGAGGTCGGCCCGCTGTTCGGGGCGGTGCTGGCCCGGGCGCTTGACGGGTGGTGGGAGCAACTGGGCGAGCCCGCGCCGTTCGGCGTGATCGACTGGGGCGCGGGGCCGGGCACCCTGGCCCGCTCGGTCATGGCCGCGGAGCCTCGCTGCCTGTCCGCGGGCGCGCTGGAATGGATCGCGCTCGAGCGGTCGCCGGCGCAGCGGGCCCTGCACCCCGACCACCCGGCGGTCAAGAGCGCAGCCCGGCTGTCCGACGTGCTGCCCCAGGGCGCGCCCGCGGGCGTCGTGGTGGCCAACGAACTGCTCGACAACCTGCCCTTCGACATTGCTCGCCGAACCGACGACGGCTGGGAGGAGCTGCGCGTCACTGTCGGTGAGGCCTCAGGCCGCCGCGGCTTCTCGCTGGTCGGGGAGCCGGCGCCGGCCGAGCTCGTGGCGGGGCTGCCAGAGGTGGCGGTCGGAGCACGGGTACCGGTTCAACGAGCTGCTCGCGACTGGGTGGCCGGCGCGCACCAGGCGCTCGGCGCCGGCTGGATCATCGCTCTCGACTACGGCGCCGACACCCGGACCCTGGCCGAGCGGGCCGGTTCGTCGGATGATCTCGGTACCGGACTGGGCTGGCTGCGGACTCACCGGCACCATCAGGGCGGCTCGTCTTGGCTCGCCGAGCCGGGGTCATGCGACATCACCACCGATGTGGCCCTCGACCAGATCCAGGCCGACCACCGGGCCGAGGTCCGCACCCAGGCCGAGTTCCTTCGTCACCACGGAATCGACGAACTGGTGGCTGAGGGTCGAGCCGTGTGGCAGGAACGTGCCGGCGCGGGCGATCTCGACGCCCTCACGGGCCGCAGCCGGCGACGGGAGGCCGAGGCCCTGCTGGATCCGGCCGGCATGGGAGCCTTCAACGCTGTCGTGTGGACCGTTGGCTGAAGCCGGACGGGCCCTGCACCGGCACGAGCACCTCGCAGCAATCGATCCGGTCCAGCGCCAGGATCAATCCTGGGCTTCGGTCCATTCGTTGACGGCGGCCTCGCAGGCGCCTGTCTGGGGCGCCACGACGGGGTACCCGGCGTAGGGGGCCAGCGCGATCAGGGTCTCCCGCAACTGGTCGGGAGTCAGCTCGTCGGGTGCCCCGGGCTCGCTCAAGGGCCAGCGCGATCAGGGTCTCCCGCGGCTGGTCGGGAGTCATCTCGCCTCGTTCGAGGGCCGACTGGGCCTGGAGCCTCCACACGTCGGTGGAACCCCGGGCCGCGATCACGCCCACGATGAGCAGGCGCCGGTCCCGGATCGACAGCACGTCACGGTCCCACACCTCGGCGAAGAGGCTGCGCATCATAACGTCGTGGAAGGCCGTCGTGCCCTCGGGCAACGCCGGGACCTCCCCCTGGCAGATCTCGGTCACCATGGCCACACCTCGCTCGTAGGTGTCGTCGGCTGGCGTGTCACCGGAGTTGTCGATGCTCATCCGGGCGCGGAGTTGTGACTACCGCTCTTGTTCGCTTGGCTCACGGGCCGCTCGGGCCACGGCCCCGCGGAACGTCGCGCCGAGTGGCTCGCGCCTACCGAGCATCCTGCGCGAGTGGCGAGGAGGTGCGCCGCTGCTCGCTGAACGTCGCGCCGAGTGGCTCGCGCCTACCCGCTCGGCCTCTGGGCCAGCCGGGGTCCGGGCGTGAAACTGATGGGCAGGGTCTTCCATCCGCTGACGTTGCCGCTGTGGAACCGGACCTTGTTGTCGTGGTCCACCGTGTAGTCGCCCATGCGGCGGTGGATCTCCTCCAAGGCTACCCGTCCCTCCAGGCGGGCCAGCGCCGCGCCCAGGCAGAAGTGGACGCCGTACCCGAAGCCGACGTGACGCTCCGGGTTGCGGAAGATGTCGAATTCCCCCGCGGTGGGGCCGTGCTCCCGCTCGTCCCGGTTGGCCGAGCCGATCAGCAGCAGCACCGAGTCTCCCTCCCGCATCCGTTGGCCGTGCATCTCGACGTCGCGGGTGAGGGTGCGGTGCATGTACTGGGTGGAGCTGTGGAAGCGGACGACCTCCTCCACCGTCTGGGGGACCAGGGACGGGTCGGCCACCACAGCGGCCCGCTGGCCGGGATGGCGCGACAGCAGCTCGACGGCGCTGCCCACCATCTTGGCCGTCGTCTCGAATCCGGCAACACGAACAGCAGGCAGAAGCCGAGCAGCTCCTGCTCGGTCAGCGCCCGGCCGTCGACCTCCGACTCCAGCAGGTCCGACACCAGCCCGCCTCCGGGCACCTCGCCGGCGCGCCGCCGTTCGAGGTCCTCGGTGAAATAGGCGAGCACCTCGAGAATCGCCTCGACCCCCTCTTGGGGGATCTCCATGGTCCCGTCCTCGCGTACCAGACCCCGGTCTGCGCATTCCCGCAGCATGTCCCGGTCGCACTCGGGTATGCCTAGCACCGCCGAGATGACATCCATCGGGAAGCAGCCGGCCACATCGGCCATCAGGTCGGCGTGTCCCGACTCGATCACCGTGTCGATGCAGTGGTTGACGATCCTGCGGATCTCGTCTTCCATCTGGGCCACGCGCCTCACGGTGAACACCCGCGACACCAGCCCGCGCATGACGGTGTGCTCCGGGGGGTCCATCTCGATGATCTCGTGAAACCTGGGGTTGGTCTTGTCGATGGGCCGCCTGCCCTCCAGGGCCACGCCGCCGGCCGAGGAGTAGGTCTCGTGGTTCCGGAACGCCTCGAGCACATCGTCGAACCGGCTCAGCGCCCAGAAGCGCAGATCCGGGTTCCAGTAGGCTGGCGCCTCGTCGCGCAGCCGCCGGTACGTGTCGTACGGGTTGTCGTGCATCGTGAACGCGTAGGGGTTGTACACCAGCGTTTCGGCCACGGCCCGATGCTACGAGGCCGCGATGCGCCCCGTTGGAGGGCCGGCGATGCCATACTTCGGCCCGGAGCGGGGACCACTTCGCGGGAGGGCGCGGTGACGGCGAGGACCATCGGTCTGGCGGGGACGGGCGTGATCGGCTCCGGATGGGCGGTGCGCGCCCTGGCCCGGGGTCACGACGTGGTCGCCTGGGATCCCGCCGGCGATGCCGAGGGACGGCTCCGGGCCGCCGTCGAGCGAGCCTGGCTGTCGGCCACCCGGCTGGGCCTGTTCCCGGGGGCCGATCCGGCCCGGCTGCGGTGGGCGGGCAGCCCGGAGGAGGTCGCGGCGGACGCCGACTGGGTGCAGGAGAGCGCCCCGGAGGACGAAGGGGTGAAGCGGTCGCTGCTCGGCCGGCTCGACGCCGCGGCCGAGCCGGCGACCGTGATCGCCAGCAGCTCGTCGGGGCTGCTGCCCACCCGGCTGGCCGACGGGCTGAGCTGCCCGGAGCGGCTTCTCATCGGCCACCCGTTCAACCCGGTGTACCTGCTGCCCCTGGTAGAGGTGGTGCCCGGCGAGGCCACCGCCGAGGATGCGGTCGCGGCCGCGATGGCCCACTACGACGACCTGGTAATGCATCCGCTGCTGGTGCGCAACGAGGTCGAGGGCTACCTGTCCGACCGCCTGCAGGAGGCGCTGTGGCGTGAGAACCTGCACCTGGTGAACGACGGCGCCGCCACCACCGCCGAGTTGGACGACTCGATCGTCTACGGCCCCGGCCTGCGCTGGGCGGCGATGGGCACCAACCTCACCTTCCACTTGGCCGGGGGCGAGGGCGGGATGCGCCACATGCTGGGCCAGTTCGGGCCCGCGCTGAAGCTGCCGTGGACCCGTCTGGAGGCCCCCGAACTGACCGGAGACCTGATCGAGGCCATGGCTGCGGGCACCGACGACCAGGCCGGCGGGCGGTCCATCGCCGAGCTGGAGCGCCAGCGGGACGACTGCCTGCTGGCCGTGATGCGGGCGCTGCGACCGGCCGGAGTCGGCGCCGGCCGCCTCGTGGCCGAGCGGGAGGCTCGGATCCTGGCTGCCCGGGCCTCCGCCGAGACCGTCCCGTGGACGCCCGGGACGCATGTCCCAGCCCCGCTGTCGCTGTACTCGTCCGTGGTGGAGCCCGACTGGGTCGACTACAACGGCCACATGACCGAGTGGGCGTTCCTGACGGCCTTCGGCTGGGCGTCGGACGCCTTGTTTCGCTACCTGGGCATCGACGAGTCCTACCGGAGCGGCGGGCACTCCTACTACACGGTCGAGACCCATCTGAACCACCGCCGGGAGGCGTCCGAGGGCGAGACGCTGAGGGTTGCCACCCAGGTGCTCGGCAGCGACGCCAAGCGTCTGCACGTCTTCCACACCATGCGCCGGGACGGGGAGTTGCTGTGCACCGGCGAGCAGATGCTGGTCCACGTCGACACGGCAGCCGGTCGCAGCGCGCCGCTGCTGCCCGGCCCCGCGGCCGCAGTGGCCGCGGTGACTGCCGCTCATGCGTCGATGCCAGTGCCGCCGCAAGGTCGCGGCTGCATGGCCGCGGATGCCGCCACCAGGAAGAAGTGAGCACGCAAGGAGGGACGGATTGGACTTCTCGATCAGCGAAGACCAGCAGATGGTGGTCGACACCGTCCGGGCGTTCACAGAGCGCGAGCTGGTCCCCCACGAGGCCGAGGTGGAGCGCACCGGCCAGGTGCGGCCCGAACTGGTGGAGGAGATCCGCGGCAAAGCCATCGACGCCGGGATCTACTCGGCCAACATGCCCGTCGAACTGGGCGGGGGCGGCCTCGACGACCTGACCCTGGCCATGGCCGAGCGGGCCTTCGGCTGGACCGCCTACGCCCTGCATTACATCGTGGCTCGCCCGTCCAACATCCTGCGGGCCTGCACCGGCGACCAGGTCGGCGAGTACTTGCTGCCGACGGTGCGGGGCGAGCGGGTGGAGTGCCTGGCCATGAGCGAGCCCGGAGCGGGATCCGACCTGAGGGGCATGACCTGCCGGGCCGAACGGCGCGGCGACCACTACGTGGTGAACGGCGCCAAGCACTTCATCAGCCACGCCGACCTGGCCGACTACGTGATCCTGTTCGCCGCCACCGGCATCGACGACACGCCTCGGGGGCCCCGCAGGCTGATCTCGTCGCTGCTGGTGGACTTCGACACGCCCGGGGTCGAGCGGGCGCCTGGCTACAACTGCGTCTCGAACCGGGGCTACCACAACCTCATCCTGAACTTCGACGATGCCCGGGTGCCTGCCTCCAAGCTGCTGGGCGAGGAGCACCGGGGCTTCGACGTGGCCAACGAGTGGCTGGGCAGCACGCGCCTGCAGGTGGCCGCCGTGTGCCTGGGGCGGGCCGACCGGGCCCTGTCAGCAGCCCTTGGGTGGGCCGCCACCCGCGAGCAGTTCGGGCAGCGCATCGGGCGGTTCCAGGGAGTGTCGTTCAAGCTGGCGGACATGCGCACCCGCCTGCTGCAGGCCGAGTTGATGACCTACCGGGCCGCCTGGCTGTCGGCCCGGGGCGAGATGGCCGACGCCGACGCGGCCATGGCCAAACTCTCGGCCACCGAGATGCTGCAGTTCGTCTCGGACGAGGCCATCCAGATCCTCGGCGGGATGGGGCTCATGGACGAATTGCCGCTGGAGCGGATCTGGCGCGACGCCCGGGTCGACCGCATCTGGGACGGCACCAGCGAGATCCAGCGCCACATCGTGTCGCGCGACATGCTGCGGCCCCTCGGCTGCTGAGAGGCCGAGCGGATGGGGCGCGACTCATGGGGTCTCTTGATGAGCCGAGCGAGGCCGTGGCCCGAGCGGCCTCTGAGCGCAGCGAACAAGAGCGGCCGCCGACCGTGACCAGGCTCGGTCGGCTGCTGCGGCCCCGGTCGCTGGCCTTCGTCGGGGGCGCGGCCGCCGAACTGGCCATCGACGCCTGCCGCTCGTTCGGTTTCTCGGGGGAGATGTGGGCCGTCAACCGGCGCCGGGAGCTGCGCGGCGTGACCACCTTCGCATCGGTGGACGAGCTGCCGGACGGACCCGACGCCGCCTTCGTGGCCGTGGACCGGCACGCCACCGTCGAGGTCGTGCGCCGACTGGCCGCTCGCGGCACCGGCGCCGCCATCTGCCACGCCTCCGGTTTCGCCGAGGCCGGTGAGGCCGGCGCGGCCCTCCAAGCCGAATTGGTCGCCGCGGCGGCAGGCATGCCCATAGTCGGGCCCAACTGCTACGGGACGCTGTCGGCGCCGACCGGTGCGGCGTTGTGGCCCGACGTCCACGGTCTGTCCCGCACAGACCGCGGCGTCTCTCTGCTGAGCCAGAGCGGCAACATCGCCGTGAGTCTCACCATGCAGCGCCGGTGCCTGGACGTTGCGTGGGTGATGACGCTGGGCAACCAGGCCGATGTGGGCATCTCGGAGGCCTTCGAGGTCATGGTCGCCGAGGAAGCGGTCACCGGGATCGGTCTGTGCATCGAGGCACTCGAGGATGTGGGCCGCTTCGCCGGGGCTGCTGATGCGGCCCGCCGCCGAGGCCTGCCGGTGGTGGCCCTCAAGCTTGGAGCCTCGGAGACCTCCGGCACCATCGCCGTCACCCACACCGCCTCGCTGGTGGGCGACGACGCCGCCTACGGCGCGTTGTTCGACCGTCTGGGCATTCGCCGGGTGCGCAGCCTGCCCGAACTGCTCGACACCTTGGCCGTCCTGTGCGCCCTCGGGCCACTGAACGGCAGCCGGGTGGTGTCGCTGAGCTGCTCCGGCGGCGAGGCGGCGCTGGTGGCCGACCGCAGCCGCGGCCTGGGTCTCAGCTTCCCGCCGTTCGCTCCCGACCACGCCGACCGGGTGGCGTCCGCCCTCGACGGACGGGTCGCGGTCACCAACCCGCTCGACTACCACACGTTCATCTGGGGAGACCAGCCCCGGCTGGCCGGCTGCTTCCGGGCCGCCCTCGAAGCCGACGGCCCGCGGTCCGAGCAGGCCCCGTTCGATGCGGCGCTCCTGGTGATCGACTTCCCCGCCGAGGGACTCGACCGGTCGCGCTGGTGGCCCGCCCTGCGAGCCTTCGGCGAGGCCTGCTCCGCTACCAGCACTCCCGGGGTGGTGGCCGCCTCGCTGGCGGAGAACCTGCCGGAGGAGGCCCGCGCCCGGGCCGCCGGGTTGGGCCTGGCCGCCTGCGGCGACATCGACACCGCCCTGTCGGCACTCGAGGCAGCCGCCGCCTGGGGATCGCGCCCCCGCGCCTGCCGACCTTTCGACGCCCCGCTTCCGCCCGCCGGGGCAGAGCCGCCTGGACCGGGTGGTCCGTCATCATCGTCGC
>JAPPLH010000167.1:11348-20295 GCA_028819505.1 Acidimicrobiaceae bacterium
CTTCCGCCCGCCGGGGCAGAGCCGCCTGGACCGGGTGGTCCGTCATCATCGTCGCCGTCATCATCGTCGCCGTCATCATCGTCGCCGTCCTCCTCCGCTCGGCTGTCCGGAGCCGGCGCCGCCCCCGGGCCGCACCGGCAGTCGCAGCGAACCTATGGACCCGGTGTGACAGGCGGGCCCGGGCCCGCCGTCGCGGGCCTGTCCGAGCACGGGGCCGATCGCCGGCTCGCGGTCTCCCGGCGCCAGGTCGTGCATCCTCTGCAGGTTGCGGGCCTGTCCGAGCACGGGGCCGATCGCCGGCTCGCGGTCTCCCAGCAGCAGGTCGTGGGCCTGTCCGAGCACGTAGCCAAGCGCCGGCTGGGGGCGGTCGGCATTGCCGTGCCGGCCGGGCTGCCGGTACCCGCCGAGGAGGCCGCGGCCACCGCCGACCGGCTCGGATTCCCGGTGGTTGTGAAGGCGACCGGCGCGGTCCACAAGACCGAGACGGGCGGTGTAGTGGCGGGCATCGAGGATCCGGGGGAGGTCGCCGCCACCGCCCGGCGCCTCGCTGGTGACGGAGGGACCGTGATGGTGGAGGCCTGCGTCACCGGCGCCGTCGCCGAGTTGCTGGTGAGCGTGCGGTCGGCGCCGCCGGTGGGGATGCTGCTCACTCTCGGAGCGGGTGGGATTCTGGCCGAGTTGCTCGACGACACGGCCAGCCTGCTGCTGCCGGCGCCCGCCGACGACGTTCTCGCAGCCCTCCGCCGTCTGCGGATCTGGCCGCTGCTGACCGGTCACCGGGGTCGCCCGGCGGCGGCGGTCGGAGCAGTGCTCGACACGGTCGCTGCGCTCGGCGCGCTGGTGCGCGACGATCGCAGCATCATCGAAATAGAGATCAACCCCCTCATCGTGACGAACGAAGCGGCCGTCGCCGCCGACGCGCTGATGCTCGTAGCCGAGCCGCTTGACCATGAGTGAGATCGCTCCGACTGGCGCGGTGACGGCGGTCGCCGACGGGCCGGTGCTCGAAGTCACCCTCGACCGTCCCAAAGCCAACGCCATCGACGCGGCCACCAGCCGTGAGTTGAGCCGGGTGTTCGCCGCCTTCCGCGACGATCCCGACATGCGGGTCGCGATACTCACCGGCGCCGGCGACCGGTTCTTCTCGGCCGGCTGGGACCTCAATGCCGCGGCCAGCGGCGAGGACTTCGAGGCCGACTACGGCGAGGGCGGCTTCGGCGGCTTCGGCGAACTGCCCGGCTTGCTCAAACCGGTGATCACCGCAGTCAACGGCATGGCTGTGGGCGGCGGCTTCGAGATCGTGCTGGCCGCCGATCTCGTGGCGGTCGCCGAGCACGCCCGCTTCTGGCTGCCGGAGGCCTCGCTGGGGATAGTGCCCGACACCGCGTCGGTGCGCCTGCCCCGGATGCTCCCGCCTGTCGTGGCCAACGAGGTCCTCTACGCGGGCCGGCGTCTCGATGCGGCCGAGGCACTGCGGTGGGGACTGGTCAACTCCGTGGTCGATGCGTCCGATCTCCTAACGGAGACCCGCGCCCTGGCCGCCCGGGTAGCGGAGGCCGCGCCTCTGTCGGTGGCCGCCATCGGTGAGATCCGCGGCCGCACCCGGCATCTGCCGCTGCCCCGAGCCTTCGAACTGCTGCGCTCCGGCGACCTGGACGCCTACGAGGCCATGCTGGTCTCCGAGGACGCCGCCGAAGGCCCCAGGGCCTTCACCGAGGGCCGCGCCCCCCGCTGGCAGGGCCACTGAACCGAACTTCAATGAGTTGACCACCTCTGGGGTGGCTAACTCATTGAAGTTCCGGCTGCCCGCCCTAGGGGCCGCCCTCCACCGGGGTGAACCGCCTCGTCCAGGCCTGGAGCAGGCGGTCGAGCAGCATCGCCAGCAGCACGATGGCCAGGCCGGCCACGAAGCCCGAGCCGACCGAGTCGGTGCGCCTCAGTCCCTTCACCGTCTCCAGCCCCAGGCCGCCGCCCCCCACGAGTCCGGCGATCACTACCATGGCCAGCACCAGCATCACCGTCTGGTTGATGCCGGCCATGATGCTCGGCGCGGCCAGCGGCAGCTGCACCTTGCGCAGCGTCTGGCCCCGGGTGGCGCCGAAGGCCCTCGACGCCTCGGTGGCCTCGCCCTCGACCCCGCGGATGCCCAGATTGGTGAGCCGGGTCGCGGCCGGCAGGGCGTAGAGCACCGAGGCGATGATCCCCGGTATCCGCCCCACGTTGAACATGATGATCACGGGCACCAGCAGCACGAAGCTGGGAATGGTCTGCAGGAAGTCGAGCACCGGCTTGAGCATCCGCTCGAAGCGGTCGCTTCGGGCCGCCAGGACGCCGAGGGGGATGCCGCAGACGATGGCCATGACCACGGCCACGATGACCTGGGCCAGAGTGTCCATCGACAGCGTCCACATCCCGAGGAACCCCAGGCCGGCCGCGCAGGCAGTGCAGAACGCGGCCAGCGGGGCGCCGCCCAGCCGCCACCCGGCCAGCGCCACCGCCAGCACCACCACCGGCCAGGCCAACTCCGCGCTGAACAGCTCCCGCAGCGGCGTCACCGCGTAGATCGTGATGGAGTCGCTGAACCAGCCGGTCCCGAACCAGGTCCCGCCGATCTCGTAGAGGTTGTCCCTCACCCAGTCCACCAGCCAGTCGATGGCCGGCGCGAACGAGAAGGAGATGGCCGACGGGAATCCGGGCCGCCCGACAACGGCACTGACGAGTGTGGCCACTGCCAGGGCGAGGAGCCCCAGCACCCAGCGGGGGCGCCGGGCCAGCGAGGCGAGACCCGGTGCGTCGCGCAGGGGCCGCGCCAGCAGGGCGCCCAGCGTGCACAGCGCCCGGTCCGCTGATCCCAGCGCTGCCTCGATCGCTCTCACGAACCCCAGGCGCTCGAGGGAGTCGGGCATCAGGCGGAGCCGCCGGCGGCGGGCGCCCAGGCCCGCAGCGCCGTGGGTGACGCGGTCCATGAGCATGGCCAGTACCACGATGGCCAGCCCGGCCTCCAGCGCCCGCCCCACGAAGAGCCGCCTGAGGGATTCCAGCACCACCTGGCCCAGGCCCCCGGCCCCGATGAGCGCCGCGATCACCACGATGCTCAGTGCCATCATGATCGTCTGGTTGATGCCGGTGAGCACGCTGGGCAGCGCCTGGGGGAGCTGCACCTTGAGCAGCGTCTGGCGAGGCGTGGCGCCGAACATCTCGGCCGCCTCCACGGTGGCCGGCGAGACCGTACGGATGCCCAGGTCGGTGAGCCTGATCACCGGCGGGAGGGCGTAGACCACGGTGGCGATGATGGCCGGCACGCGGGCGACGCCGAACAGCAGCACCACGGGTATCAGGTACACGAAAGCGGGCAGGGTCTGCATGGCGTCCAGCAGGGGTCTCAGGCTCCGCCGCAGCCGGTCGTAGCGGGCCGAGGCGATCCCGACCGGAACGCCGATGGAGACCGAGATGCCCACCGCCACCGTCATCAACGCCACCGTCTGGAGGCTCTCGGACCACAGTTCGATGGCCCCGAAGTACATGACCCCGGCCGCGGCCAGCAGCCCGGCCCGCATCCCCAACGCGGCGGCGGCCACCATGCCCCCGGCGGCGGCCACCACGTACCACGGCAGCCACAGCAGGAAGCGCTCGACGGTGCGCAGCCCCCAGTCGATGGAGTCGCTGATCGGGTTGAAGACGAAGGAGAAGCTCCAGTGGGTCGTCTGGTTGTTGATAACCCACCGGCGGGCGTCGTCGATCCAGTCGGCCAGACCGACGGCCCACGACTCGGGGAATCCGCCCACCGCGCTGAGCGCAAGCTGGGCGGCGACGACGATGGCGATCCCCACTGCCAGCTCGCTGCCCGAGCGGGTCCGCCGCCGCCGGTCGAGCGCCAGCCGAGCCTCGACCGCGCCGGCGACTGCGGATGACCCGGTGGCCGGCGGCGCCGCGGCGGTCATGGCCGGCCGGTGCTCCGGCCCGCGCCCGCCGCGCCGGACCGGGAGTTCTCACCCAGGAGGTCGACCACCCGATCGCGGTCGACGGTGCCGACCACGTCGCCCTGAGCGTTGGCCACGGGGAGCGCCGCGGGGCTGGCCAGCAGCCGGGGCAGGACGTCGTCGAGCACCGCATCGAGGCTCACCGGCGCTCCCGCCGGCGCCTCGCCGTCCAGCGGCCGCATCACCGAGCCCACGGTTATCACCCTGGTCTTGGGGGCGTCCTCGGTGAACTCGCGCACATAGTCGTCGGCCGGTGACGACACGATCTGCTCCGGTGTCCCCACCTGGACGAACTCGCCGTCCTTCATGATGGCGATGCGGTCGCCGAGCTTGAGCGCCTCATGGAAGTCGTGGGTGATGAACACCAGCGTCCGCCTCATCGTGGCCTGAAGGGACAGCAACTCGTCCTGCATGTCGCGGCGGATCAGCGGGTCGAGCGCCGAGAACGGCTCGTCGAAGAACAGGATCTCCGGCTCCACGCACAGAGCCCGGGCCAGGCCCACCCGCTGCTGCATGCCGCCGGAGAGCTGCTGGGGGAAGTGGTCGGCCCAGTCGCCCAGGCCCACCACCGACAGCACCTCCAGAGCCCGCTCGTACCGGTCCGCCCTTGCCGCGCCCTGTATCTCGAGGCCGAAGGCGACGTTGTCGATCACCCTGCGGTGGGGGAACAGCCCGAAGTGCTGGAACACCATCGACAGGCGCTGCCGTCGCAGCTCCCTCAACTCATGGTCGTCCAGGTCGCCGATCGGAGTGCCGTCGATCTTCACGGTCCCGCTGGTCGGCTCGATCAGCCGGGACAGGCAGCGGATCAGGGTCGACTTCCCCGAGCCGGAGAGGCCCATGACGACGAAGGTCTCTCCCCGCTCCACCGAGAACGTCGCGTCCCGCACGGCCACCAGGCAGCCGGTCTGGTCGAGGACCGTCTGCCGGTCGCAGCCGTCGGCGAGCCGGCTGCGCGCCGCGGCTACGTTGTCGCCGAACACCTTGGTGATCTCGTGGCACTCCAGGGGCGTCTGCTCGGTGGTCACCACCGGGCCAATGTAGTGGCTGCGAGGCTGGCCCTTCACATGGCGCCGATACGGTGCCATAATGGCGCCCTCAGTTCGGCCGCGCGCTGCGGCACCGACATGACTGGAGGGACCCCTGATGACCAGATCGCTATGGAAGCCGATCGCGGTGCTTGCCGTGTTCGGCCTCATGGCCGCAGCCTGCGGCGACGACGCCGGAGACACGAGCGCGGACGCCGCCGCCCTCGCGCAGGCGCAAGCCGACGCCGACGCGGCCGCGGCTGACGCGGCGGCTGCCCAGGCCGAGGCCGACGCGGCCGAGGCGGACGCGGCCGCGGCCGCGTCTGAGGCTGCTGCTGCGGCGGACGCGGCTGCTGAGGCTGAGGCGGCCCTGGCGGCTGCGATGGCCGAGACCGAGGCGGGCGTAGACCCCGCCATGCTGGCCGATCTCGAGGCCCAGCTCGCCGAGGCGGCCGCTGCTGCGGCCGCTGCTGCTGCGGACGCGGCCGCGGCTGACGCGGCGGCTGCTGAGGCTGAGGCGGCCTTGATGGCGGCCGAGGAGGGGATGGCCGGCCCCGACCTCGGCGAGATCACCACGATCCAGCTGATCGCCAACCCGTGGAACGGCTCGGCCGCCAACATCCAGGTCGCCGCCCAGCTCCTCGAGCACATCGGCTACGACGTGGAGATCACCGACCTGGACGAGAACGCCCAGTGGGCGGCCATCAACACCGGCGACTTGCATGCTTCGCTCGAGGTGTGGCCGTCGGGCCACATCCAGAACCGGGCCGACTTCATCGACAACCCCGACGGCAACGTCGTGGACGCCGGGCTGCTCGGTCCCGTCGGCCAGATCGGCTGGTACCTGCCCGGCTACATGATCGACGAGAACCCCGCGCTGGCCAGCGCGGAAGGGTTCACCGATCCCGCGCTGGCCGCTCTGTTCGCCACCGCAGAGACGGGCGACGCAGGGCAGATCCTGCACGGCGACCCGAGCTGGGTGTCCTTCGAGCAGGACCTCATCGACGACTTCGGACTGCACCTTGAACTCGTGTACGCCGGCTCCGAGGAGGCACTGCTGGCCTCCTTCGATGCGGCCTTCGCTCGCGAGGATGCAGTGCTGGCGTACTTCTGGACACCGCACGTGGCGTTCAGCAGCTTCGATCTCGTCGAGCTGGAACTCCCGCTGGATCCCGACGGGAACAAGTACTACCCGCCGGACAATCTGTTCAAGATCGTGTGGGCGGGACTCGAAGACGGCGCTCCCGCCGCCTGGGAGTTCCTGCACAACTTCAACTACAGCACCGCCGACCAGGTGTCGATGCTCGGCGCGATCGACAACGACGGCAAGAGCGTCGAGGAGGCCGCGGCGGACTGGATCGCCGCCAACGAGGCCACTTGGAGCGCCTGGATCCCGTCCTAGCGCAGCGTCCAGCGGAATAGCTGAGCCGGGGCCCGCCCCCAGGCTCTAGAGGGGGACCGGGGTTCTCGCCCCGGTCCCTCCCGCGTCCGGCGGCAGGAACCTCCTAAGGCCCGCGGCCGAAGTCGAAGGCGGCGATCTCCGCCATCTGCTCGCCGAGCAGGGCGACCGCGGTCTCGAACAGCAGCTTGCCCTCCTCGGCGTCGGCGCCGGTCGGGTCGCCGATGTGGCCGTCCGGCCCGAAGTCGTTCGACAGCCATCCGAACGACGCCAGGCCTCCGAAGCGCACGTGCCGGTTCTGGGCCAGACCGTCGGGAACGGCCCGTTCCGCCTTCTCGAGGTGCACCAGATGGGGCCGCAGGTGCATGAACACCGACGTCTCGCGGTGCCCGCCGTGGATGCCCATGCCCATCTCCGTCTCGGGTGACGTGCCGCCGTGGTCGGCGGGCACGAACGGATGCACGAGGAACGTCATCAGCCCGTGCTGCAGGCGGATCTCGCGGCAGGCCACGTTGAGCAGGGCCGAGTTGCCGCCGTGGCCGTTGAGGAACACGAGGCGGCGGGCCGCGGTGGCAGCGACGCTGCGGCCGATGTCGCGCAGCACCGCCAGCAGCGTCTCCGCCGACAGCCACAGAGTTCCCGGCGACCAGGCGTGCTCGTTGGACTTCGACACCGACAGGGTGGGCAGCAGCCACAGGTCGCAGTCGTCGCCGTGCTCGGCGACGAGCGCGGCGGCGGTTTCGTGGGCGATCACGTGGTCGACCGCCAGCGGCAGGTGCGGGCCGTGCTGCTCCACCGCGCCGATGGGCTGCACGATCACCGACGACCCGGTGATCCGTTCCGAGATCTCCGGGCCGCTGAGGTCCTCCAGGCGGCGGCTGCGTGCGTTGGGCATGGATGTCACGGTAGCCCGTCGTCGGGCCGGGGTGGACTCCAGAACGACACGTCGGAGGGCCCGAGGCTCGTCACGGCGCCGGCGTCGCTGAGACGGGCGACCGCGGTGATGTCGCCGTCGACGGTGCTGGCGCCGAAGGTGATCGCGTCGCTGCCGGGCGACCAGAGGCGCGGCGTCTCGTTGTACTGGTCCGCGAACGACAGGTAGTTGCGGAAGAAGGTCTCGGTGGGGGCGAACCGGGCGAGTTCGTAGGACTGCCGGCCGTCCCAGACGTGCCAGGACATTCCCATGCCGCCGGGGTCGTCCCTGCCGGCCGCGATCAGCAGGTGGCGACCGTCCGGGCTCCACTCGAGCCAGAGCCCGATCCTGTCGAGGACGGTGATGCGCTCGGCTGTGGCGAGGTCGACGATCTGCACGGCGCCGGCCGGGACGCCGGCCGCCGACCCCGACGCCGGGATCGAGGCTTTCCCGGCAGCGTCGCCGCCGGGGGCCGGCCGCTCGTGAGAGGCCGATGAGACGGCGGCGCGGTCGCCGGAGGGGTGGACCGCCAGCATCGTGTACAGGCCGGCGGGCCCCAGGTCGGTGATGTCGCCGGCGCCGGTGCTGCGGCGCAGCAGCTGCGGGCTGGTGGCGGACCTCCTGTCCAGCAGTTCCTCCTCCCCGAGGCCGTCGGGGGCCTGGCCGTAGGAGTCCACGTAGAGGAAGTCGCCACTGCCGGGCACCCAGGCCGGCGCCAGGAAGTCCACGCCGACCAGGCCGAAGTCTTGGTTGTCCCGCGGCGAGTCGACGTCGTTGATGAGCAGCAACTGGTGTCCCGCATGCACCAGCAGCCGGCGCCCGCCGGGTTCCCACGCGACGTAGATGCTCTGGCCTTGGAGCGCGACGTCGGAGGCTGGGGCGCCCGTCTCGTCCATGATGTAGGCCGCGGTGCCGCCGGTCTGGCCCGGCCCCAATGCGACCAGCCGGGAGCCGTCATGGTTCCACGAGTAGAAGAAGTGGGGTCTGCTGGTGGGCGTGGTGGCGACGGCGCCGGTGGCGATGTCGACCACGGCGACCTGGGCGGCGCCGGTGGTCGGATGGACGAGGGTCGCAGCCAGACGGAGACCGTCGCGCGACCATGTGGGCTGGGTGACGATCTGGTCGGGGCCCAGCAGGCCCACGACTTCGCCGCTCGGGTCCAGGAGCCGCATGCCGAGCGGGCCCGCCGCCGCGATCAGACCGCCGCCGAGGGACCCTGCAGCGGACCCCTCACCGCCGGCGGCCGGCGCCGCCGGGTTTCCGCCGGCAGGAGCGGGCTCCGGGAACGGCAGGAGTGCGGTGGGCGGCGCCGCGAAGCCGTCGGCCCCGGCCAGCGGATCGGTCCCGGCCTCCGGGGCCCAGTCGGCTGGGGCCGGCACCGAACTGCGGCTGGGCCCGGTCGAGCACGCCGCCACCGCGATCAAGGCACACATCGCGGCGGCCGTGGCGAGATGCCGGCGTTGTCGCACCGACTAGACCGTAGCGTTTCGACGGCCGGCCCTGTCCGTTCTCGCGTGTTCCGCCCGACCTTCGCACGCCGGGGACGGTGCAGGTGGGCCGGTCGGCCTTCGGCTGTCCGTTCTCGCGTGTTCCGCCCGACCTTCGCACGCCGGGGACGGTGCAGGTG
>JAPPLH010000167.1:20395-35140 GCA_028819505.1 Acidimicrobiaceae bacterium
GGCCGGTCGGCCTTCGGCTGTCCGTTCTCGCGTGTTCCGCCCGACCTTTGCACGCCCCTCCCAGTGTTGGCAGACTGGGCGGCACCTGAGTCGGGGCTTCCCGACCACGACGGTCCATTCCGAGGAGGGCGAGATGAGGCGAACGAAATCACGCAGGCTGCTGTGGCACATGCTGCTGGCCGTGCTGGCTCTCGCCTTGGTGGCGGCCGCGTGCGGCGACGACGACGACGATGCAGCCAGCCCCGAGCCGGCCGCTGAGCCCGAGCCTGAGCCCGCGGCGGCGACTGAGCCCGAGCCGGAGCCCGCGGCGGCGACTGAGCCCGAGCCGGAGCCGGCGGCCGAGCCCGAGCCTGAGCCCGACCCGGAGCCGGCGGCTGAGCCTGAGCCCGACCCTGAGCCGGCGGTTGATGCGGCTGCCGAACGCTGCGAGGCCAATCGTGCGGCCGGCACCATGACTTTCGTGACCGGGTTCGACTTCGCCGCCGCGGCCGGGATCATCGACGCCATCGTGGCCGAGGCCCAGGGGTACTTCGACGAGCTGTGCATCGACTTCGAGATCCAGCCCGGGTTCGCGCCCTCCAACGGCGCTCTCGTGATCGAGGGCCAGGCCCAGTTCGGCGCCTCGGGGTCGTTCGCCGAGCTCGTGAACAACAACGTGGCCGGGGAGGGCGACCTGGTGGCCCTGCTCCACTGGGGCCGCACCGCCATCGAGGCGATCGTCCTTCCCGAGGGCAGCCCGATCACCGACTTCGCCGGGCTGTGCGGCAGCCTCGTCGGCATCAAGGGCGATCTGCCCTACTCGCTGCAGGCCTCCGTCGCGCTGTCGGGCGTCGAGCGAAGCTGCTTCGACGAGGTCCTCCTGGACGGCTTCGATCCGGTCGCGCACCTCGACCTGGGAATCGACGCGCTGCCGGTCTACAAGTCCAACGAGCCCAACACCCTGACCAACAACGGGGTGCCGTTCACGATGCTCGACCCGCTGGACTTCGACGTGCCCTCCAGCTTCGGGGTCACCTTCACCACCCAGTCGATGATCGACAGCAACCCGGACTTGGTGGCCGATGTGGTCCGGGCGCTGATCCGGGGCCAGGCCTTCGCCGCGGCCAACCCCGACGTGGCCATCGAGAACGCCTTCGAGTTGATCGACGCGGCTGGCAACCCGCTGTACTTCGCGATGGAGGCAGAGCGCTACCGCTGGGGCGTGGAGTCCGGCCTCATCGCCGACCTCGCTCCCCCCGGCGTCGGCGTCGGCATCCCGGATCTCGGCCTCTTCGAAGCAGAGATCGACGCCCTGGTCGAGGCCGGCGTGTTCGAGACGGCGCCCGACTGGCAGTCGATGGTCGACACCGGCATCGCCACGAGCGTCTACGACGGGACCACGCTCGTCTGGCCCGGACCCTGACCCTTCCGGCAGCACTGCCGGCGCCGCCCGGGCCGGCCCGGCAACAGCAAGGAGCCGCATGTTCACGGGAATCGTCCAGGGCATGGGCGAGGTGGTGGGGATCGAGGCCGCCGACGGCATCTGCCGCCTCACCGTCGACCTCGGTCCTCACGCCGACGGCCTGACGCCCGGCGCGAGCGTGGCCAACAACGGCGCCTGCCTCACCGCGTCCGCCATCGACGGCCCGCGAGTGCGGTTCGACGTGATCGCCGAGACGATGGAGCGGACCAATCTGGGCGCTCTGGCTGTGGGCGACCGGGTCAACATCGAGCGCTCGCTGCGCTTCGGGGACGAGTTGGGCGGCCATGTCCTGTCCGGTCACGTGTCCGGCACCGCCACGGTGTGCGAGATCGTCGCCGACGGCGCCAACCGCACGATGTGGTTCGAAGTGGACCCGTCGCTGATGAGATACCTGATGTGGAAGGGGTGGGTGGCCCTCGACGGCGCCAGCCTCACGATCTCCGGCGTCGACCGCGCCGGCAGCCGGATCGCGGTGAGCTTGATCCCCGAGACGCTGGGACGCACCACCTTGGGGCAGGTGACGGTGGGCGACCTGGTCAATCTGGAGATCGACGCCCAGACCCAGGCCATCGTCCAGACCGTCCAGGATCTGCTCGGCGATCCCGACTTCCGGGCTCAGATCCTCGGCGCCGCCGCCGCGGCGTAGCGGCGAGGGTTCCGGCACGCCCCATGGCAGAAGGGCTCCGGGGCCGGCGCTGCCTGGTCACCGGCGCGGCGGCGGGCATAGGTCGCCGGATCGCGGCGCGGCTGGCTTCCGAGGGCATGCAGGCCACGCTGCTCGACATCGATCCTGCCGTAGAGGACGTCGCCCGCTCGATGTCCGCCTCCAGCATCGTCGCCGACCTTGCCGACGTATCCGAGACCCGCGGAGTCCTGGCCGAAGACGGCCGGCACGGGCCCTACTGGCTGGTGGTCAACAACGCCGGCGTCTTCTCCAAGACTCCGCTGCTGGAGACGACGCTCGAGGAGTGGGACCGCGTCCAGCGCGTCAACGCCCGCTCCATGGTGGTCGTGATGCAGGAGCTGGTGCCGGCCATGATCTCCGCCGGCGCCGGCGGCCGGGTCGTGAACGTGGCCTCCATGGCGGCCAAGCTGGGCACGCCCGGAGAGGCGGCCTACGCGGCGTCCAAGGCCGCGGTGGTGGCGTTGAGCCGGATCGCGGCCATGGAGTTCGGCCCCCACGGGGTGACCGTCAACGCCGTCTGCCCCGGCTACGTGCTCACCGAGATGGGCGCCGCCGCCCGCACCGGGGAGCAGGTCGCGGCGTGGACCGCCAAGAGCCCGCTCGGTCGGCTCGGCGATCCCGGCGATGTAGCCTCCGCCGTCGCCTTCCTGGCGTCGGACGACGGGAGCTACATGACGGGGCAGGCCATCAACGTCACCGGCGGGATGTGCATGTGGTGACGGCTTCCGGGAGCTTCGTCGGGAGGCTGGCGCGGTGACCGAGCCCGCCATCAGCTTCGAAGCGGTGTCGAAGTGGTTCAGGCGCAAGGACCGTCTGGTCCACGCCCTGTCGCGGGTCAGCCTCGAGGTGCGCCGGTCGGAGTTCGTCAGCCTCATCGGACCCTCCGGCTGCGGCAAGTCGACCATGCTGCGTCTGGCCGGGGGGCTCCTCGATCCCGACCGCGGGTCGGTTGTCGTGAACAACCAGTCGCCCGCCGAGGCCCGCCGCCAGAAGCGCTACGGCTTCGTGCCTCAGCACCCGGCCCTGCTGCCTTGGCGGACGGTGCGCCGGAACGTCTCGCTGCTCTCCGACGTCAACCGCCGCCAGGACAACCCGGGCATGTCCAACGACGACCAGCTGGCCATGCTCGACGACATAGGGCTGACCCCCTTCCTGGATTCGCTGCCCCGCGAGTTGAGCGGGGGTCTCCAGCAACGGGTGAGCATCGCCCGCGCCTTCGCCCTGGGAGCGCCGGTGCTGCTGATGGACGAGCCGTTCTCGGCCCTCGACGAGATCACCCGGGCCGACATGCGGTACCTGCTGCTCCACCTGTGGGGCCAGATCGGCAGCACGGTGCTGTTCGTGACGCACTCCATCCCCGAGGCGGTCGTGCTGTCGGACCGGGTGGCCGTCCTCGGTTCCCGGCCGGGGCGCATCACCCGGGTCATCGACGTCGGCCTGCCCAGGCCTCGCCACGCCGAGGTGGAGGACAGCGACGACTACCACCATGTGCTGGCCGAGGTCCGGGCCGCGCTGAGGCAGGGCTGGTCGAGTTGACGGATCGGCCTGCGTCGCCTGTTCCGGGACGGCCCGACCCCGACGGGGGCGGGGATCCGGGCCCCGACCCGGAGTTCGGTGTCGAGGAGCCGCCTGAGGCGCCCCGGCGGCCGGTCCGGCGAGCCGCCCTCCTGGTGGCGCCCTTCGCCGGTCTGACCGCCTTCTTCGTGGGCTGGGAGACATACGTCGTCGTCCGCAACCTTCGACCACTCACGCTGCCGCTGCCGTCCGACGTGATCGCCCACGTAGTCGAGAATCCGGGCTTCTACTCACGGAACGGGCTGGTGACTGTCCAGGAGGCGTTCTGGGGGTTCTGGATCGCCTTCTTCGCGGCCCTCTTCGTGGCCACGTGGATGGCCCACTCGCAGTTCGTGGAGCGGGCGACGATGCCGGTGATCGTGTTGATGCAGTCGACGCCGGTGGCGGTGCTGGTGCCGATCTTCCTGCTGTGGTTCGGGTTCTCGCCCTGGCCGAAGATCCTCACCGCCATGCTGTTCGCGTGGGTGCCGTTCGTGGCCAACGCCCTCATCGGACTGCGTTCGATCGACAGCGAGACGCACGAACTGCTGCGATCGGTGAATGCCGGCCGCTGGGAGATCTACTGGCGTCTCAGGATCCCCCATTCGCTGCCGTACCTCTTCGCCGCGGGCCGCATCTGCGTCGGCCTGGCCCTGGTCGGAGCGGTGGTCGGTGAGTTCTTCAACTCCCGGGAAGGGCTCGGCAACGCGGCCCGGGTCGCCCAGTCCCGGCTGCTGGTGGAGCAGCTGTGGGGCAGCGTCTTCGTGCTGGCCTTCATCGGCGTGGCCTTCGTCCTGCTGCTGATCGCCGTCGAGAGGCGGGTGCTGCGCTGGCATTCCTCCCAGGACAGCGACCACCGGGGCTTGTGAGACCGGGCCGGGGGCCTGCTCGCCTTCCCTGCTAGAAGGGACTGAGCCCCATCCGGTTGCGGATGGAGACCAGCTCGCCCAGGTGGTTGATGCCGTGCCCCACCGCGCTCCACTGGAGGAACCATGCGGTCGGCTTGCCGTCCCACATGGAGTAGAGCCAGTCGAAGCGATCCTCCGGCGTGCCGATCGCGGCGAGCGCCGAGGCAGTGTCGGGCCGGTCGTCCATCGGCGGCAGCCCGCGATCGTCGAGCCAGTCGGCGGTCGACTGGATCACGGCCAGGGTGTAGCCGCCGACGGCCTCGGGGTCCAGGACGTCCACCAGGTCGGCGTCCTCGCCCTCGGCCAGGCCCCGCCACAGGCCGCCGTCGATTCCCAGCCGGCCGGTCCAGCCGTCCACCACCGCTCCGATCCCCCGAAGCACGCCGTTCACCGCCACGTCGTGATGCCGGGCCAGGTGCCACAGGACGTAGACGGGAGCGATACCGCCGCCGTCGGCCCGCTCCCGCTGCCGCTCCGCCGGGATGCGTTCCAGCACGCCGCCGTCCAGCTTGGCTCCGAGCGACTTCAAGTCGCCGACTATCCAGTCCCGCAGGTCCACGTCAAGCACTCTAGAAGGGCTCCGCCCGGCGCAGCGCCCTACCCCCTCGGCCTCTGGGGCCGCAGTGGGTACCCTCCGGCTGTGCGGTTCGTCGTGTTGCACGCCCACCCGCTGCAGGACTGCCTGAACGTCGCGCTGCTCGGCCGCGTGGTTGAGGCCTTGGAGCGGGCCGGCCACGACGTGCAGGTCGTGCGGCTGACGCAGGGCGAGTCGATCGACGGGGTGAGCGTCGTCGGCGCCCAGGGCCTGGTGCTCGTCTACCCCACCTGGTGGGGCGGCCTGCCGGCGCCGATGCTGGGCTGGGTCCAGCGCGAGCTCGTCGCGTGGATCGACGGCGCCGCCGACCTCGCCACATCGCCGCTGCGCACCGTCCGCCACCTGGTGGCGGTGACCACCCACGGCTCGACGCGGTGGGTGAACCGGCTCCAGGGCGAGCCGGGGCGCCATCTCTTGCGGCTCTCGGTCGCCCGCCTGTGCGCCCCGGGCACGAGGCTGCGGTGGGTTGCCCTCTACGGAGTGGATCAGCGAAGCCCGGCCGAGGTGTCGGCCTTCGTGGACGATGCAGCCGCCGAGCTGGCCTCCATAGCGGCATGAGTCAAGTCCCGGTCTGAGTCAAGTCCCGGTCAAGTCCCGGTCTGAGTAAGGTTCGCGGTCCGGCGGCCCGTGCGGCTCAGCGGGCGGCCACGACCGCGATCTCGACCTTCCAGGCAGGCTGGGCCAGCTCCGGAACGATCAACAGGGTGGAAGCCGCCAGGCGACCGCCGAGAAACCGGTCTCGCTCGGCCATCACCGGGGCGAGATCCTGTCCGGGCACCACGTAGGTGGTCACCGACACGATATCGCTCGGCTCCATGCCCGCCTCGGCGAGTATGGCTGAGACGTTGCCCCATATGTCTCGGGCCTGCCCGCCTACGTCGTCGGCTATCGACCCGTCGGCCCGGGTGGCCACGATCCCGCATGTGTGCAGCCACTTCTCCGCCCCGGTGGTGACCACGGCGTGGGCATAGCGCGCCGCCGGCGGAGCGATTCCGGCTGGTTCGACTGCACGGGATCCCATCACCGCCGATCGTAGGTCGCGCGGGAAGCTGTGCGACAATCTGCAGCCATGACACAGCGGATGGCGCTCTACTTCCAGGACAAGCACGACATCGCCTACGAGATCGAGATGGCGAGGTACGCGGAGGAGAAGGGCTTCAGCGAGATCTGGCAGGGCGACACCCGGCTGGCCCGCGACTGCGTCGTGCTGATGAGCGCTCTGCTGGCGTCCACGAAACGGCTGCGCATCGCCAGCGGCGTGCTGCCCATCTACACCCGCAACCCGGCTGTGATCGCGGCCACTTGGAGCACGATGCACGAGCTCGGCGGCCCCGCGCCCGGAGGGGGCAGCCGGGTGATGCTGGGGCTCGGCGCCTGGTGGGAGCCCATCGCCGGGCGGGTCGGCGCAGGCCGGCGCAAGCCGCTCACCGCCATGCGCGAGAACGTCGAGGCCATCCGGGCGCTGTTCACCATGGAGGAGGTCACCTACGAGGGCGAGTTCGTCCACCTCGACCGGGTGGCTCTCGACGTGGCCTACGGCGACACCTCGCCCCGCGACATTCCCATCTACATCGGCGCCACCGGTCCGAAGATGCTGGAGCTTACCGGGGAGATCGCCGACGGCGCCATGCTCAACTACGTGGTGCCGGTCGACTACATCCGCGACGCGGTGGCCCGGGTCTCCGCCGGTGCGGCCAGGTCGGGCCGGACCATCGACGACATCGACCGGCCCGAACTGCTGATCTGCTCGCTGTCGGACGACGACCCCGACACAGCCCTGCTCACCGGCAAGTCGCTGGTGGCCTACTACCTGGGGACCGAGCCCCACATCATGGCCGCCTCCGGGGCCGACCCGGAGCTCATCGATCGGGTCCAGGAGGTAGTCGGCTGGCCGGCGACGGAGGCCGACTACTACAAGGCGGCCCCGCTCATCGGCGACGACCTGGTGCGGGGCATCATGGCCGTGGGCAGCGCATCGCAATGCCGCGACACGGTGGCCGAGTTCATCGACGCGGGCGTCACGTGCCCGGTGCTGTACCCGCTCATGGACGACATGAAGCCGGTGATAGACACCTTCGCCGGCTGGTCCCCCTAGCAGGGTGCTGCGGGATTTGCGGGGCAGAGAGCGCGGCCGCACGGCAAGGTCGGCGACGGTGCGGCCATCGGGGCGAGGCACCTCTGCTCGGTGGCGTGCTGTGTTGTGCCAGTAGTTGTCATGTAGTATCAATATCTGTTGATCTCGGACCTATCGGAGGCTCCAGAACATGGGAATGCTCACCTGTCGCATGCGACTCGACCACATCGACGGCGAGGGCTTCATCGAGACGGAGGCACTGGTCGACACTGGCGCCGCCCTCACGGTGGTGCCTGCCGCGAGGCTCGCCGAGATGGGAGTGGCGCCCTTCGACACGGTGTGGCTGTCGCTCGCTGACGGCCACCGCGTCGAGTATCCGCTGGGCAAGGCCGTGGCCACGGTGCAGGGGCGCACCATCGAGACCTTGGTGGTGTTCGGCGAGGACAGCGAGACAGTGTTGCTCGGCGCATACACGCTGGAGGGGCTGAGATTCGCAGTGGACCCGCTGGAGGCGCGCCTCATCGAGTCCGTCGGAAGACTCTGAGCGCCCGGAACCCGACTCGTGACTGATCTGCTGATCCGCGGCGGTGCCGTGGTCACCGTCGACGACGTCGGCGCGGTGCACGATCCGGGGTGGGTGTATGTCCGCGGCAACCGGGTGGCCGAGGTGGGTGCGGGGGCGCCTCCATCCACTCGCCTGGCCCAGGCGGGAGAGGTGATCGACGCAGCGGGGTGCGCGGTGATGCCGGGAATGACCAACGCCCACACGCACCTGTTCCAGGCGCTCTTCCGGGGGCTGGCCGACGACAAGGCCCTGCTCGACTGGCTGCGGGACTGCATCTGGCCGGCCGCCGTCCATCTCGACGCCGACATCGCGTATGCGGCCGCTCTCGCCGGCCTGGTCGAGAACCTGCGGGGCGGCGCCACCGCGGTCATCGACCACCAGTACATCCACACCGACGAGGCCATCAACGACGCGGTGTGCCGGGCGGCCGACGAACTGGGGGTGCGCTTCCTGCTGGCCCACGGCTGGGCCGACCGCAACTACCACCCCGCGCTGGAGCAGACGGCCCAGCAGGCGGTCGCCCGGGCCGATGCCGCCCGGCGCCGCTGGGACGGCCACGACGACGACCGGATCCGGGTGGAGCTGGCGCCGCTCATCCCCTGGGGATGCTCGGATGAGGCCATGCGGACCACGGTCGCCGCGGCTCGCAGCTGGGGTCGGGGCACCCACATCCATTGCGCCGAGACTGCGGTCGAGGTGGAAATGAGCCTCGAGGAGCGGGGGGTGCGCCACGTGGCCTGGCTCGACTCCCTCGGCGTGCTCGGCCCCGACATGCAACTGGCCCACAGCGTGTGGGTCGACGACGACGAGGTCGACCTGATCGCGGCGTCGGGCTCGGTGGTGGTGCACTGCCCGGTCTCGAACATGTACCTGGCCTCGGGGGTGGCCCCGCTGACCGGGATGCGGGCCCGGGGCATCACGGTGGCCCTGGCCAGCGACGGTCCGGGCAGCAACAACCGCCAGGACATGTTCGAGGTGCTCAAGGCCACCGTGCTCCTGCAGAAGGTGCACCACCTCGATGCACTGGTGTTGCAGCCCGCCGACGTTCTGCGCATGGCGTGCCGGGGCGGGTCGGCCGCCTTCGGCATGCCGGACGAGTTCGGCGCGCTGGCCGAGGGCCGGCGGGCCGACCTGCTGGTCGTGGATCTGCGGGCGCCGTTCGTGGCGCCCGTCCACCGGGTGGCGAGCGCCCTCGTCTACAACGCCACCCCCCGAGATGTCCGCGACGTGGTGGTCGACGGCCGGGTCCTGCTGCGAGACGGCCGGCTGGCGGTCGCCGACGAGCAGCAGATCATGGCCCGGGCCGGTGACGCCGCTCACCGACTCTTCGACCGGGCTGGCATCTCGACCCGCGTGACCGGAGAGCGTCACCAGGCGTGATGGGCGGCCCAGTGCCGGAGGGTGGTGAGGGCGGTCAACTGCCACTTTAGTGGCTTGCAAGCCGCCACTTTATTGGCCTATAATCTGGCTGTGGGTGGTGAGGAGACAGGCCCGGCGGGGGTTGACAGCATCGTGCCCGACGGGTACTTGCCCCGTGTCGTGGATGATGAGATGGCAAGGGCGCTACGGGCGATGCCAGCTGTGGTCGTGGAGGGTCCCCGGGCGTGCGGAAAGACGTGGACCGGGCGCCGCTTCGCCAACAGCGCCGTATACCTCGATGAGAGGGCCAGCGATGCGCTGGCCGCCGGGATGGACCCCGCGACGATCCTTGGTGGGGTGCCACCGCGCCTGCTGGACGAGTGGCAGCTCGCACCCGGAATCTGGAATCCGATGCGGCGGACCTGCGACGCCCGCGGTCTGAGGGGCCAGTTCATCCTCACGGGCTCTGCCGACCCGCCCGACGACATCACCCGTCATTCCGGTGCGGGGCGGATCACGCGAGTGCGGATGTGGCCAATGAGCCTGTACGAGAGTGGGGATTCCGATGGGCGAGTGTCACTGGGCGCTCTCCTCGACGGCGACCCGTGCGCCGCGCCGGACTCGGGCCGCTCGCTGGGCGATGTGCTCGCGCTCGCATGCAGGGGCGGGTGGCCGCAACTGCGCGACGGCGACCCAGTTGCCGCCGCGGAGGCTGCTCGGGCCTACTTGGACGAGATCTGTCGTACCGATGTGTCCCGTGTGGATGGCGTCGAGCGGGATCCGGCGCGAGTGCGGAGGCTGTTGATCTCGGTCGCCCGCAACGTTGCCACCGAGGTCAGGCGGACCGTGCTGGCTGCGGACACGGCCGCTCCGGGTGAGGCTCCGCTGGAACGCCGGACCGTTGGCGGGTATCTGGCGGCGCTGGAGCGGTTGTTCGTGGTGGAGGAGGTGCCTGCTTGGAGGCCTCACTTGGCCTCGCGCGCCCAAGTGCGCCGCTCTGCGAAGATCCACTTGGCGGATCCGTCCCTGACTGCGGCCGCGCTGAGCGCGAGCGTCGATGGGCTGATGCGCGATCTCGGCTTCGCGGGACGGCTGTTCGAGTCCATGGTGATCCGCGACCTTCAGGTGTACGCCCGGGCGAACCGCTGCTCGCTGTCCCACTATCGCGATAGCGATCTCGAAGTCGACCTGATAATCGAGCACCCCGGCGGCAAGTGGGTTGCAGCTGAGGTCAAGCTGGGCGGCAAGGCCGCCATCGACAAAGCAGCCGACGCCCTGCGACGGCTGACCGGCAAGCTCGACCGGGCCAAGACCGGCGACCCGGCCAAGCTCGTAGTGATCACCGCCGGCGGCTTCGCCTACGAGCGTCCCGACGGCATCGCAGTCGTTCCCATAACAGCCCTCGGCCCGTAGCCGGCGCCAACTGTCGCCCACCGCTGGCCTGCCCTTGATGCACGTCGCATGTAGTGCTACGGAGGCGGGACCGGCAAGCAGAAGGCACCCTCGGCGTGGGCGCGCTGATTGGTGCGCTCGTCGTCTGTTGCGCAGAAATGCTACGTGCAGGGCATGACAGCATGTCCAGGTTGATCGAGCACCGCGCTGGCGACTTCTACAGGGGTGTGCGGTAGCGTCTTATGCCGTGCCGCTGGTTACCGCATATCACCGTCCCGCTTCCCTGGATGAGGCGCTCGACCTGCTGAGTGCTCCCGAGCGGGTGGCTCTCGGAGGCGGGACGACGCTCAACGCCGACCGGGTGCCGTCCGACCTGGAGGCCGTGGACCTGCAGTCCCTGGGATTGGACGCCACCACGGCGGCCGGCGATGGGCGGGTGCGTATCGGAGCCACCGCCACCCTCGATGCCGTCCGGCGCTGCGAACTACTGCCCGACTCGCTGCGGGAGCTGGCCAGGCTCGAGCAGCCGTCCACCCTGCGGACGCTGGCCACGGTGGGCGGACTGGTGGCCAAGGCCTCGGCCGAGAGTCTGTTGCTGGCCGGCCTGCTGGCCCACGACGCCCGGGTGGAGCTCGCCGGTCCCGCGTCCGATGCCAGCCTGGCCGGACTGCTGGCTGGCGGGTTTCCGCCGGGCTCGCTCATCACCGCGGTCACCGTCGATCCCTCGGGGCGCACCGCCACCGCCCGCACCGGCCGCACCCCGGCCGACGTGCCCATCGTCGCGGCCTACGGGCGCCGCACCGACGGCTTCGTGGCCATGGCAGTCACCGGGGTGGCCGACCATCCGGTGCTGGTCGACGTCGGCGACCCGACCGCAGGCCTGGACCCGGCAGGAGACTTCAGGGGCAGCCGCGACTACCGCCTGCACCTGGCCCGCACGCTCACCGCCCGGGTCATGCAGGAGATGTACCCATGACCATCGACGTCACCTTCGAACTCAACGGCGCCCCGGCCACGGTGGCCGTCGAGCCGCACCACACCCTGCGGGAGGCGCTGAGGCGCTTGGGCATGTTCTCGGTGCACTACGGCTCCGACAGCGGCGAGACCGGCGCGGCCGCGGTCCTCTACGACGGCCGGCTCGCATCCAGCGACGTGATCCTGGCCGCGTCGGCGGACGGTCACTCAGTCACCACAGTCGAGTCGCTCAACGTCTCGCCGGATCTGCATCCCGTGCAGACGGCGTTCGTGGCGGTCGGCGCCTTCCAGTCGGGCTACTCCGCGGGCGCGATGATCCTGGGCACTCTGGCGCTGCTGGAGGAGGACCCCGACCCCTCCGAGGCTGAGATTCGCGACATGCTCTCGGGCATCCTCGACCGTGAGACGGCCTACGTGAAGCCGGTGGAGGCGGTCAAGCGGGCTGCGGCGGTGCTGCGGGGCGAGGACACCGAGCCGTTCGCGCCGCTGGTGCTCGAGCCGCTCACCGACGGCTACCGCCCCGCCCCCGCCGCCGGCGGCGAAGTCCCCGAGGCGTCCCATGCCGTGCCCCGCCTGGTGCCGTCGCGCGAGGTTCCCGACATGGCAGTGGTCGGCAAGCCCGAGGTCAAGGTGGACGCCGTGCGGTTGGCCAAGGGCAACCCGGCCTTCACCGACGACATCGAGCCCAGGGGGATGCTGTACGCCAAGGTGCTGCGCAGCCCCCACGCCCACGCCCGCATCCTGAGCATCGACGACTCGGCGGCCCGGGCGGTCCCCGGCGTCCACGCGGTGCTGCACCACGGCAACACTCCCCGGGTCAAGTACGCCTCCGGCGGGCAGAGCTGGCCCAACCCCCACCCCTACGACCAGGTGAGCTTCGACGACCGGGTCCGCCATGTGGGCGACCGGGTGGCCGCGGTGGCCGCCGAGACCGTCGAGGCCGCCGAGGAGGCCGTGCGCCTCATCGAGGTCACCTACGACGTGCTGCCCGCGGTGTACGACGAGCGCTTCGCCATGGACGCCGACGCCCCCAAGGTCCACGACGAGGACGACACCACCCACATCTGCGATCCCGAGCGCAACCTGGTGCACCACATCACGGCCCAGCGGGGCGACGTCGACGGCAACCTGGCGATCGGAGCCCACGCCTTCGAGCAGACCTTCAGGGTCCACCAGGTCCAGCAGTGCCCCATCGAGCCCCACATCTCGATGGCGTGGCTCGACTCCGACGAGCGCATGGTGGTCCGCACCGCCACCCAGGTGCCGTTCCACACCCGCCGGATGCTGGCCCCCCTCATCGACATGGACATCAAGGACATCCGGGTGATCAAGCCCCGCATCGGAGGCGGCTTCGGGGCCAAGCAGGAGATGCTGATCGAGGACATCGTCGCCCACCTGGCCATCGCCACCCGCCGCCCGGTGCGGCTGGAACTCGACCGGGCCGAGGAGTTCTACGCCAGCCGGACCCGCCATCCCCAGACCATCACCTTCCGCACCGCGGTCGACGACGACGGCAGGCTGCTGGCCCAGGAAATGGCCATCATCGGCAACACCGGCCCCTACGGCACCCACGGCTTCACCGTTCAGATCGTGTCGGGGCTGCGAGGCCTCACCTCCTACAACGCCGCCGCCAAGCGCTTCGACTGCCACGTCGTCTACACCAACATCCCGGTGCCGGGCGCCTACCGGGGCTACGGCGCCCCCCAGGCCGAGTTCGCCCTCGAGGCCCACATGGAGGACATCGCCCGCACTCTCGATCTCGACCCCATCGAGTTCAAGCGGCGCAACTGGGTCAAGGTCGGCGACGAGATGGACATCGCCCCTCACCTGGGTGAGCGGGCCGTGGCCGAGGAGGAGCTCGACGAGTACCCGAAGGTCATGTCGTCGGGCATCGAGGAGTGCGTGGCCCAGGGGATGCGGGAGATCGACTGGAGCCGCCGCGGCGACGCCGCCTGGAAGGCCCCGGCCGACCGGCCCAACATCCGGCGGGGGATCGGCTTCGCCTTCTGCATGCACGGCACGGCCATCCCGTTTTTGGACATGGGGGGCTGCTCCATCAAGCTCAACGACGACGGGTCGTTCAACATGCTCATCGGGGCCACGGACCTCGGCACCGGCGCCGACACCGTGATCGGCCAGATCGCAGCCGAGGTCCTCGGTGTGCCCCTCGACGACATCAAGGTGTACTCCAGCGACACCGACATGACCCCGTTCGACACCGGCGCCTACGCCTCGTCCACCACCTACATCTCGGGCACGGCCGCGCTGCGGGCCGCGGAGGCGGTCCGGGAGCGGCTCAAGGCGCGGGCCGCGATGCTGCTGGAGGTGGACGAGCCCTGCACCATCGAGCTGCGCGACCGCCGGGCCTACGCGGCCGACGGGCGCTCGGTAACGCTGGAGGAGATCGCCCTCGACTCGCTGCACTGGCAGGAGCAGGAGCAGATCATGGGCACCGCCTCGCATGTCTCGCCCGACTGCCCGCCCCCGTTCGCGGCCCAGTTCGCCGAGGTGGAGGTGGATGTCGACACCGGCCAGGTGACGGTCACCAAGCTGGTTATGGCGGTGGACTGCGGGGTGGCCATCAACCCGGTCACCGCCAGCGGCCAGGTCGAGGGGGGCATGATCCAGGCCCTCGGCTACGCCCACTGCGAGGAGATAGTGCTCGACGACGAGGGACGCATGGTCAACCCGTCGTTCGGCCCCTACAAGATCTACCGGGCCGACGAGATGCCCGACACGGTCGTCTACCTGGTCCAGACCATGGAGGACAGCGGCCCGTTCGGGGCCAAGGCGGTGGCCGAGATCCCCAAGGACGGCGTGGCCCCGGCCGTGCGCAACGCCATCCTCGACGCCACCGGCGCGGCCATCAACGATCTGCCCTTCACCCCGGAGCGGGTCTGGGCCGCCCTGCAAGCCCAGGTTCCGCCCGCGGCGGGTGCAGGCTGAGAGGCCCGGCGGGCAGGCGAGCGAACCCGGTCCATACGGGCGGGGCCGAATCCGACTTGTTCCGGCCTTGGACCACGGGAGCGAACCCGGTCCATACGGGCGGGGCAATGGCCCGAGCGGCCGCGCGCCGCGGTCAGCCGCAGGCGTCGGCGAGGGAAGTGTTCGTCTGATCGCTGCTGCCCTGCAGGGCCTTGTCCACCGCGGCCCGCACCCGCGGGATGGGCGCATCC
>JAPPLH010000167.1:35240-36849 GCA_028819505.1 Acidimicrobiaceae bacterium
GTGGCGGTTCCGTCTGTGGCGGTCGTGGTGAGGCGTCCGGTTGCGTCGGTGGCCGTCGTGGCGGCGTCGGTGGAGGTGGAGGCGCCCGCGCCGACGCCGGACCCGTCCTCCGGTCCGATCTTGGTCGCCGGTGCGGCGCCGGCCGGGCTGTCCGGGCCGTCGGCCGCACCGCCCGGCAGGCCGTCGCCGCCTTCGGCGGGGGCCGCGGCCGGCGGCTGCGCGGTGCCGCCGCGGTCAGCCCTGACGGAGGCGACCGGGCCGGTGCCGGCTGGATCCGGCTGGCGGGAGGGCGATCCCGCCGGCAGCGGGGTCGGACGCGCGCTCGGTGTGTCCGAGGCGTCGAACACCTCCGCCAGAAGCGTCAACTGCGCTGTCGCGAGGCGCGCCACCCACAGATGCGGCGCCGCGATCAGCACGGCGAGCACCGCCAGCGTCGCCGCGGCTCCGGCCCGGCGCAACCCGCCCGCGCGCCGGCGCGGATAGCGGCGCCGCGCCACCCGGTAAGCGTCGAAGGCCACCGCGCCGCGCGCTGCGAGCAGGCCCCCCGAGACCAAGATCACGGCCAGAAGCGACGTCCGGCTCACGGCCAGCGCGAGCAGATCCCTCATGTCACGCCGGTACGCGTAGCCGATCCCGGCGGCCGCCGCGACCAGGGCTGCCGCCGCGAGGACCGCAGCGCGGCGGTTGCGGTGCCCGACATGGCCGAGGCCCGGCCAGATCGCCGACAGCGTCACCGCCACCAGGGGATGGGGGCCGCGCCTGTTCCCGTCCCGCCAGCCACCCTCGACCATCTCTGGCATGCGCCTTCAGGGTAATGATCCGGCTCGGGCTCGCAGCGTGCGCCCGAGGTGTCCCGGATCCGGTCAGCGCAGGCGTCCGGTTACGGCGGCGGCGTGCCCGCGTGCCCGACTCGGCTCGCCAGGCGGGTTGTGGGCTGAGAGGCCGCGCAAATGGGCTGACGAATCCTGCCTGTACGAGGCGCGGCCATTGCCCGAGCGGCCCGCGAGCGCAGCGAACAGCAGCGGGAGTGGCCATTTCAGCCGACGACACGACCCGTCGAGCGGCGCTGGACGAGGTTCGCGAGAGCGGAGGAGCGGGAGTGGCCACATCAGCCGACGACACGACCCGCTGCATGTCCGGGTCGCCCGCGAGCGCAGCGAACAGGAGCGGGAAGTGGCCGCCCCGTGGCGCGAGGCGCTGCCACTTCTCGGACGCGAAGGAGGGGCCGCTGTCGAATCGCAGGAGTGGCCACCCCGCGGCGCGAGGTGCTGTCACCCGTGTGCGGACGCTCTGAGGCGCGCGGGCAGCCGGCCTGCTGGATGGCGGCGTCCTCCCGGCTTGGCCCGCGAGGCGGGTTGTAGGCTGAGATGCACCCGTGAGACGAGCGAGCATCCCGCCGGAGGGGCCCGGACCCGGAACGGAGCGTTGGTGCCGGTGACGCATGAGACGAGCGAGCATCCCGCCGGAGGGGCCCGGACCCGGAACGGAGCGTTGGTGCCGGTGACGCATGAGACGAGCGAGCATCCCGCCGGAGGGGCTCGGACCGGTTCGAGGGGTGACGCCGTGATGGAAGGTTCGGGCGCCGTGGGGACGATCATCTCGTGTGACT
>JAPPLH010000092.1 GCA_028819505.1 Acidimicrobiaceae bacterium
TTTGTGGTGGTGCTGCGGCCCGTTTCGAGTTGTGCTCGGGTGGGTGAGCGCCGCCCAGCGTCAGCGGCGCGATCCGGTCGCGATGTCTCGCGCGACGACGCATGGAGATCCTCTGCCGGGATGGCCGGAAGTGGCGGCGGGGTGGGTCAGCGGGCTCGGCTCTCGAGGTTGCGGCGGTTGGTGATCTTGTAGCGGCGGTGGTCGTGGGTGATCCAGCCCAGCCGGACGAAGGCGTGGATGGCCTTGTTGACCCGCTCGCGGCTGGCGCCCACCATCGAGGCGAGCTCCTCCTGGGTGAGCGGCATCTCGAACTCGTCCCTGTCGCCGGCCATCTCCAGCAGACGCTTGGCGGTGCGTCCCATCACGTCCAGGAACACCGTGTCGGACAGCGCCTGGTCGGTCGCCCTCAGCCTCCGGGCCAGCAGCTGCACCGCGCTCCACAGCGCCGTCGGATGGTCCTCGTAGAGCAGCCGCAGCTCGGCGTAGGGCACCACCAGCACCTCGGACTCCTCTAGGGCCCGGGCCTGCGCCGAACGGTTGTGGCCGTCGAGGAACCCCATCTCGCCGAACAGCTCACCGGGACCCAGCACCGCCAGCAGCGACTCCCGCCCGTCGTCGGACTCCTGGGCGATGGCCACCCGGCCCGACAGCACCAGGTAGAACTCGCCGGGCTCGTCACCCTCCTCGAACAGGACGACGTTCCGCCGCAGCGACTGCACGATGCCGGCGGCCGCGATGTGATCGAGCTGCCCGTCATCGAGTTCTGCGAAGAGAATCGTCTCCCGCAGAGCCTCCCGCAGCGCGTCCGGGGACGCCTCGATGGCCATGTCGGGAGCCGTGGAGGTGGTGCCGGGCATAGCAACGGCCCACACTAGTAGCGGTGAGCAAGAGCAATAGCGGGCGCCGCGGCCAGCAGTCCGGCGACGCGCGCCGCCGCAGGATCGATGTAGCAACAGGACCGATGTAGCCGTGAGCAAGAGCGACCGCGAGCGCCGCGGCCGATCCGGTGCGGGGGTTTGGACCATCGTGGCCGCAGCCGGGGAGGGCAACCGTTTCGGCGGGGCCAAGCAGTTCAGCCGTCTCGGGAACCGGTGCGTGATCGACTGGACTGTGCAGCGAGCCGCCCGCTGGTCCGATGGCGTCGTCGTGGTGCTGCCCGAGGCACGGGCGGCCGGAGCGGACGCTTGGCGGCTGTCGGACCCCGACGGCGACTGCGCCGGGCGGGTCGTCGCGGTGGCGGGCGGCGTGTTGCGCTCCGACTCGGTGCGCCGCGGCCTCAGCCGGGTTCCCGACGACGCCGAGATCGTGCTGGTGCACGACGGCGCCCGCCCGCTGGCCGCCGACGGCGTGTTCGAGCGGGTGATCCAAGCGGTGCGCGCCGGCGCCGACGCGGCCATCCCGGTGATCGACCTGACCGACACGATCCGCTGGCGAGGCGGGGGCACCGCCGACCGCCGCAAGCTGGCCGCGGTGCAGACGCCCCAAGCCTTTCGAGCCGGCGCGCTGCGGGCCGCCCACGCCGCCGGCGCCGACGCGACCGACGACGCCACCCTGGTGGAGGCGACCGGTGCGACAGTGGTGACCGTGGACGGCGACAGCCGCAACCTCAAGATCACCGAACCCCACGACCTCGTGACGGCCGAAGCCCTGCTGGAGAGTTGCTCGGGCGCCGAGCGACCGGGGAGCGACTCATGATGGCCTCTGCGGGAAGCCGAGCGATGCTGTGGCCCGAGCGGCCCGTGAGCGAAGCGCGCCGCGGCGGCCTGTCCGCAGAACTGGCACACACCACGTGGCCCGTGCGGCCCGTGAGCGAAGCGAACAACAGCGGGAGTGACACCGCTGCGGCCCTACGGGCGCCCGCTTTCTCGCGCTCTGCTGCGGGGTCCGGCGACGCCGGTGACGGTGGCCGTCATGGCTGAGGTCGGGTTGCGGGTCGGGCAGGGCGTCGACGGTGGCCGTCATGGCTGAGGTCGGGTTGCGGGTCGGGCAGGGCTTCGACATGCATCGCTACAGCGACGACCCCGAGCGGGCCCTCGTCCTGGGTGGGGTGCGTTTCGACGGCGAGCGCGGCCTGCACGGCCACTCCGACGCCGACGCCGTCGCCCACGCCTGCATCGAGGCGCTGCTGGCCGCGGCTGGACTTCCCGACATCGGCCAGATGTTCAGCGACCGCGATCCGGCCTGGGCCGGCGCCGACAGCGTCGGCTTGCTCCGGCGGGCTGCCGACGCGGTACGGGAGGCGGGCTGGGATCCTGTGAACCTGTCATGTACGGCAGTGCTCGACTCGCCCAAGCTGGCGCCTCACCGCGAGGTCATGCAGCAGCGTCTCAGCGCCGCAGCCGGCGCGCCCGTGACCGTCGCCGGCCGCAGCACCGAGGGGGTGGGGGCGCTGGGCCGCGGCGAGGGTGTGGCCGCGTGGGCGGTGGCTCTGGTGGCCCGCCGGTCCGACGATCTTGACGGGAGCTGGGGCCGGTGAGCCGTCCTAACCGGTCGCGCCGCCCGCGGCCGGAAGGAGGGTGTTGTGGCCTGGGTGGTGGGGCGGCCCGGCGCGCCGGATTGGGTCGGTCCCGGTGAGCCGTCCTAACCGGTCGCGCCGCCCGCGGCCGGCGAGGCGTCAGGGCTCGCGCGGGTCTGGCAGCCGGCCCCGAGCTTCAGGACCATCGGGACGGGACCGCAGCGGTTTGGGCGGCGAACAGGTCGAGGGCCGTCAAGCGGTGCGGGAACTGTTGCTGGCGGGCCGGCGCCGGACCCGCACCGTCATGATCGCCAAGGGCCTCGATCCCGCCCCCATCGTCGAGCACATCGTCGAGTTGGCCCGTGAGCAGCGAGCCGCGGTCCGTGAGATCAGCCGATCCGAGCTCGATGCCGCTGCTCGCAGCGAGTCGCCCCAGGGTGTCGTGGCGCGGGCCGATCCGCTGCCTGAGGTCGATGTGTCCGAGTTGGCTGCGGCAACACGGGAAGGCGCCGCTGGCCGTGACGGCCGTCCCGCGGGCGCGCCCTTCCTGCTGGTGTTGGACGGCATCACCGACCCCGGCAACTTCGGTGCGGTGCTGCGCACCGCCGAGTGTGCCGGAGTGACCGGCGTGGTGCTGCCCCGCCACCGCTCCGCCCGTATCACGCCCACGGTGGCCAAGGCGGCGGCCGGCGCGGTGGAGCACCTGAGGTTCTCGGTGGTGCCGGGCATCCCGTCGGCGTTGCGCACGCTGAGCAACCACGACGTATGGACGGTCGGACTCGACGCGACGGGTCCCCGTCCCCTCCACGATCTCGATCTGGCGGGCGAGGCGGTGGCCCTGGTACTGGGCTCCGAGGGCAGGGGACTGTCACGGCTGGCTGCCCAGCGCTGCGACGTGCTGGCCTCCATCCCGCTGCGCGGCACGCTGGGCTCTCTCAACGTCGCCGCCGCGGCCGCGGTGGCCTGCTTCGAGATCGCCCGTCGCCGGCCATAACCGGCTGCCGCCCCGTCTCCTCCATCCCGAATTGGCAGCCCGTAACGTCGGAACGGG
>JAPPLH010000107.1:0-1417 GCA_028819505.1 Acidimicrobiaceae bacterium
GCGGTGGCCGCGGCCAGCGCGGTGGGAGCGCTCACCGCCACCAGGGCGCGGAAGCCGCCTGCCCAGGCCTTGTGCACCAGCTCGAAGCTGGCCCGGCCGCTGACCACCAGGCCGAGCCCGGTGGCCGGTAGCTCACCGTCGAGGAACAGCCGGCCGATGAGCTTGTCGACTGCGTTGTGGCGGCCCACGTCCTCACGGACCAGCGAGACCGAACCGTCCGGGGAGACCACGCCCGCGGCATGGACCGCGCCGGTCGCGTCGAACAGCGCCTGTCCAGGCCGCAGCTGTTCGGGTGCGGAGGCCAGCGCCTGCCACGGCACCGGCTCGCCGGCGACCGCATCGAGCTTGGAGACGAGCTCGTCGATCTCGCTCGTGCCGCAGAAGCCGCACGACGACGTGGTGGTGGTCAGCCGGGGCCGGGGCGGCGGGGCCTTGCCCCCGGTGGACACCGACACCACGTTGAAGTCGGTGGCCGCGGCCGAGCCCTTGGCGCAGTACTTGACCCGGGTGACGTGGTGGCCGTCGAGCAGCCCCTCGGCGAAGCAGAAGCCCACGGCAAGCTCGAAGTCGTTGCCGGGGGTGCGCATGGTGGTGGCCACCCGCACGTCGTCCAGTTCGATGGCCATGGGCTCCTCGGATGCGAGCCGGTCGGCCCGCCGGTCCTCGCCAGAGCCTTCGCCGGTCCAGGGCCGCACCAGTCGCTGCTGGCTCCTCGACTTGGTGGCCATGAGGACAGGCTACGGCACCCTGCCGCAACCGGCCGCAGCTAGCTGCCCTGTTGCGACGTGCGCGACGGCGCCGACGGCCTGATCAGCCTGGCGCCGCAACCGGCCGCAGCTAGCTGCCCTGTTGCGACAGCTCTGCTCGCACGTGGTGGATGAGATCGGCCTCGCCGACGGCCGCCATCCACAACTCCGACACCAGCGTCTCGCCGGCCAGGTGCAGTCTCCGTCGCACCGCGGTTACCGACTTGGCCGACGGCGTGAGGCCGACCTGGGCCGACTCGAGCTCCACGACTAGGCCGTCTGAGGTCTCGGCGACTGAGCCCACATCAATCTCGACAACGCCCGATGGCTGGGCCACCGTGAACTCGACGGCGCCGTCGGGAAGGGCTCGCAGGTAACCCGTCTCGGCGTGCAGCGGTTGACCGGTCGAAGCATCGCGGGTGCGCTGGCCCATGGACAGGAACGGCTTGCCGACATGGCCGAAGATCAGCTCTTCGGAGTAGTCGAAGTCCTCGATCGTCGGGTAGCTGCCCGCGCCCGAACCCCGCCAAGTCCCTAACAGGGGCGCCAAGGGCTTGCACAGCGGATGCAACTCGACCATCCCTCGCAAGCTACCCAGTCCGCTCTGCTTCCCCGCGAACTGGCAGCAGAATGCACGCACACCGTGCAAAACGCTGCCAATTCGGCCACAG
>JAPPLH010000107.1:1517-3493 GCA_028819505.1 Acidimicrobiaceae bacterium
ACAAGAACTGGCAGCAGAATGCACGCACACCGTGCAAAACGCTGCCAATTCGGCCACAGCCCCGAGCACCGACAAGAACTGGCAGCAGAATGCACGCACACCGTGCAAAACGCTGCCAATTCGGCCCGGCCGGGCGCGCAACAGCCCGGCCTTGGGGGTGCGGCCGGGCTGTTGTTGGGGGGGACTGGAGTACTGGGACTAGAAGTCCATGTCGGGCATGCCGCCGCCCGCAGGAGCGTCCTCGGGCGACTCGGCGATCACGGCCTCGGTGGTGAGGAACAGCCCGGCGATCGAGCCGGCGTTCTGCAGGGCCGAGCGGGTGACCTTTGCCGCGTCGATGATCCCGGCCGCGATCAGGTCCTCGTACTCGCCGGTGGCCGCGTTGAGACCGTCGGCGCCGCTCAGGTTCCGTACCCGCTCGACGACCACGCCGCCCTCGAGGCCGGCGTTCACCGCGATCTGGCTCAACGGCGCCACCAGCGCCTTGGCCACGATCCGGGCGCCCGTCTTCTCGTCGGGGTCGCCGAGCCCGTCGACGGCGGCGTCCACCGCGTCCACGGCCCTCAGCAGCGTCACGCCGCCCCCGGCCACGACACCTTCCTCGATGGCGGCCTTGGTGGTGCTGACCGCGTCCTCGATGCGGTGCTTCTTCTCCTTGAGCTCGACCTCGGTGGCCGCCCCGACTTTGAGCACGGCGACACCGCCGGACAGCTTGGCCAGGCGCTCCTGGAGCTTCTCACGGTCGTAGTCGGAGTCGGTGTTGTCGATCTCGCCCTTGATCTGGTTGATGCGGCCGGCCACGTCGGAGGCGTCGCCGGCGCCCTCGACGATGGTGGTCTCGTCCTTGGTGACGATCACCTTGCGGGCCGAGCCGAGCATGTCGACGCCCACACTGTCGAGCTTGAGGCCGACCTCCTCGCTGATGACCTGGCCGCCGGTGAGGATGGCCATGTCCTGCAGCATCGCCTTGCGGCGGTCGCCGAAGCCGGGGGCCTTGACCGCGGTCGAGGTGAACGTGCCCCTGATCTTGTTGACGACCAGCGTGGCCAGGGCCTCGCCCTCCACGTCCTCGGCGATGATCAGCAGCGGCTTGCCGCCCTGCATGACCTTCTCGAGCACCGGCACGAGGTCGCGCACGTTGGAGATCTTCGATCCGACCAGCAGGACGTAGGGGCTGTCGAGCACGGTCTCCATGCGCTCGGGGTCGGTGACGAAGTACGGCGAGATGTAGCCCTTGTCGAAGCGCATGCCCTCGACGGTCTCCATCTCCAGGCCGAAGGTCTGGCCCTCCTCGACGGTGATCACGCCGTCCTTGCCGACCTTGTCGATGGCGTCGGAGATGGTCGAGCCGATCTCGGCGTCGGCGGCCGAGATGGCTGCCACGTTGGCGATCTGCGCCTTGTCGGAGGACACGTCGTGGCTGTTCTCCTTGATCGACTCGACGGCGGCGTCCACCGCGGCCTCGATGCCCCGCTTGAGCGACATCGGGTTGGCGCCGGCGGCCACGTTGCGCAGACCCTCGCGCACCATCGCCCACGCCAGCACCGTGGCGGTGGTGGTGCCGTCGCCGGCGACGTCGTCGGTCTTCTTGGCGACCTCCTTGACCAGCTCGGCGCCGATCTTCTCGTAGGGGTCCTCCAACTCGATCTCCTTGGCGATCGAGACGCCGTCGTTGGTGATGGTGGGGGCGCCCCATTTCTTGTCGAGCACGACGTTGCGGCCCTTGGGGCCCAGCGTGACCCGCACCGCGTCGGCGAGCTGGTTCATGCCCCGTTCGAGCGCACGGCGAGCCTTCTCGTCGAACTGGATCGTCTTTGCCATTTGAACCTCCGGAACGGCCCTGCGGTGGGCCGGATGTCTCTTGGTTGCCTGGGTTGGCACTCTCGTGCCACGAGTGCCAAGTCAATCGGCGCAGGACCGCGATGACAACCCGCTCCGGCACGAATGTGGCCGCTCGGAGGAGGCGAGCGTCAGCC
>JAPPLH010000086.1 GCA_028819505.1 Acidimicrobiaceae bacterium
ACCCCAGACAACCGAAGCGAGCCGCCCCAAACCGAACCCCGCCCCGCGCGCCGGCCCCCCCCCCCGCGGGCGCGCAGAACCGCGCCGGCCAGCCCGTTCCCGGCTCGCGGGAGCGCCGCCCCCGCGGGCGCGCAGAACCGCACGAGCCCCAGCGTGAGCGCGCTCGGGTCCACGTTGGCCGCCCCCGCGGGCGCGCAGAACCGCCGCTCACCCCGACAGCCTCCCGCCGCCGGCCGGCCCGCCCAGAACCACCGCCACCACGCCCACAGGACACACACCAGACCCCAACAGCGCCCGCGGCGCTGGAGGTCGGTGCGCTTGGAGGGAGGTCGGGCTGCGCTTCAGGGGTCTGCCTCTAGCTCATCCAGATCTGGTTCGGCCAGATCCTGCCCTGGTTGTTGCAGAACAGCCCGTCTCCGGTGGGCCCGGTCTGCCCGCAGATGTTGTGCACGTTGTCGCGCGCCCCGATGGTGAAGTTGGAGTGGGTCAGGAAGATCATCGTGTAGGAGTCCCGGTTTATCTCCTCGATGCGGTGCCAGATCTCCACCCGGCGGTCGAGGTCGTCGATGGCGCGCTGCTCGTACATCAGTTCGTCGCGCTCGTGATCGCAGTGGCGGGTGAAGTTCAGCGAGATGAAGCTGATCGCCCCGCACTCCATGAAGAGCACGTCGTTGTCGGGGTCGACCGACCCGAACGCGTCGGCCAGGGCCACGTCGTAGTTGCCTAGCGCCACATCGATGATCATCTCGTCGAGGGGCTTCACGCTCGTGTCGAGGTTGAAGAACTCACCCCAGGTGGCGGCCATCAGGTCGAGGGTGCGGTCGCTCTCCACCGACGGGCCCGGAACGGCGAAACGCATGTTGATCCTGCCGTCGGAGCAGTTCTCGGGGTAGTCGGCGCAGTACCCGGCGACCAGCGGCCCGGCCCGCTCCGGCATGTTCGTCTCCTGCACTATGTCGGGGTTGCGCCAGATCAGGTCGGGATGGAACATTGTGTCGGCCGCCTCGGTCGTGCCCTCGCCCAGCAGCTCCACGTACAGGTCCTGGTCGGTGGCGAAGGTGAGAGCCTGCCGGGCCCGGATGTCGGAGAACGCCGCGCTCTGCGCGTTGATGAGCAGCATCGACTCGTCGGAGCGATGGTTCTCGAAGGTGACCACCCCCCGGTCGGCGGCGTCGCGCAGGGTCAGTATGGCCCCCGTCTCGGAGACGACTATCAGGTCGAGTTCTCCCGCGATCAGCCGCTGCGCGGCCACGGCGGAGTCCGGGATGGGGTACACCTCGATGCGGTCGAGGTATATGTCGATCAAGTCGGCGGCCCAGTAGTCGGGGTTGCGCACCAGCACCGTCACCTCGTCCTGGATGCGGCTCTCCACCATGAACGGGCCGGTGCCGACCGGCATCTGGTTGAGGCTCGGGTCGGCTGCGGCCCGTTCGAGCCACTCAGACGGCAGGATCATCCCCAACTGGCTCGTGAACGCGTTCGGCAGGTGGGCGGAGGGACGGACGCCGACGAACTCGACGGTGTGGTCGTCGACCTTGCGCACGGGCTCGGTGGGATGGAACCCGGGCCTGAACGCGATCGAGATCAGCGGGTCGGCCAGCTGTGCCTGGAACGTCGCCACGACGTCGTCGGCGTCGAGTTCGGTCCCGTCGTGGAAGCGCACCCCCTCGCGCACCTTCATCTGCCAGGACGTGCCGTCGCCGACCTTGGTCCACGACTCGGCCAGGAACGGGACCCAGTTGCCCCCGGTGTCGTAGTAGGCCAGCGGGTCGAAGACCGGGTGGGCCATGAGGTACACGGGCGTCGAGAAGGCGTTCGACGCAGGGTTGAGGCCGTCGCCCTCGGCGAAGGCCCCCACTCTCAGCGTGCCGCCGTACTGGGGCTCGGGCTCGGCCGGGGCCTCGACGACCTCTTCGCCGTCGGCGGGCGGCGCAGTGGTCGTGGTGGTGTCCACTGGAGCGACCAGGAGCTCCTCCTCCTGCTCCTCGGTGGCATCCGGCTCAGCGACGGTGGGGGCGGTCTCATCCTCGCCGGAGTCGGCCGGTTCCGAGGGAGCGGCTGTCTCGGTGGTTTCGGCGGCCGTCGGTGCCGGAGGCTCCCCGCCGTCGCCGCCTCCGCACGCCGCCGCTACCAGCGCGAGCGTCAGGAGCCCCGCCAGCAGGCGCGCCGACGGGTTGCGCGTCGATCGAGACGGCACTAGCTCAGCCAGACCTGGTGGAGCTGCACCCTGCCCTGGTTGTTGCAGAACAGCTCGACGCCGTCGGGCGAGGTCTGGCCGCAGATGTTCTGCACGTGGTCCCCCGCGCCGATCGTCCAGTTGGCATGGTTGAAGAAGACGTAGGTGTACGAGTCGCGGAGGTTCTCCTGGATCCAGTGCCATATCTCGACTCGTCGGTCGAGGTCGTTGGTGGCCCGCTGCTCGTACATGAGCGCATCTCGCTCCTCATCGCAGTCGCGGGGCCAGTTGAGCGAGATGAAGCTGATCGCTCGGCACTCGATCCAGAGCACGTCGTTGTCCGGGTCGACCGCGCCGAACTGCCGCCAGGTCACCACGTTGTACAAGCCGAGCGCGACCTCGAGGATGTGGTCGTCCTGGAGGAGTTCCTGCTCGGTCACGTTGAAGTACGGATCCCAGCTGTCGACCAGCAGGTCCGCGATACGGGTCTGAGCCACCGACGGCCCCGAGTACTGCAGCTCCATGTTGATCTTGCCGCCGGAGCAGTTCGCCGGGAAGTCCGCGCAGTATGCGGCCACCAGCGGGCCGGCCAGCTCGGGCATGTTCGACTCCTGCTTGACGTCGGGGTTGTGCCAGATCAGGTCGGGATGGAACATCGTGTCGGCCGGCGGGGACACGCCCTGTCGGATGAGTGCCACGTAGGCGTCCCGGTCGGTGGCGTGAGTGAGGGCCTGCCGGGCCCGGATGTCGTCGAAGGGCGCCATCTGCGTGTTCATCATCGCGAAGTCCTCGCTGGAGCGGACGTTCTCGATGGTCTGGACCCCCTCGGAGTCGCGCAGCGTCAATATGGCGTCGGAGTTGCTGGTCACCATGAGGTCGATGTCGCCGGCCGCGACACGCTCCGCGGCGATGACGGTGTCGGTGATGGGATAGACCTCGATGCGGTCGAGGTAGATGTCGGTCATGTCGGCGGCCCAGTAGTCGGGATTGCGCACCAGCACGGTCACCTCGTCCTGGGTGCGGCTCTCGATCATGAACGGGCCGGTGCCGACCGGGTGCTGGTTCAGCTGCGGATCCTCCGCGGCGGCGGCCAGCCACTCCGACGGGGCGATCATCCCGAGCTGGCTGGTTATGAACTGCGGGAAGAAGCCGAACTTGTCGACGGGATTGAACTGCACCGTCAGGTCGTCGATCCTGACGAGGGCCACAGACAGGTCCTCGGGATAGTAGGGGCGCACCGCCAGCGAGACGATGGGATCGGCCAGCTGGGCGTTGAAGGTGGCGATCACGTCGTCGGCGCCTAGCGGGGTGCCGTCATGGAAGCGCACGCCGTCCCGCAGCTTCATCTGCCAGGACTGCCCGTCGTCGATCGGGGTGAACGACTCGGCCAGGTACGGGATCCACTGTCCCTGCGTGTTCCAGTAGGCCACCGGATCGAACACCGGGTAGGTCATCACGTAGGCCGACACCGCGAAGTTGTTGGCCGCCGGGTTCAGGCCGTCGCTCTCGGCCTCGACCGCCACCCTCAACGTGCCGCCGAACTGGGGCTCGGGCTCGGCCGGGGCCTCGACGGCCGCTTCCCCGTCATCTGGCGGCGTCGTCGTGGTGGTCGTGTCCACCGGAGCGACCAGGGGCTCGTCGTCCGGCTCGGCCGGCGCGGGCGATTCCTCTCCGCCACCGTCGACGGGCGCCTGGTCCGGTGCGGCGGGCGCGGCCGTCTCGGTGGTCTCGACCGCCTGGGCCGGCTGCGTCTCGCCGTCGTCGCCTCCGCCGCCGCATGCTGCGGCGACCAGAGTGAACGCCAGCAGCGCCGCCAACCAAGACGCGCAACGCTTGTGAATCGGTCGAGCAGTCATTCCACTTGCCCTTCTGTGTAGGCCGGCATGCCGGCGGCTATTCGAGACATCTTGCCAGACGGCGCCATGGCACCGCCAGTGATGCGAAGCTCCTGCTCACGGGTGCTGGCTGCTGACCGAGACCACCTCGCCGGTCATGTAGCCGGAGAGGTCGCTGGCGAGGAACACCATCACGTTGGCCACCTCCCACGGCTCGGCCGGTCGGCCGAACGCCTCCTTGCGGGCGAGTTCGGCCAGCGACTGCTCGTCGGTGGTCTTGGCGAGGAACGGGTGCCAGGCCAGGCTGGGCGCAACGCAGTTCACCCTGATCCCGTGATCGGCCGCCTCCAGCGCCGCACACCGGGTGAGGGCCATCACCCCCGCTTTGGCCGCGGCGTAGTGGGCCTGCTCGGCCTGGGCCCGCCAGCCTGAGACCGAGGCGTTGTTGACGATGGCGCCGCCTGCGCCCTGGCCGATCATGAGCCGGAGCGCGGCCCGGGTGCAGCGCATGGTGCCGTCGAGGGTCACGCCGAGCACCGCCGACCACTGCTCGTCGGTCATGTCCACCAGCCGTGCCGAGCCGCCGAGTCCGGCGTTGTTCATCATGGCGTCGATGCCGCCCAGGTCGTCGACGGCCGCCTCCATCAGCGCCTGCACGTCGGCCTCGGCGGTCACGTCGCAGCGCACCGCCCCGGGGCGCGAGCCGGTCTCGGCCTCCAGGCGGTCGCGGGTGGCGGACATGCGCCGCTCGTGGACGTCGGAGATCAGGACCCTCGCCCCCTCGATGAGGGCGCGGCGAGCCACCGCCGACCCGATCCCGGCGCCGGCCGCGGCGGTCACCACCACCCGCCTGCCTGCGAGCAGTCCCCGCCCGGGCGGCTCGGCGGGAGGCGCCGGCCAGGGCAGGCCGCCCGGCTCAGCGGCCACGGCTCAACCGCCGGCCATCTCGGCCATGCGCCGCTCCAGGTCGGCGATCACCCAGTTGGGCTCCTGCCCTATGGTCCGGGGAAGCTGCGCGGCGATCTCCTCCGGAGTCCACTGCCCGCCGGCCGACCACATCGAGCGCAGCTCCCGGGGCTGGTTCCAGACCGAGATCCGGCGCCCCACCACGGTGTAGGTCTGTGCGTTGACGTCCCGGCCGGCGTCGCTGAGCAGGTAGACGGCCATGGGGGCCACTGCGGAGGGATCCCCCGTCTCCATCTCGAACGGCACATTGTCGCTCATCCGGGTGCGGGCCACCGGTGCGATGCAGTTGGCGTTGATGGCCGGCCCGCCCCGCATCCGTATGGAGGCTGCGGTCATGGCCGCCGACCGGGTGAGGCTCATGACGCCGCCCTTGGCGGCCGAGTAGTTGGCTTGAGCGGTGGAGGCGACGGCCGCACCGGAGGTGAACCCCACCAGCGAGCCCCCCGACGGCTGTCTGCGCATCCGTGCCAGCGCGGCCCGGTACACGTTGAAGTGGCCCTTGAGATGGACGGCCACCACCTGGTCCCACTCCGGCTCGACCATGTTGAACAGCATCCGCTCCCGCAGCACGCCGGCGGCGCACACCACGCCGTCGATGCTCCCCCACCGGTCGCAGGCCGCTTCCACGATCCCGGCGCCCACGTCGAAGAGCGACACGTCGCCGGCCACGGCGAGCGCCTCGCCGCCGGCGGCGCGGATCTCCTCCACCGCCGCGTCGGCCACCTCGCTCGACGGGGCGGATCCGTCCAGGGCGACGCCGTAGTCGGCCACCACCACGTTGGCGCCCTCCGCCGCGCAGGCCAGCGACACCTCCCGGCCGATCCCGCCCCCGCCGCCGGTGACGGCGATGCTCTTGCCGTCGAGGTGACCGCTCACACGCCGTCTCCTGATGTCACTGGGGACCGGGCTCGGATGTCAGCCTTCGCCGCCGTGGTCGGCGTCGCGGCGGCGCAGCGACGCCAGGATGTCTACTCCGGTGGCAGCCTCGATCTGCTCGGTCATGGCCACCAGCGACGCCGGCAGCTGGCTCATGAGGCCCGGGATCCCGCCCCGCGAGCCGCCGTCGCCGTTTCCGTCGCCGTTGCCGCCCCCGCCGCCGGTGTCCACCACCGCGACCCGGTCGATGCTGACGTTCTGCACGGTGGCGACGATCTTGTCGATCAGGTCGGGCAGCATGTTGAGCACCAGCACGTCGTGGCCGTCGGCGCCGGCCGCCTGGTACTGGTCGGTGAGCCGCTTGAACACCTCGACCTGGGCCTTGCCGTCCTCGACGATCGTGGCCGCCTCGGCCTGGGCCTGGAGCTGGCGGGCCTCCAGGTCGGCTCGGGCGGGAACCACCACGTCGGCCTCCACCCGGCGCTTCTCCAGCTCGATGCGCTCGCTCTCCAGCTCCTGGCTGGCCACCGCCTTGGCCGTCTCCCCGGCCACCAGCGCCTCCTCCTCGCGGGCCCTGGAGATGGCTTCGAGCTCCGCTGTGCGCACCCGCAGCGCGTTCTGCTCCTCGACGATCTTCTTGTCGGCCTCGATCTGGGCGACCTGCGCGGCGCGGCGGGCGGCCGCCTCGGCCTGTTCGGACTCCGCCTCGCGGTCGGCCTCGGCCACCCGGGCGTCCTTCTTCACCTGGGCGGTGAGGCGCCGGCCCACCGACTCGAGGTAGTTCACGTCGTCGGTGACGTTCTGGATCTTGAGCACGTCGAGTTCCAGCCCCAGTGTCTTGATGTCGTCGTCGGCCTCGTCGATGAGCTGGTGGCTGAACTTGAGCCGGTCCTCGTTGACCTCCTCGGGCGACATGGTGGCCAGCACACCCCGCAGGTTGGCCTCGAGAGTCTCCTTGGCGATCTTGCCGATGTGCATGTGGTCGACGTGGAGGAAGCGCTCGGCGGCGTTCTCCAGCAGGCCCTCGCCGCTCGACACCTTCACGTTGGCTATGCCCTGCACATTGAGGGGGATCGCGCCCTTCGAGTAGGCGTTGGTGACCGACACCTCCAGCGGGATGGTGTTGAGGTCCATCCAGGCGACCCTCTCGATGAGCGGGATCCGCAGCGTGCGACCGCCCTTGAGGATGCGGTATCCCACCGTGCGCCCGTCGGACAGGGTCCGCTTGCGGCCCGATATGACCGCCACCCGGTTGGGCGGGCAGATCACGATCAGCGACCGGACGATGAGTATGACGAAGAGCACGGCCAGCGCCAGAGCGATACCGGCCACCATTGCTGAGGACATTGCGCTTTCCCCTCCCACGCGCCTCGCGCGTCTCGGAAGCCCACTGCCCTGCCGAGCGTACCAGCCCCTTCCGGAAGGCAGCTAGGGGGAGACCCGAGCGCCGTGAGATGAGCGCCGCCCGCGGGGCTGGCCGGTTTGGGCGGCGTCGTGGAGCCTGGCCGCCAAGACGGCCGTTCCGGATGCGAGACTCCAACTAGTGTCTGTGCAATTCTCGAACTAGTGCGGCTGCAAAACTCTAACTAGAGTCTGTGCAATTATCGAAGTAGTGCGGCTGCAAAACTCTAACTAAAGCCTGTGCAATTATCGAAGTAGTGCTAGCATGCCGGGATGGATCCGGTTGGTGGGCATCTCCGCAGGCACCTGGGGAACCGTATTCGGGACGCTCTCGGCGGATTCCGCGTCGTCGTTCTGCACGGAGCGCGCCAGACGGGCAAGACCACCCTGGCCCGGCTCATCTCCGAGGAGTCCGGAGGAACCTACGTCACGCTCGAGGACGAGCCGACGCTGCGGGCCGCCGTCGACGATCCAGCCGCGTTCCTCACGAGTTGGCCGACGCCGCTGGTCGTGGACGAAGTCCAAGCCGCCGGCGATCGCCTGATCAGGGTCATCAAGCGGCTGGTGGACGAGGACCAGACCCCGGGCCGGTTCCTGCTCACCGGCTCCACCAACTTCCTCACCGTGCCGACCATCAGCGAGTCCCTGGCCGGCCGGGCACGAATCCTGCGCCTCGCGCCCCTGTCGCAGGCGGAGATCGCCGGTGCGGAGGCAACACCCATCGACGCCTGGACCGCCCGTGCATGCCGGCCCGACCGCGGCCGCGGCCCCGAGGCGCCCGAGCCCCTCACGCGACGCGATTACGCCGAACTCATCTGCCGCGGCGGGTATCCCGAAGTGCTCCGCCTGCCCCCCGGTCTGCGGTCCGGCTGGTTCGAGAGCTACGTCGACACCGTGGTCGGACGCGACATCGTGGCCCTGGCCGACATCCGCCGCTCGACCGCGCTCGAACCGCTGCTGCGCTGGACCGCCGCGCAGACCTCCCAGGGAGTCAACCTCGCGTCGGCGTCGAGGAGGCTCGGGATCAGCCATCCGACGGTGATCGCCTACCTCGACTGGCTCCGGACGGTGTTCCTGGTGCGGGAGCTCCCGGCCTGGTCGCGGAACCTCACGTCGAGAGCCGTCCGCCGGCCCAAGCTCCACGTCACCGACACCGGCCTCGCAGCCGGCCTGCTGGACATCGATCCCGATGCGCTGGCGCTGACCACATCGCCGGCGATGGGAGCTCTGGCGGAATCGTTCGCGGTGAACGAGATCGCCCGGCAGGCGACGAGCGCGCGGGCTCGCACGAGCCTGTGGCACTACCGCGACGCCCAACGCGAGGTGGACCTCATACTCGAGCAGCCCGACGGCTCGGTGGTCGCCGTGGAGGTCAAGGCCAGCAGTTCGCCTTCGCCCGACGGTCTCCGGCACCTACGTTGGCTGCGCGACCGCCTCGACGCCGTCGCGCCCGGCTGCTTCACGGCCGGCGTGCTGCTGCACATGGGCCGGCACCAGGTGAGCGTGGGCGACCGCCTGCGGATGTGGCCCCTGTCGTCGCTGTGGACGCCCTAGCAGCCGCCGGGGGTGCGCCTATTCCAGTTCGGGGTCCAGGCGGGTGACTAGGGCGACGCCGCCTTCGATGCGCACGATGATGACCCGGGCGCCGGCCTCGATGGCCTTGCCGTCGTCGAGGGGGTCGATGGGCGCGGCCGTCATCTGGGTGCGGGCGCCGGCCACGCTGAGCACGATGCGGCCGCGCCTCTCGTTGGACATGGGCAGCGAGACCCGGGCGATGCTGCCCTCGATCTCGCGGTCGCTCACGTCGCTGGAGGCCTCGCTGCGGCGCAGGTAGGCGAAGGCCGCGCTGTTGAGCACGCCGGCCAGCACCCCGACCACGACGGCCAGCAGCAGCGTGAACACCGCGCCGGTCCCGAGCCATTCCGACACCAGCCCGGTGGCCCCGAAGAAGGTGGCCACGAAGGCGATGCTGCTCAGCGGCACGACCGAGAACACGTCACCCAGACCGTCCGCCTCCGCGCCCGCGTCCATGTCGGCGTCGCCGCCGCTGAACACGAACCACAGCAGCACCGGCGCCCCGGCGAACAGCATGAACGCGTACAGCCACGTCATGGCTTGGCCCACGCACCCGACATCGAGCAGAACATAGGCCAAAGCTAGTTGTGTGCCGCCGAGATGGCTAGGGCTGCCCGACGGGCCCGAGCCCATGGCGGAGCCACTACGGCGCCCCGACCAATGCCGCGACGGACCATTAGTATCCCGACCGCGCCGGCCGCACCGAGGTGACCCATGAGCTTCACTGACGCCTTCTTCGCAGTGCGCGACGAAGTCCGCAACTGGGGACGCTGGGGCGACGACGACCGCCTCGGCACCCTCAACCTGATCACCGACGACGCCGTCGCCCACGCCGCCTCGCTGGTGCGCACCGGGCGGCGGGTGTCGTGCGCGCTGGACCTCAAACACTCCGGCGGCGTGCAGATCGGCCAGATGCACGGCCGGATCAACCCGCTGCACGCCATGGTCAAGATCCACAGCCCCGACCTCGGCGACGCCGACGGCAGAGGCATGGTGGCCCACTTCTCCGACGACATCGTGACCATGCCCCTGCAGGCCGCCACCCATTGGGACGGCCTGGCCCACGTGAGCTACGACAACACCCTCTACAACGGGGTGCCGGTCTCCTCGATCAACCCCACCGGCGGCGCCACCGTGCTCGGCATCGAGAACGTCCGCCACCTCACCGGCCGGGGCGTGCTGCTCGACGTGTGCGCGGCCAAGGGGCTCGAGCGGCTTGGAAGCGACCACGAGGTCACCGGCGACGACCTCGACGAGGCGGCCGAGCACGGGCGGGTGGCCATGCGCCCCGGCGACATCGTGCTGCTTCGCACCGGGCGGATCCAGGTGTTCCGCGAGATGGGGGCGCTTCCCTACGTCACCGGGCCCGACTCCGACGGAACCAGCCCGGGACCCGGCTTCGACGCGGTGCGCTGGTTCCACCGCCACGATGTGGCCGCGGTGGCCGACGACACCTACATCTTCGAGATCTTCCCCGGCCCGGACTTCCACGACGCGCTGGGGGTGCACTGCCTCCATGTGGTGGACATGGGCATGACCCAGGGGCAGAACTGGGATCTCGAGGCCCTGGCTGCCGCCTGCGCCGAGGCCGGACGCTACGAGTTCCTGCTGCAGGCCAACCCCGAGCCCTTCGTGGGCGGCTGCGGCTCCCCCGTCAACCCGGTGGCCGTCCTGTGAGCCTCGTCACCGGGTGCGCTGATCCGGTTGCCCTGAACCGCCGGTCTCCCAATCAAAGAACCGCAGGTCAGAAGGATGCGAATTTCGCCGAACCCGCATTCTCAGCACCCTGCTAAGCGTCGTGGCTAGCTGGATCGATGCGACTGCGGCCGCGCTTGGTGCCCGAGCGACGGCGCTTGTCCTCCAGTCGACGCCGTCGGGCCGAGCCCGATGGACGGGTCGGCTTCCGCGGCTTGGCGACGACCAGCCCGTCGCACAACAGCGCCTCCAGCCGGTCGAGTGCGATGTCGCGGTTGCGTGCTTGCGAACGGGTGTCGTCGACCACCACCCGCAACCCGACGCCGTAGCGGTCGACGAGGCGCTGCCGGACGTCGGGGTCCATGTCGCCCGCCGTGGTCAGGTCGATCGCCGCCTCGACCCGCGTGCTGGCGCGGTTGGCGTGCTGGCCGCCCGGCCCGCCCGAGGGATCGAAGCGCCAGCCGACCGCACTGGCCGGCACCGTGCCTCCGGGGAGATCGAGCACCCGGTCCATGCCATCAACCGTACAGTTGGTCGACCGGCGCCATCCCGCTGCGATCAAGGAGACAGCTGAGCGGACTCGCGGAAGGCTCGCACCCTGACCGGTCCATCGGCAGGACGGTCGACCGAGGCTCCTGTGACGTGTGCCGTGGTCCGAGACGCACGTCAGCTACTGCGCTCGCGGGGCACGAAGGCCAAGTACTCGTCACACCAGTCTCCGAAGCCAAGCCGGAGCGACTCGTTGATGATGGGCTCCATCCGCGGTGCGTCGAGCAGCTTCTCAAGCCGCGCGACCACTTCGGGAAGGTGCCGAAGCCGGAGATCGTCACTTGACGTCTCGGCGTTGCGGAGCAGGTGTGCCAAGAGCTGAGCTGTGGCCTCAGGATGCTCGATGAGGTGGTCGGGTCGAGACTTGCCGTCCCGGGGCAAGCCGACCCCCGCAAGTCTGCGGAGCAGGCGGGATCCAGTGCCCAAGCCTGCCTTCGACTGGAGCACGAGGTTCACGGCCTCATGGAAGGAGTGATCCAGAAGGACGGGCCACTCGGCCATGGCCGAGGCCTCCGCGGACGTAAACTTCAATATTGTTCATATATTTCTGGTATTGGACAGGCGCCGGCTGCCCGGCTCGGCGGCGGCGCCGCAACTACGATCTTGCCGTGTCCGATGTCCGGGCGGCCGCGCCCGAGGTTGCGGTCGTAGGCAGCGCCAACCTCGACTTGGTGGTGGAGGTGGAGACGGTCCCGGTGGCCGGCGAGACCGTGCTGGGCGGCGACCTGCGCCGCATCCCCGGCGGCAAGGGCGCCAACCAGGCCGTGGCGGCGGCCCGCCTGGGACGGCGGGTGGCCATGGTCGGCAGGGTCGGCGGCGACGACGCGGGCGCGATGCTTCGCTCGGCGATGGACTCCGCCGGCGTCGATACGACCTGTCTGCTGACGGATGAGGAAACTCCGAGCGGCACCGCCCTGATCGCTGTGGGCGCCGACGGCGACAATGCCATCGTGGTGAGCCCCGGCGCCAACGGCCGCCTCAGCCCCGCCGACGTGGAGAGCGCGGCCGCCGTTCTGGCCGGCGCGAAGGTGGTGCTGCTGCAGTTGGAGGTGCCTCTTGAGGCGGTAGCGGCGGCCGTCCGCTGCGCCCGGGGGACGGTCGTGCTCAACCCCGCTCCCGCGCCGGCCGCCAGGCTGCCGCCCGACCTGCTCGACGGAGTGGACGTGATCGTGCCCAACCAGACCGAGCTGGCCACCATGGCGGGCCACGCCGGGCTGTCCCCCATCGGCGGCGTCGACCCCGAGACTGCCTTGGCGCTGGCCCGGGGGCTGCCGGTCGCGGCCGCGGTCGTCACGCTCGGAGCGGCCGGCGCGACGGTCGTCACGCCCGCCGACGCCACCCACGTGCCTGCGCCGGCGGTGGCGCCTGTGGACACCACCGCGGCCGGGGACGCCTTCTGCGGCGCGCTGGCCGACGCCCTGGTCGACGGCGCCAGTCTCGTGGAAGCCACCGAGTGGGCAGTGAGGGTGGGCGCGGCTGCCACACTGCGCCACGGCGCCCAGCCGTCCCTGCCGACCCGGGACGACGTCGAGCACCTGCTCGGTGCGTAGGCTCAGGGGATGACTGCGGAAGCCTGCACCGGCCGGCCGCGGATCGTGCTGGACTGCGACCCGGGCCTCGACGACGCCATCGCCATCCTCACCGCCGCCCATTTCGGGGAACTTGTCGGGATCACCACCGTCAACGGCAACGTCGGCATCGAGCACACCACCCACAACGCGCTGGTCACGGCGCAGGTGGCGGGCCTGGACGTCGAGGTGCACCGGGGTGCGGCCCGCCCGCTGATCGCGCCCACCATGGACGCGGCCCGCATCCACGGGGCCACCGGACTGGGCGACGTCGCTCTGCCGGAACTGACCCGCTCGGTCGCCTCCGACGACGCCGTGGCCTTCCTGTGCGACGCGGCCCGCTCGGTCGACGACCTGCATCTGGTGGCGGTGGGACCATTGACGAACGTGGCCCTCGCGCTGCGGCGCGACCCCGGCCTGCGCAGCCGCCTGGCCGGTCTCACGATCATGGGCGGGGGCGCCCACGCCGGCAACGTCACGCCGGTGGCCGAGTTCAACGTCTGGGCCGACCCGGAGGCGGCCGCCATCGTGTTCTCCGAGGCCGCCCCGCTGACCATGGTCGGCCTGGACGTGACCCACAAGGTCCTGCTGGGTGGCAGTGAAGCATCCCGGATGCGCTCAGCCGGCACTCCTGCGGCCCACTTCGCAGCCGGTCTGTTGGAATACGCCTACGACCGGTGCCGCGAGTTCGGCCTGGAGGCGGCCCCGGTGCATGACGCCACCGCCATCATCGCGGTCACGCACCCCCACCTGTTCCGCCGCTCGACCCACCCGGTGGCCGTCGAGCTGCACGGCGAGCACACCCGGGGCATGACCGTGACCGACGTGCGCCCGCCGGCCGCCATTGCCGCAGAGCCGGCCCCGCCCGCCCAAGACGTCGTCTGGGACGCAGACGCCGCCGCCGTCATCGACCTGATCGTGCAGGCTGTCATCAACACCTAGCTCGGGCGGGTGGACTTGCCGCCGTGCACCGACGGCTCCTCGCACCACTGCGTGCGCAGCACGGCCAACGGAATGAGCACATCACCGGGCAGTCCGAGCACCTCGCACAACATCGCCTCGTCGAGCTCTTGGCGGACGGCGTCGCGGTAGGCCTCGCTGGCCGGCAGCAGCGGCCGCTGCTTGAAGCGTTCGAACACCTCGCCGGCTGAGGCCAGCTCCTCGTCTGAGAGCAGGCGGGGATCGAGCGAGGCCAGGTCGCCCAGCCTGGTGATGGTCAGGCTGGCCCGGCCCTGCTGCTGGCGGCTCGCTGTGAACCAGAACCCGATCAGGCCGAGCGTGGTGTTCATCCACAGCGCCACCGCCTCCTCCCAAGCCGGGGACTCGACTGCGAAGGAGGGCCACGCCCGACCGCCGATGCACGGCTCGGCAGCGACGCAAGGCCGCCAGCGCCTGACTGTTGAGCTGGAAGTCGAGGTTGAGGTGCAGACGGGTCGAGGTCGCCCACACCTCCAGCGCCCTCTCCGCCATGCCGGCCCGGACCCGCCCCTGGGTGTCGGGTCGAACCTCGATCTGCGACTCCCGGCCCGAGCCCGCGTCGTGGGCCCACAGCACGGGGTAGGAGGGCGTGTGGCCCGCCAGCAGGGGCTTGACGTCGAAGGGGCCGCGGTAGGCGCCGGTCGCCCTGTCCGTGCCGCTGACGTCTCGATGCACCGGTCCGGGCGCGCCCGTCTCCCCCAGCAGCGCCACCGGGACCGGCAGGTCCCCGGCCCGGGGCAGTCGCGGGCGGCGCCGGCTCAACGCCAGTCCGCAGGCGGCCACCTCAGGCTCGACCACGGCGGCGAGCCCTCCGTCGGAGACGGCGCCCGGAAGCACGCAGCCGGCGCGGGCGTCTCCGACGTCGATGGAGTCCGGCCCCTCCGACCCGTCGCGGCCATCGACTACTCGGGCCACCTGCACGGCCTCGGTGATGCTTGCCGGGCGCCTGTACAGGCTGATCCAGTCCACCTGCGAGCCTCCGGCCGCGGCCGCCGTCGCCGGGCGCTTGACCGCAACCAGCGCTATCTCGGCCATGCCGGTGTCGGCCGAGAACGCTCGCGCCGTGCTGCCGTGGGTCGCGATGGACGTCACGGCGACGTCGCGGTAGTGGCTGCCCAGGAGCCGGCGCAGGCCTGCCCAAGAGCCGCCGGTGACGGCCGCGAACGGCAGGATGAGCGCCAGCACGCCGCCGGGACGCAGCTTTGCGTGAGCGAGATCCACGAAGTTGGAGGCCAGGCCGGCGTTGCCGTGGCCGGCGCGTGCCCAGTCGGCGGTCGGGCTCAAGCCGGCAAGCCGGGCGGACATGGCCCGCTGATCGTCGTCGGTGGTGCCGAACCCCGCGAACGACGGCACCGGCACACCCGCGGCCCGGGCGGTCTCGTGGTTCGTGGGACGGGTGAACGGAGGGTTCATGATGCACAGATCGAGGGTGCCGTCGCCGACGTTGCATGCCGCGAGTTCGCCGTCGGGCTCGTCGTCGTCGAACCGCCCGGCCAACCGGGTGCCCGGCCGTCCGAGCAGCGACAGGGTCCCGGCGTCGCCGAGCAGGTCCAGCGAACCCACCGCCACCCCGCCGTCCGGGGTACGGCCGAAGGGGAGCACGTGTATTCCGCATCTGCCGAACCCGACGCCGGGGTGGGACGCGCAGAGCATCGTCGTGGTCAGGTGCGCGGCGGCGGGCATGATGTCGGCGCCGATGAGCGCCTCTTGCATCATGGCGGCGTGTATGGCCGCGTCGTCGCGGCCGGACCGCCGCACGCGGGCCGCCACCCGCCGGTACACCGCCGACAGCAGGGCCCCGGTCCCGCAAGCCAGATCGGCGATCCTCAGGTCGGTGACTGCTACCTCGTCGGACCAGTCGACCCGGTCGTCGAGGCGGGCCACGGCCAGTTCGGCCAGCAGGGCCGCCGACTCCGGCAGCGTGTAGAAGGTCGCCAGGAACTTGCGATCGGCGATCAGGCGCCCGAACATCTGACCGGCAAGGTCTTGCACCTCGACCGCGCCCGCCGCGGCCAGGTTGGAGGCGGCCAGGGCCAGCCGGTCGCACAACTCCTCGGCGCGGGCCTGCTCGATCGGCAGGAGCAAGCGCCGTGCGATGTCGAACACGGGCCAGTAGTCGACTGCGAGGATGCGGTCCCAGGCTTCGAGCACGTCCGCCTTCAGCAGATGTCGAGGATCGCCGGAGGCAGCCGCAGTCTCTTCGATGGTCGGAGTGCCATGGCTCGATGCCACCGCGACCTGGAAAAGGAAGGCGTTGACGATGATGGACGCCGCCATCCTCGTCGTCTGCTCGCCGGACTCCTGGTGGAGACACTCGGCCACGTGCGTCTGGGTGGTGCCGCCGACGGCGGCGATCATCGACGCTCCCACCCCGACAGCATGCTGGAGCCGGTCGGCCGCCTCGTCGATGCGCCGGGGCGAGACCGCGAGGGTCTCCAACATTCCGGCGAGGTCCGCGAGGCCGCCGGTGATCCACCCCTCGGACGGGAACCTGACGTTGTCCGCCCCCTCGCTCCAAACGCACCACGCGAGGTCGTCGCAAGCGGCGAGTTTCTCGATCAGCCTGGTCTCAGGCACTTCTCGCAGCCGGCGAGGGTAGCGCAGGGCCACGACGGTCTCGACTGGCCTGAGCCGGTGGCTCGTCTCGGCGCCGACCCGGCCCAGTGCGTCGTCTTCGAGGCTGCGGGCCGGGTGGAATTCAGCCTCGATGACCAGCGGGGCCGCTCCGGGCACTCCGACCAGGATGTCGGGCTGCTTGCCCTTCAGACCCGTCAGCACGCCGGTCGCTTGCGACACTACAGCGCCGTTCTCGGCCCAGCGCGGGTGCATCGCCCGCAGTGCCTGCGCCACATAGGTGTTCACGGTCGGCTCGGTCGTCGCCACGATGCAACCGTATCCTATCTCCATGCCAATGCATGGCATTTCAATCCCATCGAGCCGCCAGGGTGAGCCCGACCGGTCGGGGCCTAACTGGGACGGTGGACCTCGGCCAGCCAGTGGTCCTCTATGTCGATGGGGCACAACGCCCAGCACGCCGACAGCAGCCAGCCCAGCACCTCGTCGTGGGACGCCCCCGCGGCGGGCTGCACGACGATCCCGTTCTTGGCGTGGTCCTGAACCTTGTGCCAGCCCGCCGGCAGCGGCGCCCCGGCGTCCCCGAGCCGGTCCAGCGCCTTGGGTCCCGCACCGTGCTCCACGCCGACCGTCGGCTGCGAGGAGCCCCGGCCTTCCCGCGGCGGGGTCCAGGTCGCCATCGGCACCGCCGGCCCCCTTCCGGAGAACCACCGGCCCAGCACCGTAGGCGCCGGCAGTCGATCGATCTGGTCGTCCCGCAGGCCGGGACCGATGTTGATCCAGCCCAGGCCGTCGCCCCGATGCGCCAGGGCCTGCATGGCCTGCACCACCGCCGACGTGTCAGACGACTCGAAAGCCACCGTCTCGCTACTGAACGAGCCCACGACTCCGGACCGTAGCGCGGCGCATCCAGTCCCCTGGGCCACGAGAGTGCGCGGTGCGCCAGCCGGGGGGCGACGAGTCGGACGACCGGCGAATGGGGCGGCGCCCGTGCCGGTCTTCTCCGCTCGGCGACAGGACCCGCCGGCCGGGATGAGTATCGTCAAGGCATGGACGACCGCCAATGGGGGTTCCGCACCCGGGCCCTGCACGCGGGCGGCCGGCCCGACCCCACCACGGGGGCCAGGGCGGTGCCCATCTACCAGTCGACGAGCTTCGTGTTCGAGGACACCGCCGACGCCGCCGACCTGTTCGCCCTCCAGAAGTACGGCACCTTCTACACCCGCATCTCCAACCCGACGAACGCGGCCTTCGAGGAGCGCATGGCCAGCCTCGAGGGGGGCATCGGGGCGGTGGCCACCGCCAGCGGCCAGGCCGCCGAGTTCCTCACCGTCACCGCGCTGGCCTCAGCCGGCGAGCACATCGTGGCCGCGGCCGGCCTCTACGGCGGCACCTACACGCTGCTCGACGTGACGCTGCGACGCCTCGGCATCGACACCACGTTCGTGGACGGGACCGACCCCGACGCCTTCGCCGCGGCCGTGCGCGACGACACCAGACTGCTGTACACCGAGATCATCGCCAATCCCTCCGGAGCGGTGGCCGACCTCGCCGCCCTGGCCGACGTCGCCCAGGATCACAGGCTCCCGCTGGCGGTCGACTCGACCTTCGCGACGCCGTACCTGTGCCGCCCGATGGACCACGGCGCCGACATCGCCCTGCACTCGGCCACCAAGTTCCTGGGCGGCCACGGCACCTCCATCGGCGGAGTGATCGTGGAGGCGGGCCGCTTCGACTGGGACTCGGGCCGGTTCCCGCACATGGTCGACCGGATACCCAGCTACAACGAGCTGCGCTGGTGGGACAACTTCGGCGAGTACGCCTTCTGCACGAAGGTGAGGGCCGAGCAACTGCGCGACGTGGGCGCCTGCCTGTCGCCGTTCAACGCCTTCCTGCTGCTGCAGGGGATCGAGACGCTGCCACTGCGCATGGAGGCCCACGTCGCCAACGCCCGGGCCGTGGCCGAGTGGCTCGATGCCGACGACCGGGTGGCGTGGGTGCTGTGGGCGGGCCTCCCCGACCATCCCCAGCACCATCTGGCCAACCGCTACCTGCCGAAGGGGCCGGGCGCCATCTTCACTTTCGGCGTGGTGGGCGGGCGTGCCGCCGGTGCCCGGTTCATCGAGTCGCTGCAGATGGTCTCGCATCTGGCCAACGTGGGCGACGCCAAGACGCTGGTGATCCACCCGGCCTCCACCACACATCAGCAGCTCTCCGACGAAGAGCTGGAGGCGGGGGGCGTGTCGCCGGACATGGTGCGCATATCGGTCGGGCTGGAGGACGTCGACGACATCATCTGGGACCTCGACCAGGCCCTGACCGCGGCCACCAAGGACACCGATGGCTGAGGCTGATCATCCGCCCGTCGAGGGCTGGACGCCGCCGACCGCGCTCGAGCGTCAGCGCATCCTGAACCGGTCCCGCTCGGTGGCGGTCGTGGGCGCCTCGGCCAATCTGGCCCGGGCCAGCTACTTCGTCCTCACCTACCTGCTCTCGTCGTCGACCGACTTCGAGGTGTACCCGGTGAACCCCCGCTCCGCCGGGAGCGAGATCCTCGGCCGCCCGGTCTACGCGTCGCTCGCGGACCTGCCGGTCACGCCCGACATCGTCGACGTGTTCCGCCGCGCCGAGGATCTGCCCTCCGCCGCGGACGAGGCCGTCGCGGTGGGCGCGCCGGTCTTCTGGGCTCAACTCGGGCTGTGGAGCCCCCAGGCCGCTGAGCGCTGCGTCGCGGCCGGGCTCGAAGTGGTGATGGACCGGTGCCTGAAGATCGAGCACGCCCGCTTCCACGGCGGTCTGCACCTGTCCGGCTTCGACACCGGAGTCATCTCCTCGCGCCGCAGCTTTCGGCATTGACGGAGGCGGGAGGTCCGCTAAGATCGCTTTTTCTCTCGGGGGCCGGACGGGCATCCGACGGGGTCAGGGAGGGCACACATGGCACGTACGGTCACTTCGGCAATTGTCCAGGTGGCCTGGACCGGCGACAAGGAGTCGATGATCGAGCTCCACGAGAAGTACGTGGCGGAGGCGGCGTCGGCCGGCGCCCAAGTCATGTGCTTCCAGGAGCTGTTCTACGGCCCCTACTTCTGCCAGGTTCAGGACACCGAGTTCTACTCCTACGCCGAGGCCATTCCCGACGGCCCGACCACCAAGCGGTTCCAGGAGCTGGCGGCCAAGCACGAGATGGTGCTGGTGCTGCCCATGTACGAGAACGAGCAGGCCGGGTTCCTGTACAACACCGCGGCCGTGATCGACGCCGACGGCACCTACCTGGGCAAGTACCGCAAGACCCACATCCCCCAGGTGAAGGGCTTCTGGGAGAAGTTCTACTTCCGTCCCGGCAACCTGGGATACCCGGTGTTCGAGACGGCCGTCGGCACCGTCGGGGTGTACATCTGCTACGACCGCCACTTCCCCGAGGGCTGGCGAGCCCTGGGGCTGGCCGGCGCTGAGATCGTGTTCAACCCGTCGGCGACCAGCCGGGGGCTCTCCGCGTACCTCTGGCAGCTGGAGCAGACCTCGGCCGCGGTGGCCAACATGTACTTCGTCGGGGCCATCAACCGGGTAGGGATCGAGCCGCTGGGCGACAACGACTTCTACGGCACGTCCTACTTCGCCGGCCCCAGAGGCCAGTTCGTGGACGGAACCGCCTCGGACCAGACCGAGGAGCTGGTGGTGCGCGACCTCGACCTCGACCAGATCGAGGAGGTCAGGGGCCAGTGGGCCTTCTACCGGGACCGCCGGCCCGACCTCTACGACTCGCTGACCGTCCCCTGACCCCGACTACCGAGCCCCGCCACGATTCTCGACGTAGTTGACCTCATAGGGTGCGAACAACTGCATCAAGAATCACGACAGGAGCGCCCGCGAACCCAAGCGCCGACCATTCCCGGAAGGAGACGAAGATGACAACGCTGATCAAGGGAGGCACCGTCGTCAGCGCGACCGGCGCGGATCCGGCCGAGGTGCTGATCGACGGCGAGCAGATTGAGGCGGTGCTGCGCCCCGGCAGCGACATCGCGGCCGCGGCCGAGCAGGGGGCCGAGGTCGTCGACGCCACCGGCCGGCTGGTCGTTCCCGGCGGCGTGGACGTCCACACCCACATGGAGCTGCCCTTCGGCGGCACGTTCGCCTCCGACACCTTCGAGACCGGCACCCGGGCCGCGGCCTGGGGCGGGACCACCACGATCGTCGACTTCGCGGTGCAGACGTACGGCGAGAACGTGCGCGAGTGCCTCGACGCCTGGATGGCCAAGGCCGAGGGCAACTGCGCCATCGACTACGGCTTCCACATGATCATCGGCGGTGTCGACAACGACGCGCTCAAGGAGATGGACCTGCTGGTCAACGAGGGGATCACCAGCTTCAAGCTGTTCATGGCCTACCCGGGGGTGATGCTCTCCGACGACGGCCAGATCCTGAGGGCCATGCAGCAGGCCGCCGGCAACGGCGGGCTCATCATGATGCACGCCGAGAACGGGCTGGCCATCGACGTGCTCGCCGAGCAGGCCTTCGAGCGGGGCGAGATCAGCCCCGTCAACCACGGCTACGTCCGCCGCAAGGAGCTGGAGTCGGAGGCCACCCACCGGGCCGTCCAGCTGGCCAAGGTGGGCGCCGCCCCGCTGTACATCGTGCACCTGTCGGCCTCCGAGGCCCTCGAGCAGGTGGCCATCGCCCGCGACGGCGGCATGAACGTGTTCGCCGAGACGTGCCCGCAGTACCTGCACTTCAGCCTGGAGGAGCACCTGGACCGGCCCGGCTTCGAGGGCGCCGGCTACGTGTGCTCCACGCCGCTGCGGTCCCGGGCCGAGGGCCATCAGGACGACCTCTGGCGGGGCCTGCGCACCAACGACCTGGCCGTGGTGTCCACCGACCACTGCCCGTTCTGCATGAAGGAGCAGAAGGAGCTGGGCCTCAACGACTTCCGGGCCATCCCCAACGGCATCGGCGGCGTCGAGCACCGCATGGACATGATCTACCAGGGCGTGGTCACCGGCGAGATCGGCCTGGCCCGCTGGGTCGAGCTGTGCGCCACCACCCCGGCCCGCATGATGGGCCTGTACCCCCGCAAGGGGATCATCGCCCCCGGGTCCGACGCCGACGTCGTCATCTACGACCCCGACAAGCAGTGGACCATCAGCGTCGACAACCACCACATGAACATGGACTACTCCGCCTACGAGGGCGTCGGGGTCACCGGCCACGTCGACACGGTGTTCTCTCGGGGCCGCAAGGTCATCGACGGCGGCCGGTACCTGGGCCGGGCCGGCGACGGCCGGTACCTGCCGAGAGGCTTGAGCCAGTACCTGATGTAGCCGGAGGGGAGATCGACCCGCAGCCCTCCGCGACAGGAGACGAGACAGGAGACGCCACATGGAGACAATTCATCATTTCGTCGACGGAGCGGCCATGCCCTGCGAATCCGGCCGGTCGCATCCGGTGTTCAACCCGGCCACCGGCGAGCAGACGGCCCAGGTCGGGCTGGCCGGCGTCGACGAGGTGGACGCGGCGGTGGCCTCGTCGGCCGCCGCCTTCGAGGAGTGGCGCCACACGTCGTTGGCGGCCCGCACGAAGCTGATGCACGGCTTCCGCAACCTGGTGGAGGCCAACGCAGCCGAGATCGCGGCCCGGCTGACGGCCGAGCACGGCAAGGTGCCCTCCGACGCGCTGGGCGAAGTGGCCCGGGGCCTCGAGAACATCGAGTTCGCCTGCGGGTTGGGAGACCTGCTCAAAGGCAGCTACAACTCCCAGGCGTCCGGCGGCATCGACGTGTACACCGTGCGCCAGCCGCTGGGGGTGGTCGCCGGCATAACCCCGTTCAACTTCCCGGCGATGGTGCCGCTGTGGATGATCCCCAACGCGGTCGCCTGCGGCAACACCTTCGTGCTCAAGCCGTCCGAGCGCGACCCCTCCGCGCCCCTGCTGGTGGCCGAGCTGTTCTTCGAGGCCGGGTTCCCGCCCGGTGTGCTCAACGTCGTCAACGGCGACAAGGTGGCCGTCGACCGGCTGCTGACCCACCCCGAAGTCGCCGCGGTGAGCTTCGTGGGGTCCACCCCGATCGCCCGTTACGTGTACGAGACGGGCACCTCCGCGGGCAAGCGGGTTCAGGCTCTGGCGGGCGCCAAGAACCACATGGTGGTGCTGCCCGACGCCGACCTGGACCTCGCCGCCGACGCGGCCGTCTCCGCGGCCTACGGCTCGGCCGGCGAGCGCTGCATGGCGGTGTCGGTGGTGGTGGCCGTGGGCGACGCCGGCGACCCGCTGGTGGACGCCATCAGGGTGCGCATGGACAAGCTCCGCATCGGGCCCGGCGACGACCCCGACTCCGAGATGGGGCCCCTGATCACCCGCGAGCACCGCGACCGGGTGGCGGGCTACGTCGGGATCGGCGCCGACGAGGGCGCCACCGTGGTCATGGACGGCCGCGAGGCGGTCTTCGACAGCGACGGGTTCTTCCTGGGCGTGTCGCTGCTCGACAACGTCACCCCCGACATGACCGTGTACCGGGACGAGATCTTCGGGCCGGTGCTGTGCGTGGTGCGCTCCGACACCTACCACGAGGCTGTCGATCTGATCGAGCAGAACCCGTGGGGCAACGGCGCGGCCATCTTCACCCGCGACGGCGGCGCGGCCCGCCAGTTCCAGCTCGACGCCGACGCGGGCATGGTGGGCATCAACGTCCCCATCCCGGTGCCGGTGGGCTGCCACTCCTTCGGCGGCTGGAAGAACTCGCTGTTCGGCGACACCCACATGTACGGCCCCGAGGGGATCCACTTCTTCACCAAGGCCAAGGCGATCACCACCCGCTGGCCCGATCCGGCCGACAGCGCCGTCGACCTGGGCTTCCCCCGGAACCGCTAGGGCGCGGCCATGGACTTCGGCGTCGTGCTCCAGACCGATCCGCCGGCATGGCGGGTGGTGGACCTGGCCCGGCAAGCCGAGACGCACGGCTTCTCCCACGGATGGACCTTCGACAGCCATGTTCTCTGGCAGGAGCCGTTCGTGATCTACAGCCAGATGCTGTCGGCCACGAACCGCATGACGGTCGGGCCGATGGTCACCAACCCCGGCACCCGCAACTGGACGGTCACCGCCTCGCTGTTCGCCACCCTCAACGACATGTTCGGGAACCGCACCGTCTGCGGCATCGGCCGGGGCGACTCCGCCATGCGGGTGCTGGGCCACACTCCCACCAGCCTCGCCACGCTGGGCGAATCGATGAAGGTCATCAAGGGCCTGGTCGAAGGCCGGGAGGTCGACTACAACGGCACCCGCCAGCAGTTCCCGTGGTCGGCGGGCGGCCGGCTCGACATCTGGATGGCCGCCTACGGACCCCGGGCTTTGAGGCTCTGCGGCGAGCAGGCCGACGGGTTCATCCTCCAGCTCGCCGATCCTCAGATCACCGAGTGGACCATCGCGGCGGTGCGCCAGGCCGCGGCCGAGGCGGGACGCGATCCCGACGAGCTGTACATGTGCGTGGCCGCGCCGGCCTATGTGGGAGACGACCTGGCCCACCAGCGCGACCAGGTCCGCTGGTTCGGCGGCATGGTCGGCAACCATGTGGCCGACCTGGTGGACCGCTACGGCGACACCGGCGCCGGCGTGCCCCAGGCGCTCACCGACTACATCTCCGGCCGGGAGGGCTACGACTACTCGGGGCACGGCAAGGCAGGACACGTTCACACCGACTTCGTGCCCGACGAGGTGATCGACCGCTTCTGCATCCTCGGCGACGCCGGCAACCACATTGCCCGCCTTCAGGAGCTGCGCGACCTGGGTGTCGACCAGTTCGCCATCTACCTGATGCACGACCAGAAGGACGAGACGCTCAACGCCTACGGCCAGCGGATCATCCCAGCCCTCAGGGACTGACACCCAGAGGCCGAGCGGAGTGGCAGGCGACCCTGAGGTGCGATGTGGGGATCGAAGCGAGGCCGTGGCCCGAGCGGCCCGTGAGCGAAGCGAACACGAGCGGGGAGTGCCACGCCGCACCGCGAGGCACCCGCACCCGTGCGCGCGGCATGTGAAATGAACTCCGAACCTGGTCAGCCCGTCGATTCCATGATCGACACGGCTGGCGGGGCTCCGGCGGCCGTCGACGATCCGATCGTCTTCGAGCAGCTGCTGCGCCTGCAGGCCGCCCGGGAGCAGCGGCGGGCCCGCATGCGCCGCACCGGCCGGCAGGTGGTCGTGCTGGCCGTGTTCATATGCCTGCTGGGCGTGGCCTACAGCGCCTACAAGGCGGTGGGCGCGTCCATCGACGACGCCCAGTCCGGCTGGCCCGTCATCGGCTCGATCCTGCCCGAGTCCGACGACCTCAAGATGCCCCCCGTTCTCGACATCGTGTCAGGGGTCTTCGAGGAGCCGAGGGGCACCGATGAGCCCTTCTGGTCGATCGTCGGCAAGGAGGCCGCCTTCACCCTGCGGGAGGCAGCGGTGGGGTTCGCCATCGGCGTGATGGTGGGCCTCAGCATCGCCATCGTGCTCACCACGTCGGGGCGCTTGGAGCGGGCTCTGGTCCCCCACGTGATCGCCAGCCAGACCATCCCGCTGATCGCCATCGCGCCCATCATCGTGATCTGGGGCCGCAAGAGCTTCGACTTCCTGCCCTTCGAGTGGCAGGACTGGATGTCGGTGTCGATAATCGCCACCTACCTGACGTTCTTTCCTGTCACGATCAACGGATTGAGGGGCCTGCAGTCGCCCCGCCCCGAGAACCTCGAGCTGATGGACTCCTACGCGGCCCGCTGGGTCCAGACCCTGTGGCGCCTGCGGCTGCCGGCCTCGCTGCCGTACCTGTTCGCGGCGTTCAAGATCGCAGCCACCGCCAGCGTGGTGGGCGCCATCGTGGGCGAGATCTCCGCCGGGGTCAAGGGAGGCCTGGGCCGCCGGGTGCTGCTGGAGGCGCAGCGCTACACCACCGGCCCGGAGCGCCTGTACGTGGCGGTGCTGGGCGCGGCCGCGCTGGGGATCTTCGTGTTCGCGGTGATCTCGACGATCGAGTACGGCCTCGTCGGCCGCAAGGGTCGCGAGACCGTGACATGAGCGACGCAGGACCCGACATGAACGACGACATGAGCGACACAGGCGCAGTCGACGGCGTCCAGCCTCCGGCCGTCGAGATCCGGGGCGCGTCCAAGATCTTCAATCCCGGGCGCCACAACGAGGTGAAGGCCCTCGAAGACATCGACCTTCACATCGACCAGGGCGACTTCGTCACCCTCATCGGCCCCTCCGGCTGCGGGAAGAGCACGCTGCTGCGGCTCATCGCGGCGCTCGTCGATGCCAGCGACGGCACCGTCCTCGTCAACGGCAAGACCGCGGACGCGGCCCGCCTCGACCGGGACTATTCGATGGTGTTCCAGCGGGCGGGCCTGTTCGACTGGCGCAACGTCTCGCGCAACATCGAGCTGCCGCTCGAGCTGATGGGCTGGAAGGCCGCCGACCGGCGCCGCCGGTCCGCGGAGATGCTCGAGCTGGTGAAGCTCACCGAGTTCGCCCGCCATCACCCCGCCGAGCTCTCCGGGGGCATGCAGCAGCGCATCGCCATCGCCCGGGCCATGTCGTTCCACCCGCAGCTGCTGCTGATGGACGAGCCGTTCGGCGCGCTCGACGAGATGACCCGGGAGCACATGCAGAACGAGCTCCTGCGCATCTGGTCGGAGACCCAGATCACCGTTGTGTTCGTCACCCACTCCATACCCGAGGCGGTGTTCCTGTCGACCAAGGTGGCCGTCATGTCGCCCCGTCCGGGAAGGATCGCAGCCGTCATCGACAACGGTCTGGGCCCGCGCACCGACGCCACTCGGGACGATCCCGCCTTCTTCAGCAACGTCACCGCAGTGCGCGACGCGTTGCGGGGAGGTCACTAGCAGCGTGACCAAGGCCGTTCCCGCCTCGAACAGAGATCCGGTGCAGCCGTGACCGCGGCGAGGACGCTGCTGCGCTCCTGGCTGCCTCCGGTGGTGGCTGCGGTGGTCATCTTCGGCGGCTGGGAGGCGGTCCTGGCGGCACTGCGCCCCGACGGCTTCGTGCTTCCGCCGCCCTCGGAGATCGGGAGCGCGGTGGCAGAGAACTTCGACGCCATCGTCACCGCCACCGGGGTCACCGGCTTCATCATCGTCACCGGCCTGCTGGCCGGCGTGGCGGTGGGAGCGGCCTTCGCTCTGCTGGTCACCGCCTCCCGGGCCGCCAACGAGACGCTCACCCCTCTGGCGGTGGCCGTCAATGCCGTGCCGATCATCGCGCTGGCCCCGATCTTCAACGCCTGGTTCGGGCTCCTGTCGCCCCGCTCCAACCAGGCCGTGGTGGTGGTGCTGGTGTTCTTCCCGATCTTCATCAACACGGCACGGGGCCTCACCCAGGTGGAGCCGAGCCAGATCGAGCTGATGGAGTCCTACGGAGCCGGCAGGTGGCGCATCATGCGGGAGGTGCGCATCCCCAACGCCATGCCGTTCTTCTTCACCGCGCTGAAGCTGGCCACCTCGCTGGCCGTGATCGCGGCCATCGTGGCCGAGTACTTCGGCGGCCGCCAGGACGCCCTGGGCAACCTCATCACCAACTCGGCCGGACTGACCCGCTACGACGACGCCTGGGCCGCGGTCCTGGCCGGCTCGCTGGTGGGCATCGGCCTCTACGCGCTGGCGGTCCTCGCCGAACGCCTCGTCATGCCCTGGTACTTCACGGCCAGGAGGTCGGCGTGACGCGTGCAACGGCGGCGCTCGGCCGCGCCGGCATCGAGTCTCATCAGAGAAGACCCAATTGGGAGGGAAACAAACCATGAGAACAAGAATCACGTTGGTACGTCTACTGGCGCCGCTTCTGGCCTTAGGCCTGATAGCCGCCGCCTGCGGCGACGACGACGAGCCGGCCCCGGACACCAGCGCGGCGGATGCCGCCGCCGCGGATGCCGCGGCCGCTCAAGCCGCGGCCGAGGCCGAAGCGGCCGCGGCCCAGGCCGAGGCTGACGCGGCCGCGGCCGAGGCGCAAGCGGCTGGCGACAGGGCAGCCGAGGCCGAAGCGGCGCTCGAGGCTGCCATGGCCGAGGCCGAGGGAGCAGTCGACCCCGAGGTCGTCGCTGCGCTCGAGGCGGAACGGGATGCCGCCCAGGCTGAGGCCGAGGCGGCCGCGGCCGCGCAGGCGGATGCGGAGGCAGCCGCGGCCGCTGCCGAAGCAACCGCGGCCGAGGCTGAGGCGGCCATGGAGGAAGCCATGGCCGAGCCGGAGCCCGCGGCGCCGGTCGACGTCACCCTGCAGCTGCAGTGGTTCACCCAGTCGCAGTTCGCGGGCTACTACGCGGCCGTGGCCACCGGCATCTACGAGGACTACGGACTGAACGTGGAGATCCTCGAGGGCGGCGTGGAGATCGTGCCCGCCTCGGTGCTGGACTCCGGCGCCGCCGACTTCGCGGTGTCGTGGGTGCCCCGCGGCCTGGTGCCACGCGAGGAGGGCGCCAACATCACCAACATCGCCCAGGTGTTCCAGCGCAGCGCCACCCTCCAGGTGGCCTTCGCCGACTCCGGCATCACCACCGTCACCGACCTGGAGGGCCGCACCGTCGGCAACTGGGGCTTCGGCAACGAGTTCGAGCTGCTCGCCGGCCTCCGCCGCAACGGGCTCGACCCCGCTAGCGACGTTCAGCTGGTCCAGCAGAACTTCGACATGCTGGCGCTGATCAGCGGCGAGATCGACGCCGCCCAGGCCATGATCTACAACGAGTACGCCCAGGTGCTCGAGACGGTCAACCCCGACACCGGCGAGCTCTACCGGCCCGAGGACCTCAACATCATCAACTGGAACGACGTGGGCACGGCCATGCTCCAGGACGCCCTGTGGGCCGACGCCGACCGGCTGGACGACGACCCCGCCTACCACGCGACCGCGGTCAAGTTCGTCGAGGCGTCGCTCCAAGGCTGGATCTACTGCCGCGACAACCCCACCGAGTGCGTGGACATCGTCCTCGACAACGCGCCCACTCTGGGCCGGTCGCACCAGACCTGGCAGCTCAACGAGATCAACGCCCTGATCTGGCCGTCGCCGCAGGGCGTGGGCGTGATGGACACCGACCTGTGGGACCAGACCGTCGCGGTGGCCACCAGCGAGGGGATCCTCGCCTCGGCCCCCGACGACGACGCCTACCGCCCCGAGATCGCATGGGAGGCGGTCACCAACCTGCGCAACGCCGGCGTCGACGTAATCGGCAACAGCTGGCAGCGCGTCCCGGTCACGCTGCTCCCCGGCGGCGAGTAGCCACCAACTAGACACCCGGCTCGGCCGGCGGCGGCCCTTCAGCCGTCGCCGGCCCGGCCGCGCCAACCCGAGGTCGGGCCAATAGCCTGCCGCGCGCTGTGTACTCATCTCTCGGCCGGTGGTGCTACCGGCACCCGTGGCGGGTTCTGATCGCCTGGCTGCTGGTCATCGTGATCGCGGGCGGGGCGGCCCGCGGCCTGGGCTCTTCCTACGGCGGCACGCCGGCCGCACCCGACGCCGAGAGCAGCCTCGGCGCCGACATCCTCGACGAGCACTTCGGCCGGCTCGGCGCGGTGGTCGGCGGCCGCATCGTGTTCCGGGCCGAGCAGGGCGTGGACGACCCTGCCGTGCGGGCGGCCATGACCGAGCTGTTCGAGAGGGTCGAGGCCCTCGAAGGGGTCACCGTCGGATCGCCCTACGCCCCCAACGGCGGCCACCGCATGGCCGCTCGGGGCCCGGAGGCCGGCCGGATCGCCTACGCCGACGTCGACCCCGGCGCCGACACCACCGCCTTCGAGGCGGAGGACATCGGCCACGACATCGGGCACCTCATCGATCTGCTCGGACTGCGCTCGATGGACGGCGTCCAGGTGGAAGTGGGGGGCGCCTGGCTCTCCGACCGGGAGCCGCCCGAGTCCGAGACCATCGGGCTCGCCTTCGCGGTGTTCGTGCTGATCATGGCGGTCGGCTCGGTCGTGGCCATGGGAATGACCGTCGGGACGGCTCTCATCGGTGTCGGAGTCGGCGCGGCCGGCGTCGTGATGCTGAGCAACGTGGCGACCGTCCCCGAGTTCGCCCCCACCATCGGCGTCATGATCGGCATCGGGGTGGGCATCGACTACGCGCTGTTCATCATCACCCGCTACCGGGAGTGGGTCGCCCACGGCTTGAACGATGAGGAGGCCACCGCGGCCGCCCTCGACTCGGCCGGTCGGGCGGTGGTCTTCGCGGGAGCCACCGTGGTGGTGTCGCTGCTGGGCCTGCTGCTCATCGGACTGCCCTTCGTGGCCGGACTGGGGCTGGCCGCAGCCATCACCGTTGCTGTCGTCATGGCCGGGTCCATAACGCTTCTGCCGGCTGTCGTCGGCCTGCTCGGTGACCGGATCCGCACCACCAGGGTCCGAGGCATGGTTGCCGCCGCGCTGATCGCCATGGCCCTGCTCGGCGTCGGCACGGGCTTCAGGCTGCTGCTGGCGGGCATACCGGCGGCGGTGATTGTGCTGGTGGTCGGGGCGTTCCGAATCCCGGCCAACCCGTTGCGGCGAGTCGTACGCCACAGGGAGGCCAAGCCGTTGCGGGAGACCGGCTGGTACCGGCTCAGCCGGATGGTCCAGTCCCGGCCGTGGCAGTTCGCCATCGGCGGCACCGCCGTTCTCCTGGTGCTCGCCGCTCCCGTGCTGGGACTTCGGCTCGGGTTCTCCGACGAGGGCAACTTCGCGGAGGAGACCACCACCCGCAAGGCCTACGACCTGATCTCCGAGGGCTTCGGACCGGGGGCCAACGGCCCGCTGATCGTCGTCGCAGAAGCGTCTCCCGACCCTGCCGAGATTGAGGCGCTCAGGGCCCTCTCGGCAGCCCTGAACCGAACTGAGGGCGTCGCCTTCGCTTCCCAACCCATCGCCAACCTCACCGTCGACGCCTTCCTGATCCGGGTGCAGCCGGCCACCGGCCCCCAGGATGCGGCCACCGAGGATCTCGTGCACCGGATCCGGGACGAGGTCATCCCGCTAGCCCTCGTCGGCACCGACCTGGATGCGCTCGTTGCCGGCCAGGTGGCCTTCAACATCGACATCTCCGACTATCTGGCCGGCCGGATCCCGATCTTCTTCGCGGCCGTGCTCGGCGCGTCGTTCCTGCTGCTGATGGCCGTGTTCCGGTCGCTGGTGGTCCCGCTCAAGGCGGTGGTCATGAACATGCTGTCGATCGGTGCGGCCTACGGGGTGGTGGTGGCCGTGTTCCAGTGGGGATGGCTGGGCGATATCACCGGGGTCGAGCCCGCGCCGATCGAGCCGTTCATCCCCATGATGCTGTTCGCCATCCTGTTCGGGCTGTCCATGGACTACGAGGTGTTCCTGCTGTCGCGCATGAAGGAGGAGTACGAGCGCACCGGCGACGCCGTCAACTCGGTTGCCGACGGGCTGGCCGCCACCGCCCGGGTCATCACCGCAGCCGCCGCCATCATGGTCGTCGTCTTCGGCAGCTTCGTGCTCGAGGACAGCCGGCCGGTCAAGCTCTTCGGCCTCGGCCTGGCCACCGCCATCGCCATCGACGCCACCCTCGTGCGGATGCTCATCGTGCCCTCCACCATGGAGCTGCTCGGCGCCCGCAACTGGTGGCTCCCCCGCTGGCTCGACCGCCTGATCCCCAACCTGCGGGTCGAGGGCGAACTGGCCGGCCGCGAGCCCTAACTCACGAACCGGTTTGGCATGGTCGCCGGGTAGTCGACCTCGAGGATCTCGCCGAGGGCTCGGGCGGCACTCAGGCTGAGCCGGCCGTAGAGGTCGGCGGCGAGGTGGTGGGCGAGGTCCCCGATCCACTCGGGCGGCAGCAGCTCTGCCGGAATGTCGGGGGTCCGCAGACGGATCCGGCGCAGCTCATGCACGAGCATGGTGCGCAGCGCGTACGCCTCCAGCGACGGCGCAGTCTCGATGTCGCGGCTCGACCAGGGCTCGTAGCGGGACAGGAACCGGCCGTACGCCGCCTCGGTGTCGGCCGTGCGGAAGACGTCCGCGAAGTACCCCTCCCCCACCAGTTTGTCGAGCCCGTCGAACTCCGACGTTCCGATCGGCACCGCGGCCGCCGGCTGCACCAGGTGCAGGAGCTCGCGCAGGCTCGCCACCCCGGCCGACGGCGAGGCCATCAGTCCGCGGCCCAGGGCCACGAAGCCGTGCCAGCGCAGGTGCTTGACGATCCGGTCGCGCTCACTGGTGGAGATCGACGGCGTGTCGACCACCGCGAACGTCCATGAGCCGTCCCAGTCGCCCGTCTCCCTGCAGTAGATGCGACGGTCGGCGTCCTCGGACTCCCGCACGGCCAGCAGCGTCATCGAGTAGCGGCTCCGGCGCCCGATCCGCTCGTTGGACATCCAGCCCTCGGCGACCAGGCGGAACATCGACGTGCGGACCAGCCGCTCGCTGAAGCCGAACGGTTCGGCCAGCTCGAAGAGGCTCGACAGCCACAGCGTCTTGGTGACCGGCAGCACCGAGTCCCCCAGCACCGTCACCAGCATCGACCGGGCCGAGATGTCAGGCTCCGTGCAGCGCTGCCGGACCGCGGCGGCGATGTCGCTCATCGCGTGGCCGCCCATGGTCACCACACCGCCTCCGGGTCGTAGTCGAGAACCTCGCGCATCCGCTTCATGAGCGGCTCGAAGTCTGTGGATCGGACGGTGCGCAGGAACTGGCCGTCGGCGGTCGAGTGGGAGCCGGAGCGGGAGCCGGAGCCGGAGACCTCGACCAGGAAGCGCTCGGCGATGGCCTTCTCCAGCGGTCCGAGCAGATCGGGTGTCGGAGCGGAGGCCACACCGCGGCGGACGGCCTCGGCCTCTCCCGCCACCGCCCCGCACAGGCCGGGAACCATCGGGAGGATCGCTTCGAGAGCTCCGAGCATCCTCGTCCGGGCCTCGGGCGACGCGAGGAGCTTGTCCAGCAGGGCGTCGGCGTGACGGCGGTGGAACGCCTCCTCCTGCAGCGCCTTGCCGGCGACGGCCGCCAGCCTGGTCAGCGACGAGTCCGCGACCAGCCGCCAGCGGGCCGCCTCGAAGGTGTCGTAGACCCAGTGCCGCGCCAGGGCCTCGGCCCAGTCGCGGGTGGTGTACTCGACCAGACGGCAGCACCGGTACTCGCGGCTCGGCCGCCCGTAGGCGAGCCGGTCGACGGCGGTGTCGGTGGGCTCGATCCCGTCGAGTTCGAGCACCAGCTCGTAGAGCAGCGCGGCATGGCCCAGTTCGTCCTGGCCGATGCTGGAGAAGGCCAGATCCTCCTCCAGGAACGGGGCCACGCCGATCCACTCGGTGTGCTGCTGGCCCATCAGGTGCTCGTCGTCGGCGAATGCCAGCAGGTACTCCCGGATCGCCCCCTGTCCGCTCACGCCCAAACCCTCACCGCGAATTGGCAGCAGAATGCACGTATAGCGGGCAAAACGCTGCCAATTCGGACGCAAGGACTGACCACCCTCTCGAATTGGCAGCAGAATGCACGTATAGCGGGCAAAACGCTGCCAATTCGGACGCGAGGAGTCACTGGCGCGACTGCCGGGCGGCCTTGCGACGGGCTGCCACGGCCGCGCCGTCGTGGTGCCGGTGCGGCTTGTCGGCGTTGGGCGCCACGAAGTCGTCGTCGGCGGCGACTACATGGTCGCGGCGCACCACCCACAGGCGGTCGCCCTCGGCGCGGCGCACATATCCCTCACGGGCCAGCACCAGGGCCAGCTCGTCGGTGGCCGCCTCCAGTGCGCCGGCATGGCGGAACTCGTCGCGGCCGTCCTTCTTGACGAACACCTCGTAGACGTGCATCCCTACGAACCGCTGCCGTCGGACAGGGCAGTCCGCACCCAGGCGGTGCGGGACCAATTGTCGGCAGCCTCGCCGATGCGCCGGGCCGAGTCCGGGCCGCCCTGAGCGAGCGTGCGCTCGAGCGGCGCCCAGTCGATCGGCCCGACGTCCCAGCGGCGGGCCTCGGCCTCCCAGCGCAGGTCGGGTGCGGGGATGGTGAACCCGTAGCCCTGGAGCATGGGCACGAACTTCTGCACCCACCGGTCGCGCAGCACCTCGTTGCGCTCGGACTTGATGTTCCAGCGAAGCAGCACGTCGTCGGGCTTGGAGTCGGGCCCGAACAGCTGCAGCGCGGGCCAGAACCACCGGTCGAGCGACTCCTGGAACATCTGGCGCTGGCGGGCGGTGCCCCCGGCGATGCGCATCATGCGGTCCTCGCCCAGACGCATGTGGAAGCCCTCCTCGGCGATGATGCGGCGCAGGATCCGCTTGTAGGGGCCGTAGGAGCAGTTCTTGAACACGGCCTGCTGGCTGATGAGCGCGGCGGCGTCGACCAGGAAGGCGATGGCCACCTGGTCTCCCCAGGTGACCGCCCGGTAGTGGAACACGTTGTGGAAGCGGCTGCGCCCTGCGAACAGGTCCTCGAGCATCTCGGCCCGGGTCTTGACGCCCAGGTCGGCGGCCACCATGTACAGCAGGTGGCCGTGGCCGATCTCGTCCTGGGTCTTGGCCAGCACCGCCATCTTGTGGCGCAGTCCGGGGGTCTTGGGGATCCAGTCCCGCTCGGTGAGCCCTCCCATCAGCTCGCTGTTGGCGTGCATCTCGATGAAGGCGAACACCGCCCGCCGGTAGGCGTCGGGCATGCCGTCGCCGGCCTCGACGAGGCCTCCGCCGTCGAGGAATGCCTCGAAGTCCTCCATCGTGGCCCAGGACCTAGCCATCGCTTCTCGCCTCGGGGGCGCCGTCGACGCCGGGGGCGTTGGCCACCATGGTCAGCACGTCGTAGGCCGCGTTGACCTCGCCGTGCTGGTTGACGACCTTGGTGTCCCAGGCCACCTCGCCGTAGCCGCGCCCGTCGACCTTCCTCTTTCGCTTGCAGGTGAGCACGACGTGGATCTCGTCGCCGGGGTAGGTGGGCTTGGCGAAGCGCAGCCGGTCGATGCCGTAGTTGGCCAGCACCGGGCCCTCGTCGGGCCACACGAACAGCCCCGCCGCGAACGACAGCACCAGGTACCCGTGGGCCACCAGCCCGTTGAAGATCGGGCTGCGGGCCGCGGCCTCGTCGTCCATGTGGGCGTAGAACCGGTCGCCGGTGCTCTCCGCGAAGGCGGCGATGTCGGCCCGGGTGACAGTGCGCGACCCGGTGGTTATCGAATCGCCCACCTCGAGGTCGTCGAAGGTCAGCTTGAACGGGTGCCCCTTGTGCTCCCGGGTCGAGGATCCTGCGATGTGCTCGCCGGTCACCGCGGTGAGCGCGTCGGGCGAGCCCTGCACCGCGGTGCGCTGCATGTGGGCGTACACGCCGCGCATGCCGCCCATCTCCTCGCCGCCGCCGGCCCGGCCGGGTCCGCCGTGCGCGAGCGGCGGCAGGGGCGACCCGTGGCCGGTGCTGGCCGCGGCCATGGACGAGTCCATGATCAGCACCCGGCCGTGATGGGAGGCGATCCCCAGCGCGAGGTCGGCGATCTCGCCCTGGTCGGCGCCGTAGAGCGAGGCGACCAGGCTTCCGCCGCCGGCCGCCACGAGCTCGACCGCCTCTGCGATGCTGCCGTAGGGCATGAGGGTTGCGACCGGCCCGAAGGCCTCGGTCTCGTGGATCACCGAGGAGTGAGGGTCGGTGGCTCGCAGCAGGGTGGGTGCCATGAACGCGCCGGCCGCGACATCGACGCGGGACAGGTCGCAGGAGTCGACGATGAGGTCCGCCGCCTCCCGCAGCGCCAGGACCGAGGCTGAGACCTCGTCGCGCTGCGCCAGTCCCACCAGCGGTCCCATCGCGGTGGCGTCATCCCGCGGATCGCCCACAGCCACTCCGCCCAGCCCGGACGCCAGCGCTTCGGCGGCGGCGTCGAGGCATCCCGCGGGAACGAGCGCACGGCGGATGGCGGTGCATTTCTGGCCGGCCTTGACCGTCATCTCCTTGACAACCTCGGCCGTGAACAGGTCGAACTCGGCGGTGCCGGGGGCGGCGGCCGGCGCCAGCACCGCCGCGTTGAGCGAGTCGGCCTCGACGTTGAGTCGTGCGGCCCTGGCAGTCACGGCGGGATGGGCCCTGAGCGCGGCCGCGGTGGCGGCCGAGCCGGTGAAGGCAATGCTGTCCTGACCGCCGAGGCAGTCGAGCAGGCTGTCGAGTTCGGCGGGCTCGGCACACACCAACTGCAGCGACCCCTCGGGCAGCAGGCCCGACTCGGCGATGATCCGCACCGCGGCCTCGGCCAGGTAGGCGGCGGGCGACGCCGGCTTGACGATGGAGGGCACGCCCGCGATGAAGGCGGGAGCGAACTTCGCCAGCATCCCCCACACCGGGAGGTTGAAGGCGTTGATCTGCACTTCCACGCCCTTGCGCTGGGTGAGGATGTGCACGGCCGAGAACGATCCGTCACGCGACAGGGCCTCGGTGGCGCCGTCGACGGCCACGGTGGAGTTGGGCAGCTCGCGCCTGGCCTTGTCGGCGTATGACAGCAGCACGCCGGCACCGCCCTCGATGTCGATCCATGAGTCGGCCCGGGTGGCCCCGGTGCAGTACGACAGGCTGTAGAGATGTTCCTTGGTGTCGTCAGCCAGCAGCAGCTTCCCGACGTTGCGCAGGATGGCCGCCCGCTGGTGGAAGGTCAGCTCCCGCAGCGCAGGCCCGCCCACGGCGCGCCCGTGCTCGGCCGCGGCGGCGAGGTCCAGGCCGGCGGGCGCAAGCTCGGCCACCGTCCGGCCGGTGGCCGCATCGAGCACTGGCCGCCCGTCGCCCGGCGGCCGGTGCCAGGCACCCGCCACATAGCTCTCCACCCGGTGCATGGACACTCCCTGATGTGATAAGGCACAAGGCCGCATACTGGCCTTGAGCGTATCATGAACTCCGGGTCGATGCTGGCCGACCCCCACAGCACAATAGCATCTGAAACGTCACTCAAGAATCTGTCAGAACAGGTTGAGGCATGTCAATGCCCGTGATTGTGGCCCTGCCGACGGGCTTGATCCGCCGTCTCCGGGACCGAAGGCCCCATGGTCAACCAGCGATGTCACCGTTCTCTCCTACTCTTGGGTCTCCGTCCACCGCCGCCGCAC
>JAPPLH010000113.1:0-24615 GCA_028819505.1 Acidimicrobiaceae bacterium
CGGACCGGTTCGAGGGGTGACGCCGTGATGGAAGGTTCGGGCGCCGTGGGGACGAGGCGACGGCGGCCTCCCCGCGGCGGCCGCCCAGGTGACGCCGTGATGGAAGGTTCGGGCGCCGTGGGGACGATCATCTCGTGTGACTGGGTGATCGTCGCCGCCCTTGAAGAGCCCCGGGCGGCTTGGGCGGTGCGAGTCCTCGACGGCCTGATCGCCGAATCGGGGCCGGCCGGCGAGCTGCGGGCCCGCTACCCGGACGACGACTACCGCGACGGGAGCGGTTGCGTGCTGCTGCCCGGCTTCGTCAACGCGCACGTACACTTGTACGGGGTGCTAGCCCACGGCGTTCCCGCCCCGGCGGTGCCGGTCGCCGACTTCTGGGGCTTCCTCGACGACTACTGGTGGCCACTGGTGGAGAACGCCCTCGACCACGAGATGATCTCGGCGGCGGCCGGCTGGGTGACCGCCGAGTTGGCCGCCGGCGGCACCACCGGCTTCTTCGACATCCTGGAGGCCCCCAACGCCCTGCCCGGAGCGCTGTTCGCCCAGCGTGAGGCCGTGGCAGGCAGCGGGCTGCGAGGGGTGATGTCGTTCGAGGCCACCGAGCGGATGGGCGAGGCCAACGGCCAGTCCGGCCTCGACGAGAACGTCGGCTTCATCGAGGACTGCCGGGCACGCGCCGCGAGCGGGGGTGCCGGACGCGACGGCCGGGTGTCGGGCGCCATGTGCATCCACACCACGTTCACCTGCTCGGAGCCGTTCATCCGCCGGGCCTTCGATGCGGCCGCCGACCTGGACGTGTTCTGCCACGCCCACGTGAACGAGGGAGTCCATGAGGGCCGCTGGTGCGCCGAGCACCACGGCATGCGCACCCTCGAGTTCTACGAGCGCATCGGGGTGGCCTCGCCCCGCTTCCAGGCCAGCCAGTGCGTGCAGCTTTCGACCCGCGAGATCGACATCGTCGCGGCCACCGGCGTCAGGGTCTCGCACATGCCGCTCTCGAACTGCGAGGTGGGCGGCGGGATCGCTCCCGTGCCCGAGCTGCTGGATCGGGGAGTTACTGTCGGGCTCGGTTCCGACGGCTATATCAACGACATGTTCGCGGTGATGAGGGGCGCCTTCCTGCTGCACAGGGCGGCCACCCTCGATCCCGGCGCGATCAGTGCGGCCACCGTCCTGCACATGGCGACCGAGGGATCGGCCCGCGCCCTGGGCCTGGAGCGGGTGGGGCGGCTGGAGCCGGGCTGGCACGCCGACCTGCAGCTGGTCGACCTGGAGGGTCCGCGGGGCCTGCCCACCCCGGTGGAGGCCCACAACCTGCTGGACCAGTTGGTGCTGTGGCGCAGTGCCTCGGATGTGCGCAGCGTGATGGTGGGAGGGGACTGGATCGTCGACGGCGGCGAGGTGATCGGCGCCGACATGGAGAAGCTGCGGGCCCATGCCCTCGAGCAGGCTGCGAGGCTGTGGTCATGAGCAGCACACCGCCGCGTTCTGTGAGCAATGAAGCCGCTCATGGCGGCATATCTGCTCACAGAACGTGCGGAAGGGCTGCGGGGCTGTGGTCGTGAGCCTGCTTCGCCGGCTTGCCGAGGCGGTCGACGGCGGTGTGGCCGTCGCCTCGGCCACGGTCGTCGACACGTCGCGCTCGGTGCCCCGCCGGGCCGGGGCCAAGATGCTCGTCTTCCGCGACGGCGCCATCTCCGGCACCGTCGGCGGCGGAGAGATGGAGGCCCGCGTCGTGTCCGAGGCGGTGGCCGCGCTCGCTGACGGCCGCTGCCGCCTGCTGTCGTACCGTCTAGTCGATCCCGGCCGGGGCGATCCCGGCGTCTGCGGGGGCGACGTCCGGATATTCGTGGAGCCGCACATGCCCGAGCCGACCGTCGTTGTGATGGGATACGGACACGTGGGCCGGGCCGTGGCCCAGCTCGCCGGCTGGCTGGGCTTCCGGGTGGTGGCCACCGACGACCGTCCGACGGCCGGCGGCGATCCGCCAGAGGGGCCGGACCCGGGAGTGCCCGGCGGCGATGCGGGCGACGGTGCCCCGGACGAGTTGGTCATCGGGTCGGTCGACGATCTGCTCGAGGGGCGGATCCTGGACCAGGACACCTCGGTGGTGCTGGTGACCCGCAACGTGGACGTCGACTCCGCGGCCCTGCCAGCGCTGCTGGCCACCGGTGCCGGCTATGTGGGCGTGATGGGCAGCGAGCGCCGCTGGGCCACCACCCGGGCCCGCTTGGAGGCCGAGGGTGTGGATCCGGCTGCGCTCGACCGGGTCCATGCGCCCATCGGCATCGAGGTCGGCGCCGAGACGCCCGAGGAGATCGCGCTGAGCATCATGGCGGAGGTGGTCGCCCATCGCCGCACGTGAGCCGCTGTGCGTGCTGCGGGGCGGCGGCGATCTGGCCACTGGAGTCGCCTGGCACCTCACGCGGCAGGGCTGGCCGGTGGTGGTGCTGGAGCTGCCCGAGCCTCTGGCCGTGCGCCGCACGGTGTCGCTGTCGACAGCGGTCGCCGACGGCGAGATCATCGTGCAGGGAATGAAGGGCGTGCGGGTCGAGTCGATCACCCAGGCTCTGGCGGTAGCCGGACAGGGTGATGTGGCCGTGCTCGTCGCCCCAGCGTTGCCGCCGCTGGGCCACGCCCAACCCGACGTGGTGGTGGACGCCAGGATGGCCAAGCGCAACATCGACACCGCTATCGACGACGCCGAGTCGGTCGTGGCCCTGGGGCCGGGGTTCACCGCGGGCGTGGACTGCCACGCGGTGGTCGAGACGATGCGGGGCCCGAGCCTGGGCCGGGTGATCCGGTCCGGGCAGGCCCAGCCCGACACGGGCACGCCGGCCGAGATCGGGGGTCGATCAGCCGACCGGGTCGTTCGGGCGCCCGCCGACGGGACGGTCGAGTGGCGCGTCGGCATCGGCGACCTGGTGGCCGGGGGCCGGCCGCTGGGCGAGGTGGGCGATGCGACCGTCCGGGCGCCGTTCGACGGCGTGGTCAGGGGTGCCATCCGCGCCGGCACGCGGGTGCCCGCTGGCCTCAAGATCGGCGACGTCGACCCCCGCGCCGACCCGGCGGCGTGCTGGAAGATCTCCGACAAGGCCCTGGCCGTGGGCAACGGAGCGCTGGAGGCAGTGCTGGGTCGCCTCCAGTGGCCTGTCCTGACCGCGTCTCACAGCCATCGGCTCGCGGAGGCAGACTGAGCTTGGCACCGGCGGCTTGTTGCGAATATAGTCAGTGTATCTGTATATTCAGTAATGCTAGTACCTAAACAATGTTTTCAGACTACTTGAATCGTACATGCCCTCACAGGGCGTAAGGCCCTGTCACCAGGGCCCGAGCGGCGCGAATGCCGGCGTTCGGACCGTCGCAGGGTGCTGCCAGCCGATTTGGCAGGTTCTGCCAACGCTGGCGGTGATTTGGCAGTGATTGGCAGACGTGCTGTGTGGCGACACCACCGATCGCGGCGAGGGGGAGGGGATCGAGGACATCGACCCTCCCGACGACTGGGTAGAGACCGTTCCCGACGACTATGCCAACCTGCCGGTCCCCGAACCGGAGCCCGGATGTCGCGTTCACTGTCGGCAAGGGAACGTAGCTACCTCCGATGTTCAGGGCCCGAACGGTGGCATGTGGGTGCACCCATGTGCAATGCGCGTGTGGACTCGTGCTCCTACTGATGTAGTCGCGGCTTTCAACCAATCAAGCATGAGACCCCTAGCGCCACCTGAGATTGCCGTGCCCGTGGTGAGTGCATCCTCGCGACCTCCATGGCCGTCCACCGCACGCCGAGTTCCGCCAATAGGGTGAACTCCGTGGTCCGGCCTGCGTTCAATGTGCTGCCCCATGGGTCGGTGGGGCGGGCGGTGGAGATCGCCCGGCTGGCCGAGAGCCTCGGCTACGAGCGCTGCTGGGTGTACGACGAGGGGCTCGCGGCCAGCGACGTGTACGTGGCGATGACCGCCATCGCGACGGCGACCGAGTCCCTCGAGATAGGCCCGGGCATCACCAACCCCTACACCCGCCACGCCGGGGCCACCGCCGGGGCGATCGCCTCGCTCGACGAGCTGTCGGGCGGGCGGGCCTTCCTGGGCATCGGTGCCGGAGGCAGCCTCACGCTCGACCCCCTCGGCATCGCCCGCGAGCGGCCCCTGGCCGCGGTGCGCGAGACCGTCGCCGCCTGCCGTCGCCTGTTCTCGGGTGCCGCCGTCACCGTCGACGGCGCCCATGTGAGCCTGCGCGGGGCGTCGCTGCCGGACGCCCGGCCCGGCATCGAGATATGGCTGGCCGGACGGGGGCCGAGGATGCTGGAGTTGGGCGGCGCCGCCTGCGACGGGGTGTTGGTCGACTTCGTCTACAAGCCGCACATCGGACCTGCGGTGGAGCGGATCCGGGCCTCGGGCCGGGCGGCGGGCAACGACCCCCGCATCGCCTACTCCACGACGCTCGTGACCGACGACGAGGCCATGGCCGCGGTCAAGCCCCACATGACCTACCGGCTGGTCGACACGCCTCCCGACGTGCAGGAGGCCATCGGGCTCACCGGCGCGGACGCGGCTGCGATCAGGGCGGCACTGGCCGACGGTCTGGAGGCCGCGGCCGAGCACGTGCGCGACGAGTGGGCGCTGCCCTTCGTGATCGCCGGCACCCCGGGCGAGTGCGCCGAGGAGCTTCACAGCCTGGCCGTGCGGCACGGGATCGAGTCCTTCGTCGTGCCGCTGCTCGACGACGAGCCGGCCGAGAAGCTGCTCCGCTCCGGCGCGAAGATCATGGGAATGATCGAATAATCCTCGAATGGGGTTGCGATGTCCGGCAGCCCCTGTAGAGTGCTGTCGCTGACCCGGTTCGCTGGATGCCGGGACGGCCGCCGGAGCGCTCGGCGCTCCAGCTGAGCCCCAGCGCTCCGAGTCCCGCCGTCAACACACGCCGACGTGCGGGGAGGAGCCGATGATTATCTGGTATTGGTCCGTCAAGGGCGGGGTAGGCACGTCGGTGGTGGCCGCCGCGACCGCTGTCCGCCTGGCCTCCGAAGACCGGGAGACCACGCTCGTGGACCTCACCGGCGACCAGCCGGCGCTGCTCGGCATGATCGCCGGCGCGGCGCCGCAGCAGCCCGGCATCGGCGATTGGGTGGCCGCGGGGGACGGCGTCGCGGCCGACGCCATCGGCAGGCTGCTCGAGGACGTGGCGCCGGGTCTGCGACTGCTTCGCGACGGCACCCAGCCCGCGCTGGCCGGCCACGCCGCGGACGGAGGGAACCAGCGTTCGAGGCTGGTTCTGGCGCTCGAGATGCTGGCCCGTGCCGGTCCGGTGGTGGTGGACGCCGGGCTTGACCCGTTCGAGTTGCGGACCGACCTCGCCGACTCGCACCGGCCGGTGTGCGTGCTGCGGTCCTGCTACCTCGCCCTGAACCGGGCCCAGCGGACGTCCGGCCCCTACGACCGGGTGGTCCTGGTGGAGGAGCCGGGCCGGGCTCTGCGGGTGCGCGACGTGGCCGCCGCCGTCGGCGCCTCCAGTGTGCAGCGGGTTGCCTGGGATCCCCGCGTCGCCCGGTCGGTCGACGCGGGGACGATGGTGAGCATGCTCCCTCCGCCGCTGCGGCGCTTCGAGCTGCCGGCATGAGCGGCAGCGTCGTCGCGGTGCAGGGATCGGCAGCGGGCCGCGACGCGGCCGCCCGGGCCCGCGCCGCCGGCGTCGACGGCGCCGCCGCACTGGTGGAGGCCGTGCACCGCACGGTGATCGACAGGATCGCCGAGGGCCCGATGCCGGCGATGGACATCGCGGGCGTCGTCCGCGCTCTGGCCCCCCTCACCCCGACGCAGGTGGTCGACGAAGTGGTGGCCCGGGTCGCGGCCCGCGTGCATGGCCTGGGCCCCCTGGAGCCGCTGCTTGCCGATGCGGCGGTGAGCGAGGTGATGATCAACGGGCCGGGGCCGGTGTGGATCGAGCGGGGCGGCACGGTGAGCCGCAGCGGGGTGTCGCTGGACCGGGCCGCCGTCGATCTGGTCATCGAGAGGATCGTGTCCCCGCTGGGCCGCCGGGTCGATCAGCTGACCCCCTGCGTGGACGGTCGCCTGCCCGACGGCTCCCGGGTCCATGTGGCCGTCCCCCCGGTGGCGGTCGACGGCCCCTATGTCACGATCCGCCGCTTCGTGGTGCCCGGCGCGGCCCTCGAGATGTTCGCGGGCCCGCCGGTGGTGGCCCTGCTCGAGGAGCTCGTGGACCGGGGCGCCAACCTCGTCGTGAGCGGCGGCACGGGAGCGGGCAAGACCACCCTGCTCAACGCCCTGGCCGGCCGGGTGAGCCATCGTCAGAGGGTCATCACCATCGAGGACGCCGCCGAACTGCAGCTGGAGCATCCCCACGTGGTGAGGCTGGAGGCCCGGCCCGAGTCCCGCGAGGGAGGAGGGGCGGTGACGATCCGAGACCTCGTGCGCAACGCGCTGCGGATGCGTCCCGACCGGCTGGTGGTGGGCGAGGTGCGGGGACCGGAGGCGCTCGATCTGCTGCACGCCCTGAACACGGGCCACGCCGGGTGCCTCTCCACCGTGCACGCCAACGGTCCGGTCGACGCTCTGCGCCGGCTGGCCGCGCTGGCCACGGCAGCCGACGAGCGCCTGGGAGTGGACGCGGTCCGCGACCATGTGACCGCCGCCATCGATGCAGTAGTGCATCTGGGAAGATCCCCCGACGGCGCCCGGCGGATCGCCGCCGTCGCCGAGGTGGCCGACCACGACCGGGTGCGCCTGCTGGCCGGCGACACCGAGGTCTGCTCGCCCATCGCCCGGGCCGCCCGACTCGAGGCCGAGCAGCGCTTGGAGGCCGGGAAGTGTTTGGAGGCCGAGCAGCGCTTGGAGGCCGGGAAGTGTTTGGAGGCCGAGCAGCGCTTGGAGGTCGGGAAGTGTTTGGAGGCCGCGACGTGACTGCGGTGCTGGCTGCCGTCCTTCTGTTCGCCGCGTTGGCCCCCGATCTGCCGCCGGCGGGGCCCCGGGGCCGCGTGCCGGGCGGCGGGCCTCCTCGGAGGGCCGGGACCGCCCGGGTGGTGGCCGCGGCGCGACGGTGGGCAGGGCGGTCCGAGCAGGCCGACGCCATACCGCAGGCTCTCGAGTTGACGGCCCGGGCCCTGCGGTCCGGCGCCTCGGTGCTGACCGCCCTCGACGGTGTGGCCGCCGAGCTCCCCGAGACCGGCCTGCGTGCCGTGGTGAGCCGGGTCCGCGGCGGGCTGAGCCTCGCCGACGCGCTCGGCGATTGGGTCGCCGACACGCCCGACCGCCGGACGGCCGCCGCCCTGCTGGTGCTGGGCCACGCCTCGGGAGCGGCCATGGCCGCGAGTCTCGACCGGGCGGCCGCATCGCTGCGCCAGCGGCAGGCCCTCGGCGACGAGATCCGGGCACTGACCTCCCAGACGCGCGCCTCCGGGATGGTCGTCGCGGCTGCTCCGGCCGGCTTCGCGGCCATCGTCACGCTCGTGGACGCCGATGCGATGAGCGGGCTGCTGGCCACGCCGGTGGGGCTCATGTCGTTGGTGGCCGGCCTGGCGCTGGAGGGACTCGGCCTCTGGTGGATGGCCCGTCTGTGCCGGGGCGTGGGCTGGTGGGCGTAGCTCTCCTGCCGCTGGCTGCCGCGGCCCTGCTGGTGCTGACGGCCTTCGACGCGTCGGACGCGCCGCGGCGCGCCGCCCGTCGCCGCCTTCGCGCCGCCGACCGGTCCGCCGGGCGCGACCCCGCCGGGCGCGACCCCGCCGGTGCTCTGTCGGCACTGGGCCGGCGGCTGTCGGGCGGCGCAGTGGAGCCCGAGGACGAGGCGCTGGTCGGCGTCTCGGCTCTCGTGACCGCTGCCGTGGCCGTGGCGCTCGGCCCGGCCTCCGGCCTGCTCGCGCTCTCGGGGGTGGTGGTCTCGGTCGCCGTCCGGCGCCGGTCCCGCAGGCGCCGGCGCGTGCAGCAGGTCGAGCGCCACCTGCCCGAGGTGATCGACCTGCTGGGGCTGATGGTCGGGGCGGGCAGGCCCACGGTGACGGCCCTGGCCGACGTCGGTCCCCGAGTCTCGGAGCCGTTCCGGTCGGAGCTGCTGGCAGTGGTGCGGCGCACCGCGGCCGGCGAGCCCTTCGTCGACTCGGTGCGACGGCTGCGGGACACTCTGGGCGCCAGCGTCTCGCCGGTCGTGCATGCGGTGACCGCGGCCGAGATCGATGGAACGCCGCTGCGGCCCGCGCTGCAGCGAGCCGCCGACGAGGCTCACCGCCGGCGCCGGGTCCGCGCGCAGGAGGCTGCCCGGCGGGTTCCGGTGCTGATGCTGTTCCCGCTGGTGTTCTGCGTGCTGCCCGCGTTCTGCCTGCTGACCGTGGTGCCGCTGCTGTTGGGAAGCGTCTCCGACTTGGGCCTCGCGCCGTGACGGCCCCATAGCTCAGGCGGGTAGGCCCCGGCCACGACGGCGGAGGCCGATCCCGTCACTACCCCGGAAGGAGAGATCATGCTCTTGCGCATCTTTACGGTGCTGGTGACGCTCTACGGCTCGGCGCGCCGCCGGCTCGATGAGCGCGGCCAGACCACTGCCGAGTACGCCCTCGTCATCGTCGGCGCCGCCGCGGTGGCGGTGCTGCTGCTGACCTGGGCGACGGGCTCGGGCAGGATCGCGTGGCTGCTCGACAAGATGGTTGACACCGTCGCCAAGATGGTCAAGTGAGCGGCGGGCGCGCCGTTCGCCGGCCGGGGCGCGGCCCGCAGTCGGGGCAGGCGACGGTGGAGTTCGCGCTGGTGATGCCGTTCTTCGCGTTGATGCTGCTGGCCGTGGTGCAGGTGGGCCTGCTCGTGCGGGCCCGGGTGCTGGTCACCCACGCGGCCCGCGAGGCGGTGCGCTCGGCCGCGGTCGGGGTCAGCGACGCAGAGGTGCGGTCCGCCGCGGCCGCCGCAGCCGACTTGGATCCTCGGCGACTGACCGTCGTGGTGCATCGGGCCGGCGGCAGAGCGACTGTGCAGCTGCAGTACGCCGAGCCCACCGACGTCCCGCTGGTGGGACCCCTGGTGGGGGACGCGGTGTTCGAGGCCCGAGCCACCATGCGCTTGGAGTAGGCGGGCGGCCGCCCACCCGCCCGGCCCCTGAGTCACCGAGTCCATCCGGGCAGGCGGCACTGTGGCGGTCTGTGTCCGTCACGGTCGGGGCGCAGGGCCGGGGCAGGGCCGGGGCGCCCGGTGCAGGGGCCGCCCCGCGAAGCCGGCGATGCGGTACCGTCTTGGTCCGTGTCCGTCACGATCCGGCGCAGTGAGCAGCCGCCGTGGACCGTGCTCAGCGTCGCTGGCGACCTCGATGTCGTCGGGGCGCCCGACGTGCGCCAGGCCGTCGTCACCGCCGTGGCCGAGGGCTCCCGCCTGCTGGCCCTCGACTTGTCGGCTCTCGACTTCGTCGACTCGTTCGGCCTGGGGGCGGTGGTCGGCGCGCTCAAGCGAGTGCGCCAGCGGGGCGGCGAACTGGCCGTGGTGTGCCCGTCGTCCCGCATCCGCAGAGTGTTCGAGATCTGCGACCTGGACAGGGTCCTGGCGATGCACGACTCGATCGGCGCTCTGCCCGAGCCGTCCGCGGCCGTCCGCGGCGGCGCGGCCGCCGACCGGAGGCGTCCATGAGCGGCGCGGAGGCGGCCGCCGGCGACGCAGTCGAGATCGAGATACCGGCCCGGGCCGACTACGTGTCCCTGGTGCGCCTGGTGGCGGCCGCGGCGGCCGAACTGGCGCCGGGCCTCGAGGCGTCGCGCATCGACGACCTCCGGGTGGCGGTGTCGGAGGCGACCACCAACGCCATACAGGCCCACATCCGCTCCGGCAGCAACCGTCCCGTGAAGGTCTGCTGCCGCTGCTCCGACGGGAGCGTCGTGGTGACGGTCCGCGACGAGGGTCCCGGCTTCGACGTGGACGCGCTGCCGGAGATGCCGCCTCCCGAGTCGGAGGCCAGGCTCGGACGCGAGTCCGGTTTGGGCATCTCCATCATGCGGACCCTGGCCGACCAGTCGAGCATTGACTCCTGCTCAGAGGGAACCGAGGTGCGTCTCGCCTTCCTGCTCTAGGCGGCGCGGGACCAGAGCCGCGTCGCCCCGGCATCGGCGGCCACCGGTCCCCCGGTGCAGGCGACCGGCCACGAGTCGCCGTGGCCGACGCCGCGTCGCCCCGGCATCGGCGGTCACCGGCCCCCCTAAGGCGGCGGGTCGGCGCCGGTCCTCCCGGCTCGGTGCTCGTCTGCGGCGAGGTCGTCCACGGCCAGATGGTCGATGCGGTCGCTCCGGTGGACAGCCCTCAGCAGCAGGTGCGCGACGATGGGGAGCGTGACGATCATCGCGCCCGCCGCGACGGCCAGATAGGCGGATCCGCGCCAACCGAGCAGGGGAGCGGCCCCTGCCGACATCAGCAGCAGGGCCACCGGGCTGGCTTTGCCGGCGGCCTGGATCCGGGCGAACGGCGTCGAGAACCGGAGCAGCCCGACGCCGGCCAGGGCTGCGATGACCGCACCGGCGACCATCACCACCTCGGCCGCAACCCTCATGGCGCGCTCCTGCCGCCCGCGCCGCCGGCGTCGCGCTCCAGGAAGCGGCTGGCCGCGAGCGTGCCCGCCAGCCCCACCAGGGCGATCACGGTGATGATGGCGAGGAGGGTGTGGCTGTCGCGGTCGACAGCGTCGATGACGATGCCGCCGGCGAGCGAGACGAGGGCCACCTCCACGCCGATCACCCGATCGGCGAGGCTCGGGCCGCGCACCACCCGGTAGAGGGCGCAGAGCCCGGCAGCCGCGAAGCCGGCGGCGGCCAAGGCGGTCATCGGACGGATGCCTGGGCGGCCGGTCGCGGCGCGGTGGTGTCGCGCCCGCTCTCGTTCGATGCGCTCACGGGCCGCTCCGGCCGCGGCCCCGTCCGCATGGGCCGGAGCGGCGCACCTGTCCGCTCGGCCTCCGGTGCGATCATCGGACGCCCATCGGACTGGAGGTCGGCAGGGCTTCGCAGGCGAGGTCGGCCAGCTTGCGGGCGTGGGCCGCCGTCGAGTCGCTCAGGCGGCCGTGGAGCAGGTGGATGTAGTAGCGGCCCGAGGAGCGGTCGACGTCGACGACTGCCGTGCCGGGGCTGAGGGTGATCGACGCCGACAGGAGCAGCACGTGCTCGCTGCCGGTGGCCGGCAGGTCGACCGCGATGATCACCTCCTCCGTGCCGTCGTTGGGCGTGACGATCTCGATGGCCACGCTGACCGTCGAGCGGGCGAGGTCGAGGAGGACCAGCCATGCGAACCTGGGCAGGGGCCGGAAACGGATCACGTGGCAGGCCGTGGGCCCCCGGTCGGCGGCCAGCACGACGACGGAGAGCGTCAGGCCGGAGGCCAGGTTGGCGATCGACACAGACCCCCAGAGGCCGCACCAGACCATGACGAGGCCGGCGGCGGTCACCGCCCGCCGCGGCGTTCCCGGATACCGCCGGCCGCTCACGGCCGGACCGCCGCGATGTAGCTGGCGGGTCTGCGCAGGTCCTCGGCCGCCTCGGTCGATAGGTCGAGAAGCGTTCCGGCGAACAGCGACACCATCAGGGTGCCGGCCACCGCCAGCGCGGTGGCGGTGTGCATGATGCGCCTGCCTCGGCGCGGGGCCGGTCTGGGGCGGGGCCCGTCGGTCCGCCCGCCCCAGAAGACCTCGTTCCAGATCTTGGTCATCGACAGCAGCGTCAGGCCTCCGGCCAGCAGCGCGGCCACCACCACCACGGTTCCTCCCTGGTCGACGGCGGCCGAGATGACTGCCAGCTTGGCGACGAAGCCGGAGAAGGGGGGGATCCCGGCCAGGCTCAGGGCCGGGATCGCGAACATCACGGCGACCAGCGGCTCGCGCCCGGCGAGGCCGCCGGACCGGTCCAGCGAGCTCGAGCCCTCGTGGTTCTCGATCAGGCCGCCCACCAGGAACAGGACGGCCTTGACGGGCATGTGGTGGATCAGGAACAGGATGGCTGCGGCCGTGCCCGCGACGGTGAAGAGGCTGAGGCCCATGAACATGTAGCCGATCTGGCTGATGACGTGGAACGACAGGATGCGCTTGACGTCGGACTGGGCAAGGGCGCCGAGGACGCCGAGCACCATGGTGAGGGCGGCCACCAGCAGCATGATCGGCCCCAGATCCTCCATTCCCATCAGGTTGTGGAACCGGATCATCGAGTAGATCCCGACCTTGGTCAGCAGGCCGGCGAACACTGCGGTGATGGTGGTGGGCGCGGTGGGATAGGAGTCCGGCAGCCAGCTGAACAGCGGGAAGATCGCGGCCTTGGTCCCGAAGACCACCAGGAACCAGGCTCCGATGCCGAGCCGGACCCCGGTCTCCAGCTGCGGTATCCGCTCGGCCAGCAGCGCCATGTTCACCGTGCCGGTGGCGGTGTAGACGAAGGCCACGCCGAACAGGAACAGCGTCGAGGCCAGCAGGTTCATCACCACGTAGGTCATGCCCGCCCTGACCTGGCTCCGGTTGCCCTGGTGGGTGAGCAGCACGTAGCTCGAGACCAGGATCAACTCGAAGGCGACGAAGAGGGTGAACAGGTCGCCGGTGAGGAAGGCCAGGGAGACCCCGGAGGTGAGCACGCACAGCAGCGGCCCGCTCAGTTGCGGGTTCGCCGCCCAGACCGTCCGGCGCTGGCCGATGGCGAAGACCTCCACCACGAAGATGATCGTCAGCGCCACCGGAAGGATGAGGGCGGCGAACAGGTCGGCCACAAGGACGATGCCGAGTTCCGGCGCCCAGCCGCCGACCGCGACGGTGTGGGTGCCGTCGCGGGCGACGGTCACCAGCATGATGTGCGACGCGAGCGCGGCCGAGCCCAGCCCGGCGAGGACCGCGATGTCGCGCCCGGGGGGGTGGGAGCGCACAGCGAGGCTGCAGGCCGCGGCCAGCAGCGGCGCGACGATCGCGACGGAGATCAACACTGTCATGTCGCCACCGGGTCCTCGGGTCCGGTCGGGGCGTTCTCGGCCGCCGCGATCCGGCGGTCCTCCAGGTCGTCCTCGACCAGGTCGTCGCCCGAGAGGGTCCGCTGGCGCCTGGCCAGCGCCAGCAGGAACAGGGTCAACCCGAACGAGATGACGATGGCGGTGAGGGTCAGGGCCTGCGGCAGCGGGTTGGACATGTCCTCCGGCGCCGCCTGGCCGGCGATGGGCGGCCAGCCGGCCGGGCCGCCCGCGGTGATCAGAGCGACCACCGTGGCGTGCCCCAGCAGGGAGTAGCCGAGGATGATCCGGCTCAGCGACCGCCCGGTCAGCAGGTACAGCCCGACGGCGGTCAGGCCGCCCACAGCCAGCAGGAGCGCGGCGTTCATTCTCGTTCCCCGCCGTCGGAGCGGGCCGGCGGGCCGGCGGCGAACTCGGACGCGCCCAGCCCGTCGAGCGCCGCGATGACCGTTCCGACCACGATGGCCGCCACACCGATGTCGAACGGCAGGGCGGACCCGGCCTTGACCTTGCCGAGCAGGGGCGCCTCCACCGACAGCACCTGCTGGTCGAACAGCGGACCACCCCACAGCAGCGGCATCACCGCGACGCCGGCCACCACGAGGACGCCTGCGGCCACCAGGGCGACGCCGTAGGTGGGCTGGTGGAACCCGGCGACGGTCCGGAGCGCGAGAACGGCCCCGAACACCAGCCCGGCGGCGAACCCGCCGCCGGGGTTGTTGTGGCCCGCGAACAGCAGGTAGCAGCCGACGACGGCCGCGAACGGGCTGGCCGCCCGGATGCCGAGCCGGATCATGGGAGCGGCCCGTCGGTCATGGCGTCGGGCTCCCCCGACTGGCGGAGGGGCGGGCGAGGGCCTGGACGCCCAGGGCCACGGTGGCAAGGACGAGGACCTCGCCCAGGGTGTCGAGTCCCCGTATGTCGGTGAGGATGACGTTGACGACGTTGCTGCCGCCGCCCTCGTCGACCGAGGCGGCCGCCAACTCGGCCAGCGGGGGCGCCGCGACGGGGTTGCCGGATGCGGCGCCGAGCCCGACCACCACCGCGGCTCCCCCGAGACCGGCGACGGCCATCCGCACTGCCCGCCACCGCAGGCCCGTCATCGGGAAGCTCCGGGAGAGGTGGCCGAAGGCGAGCACGAAGCCGACCACGATGGCCGCCTCGACCAGCAGCTGGGTCAGGGCCAGGTCGGCGGCGCCGTGGACCACGAAGACGGACGCGACCGCGATGCCGGTCGCTCCGAGCGCCAGGCCGGCGCCGAGGCGGGTGCCGACCCAGCACAGCGCCACAGCCGCACCGACGACGGTAACGGCCAGCACCCCCTGCAGGGGCCTGTCCCACGCGACGATGTGATCGAGGCTGATGCCGGCCAGGAACGGGGTGGCGGCCAGGGTCGCGACCGCGGCCATGGTCACCAGGTACACGGGAAGCGAGCCGTGCTGGACCCGGGCGACGGTCGCCCGCCCGACGGCCACGGCCCCGTCGATGGAGGCGTCCGTCCAGCGGGCCGCGCGGTCCGCAGGGGCCTGCCCGGGCCGCCCGCCCATGGCCAGTCCCACGATCGCGCCGACCACCAGGACGGCTGCTGAGACCGCCAGGGCCGGCTCCAGGCCGGGCCAGCGGTGCAGGTGCCCGACCGCTGCGCCGCCGCTCAGCCGGACCGCGGCCGGCGCCAGCACGCTGTCGAGGGGGCCGAGGACGGCGAAGGCCGCGACCCCGGCCGCCGCGAGCACCGCGGGCGGCGCGCTCAGCGCGGGACGGCGCGCCGACAGCGGGGTCTCCGGGCCCGGCCCGAACACCGCCACCAGGAACCGGACTGTGTAGGCCACGGTCAGCACCGAGCCGCCGATCACCCCGAAGCCGACGATCCAAGCCTCGGGCCCTTCCAGCCCGAGAGCGGCGCCGATGGCCGTCTCCTTGGCGACGAACCCGAACAGGGGCGGGGCGCCGGCCATCGACAGCCCCGCCAGCACGGCCGCGGCGAAGGCCACCGGCATGGATCGGGCCAGCCCGCCCAACTCGTCGATGTGGCGGGTTCCGGCCCGCACGTCGATCTCCCCGACGATCAGGAACAGCGCGCCCTTGAACAGGGCGTGCGCGACCAGCAGCGCCACCGCGGCCAGCACGGCCGCCGGTGTGCCGACGCTGAAGAGCGTGATCAGCATGCCCAACTGCGAGACGGTGCCCCACGCCAGTATCAGCTTGGCGTCGCGATGGCGAAGGGCGCCCAGCGCGCCCCACACGACGGAGGCCACCCCGAAGGCGATGCCGCATCCCCTCCACGCAACGATCCCCGAGAGGGCGGGGCCCGCCACCGCGACGAGCACCACGCCCGCCTTCACCATCGTGGCCGCGTGCAGGTATGCGCTGACCGGGGTGGGAGCGACCATCGCGCCCGGCAGCCACGCATGGAACGGGACCTGGGCCGACTTGGTGGCCGCCGCGATCATCACGAGCACGGCGCCGGCAGTGGCCCCGGCCCCGGCCCCGTCGACGGGCGCCAGTTCGCTGATCAGCGTCGTGCCGGCGGCGCCGGTCACCAGCAGCAGGCCGGCCAGCAGGACGAGACCGCCGCCTGCGGTCACCATCAGGGCGCGCCGGGCCGCCACCAGGACTGCGGCGTCGGTGCTCTTGTGCCCGACGAGGAGGAACGAGGTCACCGACGTCAGCTCCCAGAACACGAACAGCGTCCAGACCGAGTCCGCCCAGACGAGGCCCAGCATCGCCGTCGAGAAGGCCAGCAGGGTCGTGGCGAACCTGCCGGTGTGGGCCGTGCCCGGCCCGAAGTACCCGAAGGCGTAGACGAGGACGAGAACGCCGATTCCCGACACGATCAGGGTCATGACTGCCGCGAAGGCATCGACGCGGAACGTCATCGCCAGATCGAGCCCCCCCACCCAGGTCAGGTCGGCCGTTGCGGGCTGGCTGTCCCCGAGCCGGGCCGCGCCCCAGAGCGCACTGCACGCCGGCGGGACGGCGCCCACCAGCAGGCTGCCGCGGCCCAGCCGGCGGCCGGCGCGGGCCAACACCGCGCACACCGCGACGTGCAGCACGAGCAGGCTGAAGATCACCGGTCTGCCCCATCCCGCGCTTGCTCTAGCGTGTAAATTCTCACGGCTGGCACCCACCAGAGGCCGAGCGATTGCGCCGCCGACCCCGCATGCTCGAACGGCTCACAATAGCGAGGTCCCAGTACAGTGCGTGCCGGCCCGCCCGGCGGCGTCGGCACGGGCGACACTCATGACGTTCCCCCGTCGCCAGCAGACGGTCGGCGTCCTGGCCGCATCGGCCATCGCGGCCCTCGTCGGCGGCGCTATCCTCCGCGGTCCTCGACCGGTTTCCCCAAACCCTGCGAGCCGCTGCTTATCCTGTCCGAGATCCTGTCCGAGTCCCCAACAGTTGACTGGCGCCCGCCCGTCGGATCGGTTCGATGCCCATGGCCAACGCCCTAGTAATCGTCGAGTCGCCCGCCAAGGCGAAGACCATCTCCGGCTACCTGGGCCGCGGCTACGTCGTGGAGTCGTCCATCGGCCACGTCCGCGACCTGCCCAGCCGGGCGGCCGAGGTTCCCAAGGCCTACAAGTCGGAGCCGTGGGCCCGCCTCGGCATCGACGTCGACAACGGCTTCAAGCCGCTGTACGTGGTCAACAGCGACAAGCGCCAGCAGGTCCGCAAGCTCAAGGACCTGCTGGCCGGCGCCGACGAGCTCTATCTGGCCACCGACGAGGACCGGGAGGGCGAGGCCATCGCCTGGCACCTGATGGAGGTCCTGAACCCGCGGGTGCCGGTGAAGCGCATGGTCTTCCACGAGATCACCCGGGCCGCGATCTCCGCCGCGGTGGCCGCGCCGCGGGAGTTGGACCGCCGCCTGGTGGACGCCCAGGAGGCCCGCCGGCTGCTCGACCGGCTCTACGGCTACGAGGTGTCGCCGGTGCTGTGGAAGAAGGTCATGCCGCAGCTGTCGGCCGGGCGGGTGCAGAGCGTGGCGGTGCGCATCGTGGTGGAGCGCGAGCGCGAGCGGATGGACTTCGTGAGCGCCGGCTTCTGGGGGCTGACCGGCACGTTCGCCCCGGCGGACGCCGCGGGCGGCGGCGACGGGACCGGGTTCACCGCCGATCTCGTGCAGCTCGACGGCGCCCGTGTCGCCGCGGCCCGCGACTTCGGCGCCGACGGCCGGCCGGCCCGGGGCGACGTCACCGTGCTCGACGAGGCGGCGGCCACGTCGCTGGCCTCGGACCTTGAGGACGCGGCCTTCGCGGTGCGGGCCCGCACCTCCAAGCCCTACCGGCGGCGCCCGGCCGCGCCCTTCATCACGTCGACCTTGCAGCAGGAGGCGGCCCGGAAGCTGCACATGACCTCGGCGGCGGCGATGCGCACCGCCCAGTCGCTGTACGAGAAGGGCTACATCACCTACATGCGCACCGACAGCACGTCGCTGTCGTCGGGCGCGGTGGCGGCGGCCCGTTCCGAGATAGCCGATCGCTACGGCTCGGGCGTGCTGCCGCCCGAGCCGAGGGTCTACGCCGGCAAGGTGAAGAACGCCCAGGAGGCGCACGAGGCCATCCGGCCCGCGGGCGACGTCTTCGCCGACCCGTCGACGGTGGCCGGTCAGCTGCCCCGGCCCGAGGCCCGGCTCTACGAGCTGGTGTGGAAGCGGACGCTGGCCAGCCAGATGACCGACTGCACCGGCGAGACGGTCCAGCTGCGCGTCGGCGCCGGCAGCGCCTCGGGCCGCGACGCCGAGTTCGCGGCCAGCGGCACGGTGATAACCCATATGGGCTTCCGCGAGGTGTACACCGAGGGGACCGACGCCCCGGACGCGAGCGACACCGACGCCGAGCTCCGCCTGCCGCCGTTGCGCGAGGGCGACGGCGCCGACTGCCGCGGCCTGGAGGCGTCCGGGCACAGCACCCAGCCACCGGCGCGCTACACCGAGGCTTCGCTGGTGCGGCGCCTGGAGCAGCTCGGCGTGGGTCGGCCCTCGACCTACTCGTCGATCATGGGCACCATCATCGACCGCGGCTACGTGTGGAAGAAGGGCTCGGCGCTGGTGCCGTCGTTCACCGCCTTCTCGGTGGTCAATCTGCTGGAGCGCCACTTCCCGAAGCTGGTCGACTACGCCTTCACCGCCGACATGGAGGACGACCTCGACCGGATCGCAGCCGGCGCGGAGGAGCATGTTCCGTGGCTTCGCCGGTTCTACTTCGGCGGGGACCACGATCCCGGCCTCAAGGAGAAGGTCTCCAGCCGCCTGAGCGACATCGACGCCCGGCTGGTGAACTCGATCCCGCTGGGCGCCGATGCCGACGGCGTCGAGCTGGAGGTTCGCGTCGGGCGCTACGGCCCGACCGTGCAGAGGGGCGACGATTCCGCCTCGGTGCCCGACGGCACCGCCCCCGACGAGCTCACCGTCGAGCGGGCGCTGGAACTGCTGGCCGCCGGCCGCGACGAGCGGGTCCTCGGCACCGACCCCGACACCGGTCTCACCGTGGTCGCCAGGACGGGCCGCTACGGGCCCTACGTGCAGCTCGGGCTGGCCGAGGAGGTCCCCGACAAGCCGAAGTTCGCGTCGCTGTTCAAGACCATGGACCCCGAGACGGTCACGCTGGAGGACGCGCTGCGGCTGCTGTCGCTGCCCCGCACCGTCGGCGCCGACCCCGCCGACGGGGTGGAGATCACCGTCCAGAACGGCCGCTACGGGCCGTTCGTGCGCAAGGGCGCCGACAGTCGCAGCCTGCCCAGCGAGGACAAGCTGTTCACGGCGACCCTCGAGGAGTGCCTCCAGCTGCTGGCCCAGCCGAAGGCCCGGGGCCGGGGCCGGGCCGCCCCGGCGGCGCCGTTGCGGGAACTGGGGGAGGATCCCGACACCGGCCGGGCCGTCGTGGTGAAGGACGGCCGTTACGGCCACTACGTCACCGACGGCGAGACCAACGCCTCGCTGCGGTCCGGCGACACCGTCGAGGGGCTCACCCTGGAGCGGGCCTGCGAGTTGCTGGCCGATCGGCGGGCCAAGGGCCCCGCCAAGAAGCGCCCCGCCCGCCGCAGACCCACCCGCAATCGCAGTTGATCCACGGGCTGGCGCGGGCACGCCCGGGCGGCCCGGAGCCGCTTGGAGCGGGCCGGGTCTCGCCGGCTGGCGGCGCGGGCACGCCCGGGCGGCCCCGAGTCTCGATGAGCTGACCGCCTCTGGCGTGGCCGGCTGCTTGAGGCCCCGGCCGCAAGCCACTGGCAGGCCGCCCGCCTAGTCTCGTTCGTCGTGGACGACGCTGCGCCCCGCTCCTCGGCCGGCACCCGGCTCGACGAGGCCTTCGAGGCGGCCCGGCCGTCGGGGCGCCTGGAGCGGATCTTCGGCACCCGGGCGTTCTTCAGGCTGTGGATCGCCCAGATCGTGTCGGCCACCGGCGACTGGCTGGGCCTGTTCGCCACCATCGCGCTGGCCGACCAGCTCGCCCCCGAGGGGTCCAAGAGCACCGCGATCGCCCTGGTGCTGGCCACCCGGGTGGCGCCCGGCTTCTTCCTGGCCACCGCGGTGGGCGTCATCGTCGACCGGCTCAACCGCAAGCGGGTGATGGTGGCCTGCGACGTCGGCCGGGCGCTGGTCCTGGTGGCGCTGCCGTTCGTCGACACCATCGTCGGCCTGATCGTGGCCAGCTTCCTGCTCGAGCTGTTGACGATGATGTGGCAGCCGGCCAAGGAGGCGATGGTCCCTGAGCTCGTGCCCCGCGACAAGCTCACCGCGGCCAATTCGCTCAACGTGACCGCCGCCTACGGCATGTTCCCGGTGGCGGCGGGCGCGGCCGCGCTGCTGGCCAAGGCGGCGGAGGCGGTGCCGGACGAGGGATGGGTGACGAACCTGCGGCTCAACGAGGAGGGGCTGGCCTTCTATGTGGACGCGCTGACGTTCCTCGTGACCGCCCTGATCATCTGGAGCATCGCCATCCCGGCGCGCTCCCGCGACGAGCGCCATGCGACGGAGCGGGGGAGCCTCGACCTCGGCGGGGCGATCCGCGAGCTCCGCGAGGGTTGGCGCCTGGTGGGGAGGAACCGCATCGTGCGGTCGGTGAACGTTGGGCTGGCCACCGCGGTGATGGGCGCGGGGATGGTGGTGGTTCTCGGCGCCCGGTTCGTCGACGAGGTGATCGTCGGGCGGGAGGCCGACTTCCATGCCGTGCTGTTCGCGCTCGGAGTGGGCATGGCGGTGGGCGTGGCCTCGGCCGCGGCGCTGCAGAATCGCATCAACCGGCTCCACGGGTTCACATCGGCGCTCATCGGCGCGGGTGTCGTGCTGGTGGCCGCCGCGTCGGTGGACCGGCTGTCGCTGATGATCCCGCTGGTGGTGATGCTCGGGATGCTGGCCGGTCCCTCGTACGTGCTCGGGTTCACGCTGCTGCACGAGAACGTCGACAACGAGATCCGGGGCCGGGTGTTCGCAGCCCTGCTGGTGCTGGTGCGGCTGTGCGCGCTGATCGCGCTGGCCGTCGGCGGCGTCCTGGCCGACCTGCTCGACGGCCTGTCGGACCGCTGGTGGGACCAGGAGGCCACCGTGCTGGGAGCGGTGGTCGAGTTGCCCGGATCGCGCCTCACGATGTGGATCGCGGGCGTGATCATCGTCGTCGCCGGCGCCCTGGCCGCTCTGAGCCTGCGATCGGGCGCTCGCGGGCAGGGTGTGCCGGCGTCCGCGACCGGGGCGTCGGAGTGACCGCCCGGCTCGTCGCGGTCGAGGGGGTGGACGCGTCGGGAAAGTCCACCCAGGCCCGGTTGCTGGCCGAGTCGCTCGGTGCGGTTCTCACCTTCCAGTTCGGCGCGACCGGCGTGGGCTCAGAAGTCCGGCGGATGCTGCTCGATCCGGACAACGACGCCCTCGACGACCGCACCGAGGCGCTGCTGATAGTCGCGGACAAGGCCCAGCATGTGGCCGAGGTCGTCGGCCCCGCGCTGCGGGCCGGACGGCACGTCGTCACCGACCGCTTCACCGCTTCGACGCTCGCCTACCAGGGCTACGGACGGGGTCTCGATCTTGCGGAGTTGAAGACGATGCTGCGCTTCGCCACCACAGGGATCGAACCCGATTTGAACCTGCTGCTGGACATCCCACTGGATCTGGCGTCGCGGCGGCTGGGACCTTCACTCGACCGCTTCGAGGGCGCCGGTGACGGCTTCCTCGATCGGGTCCGGGCCGGCTACCTGGCCATGGCCGGGGCCGACCCGGCCGGCTGGGCGGTGGTCGACGGCGACGGCTCGGTGGATGACGTGGCCGCACGGGTGTCGGCCGCGGTCCGGGACCGCCTCGGAGAGGGCCGATGACTCTCCTCGACGATCTTGCGGGGCCGGACCCCGATGCACCGGCGCCGGCGGATTCCGGCGGGCGCGACACAGAGGCGGCGGCGCCCGTCGAGCCGGTTTCTGGGGCGGCGGTTTCTGGGGCGGCGGACCCCGTCGATCCGTGGTCGCCGGTGGTGGGCCAGTCGCAGGCGGTGGCAGCTCTGGCGGCGGCTGCGGTGTCGCCGGTGCATGCCTACCTGCTGGTGGGACCGCCAGGCTCAGGCAAGCGGGCCGCCGCGGCCGCGTTCGCGGGAGAGTTGTTGGTGGCCGCCGACGGCCGGGCGGGCGCCGACCCTGCCCGGGCGGCGCGGCATCGTCGGCTGGCTGCTCGCGACGAGCATCCCGACGTGTTTGTGCTGAGCCCGGCGGGCACCAGCCTGCGGCGCGAGGAGGAGGTGTCCCAGCTCGTCGTCGAGGCCAGCCGCACGCCGGTGGAAGGCTCCCGCAAGGTGCTGGTCGTCGACCGTTTCCACGCCGCCACACCGGCTGCGGCGGCTGCCCTGCTCAAGCCGGTCGAGGAGCCGCCCGGCTCGGTGGTGTGGGTGCTGCTGGCCGAGCAGGTGCTGCCCGAGCACGTCACCATCGCGTCGCGCTGCGCGAGAGTCGACTTCGGCCCGGTCCCCGACGCCGAGATCGCCCGGGTGCTGGCGTCGGAGGGCCTGGCCGCTGCCGACCGGGCCCCGCTGGTGGCGGCCGCGGCTGCGGGCAACCTCCACAGGGCCAGGGTGCTGGCCGCCGACGAGCGGGTGGCGTTCCGGCGGGAGGCATGGTGGACGGTGCCGGACCGCCTCGACGGTACCGGGGCCGCCGTCGCGCTGGCGGTAGCCGAACTGCGAGCCATGATCGACGAGGCCGCCGCAGCCCTCACCGAACGCCACGGGGCCGAGACCGCCGCCCTGGACCAGCGCGAGGAGCATTTCGGCGTGCGGGGCTCCGGCCGCAGCGCCATCGAGGCGCAGCACAGACGCGAGCACCGCCAGTTCCGCACCGACGAGATCCGCTTCGGCCTGGCCACCCTCACCGCCCGCTACCGCGACGAGATCACCTCGGAACCGCACGATCCGGCAGCGGACCGGAGAGCCGTCAGGGCCATAGACCGCCTACGAGCCACCGCCGAGAGCCTGATCCGCTCCCCGAACGAGGCTCTGGCCCTCCAAGCCCTGCTGCTAGACCTGCCGTCCCTGGGCGCACACGTCCACCCGCACTGAAGCGGTAGCCTGAGTCGGCGCCGGCGGGCCCTGCCCGCGGCGCACAGGCCCGAATAGCTCAGCCGGTAGAGCGACGCTCTCGTAAAGCGTAGGTCAGGGGTTCAAGTCCCCTTTCGGGCTCGGCTGCCAAACAAGGCATGTTGGGTGCGGCAAATCGAGCATGAACAGTCCGGCAGATACAGCATCTGCATGGTGTGAGGCGTATGCTGATGTCATCGCCACCGACCGCTACAGCAGGCGCTGGGCGGCCGTGGAGATCAAGCTCGGCGGAGCCCAAGCAACAGCCCAAGCAACCGCATCGCTGCGCAGGCTGCGCGACCGAGTCGACACCCAGCGCGCCGGTGAACCCGCCGCTCTCATCGTGCTGGTGGGGCGGGGCCGCCCCTACCGCGACGGCGACGTCACGGTAGTGCCGCTCACATCGATGGGACCCTGACAGCCGCAGCCACAATGCGCCCGGGCTTCAGCACGCTCCCAGCGCAGGGCGCGGCGAGATCGACTACGTGGCAGCAGCTGACGCCGCTACCGGCAAGCCACGGCGCCAGCGGTGCTACAAGCCGAGGCCGAAGTCGCCTCCGGTGTCCCAGCGAGAGCGGATCGTGTTGTGGTATTCGGTCCCGGGATCGATCCTGGTGCCGGTGCGCAGGTCATAGGTGGCGATGGTGCCATCCGCGAGCTCGATGATCTGGCGGGCTCGTGTGACCTCCGGGGCGCCTGGGGCCACGGCGTCGAGTTCGTCAGCAGCGATGGCGGTCACCGCTGTCGCGGCCCGCGCGATGCGCGGCGCCATCGCTGCGACGGTGTCTGAGTCGATGTCGGGCCGGTCCGCGATGTAGGTGCCCGCGGCGCGCCAGATGCTGAGATCTCCGTAGGGTTCGTCGCCGCGGGCGACGGTGTTGGTCTCCAAGTCGGCCAGCGCGGCGCGCGCGTCGTGGGTGCGCGGGCCCGCGAGCGGCAACAGCAAGTCGATGCGGTGCTTGTGGGGTGCTGGGGTGTCATGCGCGGCCGCCAGGGCCTTCAGGGCGGTCTCGGTGGCCATCGCGCCGGCCGAGCACACATCGATCAGCCGCCAGCGGGTCGCGTGGTCCTGTTGGGGCTCGGTGATCTCCCATTCGTCTGGGTGCATCGCGCGCGTCATCGTCGACAGCGCCTTGCTTGCCTCGTCGAGACGGCCTAGGGCTTCGTCGGTGTTGTTGTCAGCCAAACCGATCTCCTTGTCCCACCGGACCGCCCCCGCGGGACGGTCCACCAACACCACCGCCGAAGCTGCGATCCCGGCCTCGAACGAAGCCGAGACCTCCTGGGTCCTGCGACGCCACTCGGCCCGGTCGGTGACAAACACCTCCACCGGGCAATCCACCACGCTCCCAGCAGCCGCACACAAAGCGCTGCGAATAGCGAGGCGCTCGCGGTAGTCGATGTCATCGAAGATCGCCACCAAGTCGATGTCTGAGCCGACTGTGGCGCGGCCGCAAGCCACCGACCCGAACAACAGCACCCGACCCGCACCAGCCTCCACCAGACGCTCAGCAGCCCTCTGAGCCTCACGCACCGTCGGCGCCGGCACCGTCGTGGTTGCCACGACCACAGCCTACAACCCCCCACCACACCCAACCGCAGCCGTCGGCGCTGTCACCGAAGCCCCCGCCGCCTGTGCCAGCAGCCGCAGTAGACCCCGACGAGGCGGTGCCAAGCGCCGACTCCGTCCGGATGGTCTCACTCACGTCGCCGAGGGCCGAGTCTACGAAGTCTTCGCCGTCTCCAAAGGCCGGATACTGCGAATCTGCTCCGCCTCCGCCCGTTGGGCGTGGTAGTGCCCGAGGAGCGGCCCGAGGCGGTGGGTATTCGAGACTCGCAAGACGCTGGCGATGCTGACTCGGGCGGAGAAGAATGAGTGCGCGTGCTGCGAGCCATCTACACTGCGGACCCATGACCTTCGCCGGACTCCCGATCTCGGCGTCCCCATGACCTTCGCCGGCGTCGTATGGCACTTCTGGATCGCGGTGCCGCTCGCCGTGGCCGGCATCCTCTCGATCGTGGCGACCATCGTCGGCTACCTCCAGAAGGTCACCTACAAGCGATACCCGAGGGACTGAGCCCCACCGCATGGACGCCCACGCCGAGGGCTCCGTAGAACTCGATGG
>JAPPLH010000113.1:24715-35702 GCA_028819505.1 Acidimicrobiaceae bacterium
CGCTGCCGGTCCCGGCGATGCCGCCGGTCTCGAGGGCGCTGCCGGTCCCGGCGATGCCGCCGGTCTCGAGGGCGCTGCCGGTCCCGGCGATCCCGGAGACTTCGGCGACCCCATCGACTGGGACCTGGCCCGACTGGTCGCGGTGCGCGCCGCCCGGCGCGAGCCCTACACCGCGCCGCGCTGGCGTGACGGCCTGGCCGAGGACTTCGCCGGATGCACCGAGCGGGCCGAGGGTCTGGTGGCCGAGTTCACCGGCCTGCGGTCGCTGTCGGGACCGGCCCGGGGCCGGGTGACCGACCGGGTCGGCTGGATCGACGCCAACCTGGCCTCGTTCCAGCGGCTGCTGAGGCCCCTCGCGGCCAAGCTCGGCACGGGCTCGGACGGGATGCTGGCCCCGATCACCCGGCGGGTGGCCGGAGCCGAGCTCGGCGTCATGCTGGGCTGGATGTCCACGCGGGTGCTGGGCCAGTACGACCTGCTGATCATCGAGGACGAAAAGCCCGAGGACCAGGACATCGTCTACTACGTGGCCCCCAACGTCGTGTCGCTGGAGAACAAGTACGCCTTCGACCCGGCCGAGTTCCGGCTCTGGCTGGCGCTCCACGAGGTGACCCATCGGGCCCAGTTCACCGGTGTGGACTGGATGCGGCCGCACTTCATCGGCCTGGTCGAGTCGGTGCTCGACTCGGTGGACCCCGACCCGAAGCGGATCGCGGCGGCTGTGCGCCGGGTGGTGGAGGCCCGGCGCCGCGGCGAAGACCCGCTAGCGACCGGCGGGATCATGGCCCTGTTCGCATCGGAGGCGCAGGTGGAGACTCTGGGGCGGCTCGCCGGTCTCATGAGCCTCCTCGAGGGCCACGGCGACGTGACCATGGACCGGGCCGGACAGGGCCTGGTCCCCTCCGCGCCCCGGTTCGGCCGGGTGATGCGCAACCGCCGCAATTCGGCCCGAGGCTTCAACAGGGTCTTCCAGCGGGTGATCGGCCTCGACGCCAAGATCAAGCAGTACGCCGAGGGCGAGCAGTTCATCGCCTCGGTTGAGGCGGTCGGCGGCACGGCCCTGCTCGACCGTGTGTGGGAAGGCCCCGACAACGTCCCCGGCATCGCCGAGATCCGCAGCCCGCGCGACTGGATCGCCCGCATGGGCGCCGCGGCGCATCCGAGCCATCGTGCGCCGTCGTGCAGTACCGCGCTCTCTGGGACGCGTGGGTCATGAGGCCGAACGCGCGCCAGTAGACCAGCACCTCATGCACAGCTCATCGCCCGTGCGATCTTGGTTGGACAGGGTGGTCGCAGCGAAGATTGGCTCAGGTCCTACGGGCATCTCATCCCGCGCCGCACGCCGGCGAAGTCAGGACGCGGTCCACAGACGTGACATGGGCAGGGCCAGTATGCGGTCATCGAGACGGTAGGCGCGTTCGCCGGTGTGCAGGACAACACCGCAGATGAAGTCCTCGGGCGCCTTGTCGCGGAGCCGGCGCAGGTGCCGGGCGTCAGAGCGGTCGACGGCAGGCCCCGACTTGATCTCGACCGCCACCAGTCGCCCGTCTGCGGCCTCGGCCACGACATCGATCTCGGCGCCGCCGCGGTCGCGGAAATGATGCAGGGTGATGGCGCCGTGATGCCACGACGCTTGGCGGTACATCTCGTTGACGGCGAAGGTCTCGATGATCTGTCCGCGGGCGGGATCGGTGGGGCGTGCAAGTGCCTGGGGCGACGTGCCGAGAACGTGGGCAGCGAGGCCGCTGTCGACGATGTGGACCTTCGGCCGGCGGGCGGCCTTGCTTGTGAGATTGCGCGACCATGCCGGCAGCAGCACCACCAGGTAGGTCATCAGCAGGTACCCGAGGTAGGCCTCGGTGGTGTGACGGCTCCCGAATCCCGTGTCGTCGTGCAGGTTCTTGACCACCAGTTCGCCCGCCGTGCGCGCCGCCAGGAGCTTCAGGAGTTTGGGGAGATCCTGGGTGCGCCGAGCGCCGGAGAGATCCTTGATGTCGCGCTGGATCACGGTCCGCAGATAGTCGCGGAACCATGTGTGGCGGGCCGCCGGCGGCATGGACACCGCCTCGGGGAAGCCGCCGGCGCAGGCCCGCTCGAGGTAGTCGCCGGTGACCAGTGGCGACGCTCCGCCCCCGAGGAGGCGGTCGGGGTCTGAGAAGGCCGCGTCGATGAAACCGTCCGGCGTCTGGTGGATCTCGCCTTGGGTGAACGGCCACAGCTCCAGCAGTGCCGCCCGTCCGGCGAGGGATTCTGAGATGGTCGGCACGGTCAGGAAGTCCGCTGAGCCGTTGAGCAGGAACTGTCCGCGGCTGGCGTCGTCGTCCACGGTGTCCTTGATCGCCCGTATGAGGGGATCGCCGGCGCGTTGCACCTCGTCGAAGGCTCGCGGCGTCTCCCCGAAGGTTGCGAACCCGTCAGGGTCCGCCAGCGCGGCATGCAGTGTCGCGGCGCGGTCGAGTCGCGCGAAGGTGCCGGCGCCGTCCATCACGCGGCGCACCAGAGTGGTCTTGCCCGCCTGGCGCGGCCCGCTGATCACCACGACTCGGAAATCATCCAGCGCCTGGCGGATGATCGGTTCGAGCCTCCGCTCCAACACTTTCGGCGCCCTCCCTGCTGACCGCCTCACAAGCGGTCTGCTGCCATTTGCGTCCGGACGTTACTGCCATTATCGTCTGTTAGCAACTGACAGATTCCTCTAGCAAATGGAGCAGGCGGACATTTGAGACGAGCAGATCCGACTGGTGCTTCCAGCAAGAGGAGGTGGACGTCGTGCCCACGCGGCCGATGGTGGGAGATCATGCGGGCGGCAACGGGTCGTCCAAGCGAGAGTCGTCTTGGGTGTCGGGTACTGTGGGCGGTTGTGGCTCATGCGGGTTCCGGTCGAAACTGATCGAAGTGGCGTTGCTCGATCCGTGCCCACAGCATGTCGCGGCCACCGTCACCGCCCCCGTCCAAGAGACCTTGCTGGCGTGAGCGGCACGGTCGCGGGCTCCGTCACCGGCCGATCGGGTGTCGAGCCCGGGTCCGTCCTCGGTGCGGTGAGCGGCACGGTCGCGGGCTCCGTCACCGGCCGATCGGGTGTCGATTCGGGGCCAGCCCTCGATGTCGGTGCGCTGTTGGCCCGATGCGACTTTCCAGCGGCCGGCACCGCGGTCGCCTGCGGGCTCTCGGGCGGCCCCGACTCGGCGGCCTTGGTGGCTCTGGCAGCCGCGGCTGGGTTGGAGGTCACCGCCTGGCACGTCGACCACGGCCTGCGCCCCACGTCGGGTTCCGACGCCGAAGCGGCCCGGGTCGTCGCCTCCCGGCTGGGCGCCGCCTTCGAACTGCGCCGGGTGCGGGTGGATCCCGGCCCCAACCTCGAGGCCCGGGCACGGGCCGCCCGCTACGGGGCGCTGCCCGGCGACGTGCTGGTCGGCCACACCGCCGACGACCGGGCCGAGACCGTGCTGTTCAACATCGGCCGGGGCGCGGGCCTCGCCGGCGCGTCGGCCCCCCATGCCGGTGTGGGCCGCCCCCTGCTGGGGCTGCGCCGTTCCGAGACCCGGGCCCTGTGCGAGCTGCTCGGCCTCGCGACGGTGCACGACTCCATGAACGACGACCCGTCGTTCGCCCGGGTGGCCATACGAAACGAGGTGATGCCCGCACTGGCGAACGCTCTCGGGCGCGACCCGGTTCCCCTCCTGAATCGCCACGCCGATCTGGCCTCCCAGGCGCTGGAGGTGATCGCCGGGTTGGCCGCTGAGATCGATCCCACAAGCGCGGCCGCGCTCGCCGCCGCACCGAGAGCGGTGGCGGCCGAGGCGCTGCGGCGCTGGATCGCCGCGGCCGTCGGCTCGGCTCCGACAGCCGCCTCGATCGGCCGGGTTCTCGACGTCGCGGCGGGTCTTGGCATCGCCACCGAGATCACCGGAGGCCACAGAGTGGCCCGCACCGCCGGCCGCCTCCGCATCGAGCCCTGCCGTCCCGACCCGTCGGGGTGAATCCGGCCTGCATCCGCGTGGTGCGGGGGTCAGCGCCGCTGCCGTCTCAGTTCTGGTCCCGCAGCCCCATCGTGCAGACGATGGCGGGCTCGTTGTCGGTTCCGTCTGAGGTCGGGGGTACGCAGAGCCGGCTGTCGTTGTGGAGGTCCACGACGAGGGCGGCCAAGTCGTCGATGCTCCGTTCGCGGACTGCCTTGGCCAGGCGCTGGGTGGCTGACTCGTAGAGGGGGCGCTCGTTCATGGCGTCGTGGGCTGCTGCGAGGTCTGCTCTGGTGAACAGCAGATTGTCGGCGAAGCTGTCCATCTGGTCGTTCAGCCTCCGCCAGACCTTGCCTCGCACGCCTTGCAGCGCGCCGGTGGCGCGTCCGGCAGGGGTTCGCAGCGGCCCGCCCAGAGCGGCTGCGGTCAGGTCGTGGTGGTCGTCCAGGCGCGGCAACGAGCGCGTGTCCGGCTCGCACTCCGCGATCCGCAGCGCTTCCTGGGGGGTGACGCGACGGGCCTGGCCGCCGGGTTCCACGAACGCGAACGCGTCGGCGCCTGTGGCGGCTTGGGTATGTACCAGCACTCCGGTTTCGGGGGCGTCGTCGGTGGTGTGCTTGGTCGAGTAGACGACGTTGGGCAGTGTCTTGACCCGCTGGGCGAGGTCGGGGTGGTTGTCGCTGGCGTGCCTCCAGATCTCGTAGGCCATCGACACCGGGTCCACGTCGTCGATGCCTGTGCCTGTGAGCCCGTGGGAGGACGACTCGTCGTAGACGCCGGAGATGATCTGGCGCTCGGTCGGGTCGCCGAAGAACTCCTCGTCGGAGCCGAGTAGCTGGGCGTTCTCGCCCAGGCGTTCCCGGATGCGTCCCCGCAGGTTGATCTCGTCTTCGACCGGATCTGCGGGCAGCAGCGAGTAGACCAGCACTTTAGGGGAGTTCTGGCCGATGCGGTCCACCCGGCCTGCTCGTTGGACGAGCCTGACGATGGCCCACGGCAGGTCGTAGTTGACGATGATGTGGGCGTCTTGGAGGTTCTGGCCCTCAGAGAGCACGTCGGTGGACACCAGCACCCGCAGTTCGTCGGTGATGGGCGAGCCGTCGGCGATGACGCTGTTGGACCGCGGCGAGAACCGCTGCGCCAGCGCGGTCGGGTTGTCGGAGTCGCCGGTGACCATCCCGACAGCCTCCACACCGCGGCGCAGAAGCTCCTCCCACACGTAGCGGGCGGTGTCGGCGGCCTCGGTGAAGATGAGCACCTTGGCGTCGGGGTAGCGGTCGGTGAGCAGGCTCTCCAACGCGGCGATCTTGCCGTCATGGGCGGCGTCCCAGGCACCGAAGCGGTCTAGCATCTCGTTGATCACGTCCGAGTCGTGCCGGAGGTCTTGTGCGAGGTCGTCCCTGAACATCTGGCGTGGAGCCCAGCGGATGGCTCTGGGGTTCTTGGCCTGGAGCTTGTCGTAGGCGCTGGCGGCGGTGTCGTCATCGGAGTCGAACAGCGAGGTGCTGTCCCCGTCCTCGCCGCTGTCCTCGGGGTCGGCGTCCACCTCTGCGGCCCAGAGCGCGTTGTCGACCGAGCCGACGGGCACAGACAGGTTGTTGTCGAGCGCGTGCGCGGCCACCAGGTTCCGCAGCCGATGGCGGCGCAGCGTTGCGATGAACGCGGGCCCCGACGACGACAGCCGCTTGAACATCGTCACTCTTGTGAACCCGGCGAGGTTGCCTCTTGCCGAGTTCTCCAGATCGTCCACCAGTCGGCGCTCCGCGGGGTTGGACGGCTCGAACTCGATGTCGATGTAGTCGCCGAGCCGGTATCGGGGCAGCAGCAGGTCGCGGATCGAGTCCAGAGTGTCGTCCGACGCCATCGCATAGGCGGGGTCGTCTTCGGTCAGGGTCCGCTCGGTGGGCATGGGCACCCGCTTGGGGAAGTAGAAGCGCCTGCCGGTGCCGAATGCCAGATAGCGGCGTCCTTGATCGTCCTTCTCGGCGTAGTTGTCCTCGACGAAGCGGCGGGTGCGGCGCACGAGGTACTGCGACATCAGCGCCTGCCAGTCCCCGAGATGCTCGGACCGCTTGAAGGCGCCCAGCGTCGAGGTCAGGCCGTTGCAGGCCAGCTCGAAGTCCGCCTCGCCGGCCTCGGCTATCGCCCGCTCCGGCCGGAGTTCCAGGTCGGTGTCGGGCCGGATGAACAGCGACAGCTGGGAGGCGAGGTCGCCGAGTTGCTTGTTGTATGGGGTCGCCGTCAGCAGCAGCACCCGCGAGTCGTTGTCGGCGATGTAGCTCTGGAGAACGCCGTGGTCGCGGCGCCTGTCGCTCCTGAGGTTGTGGGCCTCGTCGATGATCACCAGCCGGTAGCGGCGAGCATCGGGCAGGTTCTTGTGGACTATCGACAGCGACTCGACTCTGCCGCGCACCTCGTATTCGTGCAGGTACGACTCCCACATCTCGGTGAGGTTCTTCGGGCACACCACCAGCGTCTCGAAGCCCTGCTCCTCCTGCAGCAGCCGCGCCACCGCAGTGCCGACGAGGGTCTTGCCCAGCCCGACCACATCGCCGATCATCGCGCCGCCCTTCTGCATCACGATGCGGGCGGCGATCTTCACGGCGGCTGCCTGGAAGTCTAGGAGCTTGTTCTGCATCGAGGCGGGCAGGCCGTACTCGATGAGTCCCTCGCGGGCCTCCCTGGACAGGTGCCAGGCCATCTTCAGATACACCAGGAACGGGTCGAGTTGATCCTGCGCGATCCACGACTCGTGCAGTGTCTCGGCCAGCTCGGGCATCGCATCGACGGTGAACGGGTCGTTCCAGCGGTCCTCGAACCAGCAGGCCAGCTTGTTGGTGGCGTCGCCGTCCACCACATCGACGTTCAGTTCGCCCTGCTCGCGGAGTCCTGCCACTGTGAGGTTGGACGACCCCACATACCCCACTCGCGGCGCAGCGGTGTCGTCTCGGTGGCAGAGGTACAGCTTGGCGTGCAGGCGGTGAGCCGTATGGACCCGCACCTGCACATCGCCTGCTTCGATCTGGCGAAGCAGCGCCCGGAGTGCGGTCTCGTCGCCCTCGGTGGGCAGGCCGACCTGCAATTGGTTCCGGTACTCCGAGACCGTCTCACCCTTCAATCGGGCCGCAGTACGGTTGTCGGTCGGGTCCGGCCGGCGCATCCGAGCCAACCGCCGCATCTCCTCAGTCGGAGCCTCATGGATGCCGACCAGAATCCGCGCCTTCGGCCCCTCCGGCCGCTTCGGCAACGCGTCCACAGCCTCAGCCAACAGCTTCCAGCCCCGCAGATTGAAGTACCCGATCGCCGCATCCAACCGATACGACGAGTCCAGCGTCCTCAGCAACTCGGCCTCGGTACCGAGCTCGATGTTGTCGAGGATCAGCGGCACGGCGAGGCCTGGTCGGCGCGGAGCGTCTGACGCACCGATAGTGCGCAAAAGAAGCATCGCAGGTTGCGCAAAGACGCATCGCTGATTGCGCAAGGCGTGCATCGCAAGTTGTGCAAAACAACCATTGCAGTATGCGCGAAAAGACCATCGTAGACTGTGCGAATCATGCCTTTAGAGGCGTGCGAAAGACACATTGCATTCGGCGGGCGGGTATCGTGGTGAACGTGGGAGCCTATTTCGAACGCATGGCCGACACCTGGCTGGCCGAGATCCTGGCTGCGTCGCCAGCCGTGATCATCACCGGCGCCAGGGGCTGCGGCAAGACGACCACAGCCCTGCGGCATGCGGCGAGCGCGGTACGACTCGACGACCCTCTCGAGGCCGCGGCGTTCGAGGCGGGTCCGGACGCCGCGCTGCGCGGCCGCCCGGAGCCGGTGCTGCTCGACGAATGGCAGGCCTGCCCGTCGGTTGTGGGTGCCGTCAAGCGAGCGGTCGACACTGAGCGCCGTCCGGGAAGGTTCATCCTCACAGGCTCGGCCCGCTTCGACGCCGATCCGGGGCTGTGGCCTGGCACCGGGCGCCTGATCCGGCTCGCGATGCATCCGATGACCTTGCGTGAGATGCTGAAGCGACCGGCGCGGCCGTTCTTCAGCGGCCTGCTGGCGGGCGAGCGCGCCGGTTTCGTGGCCGACGCCCCCGACTTGCGCGGCTATGTCGAACTTGCGCTCCGAGGCGGCTTCCCGGAGCCTGCGCTCGAACTCGACGACGCGGCGAGGCGCGAATGGCTCGACAGCTACCTCGGGCAGCTCCTCGTCCACGAGCGCGCCCAAGGCCACCACGGGGCCGACACTGCCCGCCTGGCCGCCTTCTTCACGGCCTACGCGGCGTGTTCGGCCAGCCCGGTGCACGAAACGACCCTGGCCCGGGTCGCGGGGATCGACAGTCGAACGGTGAGCTCCTACACCGGCCTGCTGCAAGATCTCGGCGTGGTCCACGAACTCCCGGCGTGGAGCAGCAGCCTCCTCAAGCGCCTCGCGCGGATGCCCAAGCGTCACGTGGCCGACACCGGCCTGTGGGGTTCGGCCGTCGGCGCGGAAACCGCGGCGGTCATGGGCAACGGCGATCTGCTGGGCCGGCTCATCGACACGTTCGTGACCAACCAGCTGCGCACAGAGGCCGTGTTCGACCCGCTGCGGCCCCGCCTGTATCACTTGCGCGATCGAAACGGCCGCCACGAGGTGGACTTGGTGGCCGACCTCCGAGCACGCGGGCTCATCGGGGTCGAGATCAAGGCCCACGGCGCTCCCAGGCCTGCTCACGCCAAGCATCTCATGTGGCTGCGCGACACGCTCGGCGAGCAGTTCAAGGCCGGCGCGGTGCTGCACACCGGCCCCAACCGGTTCACGCTCAGCGACCGCATCGAAGCGATCCCGATCTGCACCCTCTGGAACTGAGTTCCATCCCGCCTTGTTTGCCGCAACCAAAGGGCGTGCGAATAGGACGTTGGCGGCTGCGCTCTGGTCGCACCGGCACCAGAGCCGGGCCGGGCCCTCGCTCACCGCTGGTCCCGCGTTACCGTTGAACCCGTGAGGCAACCCCCGAGCGCCGCCACTGCGCACGCTGCTGACGCTGTGGCGCGCCTGTCGGAGGGGATCTACTCGTTCCCGCAGGCGGCCGCCATCGTGGGACGACGCAGCCTGGCGACCCGCGAGCAGCTGCGGCGGTGGCTGGCTGTGATCATCGCCCCGACGGGCGGCCCGCACTCCATGGAGACCGTCAGCTTCCTCGACCTCGTGAGCCTCGAGACGGTGCGCCGCTTCCGGGACCAGGGAACCTCGTTGCAGAAGGTTCGCAGAGTGCTTGAGGCGCTGCGCACCGCCGAGCCGGATGTCGCACGACCCCTGGCTCACCGCTCGTTCTTCACCGACGGCGTGAGCGTGTGGGCCGACGTTGTGGGCCGCACCGAGGAACTCGTCGGCCGCAACCGCCGGCAGCTGGCGTTCCGCGACGCCGTGCGGACCTTCGCCGACGAGATCCGCTTCGTGAACGACGCGGCAGCGGCCTGGGACATATCCCCGTGGGTCGGCATCGACCCCCTCGTGTGCTTCGGAGCGCCGACGGTTCGCGGGACCCGTATTCCGGTCAAGACGATTCTTGCCAACCTGGCCGACGCGACCGAATGGGAGGTCGCCGACTGGTACGAGTTGAGCGTCTGTCAGGTGAGAGGCGTTGCCGAGTACGCCATCTAGGCCCGGCGGGGTGCGCTTCTGTCTCGACGCGAACCTCTCCTTCCGGGTCGCGGAGGCAATTGATCCGAACGTTGCCGATGTCATCCATGTCTCACGCGTCGCTGCACTCGCGTCATCTGCCAGAGGCCGGTCGGACGCGTCCGATGAAGACGTGGCTCGCTGGTGCGCGGCCAACGAACGGGTGCTCGTCACCTGCGACGACGACTTCCGCGGCCGCAGGGCTCGCACGTCCGGGCTCACGGAACTGGGCCTTGAGGTCATTATGTTCGTCGCTCAGTTGCGCGGGCTCCAATATCAGATCGACACCATCGCCCGCAGGGTGACCGCTTGGCAGGATCATCTCGGTGTCTTGCTGTACGGTCCGCGTACTTGGATCCAATACTCGAGAGGCCGCCCACGCCTCCAGAGGTGATGTGTCCTCGCGTTGCGCCCAAGAATGGAGTGGACACCTGACCCGACTTGCCCATGAAGGACGCGTACATCCCCGAACTGAGAGAAGGCAGTTTCGTCATTCCTTGTTCCCGAACACCATCCGATCCCGCAGATTCCCGGCCGCTTCGAAAGCGTCCTCAATCCCCCAGGCTTTGGCCAGAATCCAGTCAGCCTGATCAGTAATGTGGCGCAGCTTTAGCATGTTGTAGCGCCCCACATTGACGCCAGCCTTCTTCATCCAGGCGAGTTGACGAGGCATCTCCTCTTGGAGGGTCGGCAAGCTCTACCGGTGGTTGCAAGTCAGCTCAGCATAGACGCTGTGGGCTGAGTCCCAGTCGTGGAGCTTGCGGGGCATGGTGTTGAGGTTGTCCTCGATGACGGCGAGGCGGGCTTGGCCGACGTTGAGTTCGGTGCTTTTGGGCAGCCGGCGTCGCAGCAGGCCGTTGGTGGGCCGCTGCCATGGGCTGTGGGGGTCACAGAAGTAGACGTCGATGTCGAGGGCTGCTTCGATGTCTGGCCGGCGGCCCATCTCGCGGCCCTGGTCCCAGGTGAGGGTCTTGACCAGGTGCTTGGGCTGGCGGGCCAGCGCGGCGGTGACCGCGGCGGCGGTGCGGCGGGCGTCGTAGCCGTCGGGCAGGCCGACGGTGAGGGTCTGGCGGCTGGTGCGCTCAGTGAGGGTGGCCACCGCTGAGCGGTTGGCTCGCCCTATGTTCAAGTCGCGCTCCCAGTGGCCGGCCTCGCGGCGGCCCTCGGCGGCGGCGGGGCGTTCGGCTATCGCCTTGAAATCGCCCAGCGGGCTGGGCTTTTGTGTGTGCCGGCCTCGTGGCTTGCGTCTTCGGCAGCGGCGCGGCAGAAGACGCCAGGAGCCCTCGGGCAGGCCCCGGCGGCCGGTGTGGTCATAGCAGGCGCGATAGATCGTCTCCGCGCACACCTCTGCGGGGCGTCTGGGGATGGCCCGG
>JAPPLH010000116.1 GCA_028819505.1 Acidimicrobiaceae bacterium
GTGGCCGGCGGCCTGCTGCAGCACCAGTACGCAGCCCACGCCCGGGAGGCCTGAGCTACAAGCCTTGAGTTACATTTGTTTGGGTTGAAACCTTAAGAACTAACACTAGAATCCTGATTGCAGCTTCGAGTTGCATTTTCTGCGAGATCGCGACAGCGAAGGATCTAGGCCATGACGCTCGGTCACTTCGGACCGGGCCTGTTGGAGGTCGTCGTCGAGACGGCGCTGCGGCAACTCGACGCAGGCGAACCTGTGGAGCACATCGAAACGACCCGGCTCGACCTCAAGGAGGAGCCCGGCCGACGGGCGGAGGGCGGGCCCGTCCGTGCAGGTCACGGCCCGGATGCCCTTCCCCAGCCGGGTCCGTGACAGTATCGTGGTCAGCTTCGACATCGAGGCGTTCCTGCGGGTGGAGCTGGCCTTGGCGGCCGCGGTCGTGGCCGGCGCCCTGGTGGCCGGCAGCCTGCTGCAGCACCAGTTGCGCGGCCCACGCACGCGAGGCATGGACGGCGAGTGGTCCCGGCCCCGGACGGCGAGCGGTCCCGCCGCTAGACGACTCCCGCGAAGGCGAGGTCGCAGCCCTCGCGCACCTCGTCGGCCTGCTTGAGGAAGTATGCGTCCTTGGCCGGCCAGGTGTGCCCCTCGTCGTGGCGCACGAGCATGTATCCCATGCCGTGAGTCTGGTAGGTGCCCCCACCCGACCTCGACACGTCCTCGATCAGCGCCCGGTCCACGCTGGCGGGGATCTCCCGCCATCCGAGCAGGGCCTCGAGGTCGTGACGCGCGATCATCAGAGCGCCGCCGGCGAGGCTGGCCGAGCGCCGCTCGGCGCGGTTCCGGAAGCGGTGGATGGTCCGGTCCGAGTTGGCCAGGTACACGTACTCGGCCGCCTTCCCGACCAGGGCGGCCCGGGTGTACTCGTGGGCCAGCACGAGGTCCCACAGATGCTCAGGACCGTAGAAGTCGTCGTCGTCGAACTTCGTGAGCAGCTTGCCCGTCGATTCGGCCACCGCGGCGTTGAGCACCGCCCCCAGCGGCTCGGGCGCGGCCACCGGCACCGCCTGCGCCGGCAGGTCGATGGAATCGAGCAGCTCGCCGATGGCCGCCAGGTCGAAACCCTCGCCGTGCATGGCCAGCACCAGCTCGACCCGGGGGTAGTTCTGGGAGGCCACCGCCTCGACGGCCGCGGCCACGCGGTGGGGACGCCGTGTGGCCAGCAGCACCGACACCAGCGGCAGCGGCGGACCGGAGCGCCCGCCCGCGGCGAGGACCTGGCGGGCTCGGGCCCGCAGCGAGTGGTCCCGCAGCGCGCAGCGGCGCATGGCGATGCTCAGCGACTCACGCGCGTGGGGATCAGCGGCCGCGATCCGGTCGTCGGTCATGAGCGAGTAGAGGTCGGACCCCAGATAGCGGCCCAGTTCGGGATCGGGGCTCGTAACCCGGACCACCATGCCGGTGGCCGCCATCGCGGCCAGCCGGCCCGCCCGGGTCACCACGTCGGGGTGGTGGTCGGCCGAATCGTCGACGTGGTGGGCCCGGCCCAGCTTCTTTAGTCGGAGAGGGTCCAGGCCCCGGCGCAGCACGGACCTCGTAGTGGTCTGGGAGGAGCGGTGGGCGGCGGGCCAGTTCCGTGGGTTGAAGGTCGCGGCGTCGAAGGCCGGCACCGCAGCCGACGGATCCATCTCGGAGAGGATCACCACCTTCTCCGCCGGCAGGCCGCGACCGTGGTCGGGCGTGTCGGCCACTACCACCTGAGTCTGCGGGCCGATGGTCCGGTCCACCTCGGCGGCGGCCGCGAAGACGGCCGTGGCGACCGGTCCCACGGTCGCCATCTTTGGCCCGAGCCGGTAGTGGGCCTGCCTGCGGTATCGCAGCCTGACACCGGTCTCGGCGAGTCGCTTCCTGGCGATCACCCCGACGCTGCCGGCGGCCCATCGCCAGAAGTCCCGGGCGTCGTCGAGGCTGCGGATCCTCGATGCTTCCCTCATGATGGACCGGACGACGCTGAAGCCCCGCCTGATGTTGCGGCTGAGGAAGTGCCGGAGCCGGCGCAGCCGCCGTGCCGTGCGGCGGTAGAGCCGGCGCACCGCGCGGACCCCGCGGGCGAGCGACGGCCGGGGCGTGTCCGCCGGGACCTGCGCCCGGATGTCCACGTCCAGGTCGTCCGGGTCTATGGGCGTCACCGCTTCACATCGGGACAGGGCGACCCCCCTGCGCGAGGCGCGGTGCAGGGCCCAGGCTCTCACGATGCTCACTCCCGCCTGGGGGTCGACCGGATTGGTGGACGCAGCCGGATCGGGTCCGAGCTGCTGGCGCAGCCTGGTGACGGCGTCGGGACCCACGGTCGCGTCGCCCGGCATCGTGATGTGGAATTGGGCCGCGGGGTACGCCTCGGGCGCGGCGCCCACCGCGCCGAAGCGGACCCTGGGGTCGCCGGCGAGCAGCCGTCGCAACTTCTCGTGATCCGCGGACCGGGTCGAGTCCCCGCCGGGCGGCTCCTCGATCCAGACCACCAGGTCGTGAACCCTGCCGGCCAGGATCTGCTCCACGGTCTCGACATGGGCCACGTCCCCGGACCCGGTCGCCCGCAGGGTCACCACATACTGCGGCACGGTGAAGCTGCGCCCCGGGGTTGCCCGCCTGAACCCATGGTGGGCGATGAGCTGCGAGATCTTGGCCCTTTGCAACTCCAGGCTGGCGGACTCGTCCGCGCTGGGCGCCGCCCCCTCGCCCTGGTGCCAGCACATGGCGTCGCGAGCCGGCACCAGCAGCCCGCCCCGGGTGTAGGCGCGGTAGCCGAACTCGGTGTCCTCGGCGCCCCACTGGGTGAAGCTCTCGTCGTAGCCGCCGACGGTCCCGTAGAACTTCTTGGAGATCCCCAGGTTCCCTCCCGTCACGGCCCTGAAGATGTCGTCGGTGGAGGTGAGATCGCCGGTGCGCGACATGTGGAACTCGATCCACTCCGGTATCTGCCGGGGACGTCCCGCGAAGAGATCCTCGAGTGAGCCATCCCGGCCGCGGACGTCGCCGGCGCTGATGCCGGCCACGTCCACATGCGCCCTGAAGCCGAGCGTGAGCACATCGCCCGCGGCGTGATGCCAGCGGGCGTGCCCCGCCAGCCAGCCGGCCTCCGGCATCATGTCGCAGTCGAGGAACACGAGGATGCCGTGCGACGCGGCGCGCGCCCCCGTGTTGCGGGCCCGTGCCAGCGCGAAACCGAGGTCCTCCTGATGCACCACCCGCACGGCCAGCGGGCTGTCCGGAGGGGTGTCGAGCGGCGGGTTCGAGCCGTCGTCCACGATCACGACCTCGAACAACTCCGGCGGATAGTCCTGACCCTCGAGGGCGGCAAGCGTCAACTCCAGCGCCTCAGGAGCCTCGTAGTAGGTGACGACCACGCTGACGGGCAGCGTCGGGCGGAACGTCTCCCGCGGCTCGACGGTCAGAGACGTCCAATCGTTGCCGCCGATTTCGGCCGGGGGCGGCGCGCCGCTCATTCGACCATCATCGCGCCGTCGAGCGCCGTGTAGGCGTCGCCCCTCACGATCGGCGCTCTGAGCGCCGCGGCCATCAGCAGCACCCAACTGTAGGAGAACCACAACACGAAGCTCTCGGTCACGTTCTCCACCAGAAGGAAGGCTACGAGCGCGGCCCACATCCAAGTGTCCGCTCCAGGTCGCCGCCACAGCGCCAGACCGGCGTTGCGGGCGGCCAGGACCACTATGGCCGCGAAGGGGACCACACCCAGCAGGCCCAGGCCGAGGCCCACCTCGACCAGGCTGTTGTGGGCGCTGCCGCGCCGCAGCAGCACGTGCTGGGTCAGTTCCTCGATGTCCCAGAAGGTGAAGAACCCGTGGCCGCCCAGCGGCCGCTGGACGATCCGGTCCCAGACCAGGCTCCAGATGGTGCGGCGCTGGCTGAGGGTGGGCACGTTCCAGACCGCGACCAGGCCGGCGGCCGCGGCCACCGCGCTCGCCCCGGCCGCGGCGGCGGTCATCTTCCCGGCCTGGCTCCTGCCCCGGTGCCCGGCAGCCCGGTGGTAGACCCACGGAAGGCTCGACACCGCCAACGCGGCGATGAGCGACACCCAAGCGGTGCGGCTGCCCGCGCCGACCAGGCCCGCCAACGACGCCAGCACGAGCCCGACCGCCGCGGTCCGCTTCAGAACGTGCGCGGGTAGGTGCCAACCCGTCGCGTCGGGGCTGGGTGTTTCCCGCTCCTGTTCGCTGCGCTCACGGGCCGCTCGGGCCACGGCCTCGCCCGTATGAACCGGATTCTCGCGCCCACCCGCTCGGCCTCTGGGCAGGCGTCCGGGAGCCAGAGCGAAACGCAGCCCGGCCAGAACGCCGATCGCGGCCAGCGGGGCCAGGGAGTTGCGGTTGGTGTACACGCCCCTCCAGTAGTCGCTCGGTCCGAGACCGAGGTCTGGTCGAAGCACGACCAGCAGCAGGCTGGCACCGACCGCCGCCGCGGCCACCACGCCGATTGCGGCTGAGGTGTCGTGCGCGTCGAGCCGGGCGATCGCCCATGCCAGTAGGGCCATCCCGATGTATATGGAGGATCGCCACACGGTGGCGGTGGGATGCACGCTCCACAGCGAGGAGGCGAGCGCGGCCAGCGCGAACCAGGCCACCGCAATCGCCGCTATCCGCTCGGAGGCTTCTACCGGTCGCCGCCCCGCCCCTGACAGGTCCCATGCGGCCAGCGCGGCGCCGGCAACGGCCGCCGCGGCGAGGAACGGCCACACTGCCAGGTCCTCCCAGCGGCCGGTGCGGTCCAGCACGCTCTTGGAGAACAGCAGAACCGGACCGTTGGTGAACACGAGCAGGGCTCCCGCGGCGACCGCCGCGACCCCCCAGCGAGACCAGGTGGCGCGTCCGGCGGTTCCGGATCGTGCTTGCCGGCGAGATGAAGCGGTTCGCCTGGCGGGCTCAGACGACGCCCGCGAAGCGGAGGTCGCAGCCGTCATGAACCTCGACGGCCTTCTCCAGGAAATACTCATCGTCGGCCTCCCAGGTGTGTCCGCGAGCATGCCGCACCAGCAGGTAGCCGCGTCCGTGCGTGCGGTAGAGGCGGCCCCCGCCGGCCACGACGTCTCCCATGAGGGCCCTGTCGACGCCGGAAGGCACCGGCTGCCATCCCACCACCGCGTCGAGGTCGCGGCGGGCGATGATCATCGCGCCTCCCGCCAGCGTCAGCTGCGACCCTGAGCGCTCGGCGCCGCCACGGAACCGGCGCAGGGTGCGGTCCGCTCCCTCCAGGTACACGTACTCGGCCGCCTTGCCGACCAGGGTGGCTCGGGAGTACTCGTGGGCCAGCACCAGGTCCCAGATGTGCTCCGGTCCGTAGAAGTCGTCGTCGTCGAACTTGGTGACCAACTCTCCCCGGCTGTGCTCCAGCGCCTGATTGAGCACCTCGCCCAGTACGAACCCCGCGGGCACGGTCAGGACGCGGGCATCCGTGCCGCTGCCGGCCGCCAGTGCCTCAAGTCGAGTGCGGTCGAATCCGTCGCCGTGGGCGGCCAACACCAGTTCGATGCGAGGGTAGGTCTGGGCCGCCACCGAAGCGACCGCCTCAGCCACCCGATCCGGTCGCCGGGTGGCCAGCAGCACCGACACCAGCGGCAGGGGCTCCACGTTCATCGAGGCTGCTTCGCATACCTGACGGGCTCGCGCCCGCAGCGAGTGCGTGCGCAGCGCCTCACGTCGCATCTCCACGCTCAGGGCCTCGCGCTCAGCCTCCGAGGCTGTCTCGATGCGAGGATCGGTGAGCAGGGCGAAGAGCCTCTCGCCCAGGAGTCCGGCCACCTCGACGCCGCCGTCACACAGGCGCACCACGGCGCCGTTGGCGGCGAGCGCGGCCACGGCGCCTGCTCTGGCCTGCACGTCGGCGTGATATGCGGCCACATCGGCCAAGTGGTGGTAGCGGCGCGCTCTCGCGAAGTCGGCGGCGTCCACCTTCCTGGAAACTGTGTTCCCCGTCGGCAGCAGCTTCTTGGGTCCGAGAGCGGCTGCCCGCTTCAGGGCCACGGGCCAGCGCGCGGGGTTGACCTGCTCGGCGTCGAAGGCAGGCGTCGCCGCGGTCGGTTCCATGCCGCCCAGCGAGATCACCGCGGTGCCGGCCTTTGGGCTCCACGTGCTCGGAAGGGGCCAGTCGTCACACAGCACGATCTGGGCAGGTGCCGAGGACTCGGTGCGAAGCCCCGTCCAGGCTGCGAACACCGCCGTCGACCGCGGACCGCAGGCTGCGATGGACGGACCGAGGCGATATGTGGCCGGCCGAATCGTCGTCGAGCGAGGCTGCCCCCTGGCAGCGCCGCGCACCGCGCGGGCGGCTTGGCGCATCCGCCACCGGATCTTGCGGGCGGCTCGGCGGATCCGCGACGCGGCTCGGCGCATCCGCCACCGGATCTTGCGGGCGGCTCGGCGGAATTGCAGCGCGATCCATCTCAGGCGCCAGCCCGCGGCTCGGAGCATCCATGCTCCGACGGTGCGCGCCAGCCGTGCGGCGTCGCCTGGGCTGCGTACCGAGCGCGCCTCAGCTGCGGTATAGGCGGCGATGCGACCCAACTTCCGCAGCCTGGGCAGCGGGCCCCCGTTGGCGGCGCGGGCCGGTTCCCGGATCACCTCCGGCGTGCTCGCGGGCAGGCTCTCCGGACCTAGCTGGCGCCGCCGCCGTGACAAGCTCGGCTTTTCCGGCATGTCGGGCTTGGCTGTTTGGTCGGGCTTTTCCGGCATGTCGGGCTCGGCCGGCTCGTCGAGTTCCCGCGGCGAAGCAACCGTGTTCGTCGACGCACCGGCCGCGACAGAAGGCACTTCCCGAGCCACCCCGACACTGCCGGGGAGGTCGATTTCGGGGGTGGGGTTCGACGCCGCCTGGCGCCGCCGCAGCCTCGGTGCCAGCGTGGCCGCGGTGATCGATTCTCCGTCGAGGCCCCGTCGCAGCTCGCGGTGCAGCCTCCTGGCCCTCACCAGCAGGGCGACGCTGCCGTCGGGCTGCGACGTAGTGGCCCATTCCGCGGTGCCCAGTCGCTTGCGGAGCCCGGACACGAGGTCGGTGGCGACGGGCGTGCCGGCCTGCACGAAGATGTGGAACTGTGATGCGGCGAACGCGCTCGGTGCGCCGCCCCGCGGGCCGAAGCGCACCCTCGGGTCGCCCCCGAGGAGGCGTCGGGCGATCTCGGCCGCGTGGGCCTCCTCCTCGCCGGCTGGCTGCTGCTGCTCGATCCAGACGACCAGGTCGTGGACGTCGCCCGACAGGAGGCGCTCGACGGTGTCGAGTTGGCCGCCGGTGCCGGCCCCGCCGGTGTCGACGCTGACCACGTACTGGGGGACTGCGAAGCTGCGGCCCGGCCCGGCTCTCCTGAAGCCGTGGTGTGCGATCAACTGCGACAGCTTGGCCCGCTGCTGTTCAAGGCTGCGCGCCTCCGCGGGACTGGGTGCGGCGCCCTCTCCCTGGTGCCAGCAAAGCGCCCGGCGCTCGGGAACGAGGAGCGCGCCGAGCGTGAAGGCCCGGTAGCCGAACTCGATGTCCTCGGCGCCCCACTGGGTGAACGACTCGTCGTTGCCTCCGACCTCCCAGTAGAAGTGGCGCGACATCGCGAGGTTCCCGCCCGAGGCCACGCGGAACAAGTCGTCGTCGTCGGAGGTCAACTCCGCGGTGCGGGTCATGTGGGACTCGATCCATTCCGGCCGGTCCCAGGGCCGGTCGGCGAACAGTTCGTCGAGCGTTCCGCTGGAGCGACGCACATCGTCGGCCGAGACGCCGGCGACGTCGAGGTGTCGCCGGAATCCGATCGACACGGCGTCGCTGGCGGCGTGATGCCACCGGGCGTGGGCGGAGAGCCACTCGCGGGTGGGGATCATGTCGCAGTCGAGGAACACGACGATGTCGCCCTGAGCGGCGCGGGCGCCGTTGTTGCGGGCCCGGGCCAGGCCGAACCCGAGGTCGGGCTGACGGATCACACGGACGCTCAGCGGCGAACCCTTGGGCGCCTCCAGCGGCGGGTCCGACCCGTCGTCCACCACGATCACCTCGAAGAGGTGACGCGGGTAGCTCTGGCGCTCCAGGCCGGCCAGGGTGAGGGCCAGCGCGTCCGGCACCTGGTAGTAGGGAACCACCACCGTGGCCCGCAGACTGGGCTCGAACCTCTCCAGGGAGGCCGTGTCGAGGGACTTCCAGTCGTTTCCGGCGACCCTCGCCGGCGGCGGTGCGAGAGGTGCGAACTGCCGGCTTCGAGCCACGGTTGCATTATTGCCGCGACAGACGATCCTAGGATCGTAGTCGTGAGCGATTCCGGCCAGCAGACGGACCAGCCGCTGGTCGACCTGACGCGGCCCTCCCCGCCCGCCGCTTATCTCGCCGAGGTCTGGCGGAGACGGGACTTCGCCATCCTGGTCCCCGTCCAGGACCTCCGGGCACAGAACATGGGATCCGCGTTGGGCCAGCTCTGGCACCTGCTGAACCCGGCATTGATGGTCGCGGTCTACTTCCTGATCTTCGGGGTGATCATCGACACCAGCCGCGGCGTGGACAACTTCCTGGGCTTCCTCATCGTCGGGGTGGTCTGGTTCCATCTCACCCAGCGGGTCGTGCAGGACGCCGCGGTGTGCATCCCACGCAATCTGGGACTCATCCGATCCGTTCAGTTCCCCCGCATCCTGCTGCCCGCGGCGACCGTCAACGGCCAGACCGCCGCCTTCGCACCCGCGCTCGTGCTGGCCCTCGCGGCCGTGGTCGCCACCGGCGAGCGCCCGTCGCTGCGGTGGCTGGCACTGATCGGGGTGCTGGCCGCACAGTTCGTGTTCCACTTCGGGGCGGCGCTCCTGGTGGCCCGCATCGGGGCGGCAGTGCCCGACCTGCGCCAGCTGCTGCCGCACGTGTTCAGGCTGCTGTTCTACGCCTCGGGGGTGATCTTCAGCGTCGATGCCTTCGTGACAAGCGAGTCCTGGCGTCGGGCGTTCGCCCTGAACCCGATCTACGACGTGATCACCTGCGCCCGCTGGTGCCTGCTCGGCGAGCCGGTCGACCCCTGGGTGGTGGCCGGGATGCTGGTATGGGGAGTGGTCCTGCTGGTTGTCGGATTCGCGGTGTTCTGGAGAACCGACCAGCGGCTGGGGGCGTGATGGACCCGGGTCGGGCGGTGACGGTGCGGGTGGACGACGCCCACGTGTACTTCCGGGTGTACGAGGATCCGGCCGCGGGCATCAAGCAGCTCTTCTCGAGCGGGCGGACCGCGCGGCGCTACCAGACCATCAGGGCCGTGCGGGGCGTGAGCCTGGATCTCCACGAGTCCGAGACGCTGGGCCTCATCGGGGCCAACGGGTCGGGCAAGTCGACGCTGCTGGCGGCCATGACCGGGCTGCTCCCGCTGGCGTCGGGCAAGATCCTCGGCCGGAGCAGGCCGTCGCTGCTGGGAGTGTCCGCGGCGCTGCGCTCTGCTCTCTCCGGCAGGCGCAACATCCTGATCGGCGGACTCGCCCTGGGCTTCACAAGGGCCGAGGTGGAGAGCCGCATGGACGAGATCATCGACTTCGCCGGACTGCGGGCCGCCATAGATCGGCCGCTGCGCACCTACTCGTCGGGGATGAGGGCCCGTCTGAACTTCGCGATCGCCACCGCCCGGATCCCCGACATCCTGTTGATCGACGAGGCTCTGTCCGTAGGGGACCAGGGCTTCCGGGCCCGGAGCGCGGAGCGCATCGACGAGGTCCGCTCGGCGGCCGGGTCGGTGGTCCTGGTGTCGCACAACATGGCGGAGATCGAGGAGTCGTGCGACCGCGTGGCGTGGCTCGACGCCGGCGCACTTCGGGCGGTGGGTGAACCGGGGGAGGTCGTCGCCTCCTACCTGGACTCCGACGCGGCGCGCTGAGCGGCCGCTCTGAGGTTGCGGGCCCGTCCCGCCAGGAAGCCCGCTCCCCAGGAAAGGTGCATCACCGCGAAGGCGGCTGCGGCCCGCGCCCGGTCGAGCCGGCCGAGCAGCACCCCCCGCATACGGATGGCGGCCGCCGCGCAGGCGCCGGCGTACAGCACCGGCAGGGCCGCGCCCCGGAGGCGTCCGAGGGCCAGCGCGAACGCGGAGCACGCCAGCCCGGCAACCAGCGCGGGAGCGGCGAACTGGCGGATGCGGAGCGACCGGGGATTGCGTACCAGCACGGTGCGCTTCCATGCCCCGTACGCGAAGTACTGGCGGGCGAGACCGGAGTAGTCCGAGCGGGGCACGTAGTCGACCACGAGGCTCGGGTCGAGCCAGACGGTGCGACCCTGCTCGCGCAGCCGCCAGTTGAGCTCGTAGTCCTGGTTGCGCCCGAGGGTCTCGTCGAAGCCGCCGACCGACTCCAGGGCGTCGCGGTCGAACACTCCGAGGTACACGGTGTCTGCCGGTCCGGAGTGCCGGCCCCGGCGGAAGGCGGCCGGGCCGCCCCCGAAGGGCGACCGGATCGCGGCCGCGATCGCCCCCGGCAGGCCTTCGGCGCCTACGGGCCGCTGCACCCCGCCCACGTTGGCCGCCCCGGTGCGGGCCAGGGTGGACACGGCCCTCTCCAGGTAGCCGGGCGGGATCCGCGACTGGGCGTCCACCCGGGCCACGACCGGGCCCTCCGACGCGGCCACTGCGAGGTTGAGGCCCGCCGCGGCGGTCCCTGCGGGGTTCTCGACCACCCGCACGGGCAGCTCGATGCCGGCGCTGGCGACCGCCTGCGCGGTGCCGTCGTGGCTGGGGGCCACGGCCACCGTCACGTCGACGGCCCCGCGGTATGTCTGGGCGCCGATGGCCGAGAGGCACTCACCTATCGCGGCGGCGCAGTCGCGGGCCGGCACCACCACCGAGACGTGCGGCAGGCGGTCGGGGGCGGTTGGAGGGCTGTTCACGGGCAGGCGGTCGGGGGCGGCGCGGGGGCTGTTCGCGCGCTGGCGGTCGGGGGCGGTTGGAGGGCTGTTCACCGGCCCGATCCGCGGGCCATCACGAGGAGGCTCTTCACCATGATCTCCCAGTCGAGCAGCGGCGACCAGTTCACAACGTATTGCAGGTCGTGACCGAGCTTGTAGGCGGCGTCCGTCTGGTAGTGGCCCTGCGTCTGGGCCAGGCCGGTGATGCCGGGAGGGATGTCGTGACGCCGGCCGTACCCGGCGATCTGCTCCTCGAGCCGGGCCGCCAGCGCGGGCCGCTCGGCCCGGGGCCCGACCAGAGACATCCGTCCGGTGAGGACGTTCCAGAGTTGGGGCAGCTCGTCGAGACGGGTCCGCCGGAGCCAGGCCACGCCGGCGATCACCCTGGGATCGTCGGCGACGGCCAGCTCCGGCCCGGCCTGCTCGGCGTCCGGGGTCATGGTCCGGAACTTCACCATCGTGAACGCCCGGCCCTCCATGCCCACCCTTTCCTGGCGGTAGAGCACCCCCCGGCCCGCCCGCAGGCGCACGTAGAGGGCGACTGCGAGCGTCAGGGGTATCGCGAACGGGGCCAGCACCAGCAGGTAGACGAGGTCGAGGAGGCGCTTGAAGCGCAGCCGGCACGCGGGCAGGGCGTGGGCTCTCAGCGCGACGAAAGGCATGCCGCCGATCTGGCGGGTCCGCTGAAGTCCCAGCAGCGTGTCGGACGGCGTTATGCGCCGGTAGACGCCCACCTGGCGTCCCTCGAGCTCGGCGAGGGGCTCGGGATAGATGATGTCCAGCGACTGGCGCGACAGCAGCAGCAGATCGGTGGCCGCGCAGCGGTCCGCCTCCGCCGCGATGTCTGAGGACGTCCCCGCCTGGCCGGCGATCTCGGTGGCCTGCCTCGACTCGGCCAGATGGCGCCGCGCCGACTCCACATCGTCGGCGTCTCCCACCAGCAGCACGCGGGGCCGCCCGAAACGGCGCCTCCTCACTTGCCGGGCCAGCCAGCGGTTGAACGACACGACGAGGCTCGCGGCCACGGCCAGGACCACCAGGTTGGCCCGGGGCATCAGGTAGCGGCCGCTGAGCAGGCTCACGGTGGCGTCGGCCCCGACTGCCAGCAGGGTGAGCATCGTGGCTCTCGGCAGCCAGGGAGGCGCGCCGAGCCGCTGCTCGTACTCGTAGAGGCCGCCGAAGTAGTAGACGGCCATGTGCAGGCCGGTCGCCACCGCGAAGCCGACCGCATAGTGCGACAGCGGGTAGGTCGGCCAGTCGAGTCGAAAGCGCACCGTCGTGATCGCGACCATGAGCCCGAGGAGCGTGGCCGCGTCGATCAGGTACAGGTAGCGGAATCCATGCCTTCGTAGGAAGCCGGTCCTCACGGCGATCGCATCAGGGGCGGCAACGGCACGTCGGTGTCGAACGCCGCGGGCGCCGCGGCCAGGTTCCACAACAGCACGGCCATCCGGGCCCGATCGACGTTGCCGCCCGGATTGAAGAGCTCCCGGTCGCCGGGCGGCCGGAAGTCCTCGCCGATCCAGAGGCGGTGCTCCACCAGCCATCGGGCTGCCTCCAGGTAGAAGTCGTTGATTCCTATGTCGGTGAACGGCACGGGGTGGTTGCTGTAGGTGCGTCCGGCGAAGCGCCACAGGAAGGCCGCCAGCTGCGCGGCGTCGAGCCGGTCGTCGGGACAGAACAGGGCGGTGTCGCCGCTGCACCCCTGGGTGATGCCCTGGTCCACCATCCACCCCACGGCCTGCGCGTAGAAGCTGTCGGGCGCCACGTCGTCGAAGGCCGGGGATCCGTCGACCGGCTGCGGCTTGCCCGCGAGGCGCCACAGGAACGTGGCGAAGTCGGCTCGATTCACCGAGCGCCCGGGCGAGAACGTCGTCGCCGTCGTGCCCTCGGTGATCTCGGACTCGAGCAGCCACAGCACCGCCTCGGCGTAGGGAGCGTCCCACCGGACATCGGTGAAGGGAAGCGTGTGGACGGTGTGGCCGTCGCCGGTGCGGGAGCCCAGCAGCGTCAGCTTGGTGGACAGCAGGGGACGGCAGTCGGGCGTGTTGCGGCAGCCCCGCACGAGGGCGTAGTAGAAGCGGTAGCCGTAGGGTTCGCCGTCCTCGTCGCGGACCTCCAGCGTGCGGTCCGATCCCACGAGGGTCACCAGCGAGTCGTCGATCCGGCCCGAGGGGCCGCCGGGGCCGATGTAGATCTCGGCGAGCTCGCCCACATCCAGATCGGCGAAGGGGTACGCCGCGAGCCACTCGCTGATCTGGCCGACCGTGTAGGTGCGCTCCCAGGAGTGGGTGGGATTCTGGGGGACGCCGTCGGCGTCGGGAGCAGCGTCGAAGGGATCCGGCTTGGCCAGCAGGTACGACAGGGAGTCCCGCCGGGGCTCCTCGTTGGCAGCGGTGTGGCCGCCGTTGGAGGAGCTGTAGTAGGCGACGATCACCTCGGGGTCGCCCCCATCGGCGGGCCGGTAGGTGAGCACCGTGTCGTCGGTGGCGTCCACCTGGTCCGTCCAGGCGTCCTGGCCCGGATCGCTCTCGTAGTCCCAAGCCCTGTACTCCTGGTCGCGGGTCGTCGCGTAGAGGTCGAACGGCGCGGACCAGCCGGCCCGGTCCGCCATGATGGCCACGGCGTAGCTGCGGGCCGCGACGGCTTGGGCCTTGAGGGCCTCCGCAGGCCAGCTGTGGGGCACCTCCTCGATGCCGTAGAGGTACTGCTGCATGGTCATCTCGCCGATCACAAGGCAGTACTGGTTGGCGCCGGCGCTGCCGCAGTTGGCCACGCCCCCGGCGGCCGGGGTGAGCTGGAACTGCCCGTGCGCGTAGCGCTCGGCGCCGTTGCTCGTGCCGGAGACCCTGACGGCCTCGCCGTCGTTGAAGCCGACCGTCAGCACGGTCCCGCTGCAGAAGCCCCGGCACCAGTCGATGTTGCTGGAGTTGATGTGCCAGCCGCCGTTGCCGCGGCGCACGGTCAGGGTGTTGACGGTGGTGTCGAGGAACCGGCCGTCCATGGACACGGTCAGCAGGCCCGAGGGCCTGAACACCGTCGTGTTGTGGACTGCGATGCGCACGTCGACATCGTCGGGCACGAGGCCGGGATCGGTCCTCAGCGTGGTGCCGGAGTAGTAGAAGCCGAGGATCTCCTGGTGGGTGTGGCCGGCCTCCGCCCGACCCAGGGCCCCGTACTGGCTCATGCCGCTTCCGTGTCCCCAACCCCCGCCGATGAAGGTGAAGTCGTCGTCGGACGGGCCGTGGGGATGGGCGGCGGCCGGAGCGGCGAGGACTCCGGCCGAGACCGCAGCGGCCGCTAGCAGGCCTGCGAGCGAACGAATGGGATGGGAGGGCATGAAACCACCGTCTTCTGCCGACGCCCGCAGGCGAAAGGCTAGCGCCTGCCCGGTCCCGTGAAGCGGACGGTAGCGGTGTCGGCGGCCGCTCTCACTCCAACGCCCCGCCGGTGACGGGCGCCGAGCCGCCCGGAGGGCCGAGCAGCCACAGTGCCGAGCCGCCCGAGGGCCGAGCAGCCACAGTGCCGAGCCGCCCGAGGGCCGAGACGCGCGTGCGCTCAGCGGACGACCGCGACGGTGTCGCCGGCGCCTACCGAGTCGCCCACCTTCGCCCGGATCTCGGCGACCGTGCCGGCGCGGCCCGCGACGATCTTGTTCTCCATCTTCATGGCCTCCAGCACGGCCACCGGCTGGCCGGCCTCCACCTCGTCGCCCACGTCCACCAGCAGCTTGATGATCGTGCCCTGCATCGGGACGGTGATCTCCTGGGCGCCGCCGCCGAGACTCGACGGCCCACGGGCCCTCCGGCGCGACGCGCTCGGGCGCCCGGCGCCGTCGTCGCCGGCCTGCGGCGTCCACAGCGCGACGCTGAAGCGCTTGCCGTCCACCTCCGCCTCGATCTCATGGCGCACTCCGGGCCCGGAAACGCCGGCGCCGGCGCCGGTCGCCGCCGCTGGCTCGGGCAGGGACGCGAAGTCGAGTCGTTCCTCGACCCAGCGCGTCGAGTGGGTCACCGACGCGAAGTCCGGGTGGGCGAGGATGGCCTGCGCGGCTCCGATGGTGGTGGCCACGCCACCGATCCGCGTCTCGGACAGGGCGCGCAGCGCGCGGCTGATGGCGACGTCGCGGTCGCGGCCCCACACGACGAGCTTGCCGATGAGGTTGTCGTAGTAGGGGCTGATCCTGTCGCCCGCCTCGTAGCCGCCGTCCCATCGGGTGGCGTAGCCCTGGGCGGGCCTCAGGTCGGTGATCGGGCCGGGGCAGGGGAGGAAAGCGCCCCCGGCCGGGTCCTCCGCGTTGACGCGCACCTCGATGGAGCAGCCGTCGATCGAGACGCCGGACTGGGTGAGGGCGAGCGGCTCGCCGGCGGCGATCCGCAGCTGCTGCTCCACCAGGTCCACGCCGGTCACCATCTCGGTCACGGGATGCTCGACCTGCAGCCTGGTGTTCATCTCCAGGTAGTAGAACGAGCCGTCGGCGTAGAGGAACTCGACGGTGCCGGCGTTCACGTAGCCGCAGCCGCGGGCCACCGCCACCGCCGCCTCGCCCATCGCCTCCAGGACGGCCGGGTCGATGCCGGGCGCGGGCGCCTCCTCGACGAGCTTCTGATGACGCCGCTGGGCCGAGCAGTCGCGGGTGCCGAGATGCACGCAGTTGCCGTGGGAGTCGGCCAGCACCTGCACCTCCACATGGCGGGCGGCGTCGAAGTAACGCTCCATGTAGAGCTCGCCGCGTCCGAAGTAGGCGAGCGCCTCCCGCTGGGCCGACTCGACCGCGGCGGACGCCTCCGCGGCCTCCTGCACCACCTTCATGCCCCGGCCCCCGCCCCCGTAGGCGGCCTTGACGGCCACGGGCCAGCCGTGGGCCGCACCGAAGGCCTCGACCTGCGCCGGGTCGACGATCGGCTCGGCGGTGCCCGGGACCGGGTCCACTCCGGCCCGGACGGCCGCGTCCCGGGCCGAGATCTTGTCGCCCATCACCTCGATCGCGTCCGGCGGCGGTCCGACGAAGGTGACGCCCCGGACGGCCATGGCGCGCGCGAAGTCGGCGTTCTCGCTGAGGAACCCGTAGCCGGGATGCACCGCCCCGGCGCCGCTCCGCTCGATCGCGGCTGCGATGGCGTCGGTGCGGAGATAGCTCTCCGCGGCGGCCGCGCCGCCCAGCGAGTAGGCCTCGTCGGCCAGGCGAACATGCATCGCGCCCCGGTCCTCGTCGGAGTAGACGGCGGCGGCCGCGACGCCCATCTCGCGGCAGGCTCGGATCACGCGGACCGCGATCTCGCCCCGGTTGGCGACCAGCACCTTCGAGAAGGCGCCGGCGGGTGCTGCTGCGTCGCTGTGAGGCATGTCGTTTCCCGCTCTTGTTGCTGCGCTCACGGGCCGCTCGGGCCACGGTCTCGCTCAGCGCCTCGCAGATCCTAGTTAGGCGCGGCTGATCCGCTCGGCCTCTGGCGAGAACATCACCGCATCGGACAGCCGGTCGCGGCCCGGATCACACGGAATGTCCTCCGATGCCGCTACTGCGGCAGCAGCCTGGAGGCGGAGATCACCACGAAGTCGCCGTGAACGGCGAGCGGGTCGTTCAGCGCTCCCGCCGGGAAGAAGTCGGGCACCCGGTCCGCGCTGAGGACCACGACATCGGATCCGTCCAAGTCGCCCAGGCCGTCCTCGTCGAGGGCTATCACCCGCGCGTGCAGGTAGTAGGAGACCCATGTGGGGCTGGTCACCGGGGGCACAGCCCATGCCAGTCGCGAGCCCGACAGTCTCCCCGCTTGCTCCAGCGCGGCGCCCGCGTCGGCGGGGTCGGTGATGTAGCGCTGCCGTGTCGAGCCGCCGGCCACTGCGACCAGCGTGCCCGCGATCACCACCGCAGCGAGCGCGGCCGGCAGCGGGCGCCAGCGGCGGGGGATGGGGCGGCGCACCCAGTCGGCGAGAGCCGCGAAGCCGATGGTCACCGGTGCCAGCCACGGGAAGTTCCACAGCCTGTGAACCCAGGCGCCCTGCTGGACCCCGAAGGTGAGCGCAGCCGCGACCGCCAGCGTTATGGCGGTCGGTGCCCGTGTGCGCCGGTCGATCAGCCCGGCCAGGAGGCAGGGCGCCAGGAGAATCCTCAACCACACGGGGACCAGCATCTCCTCGGTGGCGAAACGCCATTGCCGGGCCAGGAACTCGCCGAAGGTGAAGGTCGGCCCGCCAGTGCCTCTCACTTCGTTGCTGGTGCGTACGGCCACCTGGTTGGCGAGATCCTCGACTCCGGCGCCGTTGAGCATCCACAGCGCGGTGGCGCCCGCGCCGAGCCCGGCGCCCGCGGCGATCGCGGCGAGCAGCCGCTGCCGGCCGCCTGCCGGCCAGGGCGCCGGCAGCCTCCGCAGCGGTGCCGCGACCTCCGCGCCGTGGCCTGGCGCCGAGCCGGCCGGCGGCGGCTCGCCGGCGCCGCGGCGCCGGGCGGCGAGCAGCCACAGCATCACGAGTGCCATGGCCGCCATCCCGATCCAGGACTGCATCGCGGCCAGCGCGGCCGACCCGGCCACCACGAGCGTGTCCCGACGGCGCGGCTCGGCACGGCGCAACGCCCACGACACAGCCGCGATGGCGGCCAGCAGCAGCGAGAAGCTGACGCTGATCCGCGCGTACACGTAGTAGAAGCCGGTGCTCGCCATGGCCGCCACCGCCAGAAGGGTCGGCCCCCAGGCCAGGCCCCGGCCGCGGAGCAGCGACGCCATGAACACCACTGTCGCCGCGCCCACCAGCAGGCTGGGCACCCGCAGAGCCGCGACGCTGTCTCCGAGAACGCCCGTCGACACCACCGACATGAACACCTGGAGAGGCGGATGATGCGCGTACGTGACAGCGACGAGAGGCGGGTCGGCTCGGGGCGCCACGTCGTACACCGCCCTGACGTACGGCTCCACCGCCGCGCCGAAGCGCGAGTCCACCACGCCCAGATCCCAGAAGTTGCGGGCCTGAAGACCGAACAAGCCCAGGATGCGGCCGTCGTCGCTGTTGCCCAGAGGCAGGCCGACATCGGGCAGCCAGACAGCCAGAAGGGCGGCCGCGATCAGGGCCACGACAGTCCATCCCGACTTGAGAGCGTCCGCCAGCAGGTCGAGAGCCTCTCTCAACGCGGGCGCTCCCCGGCGTTCATCGGGTCGCCCGGCATCGCCGGTTCCCGATCATAAAGCCGCAGGTCAGAAGGATGCGAATCTCGCCAAACCCGCACTCTCAGCATCCTGTCGGTGGTGTGTCGCCTGAACGGACAGTGGTCGTCGCGGACTGGATCGGGGCACGGGCACCGCCCCGATCCACCGCCGGTCGATTCTCGCATCCCGGGCCGGGGTAGTGCAACTTGTCGCCGAGCGCGGGTGCGGCGAACTGGTCAGGAGGTGCGGCCCAGGCGGTCCCGGAGCTCGGCGAGCTCTGCTTCGGCGGCCTGTCGGGCAGCGGACTCCTGGGCGAGTTCTGCTTCGGCGGCCTGTCGGGCGGCGGATTCCTCGGCGAGTTCTGCTTCGGCGGCCTGTCGGGCGGCGGATTCCTCGGCGGCCAGGGCGGACTGTTCGGCGAGGTCGTCGGGGTCGGGGAGCCATGCGCCCGCCGACAGGTCCCACAGCCGCAGCTTGGGCGGGCGCCAGCACAGGTCCAGGCCCAGCGCGTCGCTGCGGCCCCGCAGCCCGTCGCCGTCGGGCGCCACGTCGATCGGCGTCCAGCGTCCGGCCCGGCGCCGTTCGCCCTGCAGCGGCGGGTCCAGCAACTCCCCGCCGGTGGGGTCGAGCCGCCAGTACTCGTCCACGCCGAGTTCGGCGTACTTGTCCGGCTTGACGTACAGGTCGGTGCGCAGCGTCTTCGGCGACGCGATCTCCAGCGCGAAGCACGGCGCCGTGCCGGCCTCCCACACCTTGTAGACGCTCTTGTTCTCGACTGCGGCCACGTCGACGCCGAACGCCACGGCTATGTCGGGCGCCACCACCACTCTGGGGTCGCCCTGCTTGTAGTACACGTTGATGTCGCAGCACACCCACGCGTCCTCTGTGTCGCCGCGGCCCGCGTACCAGTGCCGCAGCGCCAGCAGCAGGTCCACGCTCCGGCGCAAGTGCATGTCGCCCTCGGGCACCTTCGGACCCTCCGGATACTCGATGTCAACCTCGGGAGGCCTTGTCATCATCGATGTCACGAGCGCACACCTCCGATCGCCCACGGCGACATTACCCCCACCCCGGACACCCCGCAACCGGCAATCACGAAAATACATGTGAAATCCACACAACAGAAGTGTCGGCAGCACATGTTCCCCGCGGGCGGCAGCCGGCCCGGACACTCGGCTGGGCGAGACGGACCACCACCGCCCCTGCCATGCGCACGTCTCCGACCGCGTGGAGCGGGAGCGTCCGCCGGCTGCTGGTCGCCGGCTCGGGCGCCCGGCTCGGACGTGGGCGTGGCGCCCGCGTCCGACTGCGCAGCATGATGCGGAGCGCGATCTCGGCGGGTCCAGCCCGACAGTTCACAGGATTTCTTCCGCCGGCAGGCCGTAGGCTGTGGCGCGTGAGCGCCTCGGACGGCTGCCTCTCGGTGGTGATGCCCTGCTACAACGAGGCCGCCACCGTCGACGAGATCGTCTCCAGGGTGCTCGCCAGTCGCTTCGCCGGCGAGCTGATAGTGGTGGACGACGGTTCGACCGACGGAACCCGCGATCGGCTGTCCAAGTACGACGATCCTCGTGTGACGGTCCTGCTGGAGCCCGAGAATCGCGGCAAGGGCGCCGCGGTGCGGCGTGGCTTCGCCGAGGCGAGCCGCGAGTTCGTGGTGATCCAGGACGCCGACCTCGAGTACGACCCCGGCGACTGGGACGCGCTGCTCGCGCCCCTGGCGAGCGGCGACGCCGACGTGGTGTACGGAACCCGCATGCAGGAAGGCCCGGCGCACAGGGCGCCGTACTACTGGCACATGATCTGCAACCGGATGCTGACACAGCTGTCGAACATGGTCACCGGCGTGCGCCTTGCCGATGTGGCGACCTGCTACAAGGCGTTCCGCCTCGAGGTCGTGCAATCCCTCGACCTGCGCGAGAACCGCTTCGGGATCGACATGGAGATCACCGCGAAGGTGGCCGCCGGAGGCTGGCGCATCTGGGAGACCGGCATCTCCTACACGAGCAGGAACTATGCCGAGGGCAAGAAGATCACGTGGAAGGACGGCATCGCCGCCTTCGTGTGCATCTGCCGCTACGCGGTCTCGGAGCGGGTTCGCAGAATCGGGGGGAACGCCTGACCGGGCTGAGTCTTCAGCCGTCGACCCAGTCGGCGAGAACCTCGAGAATCTCCTGGGACGGGCTTGACTGCGGCAGCCTCCGCGCGTGCCGGAAGCGTTCGGGGTCGGCCAGGAACGCCTCCACCGCTTCGGGGTCGTAGCGGCTCAAGACGGCGTTCTCGCCGAGGCCGTCGGCCCGGTCGGTGCGGTCACGCCACAGCAGCACCGGCACCCCCAGCAGAGCGCACTCCTCCTGGATGGAGCCCCCGTCGGTGATCGCGAACGGCGCCCGTGCGAGCGCCCTCACGAACTCGGCGTGAGGGACCATCGTTACGAGCTCCACGCCGGAGGCTTCAAGGCCGGCTTGTTCTGTGGCCCCGAGCGCCCGTCGTGTGGGCTCGTGTACGTACCAGCGCACCGGAGTCGTCTGCGCCAGCCGCGTGATCGTGTGCACCAGCGCCTGCCTCCGCGGTCGCCGGTGCAGGTTCTCCACCCGGTGCATGGTCACCACCACCGGGTGCGGCCGGCGCGGCGAGCTGTGCGAGTGAGCGCCTCCCGACATGTCAGGCGCCGTCGGCGCACCTGCCGCGCCCGACTCCAGGGCGGCGCGCAGCGCATCGCTGATCGTGTTGGACGATCCGGTGATGATCCGCCCTCTGACGCGGCGCTTGCGCAGGTCCTCGGCTGCTGTGCCGTCGGGCGCGAAGAGCAGGTCGGCGAGTCGGTCGACGGCAACCCGGACGATCTCCTCCGGGAAGGGATGCAGCCACCGGTGGGTGCGAAGGCCCGCTTCGACATGCGCCAGTGGCAGCCCCGCCCGCTTCGCCATGAGCGCGCCGATCAGCGCCGTCGGCGTGTCGCCGTGAACCACGCAGATGCCCGGGCAGCCGCCGAAGACGGTCCGGTCGAGCCGCCGGCGCAGCGCCAGCTTGAGGCCCAGTCCCGCCGCCCACCACAGAGCCGCAGGCACCGAGTCGACGCTGCGAGTGCCGCCCATCGCGTGGTCGGGCGCCCGCAGGCCCAGCTCATGGCGGAACGACTCCGACCGGTCGGCGTGCTGCCCGGAGTCGATCAGGCGGTAGGGGAGGCAGGCCGCCTCCATGCGCCGCAGCAGCGGCGCCAGCTTGATGTACTCGGCCTGGGTGCCGATGAAGACGTGGATCAAGGCTCTGCGCCGTCCGGACGCCGCACCGGGCCCGCTTCGGCCCTCGCGCGCCTCGACGCGTCGAGCTCCGAGACGGCCGCGGCCAGCAGGTCGCGCAGCAGCAGCACCAGCCTGAACCCGAATATCAATATGCCGAGAGCCAGGGGATCGGCTGCGCCGAGCAGTGACGGAACGGTCACCTCCACCACGCCGATTCCCTGCGGCGCGATCACAGAAAGGAACCGCAGGCCTCCCCAAGTGAGCACGAAGGCACCGGCGAGGTGGGCAGTCCCGAAGTCGTCGGCGGCATCGAAGGCGCGCATGTACAGGCAGAACACGGCGGCTGCACAAGTCCAATAGCAGGCCGATGCCGCGATCATGTGCAGGTAGCCCCGCCACGTGAATCCGCTGACCGAGGCCAGGCTGTCCAGGCCGCGCCGCCGGGCCACCGCCGCGACGGCCCGTCCCCCCACCGACGGCGAAGCGGCGACGATCACCCCCACCGCTGCGACGAACGGGATCGCGAGGCCTCCCGGCAGTTCGCCGGCCCACCCCAGCAGCACCAGGCCGTAGGCCACCGAGACGGCGAGGCTGACCGCCATCTCGAGTGCCGCGGTGAGGGCGAGAGGCCCCCCCGGAACGCCGCGGCGCTGCATCAGAGCCACCCGGCTGACCGCGAAAGTGACCATCAGCGGCACGTACCTGGCCGGCAGGGAACGAGCCGCGGTGACCGTCAGGTCGCGGAAGAGCGGGCGCTGGCCGAGCAAGTGCAGGCTCACGAGCCAGAAGTACGCGCTCAGCGCTATCAGCACGAACCCGGTCACGAACGACGCCGCCACGAGAGCGTGCGTCGCGCCCGCGAGGTCTCCGATCAGGTCGGCCACTTCGTCCCGGCGCGCCAGCACGAGCACGGGCACGGCGGCGGCGAGCAGGGCGAGGTATGCGATTCTCATCCATCTCAAGAGGCGTCGCTGCCACGGGCGGCCTGTCGTCGGGCGGGGTGGCTCGGGGCGGCCTGTCATCGGGCGGGGTGGCTCGGAGTGGCTACAACTCTGCGTCAGCAGATGACTGGATCAGCTCGAGCAGGTCGTCGAGCGCGGCGTCGTTGACCTTCAGGCGCTCACGCAGCAAGCCGCGCGCCTCGCCTGTCCGGCGCGACTGGTCCTGCGCCTCGGTCGCCGCGTCGATCAGTGTGCGGGGCTCGAAGCGCCCAGCGTCGAGCGGAGCCAAGTCGACGAGTGAGGCCCAGCCGCCGCCCTCGGCGGCGAGCGATCCCATTTTCGGAGAGTAGTCCAGCACCACCGCCGCCTGACCGTTGAGCAGAGCGGCAACGGCGCCGTGATAGCGCATGGTTACCACGAAGCGACTCCGGGCGACCTCGGCTAGCACATCCTCGATGTCGAGCACGACTATCTCGGCGTCCGTTCGCATCTGATGTTGCAGCGCCGCGAGCATGGGGGCGTCCTGGCTCGGCTGGAAGGGCAGCAGGCGCAACGCCATGCCGCTGCTCTCGGCCAGCGCGTCCAGAGCCCGCGCCAGTTGACCCGTCCATGGCTGCCAGGACGTGCGGGCCTTCGCCGCGGCCGTGCGGATGCCCCGGCGATTCGGGGGGCGCAGGATCACGCAGACAGTGTCGGTTGCGCCGCTGCTAGAGGGCGGCACGCCCGTCAGCCTCGGCGGCCCAGAGTGCGGCGGCAGGGTCGCAGCCGTCCGGCTCGAGACGAGCGCGGCGTCTCCGGCCAGCACCGGGTCGGCGCCGACCGCCACGCCGGGCACGCCCCAGTCGCGCAGGCGATTCGCCGAGGCGGCGTCCCTCGTGACGACACGGCAGGCCCGGCGCATCTCTGAGACCGCCATGCGCCGGTTGCCGGCGCCCCGGACGTGTCCCGTTCCCAGGCCGACGGCCGCGAACGCGGCCCGCGCCGGCCCGTGGGTGGACGCCGCCGGCACCGACCGCCGGTAGGCGCGGGGGCGCGACATGTGGAACCACATGTTCCACGGCGACGTCTCCGACTGCACCACCCCACCGGAGATGACCATGGCGTGCGCACTGCGCAGCGACCGGCGCAGCGCCGCGCCGTCCAGGGGCGAGCGATGAGCCACCGCCTCGATGCCATGGACAGCGGCAGTCCGCTCGGGATCGATCGACACGGCCAGCGGCGCCACCCCACGGGCGCGCAGGGCGGAGACCATGCATCTCAGAATCATCTCGTCTCCCAAGTTGTCCGACCCGTACCAGCCGGCAAGGGCGATCCTCAGGGCCATAGCAGGAGCAGCCTCCTTCGAGGACCCGCGCGGGCATGCAGACCTGTCGCATCGAGGCGGGGTGCCTCCCGCTCTTGTTCGCTGCGCTCACGGGCCGCTCGGGCCACGGCCTCGCCCGCATGCAACAGATTCACTCGCCTACCCGCTCGGCCTCTCGGTGCTTGTCAAGCCATGAACTTACCGTGTGCCTGGGGGCACCGGAGAGCCGATCGCGGCCCGGATCGCACAGAATGGGCCTAATGGGATCGGTCACGCCACGGTCGCGGTCGGCCGGCAGGCAGCTGCCGCTCGGCTGTGCGGCAGCTCGCCGCGCCGGGCTGGGCGAACTGCGCCACACCGTCGAGACGGGCTCCACCAACGACGACCTGGTCCGGGAGGCCCGACTCGGGGACCGCTCGCCGGCTGTCCTGGTGGCCGACCACCAGACCGCGGGAAGGGGTCGGCTGGGGCGTCGCTGGTCCGACGCGGCCGCCGGCCCCCACGCCGGTGAGGCGTCGCTGCTGGTCAGCTTCCGGCTCGTGGTGCCCGTGGCCGGCGCGTTCGACCGGACCGCCGCGGTCTCGGCCGCCGCGCTCCTGGCCGTGTCGGGCGCACTTGCCGGCTCCGGAGCGGCGGTGCGGTCCAAGTGGCCGAACGACTTGCTCATCGAGTCTCGGGACGCGTCCGGCAAGTTGGCGGGCGTGCTGTCGGAGATCGTCGACGGCGAACCCTCGCTGGTGGTGGTCGGTCTGGGCCTGAACATCGCGGAGGCGCCACCGGCGCCGGGGGCGGCCTCGCTCGCTCAGGCGGGCGGCACAGCCACCCGCGACGAGCTCCTGGCGTCGCTGATCGACGCCCTGCCCGGCTACCTGGCCGACCCCGGGCGGGCCCGCGAGGACCTGAGGGCCGCGTCGGCGACGCTGGGGAGGCAAGTGAGGGTCCAGCGCACCGACGGCACGTCGATCGTGGGCACGGCCGTCGATGTCGACGGCTCAGGCCGCCTGGTCGTCGCCGGCGATTCCGGCGAGGTCGCGATCGGCGCTGGAGACGTGTTCCACCTGCGTTCCTGACGGGAGACACAGAGGCCGAGCGGGCAGGCGGGGAGTCCGGCGCCCTACGAGCGAGGCCGCGGCCCGATCGGCCCGCAGGTCGCAGCGGACAGGCGCGGGTCGCGGCCTGCCGATCATGCAGAGGGCCGGGGGGACCGGCGGTACGCTTGGCGCCCGTGACCGACCAAGGGAAGCCGCGCTTGAGGCGTAGTTGGCCGCAGCGCCTGGTGGTGGTCGCGAGCCTCCTGGTGATCGTCTCGGCCGTGGCGTCGGCGAGGACCGTGCAGTACGTCGAGGAGGTCTGGGAGCAGGTCGACCGGGTGCCCGTCACCGGCACCGTCCAGTACGGCCAGGAGCTGCTGCGACCCGACACAGAGCCGGGGGAGCCCGTCAATTTCCTGATCGTCGGCACCGACAGCGGCACTGATGTCGCGGACACCGCGGGCGCGGAGCAGGCCGGCGGGGCCGCCGCCGCCGGCAGGAGCCTGGCCGACGTGATCATGCTGCTGCACCTCGACCCGAAGGCGAAGTCGGCGTGGGTCTTGTCTATCCCCCGGGACCTGTGGTCCGAGATACCGGGCGCCCAGGACCACAAGATCAACTCCGCCTTCTATATCGGCGGCGCCTCGCTGCTGGTGGAGACCATCACGTCGATGTTCGACGTGGAGATCAACCACTACGTGCAGATGGACTTCGCAGGCTTCCAGCAGGTGGTGGACAGCCTCGGGGGAGTGCCGGTGTGGTTCCCCCATCCGGTCCGTGATCCCAAGTCGCATCTGGACATCACCGAGGCAGGCTGCCATGTGCTGGGAGGCGAGCAGGCCCTGCAGTACGTGAGGAGCCGCCGGTACACCGAACTGATCGACGGGAGGTGGAGGATCACCGGCGGCGACGACTTCAGCCGCATCGCCCGCCAGCAGGACTTCCTGGTGCTCGCCCTCGACCGGGCCATAAGCCGCGGCGCCAGGAATCCCGCCACCATCGCCGGCATGATCGAGGCGGGAGCCGCCTTCGTGACCATCGACCAGGCTCTGACCCTCGGCGAGCTGGTGTCGCTGGCCCAGGACTTCTCCGACTTCAACCCCGAGAACCTGCAGCGGCAGCGACTCGAGGTGTACACGCTGTTCTGGCCCGACGGCCGCTACAAGGGCGAGGCCGCGCTCCGGCAGGCGAACGAGCCGATCCTCGACGTCTTCCGGGGGGAGGCGGACTCGTTGAGTCCCTCCGAGGTGGCGTTGACCGTCGCCGGCTTCAACGAGTTCAACCGCGAGGAGGCGTCCGCTTCGCTGGCCGGCGAGGGCTTCCGGGTACTGGGGTCTCTGCCGTCTCCGGCCCTTCCCGAGACCGTCGTGCTGCACGGTCCCGGCCACGCGGAGGCGGCCATGACCGTGGCCCGCTACCTCGAGCCGGTGCCCTACGTCGTGTCCGACGACGGGTTCGACGGCGTGGCGGTGGTGCTCGGCGCCGACTACGGCGGGGTGCTGTTCGGGTTCCAGGAGCCCATGAGCGTGGTGCGTGAACAGGTACGGGCCCGCGGCTTCCCCCCGATCCTGCCCGATCTGGCCTCGGTGGTCCCTCCGCCGGCGACCGGCGGCGCGGCGCAGGCGCCGGTCGTCTCCGGCGGGGCTTCCGTTGGAGGTCCGGCGGGCGCGATCGCCGCTGCGGCCGGGGGCCCGCACGTCCTGGGAGCCATGTTGTCCGGGGGTGCGCATGTTCTGGGGGCCGCGCTGGGCGGCGGTTCCGTGGTCGGAGGCGCCGACCTTGTCGCCGCGCAACCGGCTCCGGCGGATGCCGATCCGGTCACAATCCTGGGCCGCCCGCCCGAAGGCGAATCCTGTGGCTGACCGGGACGCGCCGACGGTGCCGGCCGACGGCGGCGGGAGGTCTGCCGCTCCGGAGAAGGGCGGCGGGAGGCCTGCCGCTTCGGCCGCGGTCGCCGTCGTCGGGGCGGGGTACGTCGGTCTGACCACCGCGGCGTGCCTGGCTCGGCTGGGCCACCGCGTGACCTGCACCGACGTGGATGAGTCCAGGATCACCGCGCTTCAGCGCGCCGAGATGCCGATCCATGAGCCGGGGCTGGCCGAGTTGGTGAGGACCGGCATCGACGGGTCCCGGCTCTCCTTCGCGTGCGGTTCGGCTGACGCTGCCGCCCGGGCCGACTTCGTCTTCCTGTGCGTGCCCACTCCCTCGGGCCCGGACGGCGGCACCGACCTCGGCTGCCTGGAGGCCGCGGCCGCCGAGATCGGTCCGAGCCTGCGGCCGGGGACGGTGGTGGTGAACAAGTCGACTGCTCCGGCGGGCACCGTGGCGCTGCTGGCTCGAGTGCTGGGACGGGCCGACGTCTCGGTGGCGTCCAATCCCGAGTTCCTGAGGCAGGGCTCGGCCGTCCACGACTTCCTCAACCCCGACCGGTTGGTGGTGGGCGCGGCCGACGTCGCGGTGGCCGAGCGGGTGGCCGGTCTCTACGCCGGCATAGATGCGCCCGTCCTCGTCACCGACCCGGCCTCCGCTGAGACGGTCAAGTACGCGGCCAACGCCTTCCTGGCGACGAAGCTGTCGTTCTCGAACTCGGTCGCGGCGCTCTGCGAGGCGGTGGGCGCCGACGCCGACGACGTGCTGGAGGGCATGGGACACGACAGGCGGATAGGCCGCGACTACCTGCGGCCCGGGCCGGGATGGGGCGGCTCGTGCCTTCCCAAGGACACGCGTTCGCTGGTGGTGGCGGCGTCCGCCGCGGGCTACGACTTCGCGCTGCTGCGAAGCGTGGTGGAAGCCAATGAAGCGCAGTTCGCCAGGATCGTGGACAAGGTCGCGCGCCGGGTAGAGCTGTCCGGGGCCCGCGTCGCGCTGCTCGGCCTGGCCTTCAAGGCCGGTACCGACGACCTGCGAGACTCGCCCGCCCTGGAGATTGCCAGGCGCCTGGCCGGGGCCGGGGCGGCGGTCCACGCCTACGATCCGATGATCGGCGCCTGCGCGGCCACCGAGCAGGCCGGCGTGGCCGTAGCGGACGACGCGTACGCGGCCTGCGACGGCGCCTCCGCGCTGGTGGTCGCGACCGAGTGGGACGAGTTCCGGCGACTCGATCTCGACCGGTTGGCCAGCCTCATGGACGAACTGCACGTGATCGACGCCCGCAACCTGCTGGACCGCGGCGAACTGGAGCGCCGCGGCTTCACCTACAGCGGCGTCGGCGTGTGAAGCCTGCTCGGCCTCCGGGCCGATAGCGTGACGGCCCGTGGCCAAGCCGAGTTCGTCGAAGAAGGTCCAGCGAGCCGCCAGAGCGGCGGCCGCGTCGAAGGGCGCCCGCGAGCGCCGGGAGATCGCCTTCCCGCTGGCACTGGCGGTGGTGGTGATCCTCGGGGTGGCCCTCGTGGTGTTCGCCCGATCCTCCCGCACGCCCGCGGCGGCCCCGAGAGTCGGCAACGATCACTGGCACTCGGCCTACGGGATCTACGACTGCGACCGGTTCCTGCCCGCCTTCACCAGCGCGGCCGATCCCGACGGCATCCACTCCCACCAGGACGGCGTGGTCCACATCCACCCGTGGAACAGTTCCGCGGCCGGTGATCGGGCCGACCTCGACGTGTTCTTCGAGGCCATGGGGGCGAGGGTCACCGACGATGAGATAAGCGGCCCCGGCATCGGCGTGCTGGAGGCCGGATCGGACTGCAACGGCGAGCCGACCGTGATCAGGGCTGTGCGATTCACCCGGGTCGATCCCGCCGCCATCGACGCCGCCGACACGCTCTCGGAGATCTACGAGGCCACCGACACCTACTCTGACGACTTCGGCGACGTACGCCTGCTGGGAGACCTGGAGGCGTTCACGTTCGCCCGGGTCCCGGCCGGGGCCGACATCCCGCCGCCGCCCGAGGACCGGCTCCAGGTCGCTCTGGCGGCCTCGGCGGGGAACCTGGTCTCCACCGGGCCGGAAACCGAAGTCGACCCGACCGACGCCCCGCCCGAGGAATAGAGGGCGGGGCGGGGGCGCCGAGGTGCAGGCGATCCTGCTCGTCGGAGGCTTCGGGACCCGCTTGCGCCCCCTCACCCTCACCACTCCCAAGCAGATGCTGCCGGTGCTGGACCGGCCCATGATCGAGCACGTCGTGTCAGGGCTGGGACGCCACGGCGTGGACAGGGTGGTCCTGGCGCTCGGCTACCAGGACGACGCCTTCCGGGCGGCCTACCCGGACGGGCGCTGCGCGGGGGTCGAGTTGTGCTGCGTCGTGGAGTCCGAGCCGCTCGACACTGCCGGCGCCATCCGCTTCGCCTACGAGGCCTCGGACATGGGCGCAGTCCCGAGCACCTTCCTGGTGGCCAACGGCGACGTGATCACCGGCCTCGACGTGAGCGAACTGCTGCGCCTGCACCGCGCAGCCGGAGCCGAGGCCACCATCCATCTGATCGAGGTGGAGGATCCGTCCCGCTACGGCGTGGTGGTGACCAACGCCGGCGGGCGGGTGACCGCCTTCGTGGAGAAGCCGTCGCCGCCGGCGCCCAGTCGCTGGATCAACGCCGGCACCTACCTGATGGAGCCGTCGGTGATCGGGCGCATCGCTAGCGGGCGCCGGGTGTCGGTGGAGCGCGAGGTGTTCCCGGCCATGGCCGCCGACGGCACGCTGTGGGCCTTGCGGCACAACACCTACTGGGTCGACGCCGGCACCCCCGAGACATACCTGCGGGCCCAACTCGACCTGCTCGACGGCCGGCGGGGTCCGGCCGCGGCCGGGGTGTCGGGGGAAGCAGTGGTGGATCCGGGGGCAGTCGTCGAGCGCAGCGTGGTCATGGCCGGCGCCGTGGTGGCGGCAGGCTCGGTTGTGCGGGGCTCGGCCGTCCATTCCGGCGCGGTGATCGAACCGGGCGCGCAGGTGCTCGACTCCGTGGTGGGGTCGGAAGCGACGGTCGGGCGTGGCGCCCGCGTTGCGGACGGGACCCTGATCGGCGAAGGCTCCGCGGTGGCGCCTGGGGCGGCCCTGTCGGGCGCCCGAGTGCCTGAGGCGGCCTGATGGCGGCTGCCGGGCATTCTGAGGCGGCCTGATGGCGACGCTGGTCACCGGGGGCGCCGGCTACATCGGCAGCCACACCGTGGTGGCCTTGCACGACGCGGGCCGCGACGTGGTGATCTTGGACGACTTCTCCAACGCGGCGAGGCGTGCGGTCGACTCGATCCGGAGCCTCACCCGCTCGGACCTTCCGGTCGAGGAGGGCGACGCGAGCGATCCGGACGTCCTGGAGGCGGTCTTCCGCGGGCATCGGATCGACTCGGTGGTCCATTTCGCGGCCCGCAAGAGCGTGGCTGAGTCGGTCGCCGATCCGCTCGACTACTACCGCAGCAACCTCGGGTCGGTGATCTCGCTGGCCGCCGCGGCCATCGACAGGGGCGTCCCGCGGCTGGTGTTCAGCTCATCGGCCACCGTCTACGGGTCGGCCTCGGCGCCGCCGGTCACCGAGGAGTCGCCGACCGTCCCGGCGAGCCCCTACGGCGAGACCAAGCTGATGGGGGAGCGCATCCTGGCCGACGCCGCGGCCGCGTCGGAGATGAGCGTGACCTCGCTGCGCTACTTCAACCCAGTGGGCGCGCACCCGTCGGGGCTGATAGGGGAGGATCCGTCCGGTGAGCCGGCCAACCTGGTGCCCCGGATCATGCAGGTGGCTGCGGGCCGTCGGGACCGGCTGGAAGTCTTCGGCGCCGACTACTCCACTGTCGACGGCACCGCATTGCGCGACTACGTGCACGTCATGGACCTGGCCGAGGGTCATGTGGCTGCTCTGGATGCCGCGATGGCCCCGGCGAGCAGCCGGGTCTACAACCTGGGAACGGGCTCGGGCACCACTGTGCTCCAGATCCTGGCCGCAGCCTCCGAGGTGATCGGCTCGCCCATTCCCTACGAGATGGCCGAACGTCGCCCCGGCGACATCGAAGCCTCCTGGGCCGACTGCACCCGGGCCCGCGACGAACTCGGCTGGCAGGCCCGCCGCAGCCTGCCGGAGATGCTGGCCGACCACTGGAACTTCACCCACCACCACCCCGCCGGCTACGGGAGTTAGGACCCCTGTCACGGCCGTAGCACACCGTGCTACGATAGTGACATGAGTACTGAGATCAGCCAGCGACAGCTCCGGAACGACAGCGGTCGGATCATGCGTGCCCTCAGCGAGGGCAAGACGTTCACGATCACCCGCAACGGTGAGCCTGTCGGTGCGCTGACGCCCCTGCGCCGCCGCCGTTTCGTTCTTGCCGAGGCCGCCGTCGAACTCTTCGGCGCGGCTGCCCCGATGGACTACGAGAGCCTCCGCCGCGACCTCGACCAGGTTGCCGACCAGGATCCCACCGTCCGTGCCTAGCGCCGGCCGGCCCGAGCGCGGCCTGCTCGACACGTCGGTCGTCATCGACCTGGATCGGATACCGGCGGCGGCTCTGCCGACAGAGGTCGCCATCAGCGCGATCACCCTCGCAGAGCTGGCCGCAGGTCCCCACGCGGCAGGCGACCCCGACGAACGAGGCCGGCGCCAGGACCGGCTGCAACGCACCGAAGCGACCTTCGACCCGATCCCTTTCGGTGCCGACGCAGCCCGCGCCTACGGCCGGGTCTTCTCGGCCGCGATGGCAGCGGGGCGCAAGCCACGAGGAGCGCGGGCTGTCGACCTCATGATCGCCGCCACCGCGGTAGCCGAGGGGCTCCCGCTCTACACCCGCAATCCCGACGACTTCCGCTCGCTCGAAGACCTCGTGACCATCGTCGCCGTCTGACTTGCTACTGACCGCCAGAATCCGCGCCGTTGGCCGCTAGGCGACGTTACGCACCGAGGTCATCTCCATGCCGGTGGCGGTGACGATCTTGACGGCGATTCGTCCTCGTTCGGGCGGATCGAAGGGTGCTGACCGCATCGCGGTGAGAGCTTCCTGCTCTGCTTCCTCGGCGTTCTTGCCGAGCTCCTTCAGCAGCTTCTTGATCTGGCGGTCGTTGTCGGCGCCGGGGAAGTGGATGCGGCGGGCGTAGAAGCTCTCGCCGTCGTGGTCGGTGTCGAGCATCCAGCAGGCCACGTCGTCGGGGCCTCCCTCCGCGGCGTTACCGATGGCGGGGTCAAAGGTGTCGTAACCGAGTACCTCTACGGCAATCTGCCCGTCGGGGTAGTCATCAAGGATGCGGACGTCCGGCTCTCCGATGATGACGAACGCTTCGTGGCCGGTCTCGGCCGACAACTCACGGATCATCAGGTCGCGGTTCATTTGCGCTCTGACGACGGTGATGCGCCCTACCGTCGCCGGGGCGTCGGCCGCATACGCGTACGCAATCACCAGCAGCAGATCAGCTCGTTCTGCGCTGTCGGCGATCTCTCGGGCAGCCTCGCGGACCATCTCGCCGGGCACGGTCACGTCCTCGGCGGCCACCATCACCGCGGCGGTGTGCTCGGCTGCTCCGCCGTTGATGGTGTAGATGGCTTTCCAGGCGAGCAGGTTGGAGTCGGTGGGCCACGGCTCCAGCGTGCGGACGGTCATGTCGGCGTCGTCGCGTCCGCCGTTGATGGTGTGGTTCAGCAGCGCTGCCTCTACCGCTTCGGAGAAGTCGCCGTGTGCGACCACCATCTCGTCGTCGGAGCCTTCCAACGGGATGACCGTCGCCCAGGGCTGCTCGCTCTCTACGGTCATCGGCGATGTCACCCGCGTCACGGCGCGTTTCTTGCGGGGCCGGTCCACGAGCATGATGGGGTCTGGGTCTAGATCGTAGGCCAAAACGCTGGCCGACACCTGTGGGACACGCTCGTAGACGAAGCCTTGGGCGGGGTCGTTGCCCCATCCCTCGTCGGGCGGGGATGCTTCCGGCTTGCCCGAGAGTTCTGCTTCTTGGCGTGCGCCATCTGCCGAATCAGTGAGGGTCCAGTACGGGAAGGTCGCGGTGGAGAGCCGTTGACGCGCGATTGATACGGAGACCGGTGAGGTGTCGCACGTAATCCAGCGTCGTCCCCACTTCTCAGCAGCGACCGCGGTGGTGGCCCCGCCGCACGTCGGGTCCAACACCAAGTCACCGGGGTCGGTTGCCAGAAGGACGCATCTCTCGATCACGCTGTCAGCGGTCTGGACCACATAACGTTTGTCAGAGGCGTACATCTGCCGGTGCCACATGTTGTTGATGCGTCGGCCTGGTACCTCCTTCTCGTAGCTCTTCCACCTGAGTGCAGAATCACGCCCGGCCGAATCGAGCCGTCCAAGTTCAGCGAGCCGGTTCATGCCCTCCCGAGAAACGCTCCAGTGTCGACCAGCAGCGCATGGCCAGTCGTGCCCTTCCCAGTAGTACGGCTCAGACCGGCCTTCCTGATGTCCCTGCGAATCCAGGGACCTCCGCTGATATAGACGAGCTCCCACCGGCAGGTATTGGTCTGGATCAACTCGTTCCTCAGCCGTTAGCGAACGTGTAGAACCGTCTTGCAGTTCAACTCGTGCGTAGGAACTCATGTACGCGACTATCTCCGATCGAGTCAATCGTTCGTAGAGTTGATGGTACTTGATCTGTTGTGCATCCTTGGCATACCAGAGGAGGAAGTCGGCGACGCTGGGCAAGGTACGAGAGGATGACCCGCTTGTGGTCGAGAAGGGGATGATTGAGACGCGGTTGCCCGCTCCGAACATCTCATCCAATAGGACGCCAACCCTGAGGACGTTCTCGTCGCCAATCTGCATGAAGAGTGAGCCATTGTCTGCGAGTAGCTCACGCATCAGGATGAGCTTCTCGCGGGTGAGATCAAGGTACGAGTGGATGTTTCGTTCGTAAGTGTCTCGGAAGGCCCGAATAGTGCGGGTGTCGTGGGGGCGGCCCGCAGCATCCTCGGGGACTTCCCGATTGTTGACTGATACTTGGAAGTTGGACCTGTAGCCGACTCCGTAGGGCGGGTCGAAGTAGATCATCTGGACCTTGCCGGCCATGTTCTCGCGTGCGAGCAGGGAGGCCATGACTCGGGTGCATTCGCCGTGGATGAGTCGGTTGGACCAGTTGGCGGCGTGCTGGTACCACTCGTAGGCGGCGTCGGGGGTGGGCAGGCCGTTGAAGTCCTTGAAGAGTTGGGGCTGGTCGCCGCTGCCTTGTAGGAGCTTGACGAAGGCGGCTGGGTGAACCTTCTCGCGCACGTAGAGCGGGTGAGCGGCGTGTCCGTTCTGGTTGGCGGACTGGCGGTTCCAGGCGAGGACCGGTTCGTCGTCTATGTCTCTGGTCTGGGGCTGGTAGAGGATGGGGCGACGGTCGGTGTCGCTCATGGTCTTGCCGGTCTGCTCGGTCGGCAGGTTGGCGCGCTTGGCGGAGGGGTGCGTGTACTGCTCGGTGGTCTTGGTGGTGGCTCGTTTGGCCATCACGCGGCTCCTTGCTGGAGCGTCTCGGGGTGCGCGGCGCGGGCTGCCTTGATGGCGGTGTTCAGGTCTGCGGACAGGAGGTCGGGTTCGTCCAGCTCCACGAATGCCCATCGGCGCAGCCAGGCCGGCAGCTGTCCCGATGACTGCACCGCCGGGACCCACCGGGTTGTCACGGCCTGCTTCTTGCGTTCGCTGTGGTCGTCGGGCACGCCCTTGCACTCGATGATGAGATGCACGGCGTCTTCGTCCTCGCGGTCCGCGAAGAGGCGGGCCACGAAGTCGGGCTCGTATCGGTGCCAGGTGCCCTCCCACAGGTAGGGCACCGTCCAGCCGAGCCGGAAGTTGCGAGCCCAACTGACCACATCAGGGTGCTTGTCCAGCGCTCGGGCGCAGGCCCTCTCGAACTGCGAGTGGCAGGCCGCGATGTTCAGCTCGGACTTCTTGGTGACGCGGCGGGCCGACAGGCTGGTCTCGAACTTGACGCTGGACGTGTCCAGCAGCAGCGGCTGCCCGAACGCGGCGACGAGACGGTCTGGCGCGCCGCCGGTGGTCTCGCACGCATCGTCTATCTCTTTGACGGCTTGGTCCCGGCTGGTTGACCCGAGCCCGTCGTAGTGGTCCTCGGTGACTTTGGCGAGGTCCGTCCAGGTCTTGACGATTCTGATGGCGTCGTGGAACAGCAGTCGCCGCCGGGCGCGCCGGCCCTCGCCGCTGTTGTCCATGCGCCGGCACCAACGTCCCACAAGGTCGGCGGCCAGACGGGTGAGGGCCTGCTGCTGGCGCACGCTCGCTTCGGCGCTGATGGTCTTGGTGCCTCCGACCGACCCCTCCAGCACCGTCTCCTTGACCCCCTTCGGCCTCCACTTGATGACTCGCTTGGGGTTCAGCCGGAACCCGTCGGCTCCGGGCTCGGTGAGGTAGTGCTCCACGTTGGGGAACTCGATGCGATGGTCGCGCCGTCCGGGGATGCTGTGAACCTCGTAGCGGGGCTTCGGCGGCGCCGGGTCGTCCTCGGGGCGCTTGACCGGCATGAACTCGAACGGCACGCCTATGACCTCGGCGTACTCTGCGACGAGCCTGCCGTCCTCGTCGTAGTTGTCGTAGTTGGAACGCCGCAGGGCCCGTCCAGTGACCTGCTCGC
>JAPPLH010000159.1 GCA_028819505.1 Acidimicrobiaceae bacterium
TATATGCCGCCGGGAGGATGGACGCGCCGGCCGAGGCCGTCGCCGCGGCCGGGCCTCGCCGCGCGAACGCCGAGGCCGCGACGGGTGCACGAGCCGCGAGCTGCCGACGCGGCGCCCGCCGCGACGCACACGGCCCGCGGCACGACTGAGGGACAAAGCGGGGGTGCGGCGGGCTATGCCTTCGCGGCCGCGGTTCTGCCCACGATCGATCCGGCGGCGGGCGAGCAGACTTCGGCGCAGCGTCTGAGCCCCGCCGGATCTGGGAGGCCGCGACCGCGACGAACGCGTCGATGCCGTGGACCCGTCGAGCGGAGACGCAGCCGGTGTCAAAGCGCACCCGGTCCTCGCGGCCTGGGTCAGGGGGTGGTTGGCGGATCGAACCTGACAGTCCCGTGTTGGATGGTCAGCTTGAACTGCGACAACAAGTCCATGCCGGCCAGCACGTCACAGTCGCCCCAGTCCTTGAGAGTGATCCTGCGACCTCTCGATTCTTCTGCTTCCTGCACCGCTTCTATCCCGGCGTAGACGCACATGCCCACGGCCCGTGACGCTGTCGTGGTCGGGGGCGACTCGGACTGCGCCGACACCGATATCGACAGAGGCACCCGAACGAGAGCATCCACCGGCGCGACCGTCAGCGGATGGCCAGTCGCGCTGCGAAGCCGCTCATAGGGCGGAGGGTGGCCCGTGTGCTTGATGTGCCGCTCCAGCAGGTCGTGCGCGAGGCGACTCCCAGCGATGGTCACGGGCGAGCCCGTATCGATGTGTGCCTTCCATGGACGCCATCGGGCTGCGCCGCTGTCTGGGGCAACCCATATCGGCGCGTAGAGCGCCGTCACGCGGGCATCGCGTATCTCAGGGGCCGTCTACCGATCTTGAACACCGCGAAGCCGCTGCGGGCCGCGCCCTCGGCGTCTGCTTCTTCGGGAGTCTCGTAGACGCCGACCAGCTCGCCGCCGCAGAAGAGCGCGAACTTGCCGGGGTGCTCCTGCTCGAGGAGCTGCTCCTGTTGTTCAAAGGCGGGAAAGCTCCGGCCGTAATCTGCCAAGACACGATCGACGTCGCTCATGGCGCCTGCCCTCTCTCGTGGTGCCGCGGTGCGCCCCAACTATAGACACGATGCTCGCGTCGGCGCCGCCGCCTCGGTTCGGGCGGGTGCCTGCCCTCCGACAAGCCCGGCGCCTGCTGGGCGGACATCGCCTTCTCCGATGAGAGCGCGAAGGTCGCGGCCGTCACAGTGGCGGAACGGGAGGCCTTCACGACCACAGACCGACCACATTGCACGCCGGCACCACCACGCCGATGGCCACGACCGCAGGGTCGCGGCCGACCCCTGCGGGTGTGATCACCTTCCAGACCGGTCGGCTCGACAGCAAGCTCGACGCGCGGGGCCGCGACGTCGCCGACACGCGCCAGGCCGGAGCGGCCAAAGAGCGCGTCGTGATACTGCCCGAACGCTGGACCAACGAGGTGTCGCACACACCCCCGGAGATGCGCGCATCGTCCTCGTCCGCGGTCTCGACGAAGAAGACCTCGACGTACTCGTCGGCGACGGGAGCGAAGTTGGCGTCGCGCAGCGACACCGACACCTTGCCGCCCCTCAGGGCCTGCGCGGTGACGCCAGCAGGCCGGGCCCTGGTGTGCGCCAGCGCCCGGGTGACGAACGCAGCCATCTCGCCGCGGTCCACGGTGCCGTTTGGGATCGAAGTTGGTGTCCAACGGGTCTTCGGTGGCTTCACCGGGACCGGTAGACGTCGCGGCGATGGCCGACGCGGACCACCTGGATCAGAAGGCGGGCGTCGATGACCTCGTAGAGGATCCGGTAGTCGCCGACGCGCACCCGGTACACGGACTCCTCGCCCGAGAGAGCAACGCAGCCCGGTGGTCGAGGCTCTGCGGCCAACAAGTCGATGGCTGCCCGAATCCGGTTCTGTTCTTTGGGCGGCAACCCGGCGATCGATCTAATCGCCCGGCGGGCGATCTCGACGCTGTACCGGTTCACTCGAGTCCTAGCGCAGCCTTGACCCCGTCCCAGGGCACGTAGTCGTCGTCGGCCCGGGCTGCAGCGAGCTCGCGGCGGTCCTCGACATCGTCCGCGCTGTCTACCAGCCGATCGAAGTCCTCAGAGCCCAAGATCACGGCGACCCGGCGGCCGCGCCTGGTCACCGAGACCGGCTCGCCCGACCGACGGGACTCGTCGATCACCTCGGCCAACCGGTCCCGTGCCTCGCTCACCGCCACCTCATTCATGTACGAACCGTACATTCCAGGGGGGAAGGACTGCAACCCACTTCGCGACGCTCCAAGGCGACGACGCTGACGGCACGTGTGATCTCCGCCTCACAAGGCGGTCCCTGCGCATTGGCTGGTGTGGGCGATCAGCGGAAGTCGCGATCGGCGGTCATGGGAGTTCGCGTCGCGTGAGTGTCGGTTCTGTCTGGCGGTGGGGAGGCTGGCGGGGGTTGGTGGTTGTGGCGATTTCGAGGCGGTGGTGTTCGCGGTGCCTGCGTGGCTGCGGGCGTGCGTTCGGTCGGTCGCGGCGGGCCCTTGCGCGCCGTGCGTCGACGTAGACCCCTTGACGAGTGGCCTTGGCGGGGTTGTCCTTCACCCCCTCCTCAATAGAACCTCCCGCGGCTAAGAATTGAGGCTTGACGAGTGGCCTTGGCGGGGTTGTCCTCACCCGGCTGCTGAAGTAGCGGACTAGTCCAAGCTGCTCGTCGGGCCGGAAAAGCGACACACACATGCCATGGAGGTCGAGCCACCGCGAGTCGTTGAGCCCTGCGGCGCGCGGCCCGTGACAGAGGTTGAACCCGTCGATGCATGCGATCACTCGCGATGCAGCCACAGCGGGGAGAATCCACTTGACCCGGGGCCGCGTGCTGGTATCGTCTGCCGCAGAACCCCCTCCCCCCCCCGGGGTGAGCAGCCCGGGCCAAGCAGCCCCGGCCTCGGCCGGGGCTGTGTGCTTGTGGACCATCGTCGGCCGATTGCCGCCGTCGGAGGGGACCAGGGCGCCTCGGGGCCGTGTCGGCGGCGGCAGTCGCCGGCTGTCCGCACCCGGCTTCTGGACGCTGCCGCCTTCTGCTCGGCCCTCACAGCACGGTCGTGGCTGGGCCACGCCGGCGGCCCCGGTTCCCGGTCCTGGACCGACCAGCCTTGGGCACCCCGGTTTGTCCCTCAGTCGTGCCGCGGGCTGTGTGCGTCGCGGCGGGCGCCGCGGCGGCAGTTCGCGGCTCGCGCACCCGTCGCGACGTGGGCGTTCGCGCGGCGAGGCCCGGCCGCGGCGACGGCCTCGGCCGGCGCGTCGATCCTTGCGGCGGCATATG
>JAPPLH010000008.1:0-1950 GCA_028819505.1 Acidimicrobiaceae bacterium
GGGGACGCGGACGCGGTGAGCGGTCAGTTGGGGGTTGATGGTGTTCGATTTCTCAGGGTTCTTGGCCGGCGGCGACGGGCGCTCTCTGGCAGGCGGGGCAGCAGCCCCAGTAGATGACCTCGGCCTCGTCGATGTCGAAGCCGAAGTCGTCGTCGACCTCCAGGCACGGGCGGTAGCCGGCCGCGCAGTCGACGTCGACCATGCGGCCGCATTGGCGGCACACCAGGTGATGGTGGTTGTCGTCGACCCGGTCCTCGTAGCGGGCCGGCGACCGGGCCGGCTGGATGCGCCGGATCAGGCCCTTCTCGGACAGCACGCCCAGCGCGTCGAACACCGCCTGGCGCGACACCGCCCCGATGCTCTCCCGCACGTCGCCGGCTATGTCGTCGGCGGTGGCGTGGGGGCGGGCCGACACTGCGGTCAGCACGGCCAGCCGCTGGGCGGTGACCTGGATCCCGTGGCCTCGCAGCAGCTGGCGGGCGTCCCGGATCACGGCCCCTTCCAGAACGACGTCCCGCTCAGCATGTTTCGTGTTCCTCGCAGCAGCTGGCGGGCGTCCCGGATCACGGCCCCTTCCAGAACGACGTCCCGCTCAGCATGTTTCGTGTTCCTCGCAGCAGCTGGCGGGCGTCCCGGATCACGGCCCCACGATAGCAATGATTCTAGACTTGGTCCAAACCTAGATCGGTCCCATCCAATCTCAGGCCGATGCATGGCACACGGGTTGCGTGGCTACCCTGAGCCGGCCCGCCAAGCGTTCGAGGTATCGATGACCGGGGACAGGCACTACTACATCGAGTCGTTCGGCACTGTCCAGTTGAGCGCGTTCCGCATCGGGCAGTCCCCGTTCGCCCACCGCTACGCAACCGATCAGACGGTCTTCTGCCTGTACTGCGACCGCCTCTACCCGGTGAAGGCGACCGCCGACGAGGACCCGATCCCCAACTACTGGAAGCTGCGGCGCGGCGTGATGCTGTACGACGTCCCGGAGAAGCCGCTCGAGATCGTCGGCCCCGATGCGAGCGGGCTGCTTGAGAAGGTCCTCACCTGCCGGGTCGAGGCTCTCCCGGTCGGGCGGGCCCGCTACGGCCTTGCCTGCCGTGCCGACGGCACCATCCTGATGGACGGCGTGGTCATGCGGCTGGCCGGCGACCGGTTCTGGTACGTCAAGGCCAACGGCGAGTTCGAGAGCTGGCTCGAGGCCCACGCCATCGGCCTCGACGTCGAGGTGCGCGACCCCCACTCGCGGGTGCTGCAGGTCCAGGGACCCAAGTCGCTTCACGTGCTCGACGCGGCCATCGGCGGCGGGCTGTCGCCGGACTTCAAGTACTTCCACGCCGGCTTCTTCGATGTGTGCGGCCAGCGGCTGTGGGTGTCGCGCACCGGGTGGACGGGGGAGGTCGGGATCGAGGTCTACTGCAACAGCGGCCCGGAGCCCACCGACCACGACGCCCTCTGGGACGGCCTGCTCGCCTGCGGGGCGCCGTTCGGGATGGAGTTCAGCTCGTCGTCGTCGATGGGCCTCCGGCGGATCGAGTCGGGGATCCTCGACAACGGCACCGACATCGAGGCCGGGTTGACGCCCTACGCCGCCGGTCTCGGTCAGTTCGTGAAGCTCGACAAGGACGACTTCATCGGCCGGGACGCGCTGGAGACCGCCGACCGCCGCCAGCTGCTGTTCGGCCTGGTCTGCGCCACCGCCACGCCGGAAGCCGGCATGCACGTCCACCTCGATGACGGCCCGGTCGGCCACATGACCGCCGGATCCTGGTCGCCCACGCTCGACGCCGGCATCGGCTACGTGCGCTTCGATGCGCCTCTGCCGGGCGACGGCTGGTGCGGCAAGACGGTTTTCCTGCACGGCCACGACGGCAGCCTCCATGAGGCCACCGTCGACACCCTGCCGTTCGTAGACAAGGAGAAGCAGTTGCCCCGCGCTGCCTGGAGCGG
>JAPPLH010000008.1:2050-3325 GCA_028819505.1 Acidimicrobiaceae bacterium
TGGAGCGGGGCCGGCGACTGACGCACCAACACCGGATATACAGGCTTTCGTGAGCCTCGACTTCTCGATGCGTCCCGAGTGGGAGGCGCTGCGGGCCCGGGCCCGGGCTGTGGCCGAGCAGGGCGTGGCCGGCTACGGCCGGTGGAGCGACTCGTGGATCAACGGCCACTCCAAGGAGTTCTCCAAGGTGCTTGCGGCCGAGGGCTTCATCGGGATGACCTGGCCGGTCACCTTCGGCGGGGGAGGCCGCCCCGGCATCGAGCGCATCATCATGGCCGAGGAGATGATCAGCGCCGGCGCACCCATCGCGGCCAGCTGGTTCGCCGACCGGCAGATGGGGCCGTCCGTCTACACCTACGGCACCGATGCCCAGAAGGCCGAGTACCTGCCGGGGATGCTGTCGGGGGAGGCGTCCTGGTGCATCGGCATGAGCGAGCCCGACGCCGGGTCGGACCTGGCGTCGCTCAAGACGTCGGCGGTGCGCGACGGCGCCTGCTATGTGGTCGACGGCCAGAAGATCTGGACCAGCGGGGCGGCCAGCGCCGACTACTGCTACGCGATCTGCCGCACCAGCCGCGAAGGCCCGCCGCATCGGGGTCTCAGCGAGCTGATCGTGCCGATGGGCCTCGACGGCATCGAGGTCCGGCCGGTGCGAGACATGGTCGGCAACTCGCACTTCTGCGAGATCTTCTTCACCGACGTGCGGGTGCCGGCCGGCAACCTGGTCGGCACAGAGGGCGGGGCCTTCAAGCAGACCATGGTCCAGCTCGGCCACGAGCGGGGCGGCATCGACCGTCTGGTGTCCAACCGGCCCCTGTACGACCTCGCCGTGGAGCACGCCGATCTCGCCGATCCTCGGACACGACAGGAGATCGCAGCGCTGGAGACCGGCTACCGGCTCGGGCGGCTCATGGTGTACCGGGGCGCTCTGGGCGAGGGCTCCGCCGACTACAGCGCGGGCACCAAGGCGTTCTGCACCGAGCACGAGCAGCGGGTGGCCCAGTTCGCGGCCCGGGTGCTTGGCCCCGCCGCCACCGTCGGGGACGCCGTGCCCGCCGCTGTCTGCTACGCGCCCGCCTACACCATCCAGGGCGGCACGTCGGCCATCATGCGCAACATCATCGGCGAGCGCATCCTCGGCCTACCCCGAGAGCCTCGATAGCGGCAACGTCACCAGCCCGCAGGTTTCTCGGGGCGCTAGTGGGCTGTCAGCGGCCCATTACTCACCCGAGATCTTGGAACCAAGGCAGGCCGCAGGTTCTCGGGGCGCTAGTG
>JAPPLH010000124.1 GCA_028819505.1 Acidimicrobiaceae bacterium
GGCGCGATAGATCGTCTCCGCGCACACCTCTGCGGGGCGTCTGGGGATGGCCCGGACCATCCTGGAAGTCGAGCAGTATCGCCCGGAGTTGGTCGAGTGGCTCTCGGAGACGGCCCGGCACGGCTGGGAGACGCACCTGTTCACGGTCCGCAGGGCGCAGTGGGCCGAGGCGACACTGGACTCCATCCGGGCCAAGACGGGATGGCAGCCCGACAACGCGTGGTTCAACGACACGCAGATGCCGGGCAAGGAAGCGGCGCGGGTGAAGGAGGCGCTCTTCGACAGGGTGCTCGTCGAGTGCGAGCCCGCCGGCCTGTTTGGCCTGGAGTCGAACGACGCTGTTCAGAGGATGTACCGGCGACGCCACGTCGCATGCCAGCGCGGCACCGATCCCCTTCCCAGCATCGCGGAACTGGCGGAACTCGGCCGCTGGCCGCCTTCGACCGCCTGATCGGTCGCCGACACGCAGCGCCGCTCGCCATGTGGCGCTCGTGCGACGGGTTCCGGCCGGCGATGTGGCCTGGTGGTCAGGCACGTAAGCAGTCACCGAAATCTGCGGCGGTGGTCAGGACTCGGGGCTCGGCAGCGCGCATCCGGCGGGGCGCCTGTTGCTCGTTGCGGACCGCGCTCTCGGCCGATACCCGGTTCCTGCCGACTGGCAATCCAAAAAAGTTAATCGAGTAGCATGTAAATGCTTGACAGATGTCATAGGGGTGTGGCATGATGGTTCTCATGTTGATCGAACTGGTCGAGCGGCTTGATGCGGCGGCGTCGGAGTTGCTGGCGTGTCTCAAGGGGGGCGAGGCCTCGTCTGAGGAACTGCTTGGTGTGCTGTCTGGGACCAGGGCGGTGCGCGGCAAGCTCGACACTGTGCAGGCTGTGGCCGCGACGAGTGTGGCCGGCAGCCGCAACCACGGCGACGGCGGGGCTCATGTGTTGGCTGAGAGCACCGGGATGTCTCGGAATGATGCCCGTAGCCAGGTGCGGACCATCGAGGCCATCGGCGCGATGCCCGCGGTGCGCGACGCCGTCGAGGATGGCCGGGTGTCGGTCGCGAACGCGGGGAGGCTCGCCGACGCGCTCGGCAAGACCAGCGCCGCGGCGGTCGAGTCCGATGGTGAGTTGCTGGCCAATGCGGAGTCGCTGCCGGCGGAGCAGTTCGCCAAGGAGGTCAAGCGGTGGACTGCTGAGCGCCAGGCCGACGATGGCGAGGCCGAGTATCGGCGTCTGCGGGCTCGGCGGGCGGTGCGGATGTGGAACGGCGACGACGGCATGGTGCACCTCTACGGGCAGTTCGACCCGGTGACCGGACGGCGCATCCGCAACCGGCTCAACCGCGACGCCCACCGCCTCCATGACGCCGACAAGAGACACGCCCGCGGCCTGCATGACGCCGACAAGAGACACGCCCGCGGCCCGCAGGACGCCCGCAGCGGCCACGCTCGCAACCTCGCCGCCGCCGGCAACAAGCACGCCCGCAGCCTGCATGGCACTGACGAGGGCCCGGCCCGCGCCGGAGGCGAGACGCGCTCGTTGCAGCAGTGCATGGCCGACGCGTTCGAGAACATGACCGCAGGCACCGTCGGCGGCGGCAAGCCCTATGCGGACATTGCGCTGGTGGCCCGGCTCGATCCCGACACCGAGAAGCTGATGACATCCACTGCTGACGGCGATCCGCTCCCGGCTTCTGTGATCGAGCGACTCGCGGGCGAGTCGTCATGGTTCGGGCTGGTGCTCAGCGCCAAGGGCGTGCCCATGTGGAAGGGCCGCAACACCCGCAGGGCCACCGAGTCGCAGTTCCAGGCGCTGATGGCGCTCTATGGCGGCTGCGCCGGCTGCGGCGAGCCCGACGAACACAAGGTGCATGCCCACCATATGGATCCCTTCGCGTGTGGCGGCGGCACCGATTTGGACAACCTCATACCGCTGTGCTGGGGCTGTCACGCCAAGATCCACGACCACCGCTGGCAAGTGGTGGACGCCGGCGACGGCAAACACACCATCTCACCACCCGACCGCATCCACCACGGCCCAGCCCACATGCCCGACACCGCTGCCCTGTTCGGCCCGTCCGGGCAGACAGTCGATGCCGCGGCTCGGTCCCGCAGTGGGGACAGAGCCGGGCCCGGCGACGGGGGTCGGGCTGGTGGTGAAGCAGAGTCCGGTGCCGACAGCAGGGCCGGGCCGGCGGGGCCGCAAGCCGCTCGAGCCGCGCTGCGCAGAGCCCGTGCGGCGCAGCGCGACACCCAAGCTGTCCTTGTCTGAAGGGCCGCGCCCGTGGCCTCGGTCCAGCGGGTCACAGGTACAGGCCGTTGCTGCACTTGCCCGCGGGCGCCTTGTCGCTGGCTGCCATCGCCATCGCGCTCAAGAGCAGTAGCAAGGGGTTCGTCTCAGCATGTGGCCGGGGCACGCCGGAGCGCGCGTTTCTGGCGATCATCGTCTGCCTCAAGCGCCGAGCTTGTGCCTGAGCAGCGCGCTGTGTACCCGTCCAGGTCGTCGAACGACGCGAGGGCGAGCCGGAGGTGCCCGTTGCCGCGGCCTACGGGAACGTCGTCGAGGCGGTCAGGGGGAGTCGCCCAGGCGGGTACGGAGTTCGGCGAGTTCTGCCTCCGCGGCCCGCCGGGCGGAGGCCTCAGCGTCGGCTCGTCTGGCCTGCTCGTTGACGCGGGCTTCGGCGGCGTCGGCTTGTGCGATCAGGTCGTCGTGGTCTGGGATCCAGGCGCCCGCGGCGATGTCCCAGAGTCGCAGTTTGGGCGGCCGCCAGCACAGGTCCAGGCCGAGCACGTCGCTGCGGCCGCGCAGCCCGTCGCCGTCGGGCGCGACCCGGATCGGCGTCCAGCGTCCCGAAAGGCGCCGCTCGCCCTGAAGCGGCGGGTCCAGCAGGTCGCCGCCGGTGGGGTCGAAGCGCCAGTACTCGTCCACGCCGAGCTCGGCGTACTTGGCCGGCTTCACATACAGATCCGTGCGCACCGTCTTGGCCGACGCTATCTCCAGCGCGAAGCACGGCGCTGCGCCGGCCGCCCACACCCTGTAGGAGGGCTGGTTCTCCACCGCGGCGAGGTCCACCCCGAACGCCACCGCGATGTCGGGTGCCACCACCACCGTGGGGTCGCCCTCGCGGTAGTAGATGTTGAGGTCGCAGCAGACCCAGGCGCCCTCGATGTCGGCGCGGCCCGCGTACCAGTGGCGCAGCGCCACCAGCAATTCCATGCGGCGCCGCGTCTGCAGGTCTCCTTCCGGCACTTGCGGTCCCTCCGGGTAGTCGATTTCCACCTCGGGAGGACCAGCCACTATCG
>JAPPLH010000049.1:0-9572 GCA_028819505.1 Acidimicrobiaceae bacterium
GGGGGTATCCGTTTCAACTAGAAGCGCCTTTACCCGTGTCTCCTCACCGTCATGGGGGGGGGGGGGGGGGGGGGGGGGGGGGGGGGGGGTTTTTTTTTTTGTGGGGGGGGGGGGGGGCCCGGCCCCCCGCCCCCCCACCCCCGCAAGCCTAGACGAGTATGTCCTTCAGGTGAGGTCTCTCGATGCCGTCGCCTTACCGGGCCGGCGGTGCGTAGATCAGGCCGCCGTCGAGCCAGCCGGCGTTGGCCGAGCCCTCGCGGGTCAGCCCGACCGGGTTCAAGTGGCGGGAGTAGATCTCGTCGTAGTTCCCGACCTGGGCGATCACCTGGTAGAAGGCGTCGGGGGCCAGGCCCATGTTGGACTGCTGCTCGTCGTCGGCTGCGCCCAGCAGGCGGGCCGCCTCGGCATCGGGCGGGCTGGTCGCCATGTCGGCGACGTTGTCGGAGGTGATGCCCTTCTCATCGGCGATGATCGTGGCGTACACCGTCCAGTTCACCACGTCGGCGAAGCGGGACTGGTTCTGGCCGTAGGTCGGGCCCAGAGGCTCCTTCGAGATCGGCGTGGCCGGGAAGATCACCCAGTTCTCGCCCTCCGGCTGCTGGTTGGCCTTGCGGCCGACCAGGGCCGAGCCGTCGGTGGTGATCACGTCGCAGGCGCCCTGGATGAAGTTCTGAGTGACCTGATCGAAGTCCTGGTACGTGGTGAGCTGGATGTTGATCCCGGCCGCTTCGGCGGCGTCGGCGATGTTCTGCTCGGTGGTGGTGCCGGCGTTGGTGCACACGACCGCTCCCGCGATGTCGGCCACCTGCGACGCCCCCGAGAAACCGGCGGACTCGCGGGCCATGAGCTGCTGGCCGTCGTAGTAGGTGGTCGGGCCGAAGTCCATGCCGACCTCGGTGTCGCGGCTCTGGGTCCAGGTGGTGTTGCGCATCAGCACGTCGACGTCGCCCGTCTGCACCGCGGTGAACCGCTCAGCCGCGGTCAGGGGCGTGAAGACGACCGCATCGGCGTCGCCGAACAGCGCCGCGGCCACCGCCCGGCAGTAGTCGGCGTCGAAGCCGGTCTGGGAGCCGTCGGGCTGGGTCTCCGAGAACGCCACCGCGGATCCCGAGACGCCGCAGTGCAACTCGCCGCGGTCCAGGATCGACTGGAGCAGGTCCCCGTCCTGGGTGGCCTCGACGACATCGGCCACCGTGGTGGTGGTGTCGGCAGGCTCGGCGTCGTCGGCAGCCGGGGCCGCCGTCTCAGTAGTCGCCGTCTCAGCGGGCGCCGTCACCTCCGTCTCGCCTTCGTCGTCGCCGCATGACGCGGCGATCAAGGTCACGGCGAACAGCACGGCAAGCGCGCGCCATGGCAGTGCTTTGTTGTTGGTCACTGGTTCCCTCCGTGGGCTGGTTTGTCAATGACGCAGACACCGTATTGGCCGGGAGCGCATGTTTCAAGCCTCCATCGGGAATCTCGCCGCCCGCTGCCGGCGCCGACCCGCGAGGCCGAGCGGCACGGCGGCCATCCCCCGCGGGTACTGGCCGGTCCGCACCGGCGGCGACTCGGCGACCGCCGGCCCGCGCCATCCCCTACAGGTACTGGCCGGTCTGCACCCTCTCGATGGAACGGCCGCCGGATGCGACGTCCTCCTCGTCGCTGGACACGAGGGTGCGCACGAACACGATGCGCTCGCCCTTCTTGCCCGATATCCGGGCCCAGTCGTCGGGGTTCGTGGTGTTGGGCAGGTCCTCGTGCTCCTTGAACTCCTGGCGCACCGAGGCAAGCAGGTCGGCGGTCACGATGCCGCGGGCGCCGCCGGCGATCTCCCGCTTGATGGCCAGCTTCTTGGCCCGCCGGACCACGTTCTCGATCATCGCCCCCGAGGCGAAGTCCCGGTAGTACATGACCTCCTTGTCGCCGTTCTGGTACGTGACCTCCAGGAAGCGGTTGGGGTCCGCGGGCCGGTACATGTCCTCGACGGTCTGCTCGACCATGCCCCGCACCGCCTTGTCGGGGTCGCCCCCGCCGACGGTGTCGACCATCTCGGCCGCGATCGGCAGGCTCGGGACCAGGTAGCGGGCGAAGATGGAGGCGGCCGCCTCGGCGTCGGGCCGCTCGATCTTGATCTTCACGTCGAGGCGGCCGGGGCGCAGGATGGCCGGGTCGATGAGGTCCTCGCGGTTGGACGCCCCGATCACGATGACGTTGCGCAGGGCCTCCACGCCGTCGATCTCGGCTAGGAGCTGGGGGACGATGGTCGACTCGATGTCGGAGCTGATCCCCGAGCCCCGGGTGCGGAACAGCGACTCCATCTCGTCGAAGAAGACGATGACGGGCCAGCCCTGCTCGCTCTTCTCCCGGGCTCGCTGGAACACGAGGCGGATCTGCCGCTCGGTCTCGCCCACGTACTTGTTGAGCAGCTCCGGACCCTTGATGTTCAGGAAGAAGCTGCGGGCCCGGGCATCGCCCGACAGCTCCGACACCTTGCCGGCCAAGCTGTTGGCCACGGCCTTGGCGATGAGGGTCTTGCCGCACCCGGGGGGTCCGTAGAGCAGCACGCCCTTGGGCGCCGGCAGGTCGTACTCGGCGAACAGGGTGTGGTGTACGAACGGCAGTTCCACCGCGTCGGTGATCTGCTCGATCTGGGCGTCGAGGCCGCCGACGTCTTCGTAGCAGGTGTCGGGCACCTCCTCCAGGATGAGGTCCTCCACCTCGGGGCGGGGCAGGCGCTCGATGACGAGATCGCCCGAGGCGTCGATGAGCACGTTGTCGCCGCTGCGGACCGGCTCGGCCGAGACCACCGCGCTGAGCTCGACGACCCGCTCCTCGTCGGCGCGGCCCAGCACCACGGCCCGGTCGCCGCCCGGCAGCAGCTCCTTGACGGTGGCCACCTCCCCGGTGCGGTCCGGCCGGCGGGCCAGCACCACGCTGAACGATTCGTTGAGCGCGACCTCCTCGCCGGCGGAGAGGTCGTCAGCGAGGTCGGGATGGACCGCGACCCGCATCTTGCGGCCCCCGGCCCGCACGTCCACGGTGCCGTCGTCGTTGCATCCGAGCACGGTGCCGTAGCCGCTGGGCGGCTGGGTGAGCTTCTCGACCTCCTCGCGCAGCGAGCCGATGTGCTCGCGCGCGTCCCGGAGCATGGTGGTGAGCCGCTCGTTCTGCGACACGGCCTGGGTGAGGCGACCCTTGGTGTCGGCCAGCCGCTCCTCGAGCATCCGCACCCGCTTGGGCGCGTCGTGCAGGCGCCGCCGCAGCGAGGCGACCTCGCCCTCCAACTCGGACACCAACTGGCGCAGGCGCTCGAGGTCGCGTGCTGAGTCGCCGGTGCCGGCATCGCTCACGGCCCACCTCCTGCCCTGTCTCGTCGGCTGCGGCAAGACGACACCCTAGACGGCGCCCGGCGCCCAGCGGCAGCATCACGTCCGGCGGGGCATCCGGGCGGCTCTGCGGCGAGGCGCCGGCGCCCGGGTGCCGGCACTGGCAGTCACGAGGTTTGGCATCGGCAGCAACGGGTTGGTAGCTTGGGCCTCCCGCCCCGCTATGCTGAGACCGTTGCCGCGAGTCGCGGGCGCTCCGGCCCCAACCACCAGTCCCGCTGAAGAGAGGTTCCTCCAAGGACATGAAGGTCTGGATTGATCAGGACTTGTGCACGGGCGACGGGTTGTGCGAGGAGATCGCCCCCGACGTCTTCACCCTCCTCGACGACGGGCTCGCGTACGTAGTGGAAGACGGCAACGTCTTCTCCGATCCCGGCGGGCCGGACGGGCTCGCCGCGGTGCCCGCAGGCCAGGAGGAGGCCGTGATCGAGTCGGCCGAGGAATGCCCCGGGGAGTGCATCTTCATCGAGGTGTGACAGGCCGGTCCTCGCGCTGATCCAGCGCGGGCCGACCGCCCCGCCCCGAACCGAAGGACCTCGAATGGTGGCGGCACTGCTTCGTGCCCTTCCGGCAACAAGCAGGAGATCGATGCGGTCCCATGGGCGTGGCTCTCAGCCGCAGCCGGGGAGTTCGGCCCGCTCGTCGAGATCGGACGACGCCAACAGCCTCTCCAGCGCGCCCGACCGGGTGGCGTAGGCCACCCCGCCTCCGCCGCGGCGGGAGGCGCCCCAGGCCACGCCCACCGCGGTGATGCGGCCGTCCAGCTCGGCCACCAGCGCGGCGCCGGAGTCGCCCACCTCGGTGTCGGCGGCCAGCAGCCACGAGGGCCGCTCGATCCGGTCGCCCCCGCCCACCGGCTCGGTTCTCACCGTCACCGGCCGGTCGATGCGGAAGGGCGTCGGATCGGGCTCACCCTCCGCCTCCCACGCCAGCAGCGCTCCCAGCGTCCCGTCCGGCGCGGCCTCGCTGAGGGGCAGGGGGCGCAGGCCGGCGCCCGGCGCCCGCAGCACGGCCAGGTCGTTGGCGGGATCGAAGGCCACCGTCACCGCGGCCAGTTTGCGGCCGTCGGCCAGCTCGACCTCCGGCTCCTCCATCCCGACCACCAGGTGCGCGATGGTCACGACGAGATCACCGTCCCCCACCCCGAACCCGCTGCCCTCGCGCACGATCCCCCGGCATGCCGGCGCCGCCACCCGCACCGACGAGGCCACCGCCGCCGCCAGGTCCGCCGCCGAGATGCCGTGAGCGTCGGGCACCGGACCCGGATCGGGAGGGTCGGCCAAGGGCGGACGGGTGATCGGCGCCGGATCGCCGAGGCCGTCCGGCTCGTCCATGCCGTCCGGATCGTCCATGCCGTCCGCATCGTCCAGCCCACGGGCAGATGCCGGTGGGTCGAGCGGCGGTCGCTCAGTGTTGGTGACGGTCACGGCGACCAGCGCCGCCGACCCCAGTGCGGCGACGCTCAGGACCACCGCCGCGGCGACGCCGAGCCAACGTCGCCCTCGGATCACGACGACGTGAGCCGGCTCGCCGTCAGGAAGCCGGTGTGGGCCACCATGCGATGGTTGGGACGCACCGCGTCGCCCTCGACATGCCAGCCCCGATGCAGGACCTCGACGGTGTCGTGCAGATCGAACGGCGAGTCGTCCAGCGCCCGGCGCAGCCTCCGGACCTGCACGATGCTCGGCGTGTAGGCCAGCAGGATGCCGCCGGTGCGCAGCGCCCGCCCGGCGTGGGGCACCACCCGCCACGGCTCCGGCAGGTCGAGCACCATCCGGTCGAGGCCGGTCTCGTCGATGCCCTCGTAGACGTCTCGAACCTCGGTGCGGTAGCGCTCCAGCGCCTCCGGGCCGCAGAAGCGCTCGACGTTGGCCCGGGCCCGGGCACAGAAGTCCTCCCGCCGCTCGTAGCCCGACACGACCGCGCCGGCCCGCAGCAGCGACATGGACAGCGCCCCTGAGCCGACCCCGGCCTCCAGCACCCGGGCGCCCGGGAAGACGTCGGCCAGCATGAGGATCGCTCCGGTGTCCTTGGGATACACCACCTGAGCTCCCCGGGGCATCTTGAGCACGGCGTCGGCCAGCGTGGGGCGCACGGCCAGGAAGGCGGAGCCGCGCGAGGACCTCAACCGGGCGCCCTCGGGCGCGCCGATGATGTCGTCATGGGCGATCACGCCGGTGTGGGTGTGGAACTCGCGGCCCGCGGCCAGGTCCACCAGATAGCGGCGGTCCTTGCGGTCGATCAGCAGGACCGGCTCGCCCGCCTCGAACGCCCCGGCGGTCATCGGAGGCGGCGGTCGGAGATGCGAACGGGCGTCATGCCCGCTCTTGTTCGCTGCGGCCTGAGGGCCGCTCGGGCCACGGCCTCGCTCGGCTTCTCGCGTGCTTCCAGGTGGGCGGCGCCCTTCCGCTCGGCCTTTGGCGCCGTCGCCCGCGCCGTCAGGCGGCAGAAGGCGCACACGCCGGCGTCGGTGGGCGACCCGCAGCGCTCGCACGGCGCCAGATCGCCCCGGTCCCGCTCGACCTGGGCCCGGAAGCGCTCGGAGGCCCGCTCGAGGAAGCCGAAGTAGAAGTCGTGCTTGGCGCCCGGCGACTGGACCTCGATGTCGTTGAGCGCGGCCTTGTAGGCGAGGTGCTTGTTGCCGACCGCCATCGGACACTCCTCGACGACGTAGTCGATCCCCCGCAGGATGCAGTAGGCCGCGGTCTCCCGCTCGCTCAGCCGGACCAGGGGCTTGACCTTGCGGGGGAAGCCGTCGCGGGCCTCCAGCACGGGCAGTTGCCGGCCCAGGTACTCGGTCTGCCACCTCAGCGTGTTGCCCATCAGCACCGCCGCCTCGTCGTCGAGGTTGTGCCCGGTGGCGAGGGCGTCGTAGCCGCCGCGGCGGGCCGCGTCGTCGAAGAGATGCCGCTTGGACAGGCCGCAGGCGGAGCAGGGTGCCCGTTTGGCCGCCCGGGCGCCGCCGGGAATGTCGAAACCGTGGGTTGCCGGCAGGTCGACGGTGTGGAGGGTGAGGTTCCGGCTCTGCGCGTAGCGGCGGGCGTAGCCGGCGGACTCGTCGCTGTAGTCGCCGATGCCCAGGCCCAGGTAGAAGCCGTCCGCGGCGTAGCCCAGGTCCACGAGGATGTCCCACAGAGCCAGGCTGTCCTTGCCCCCCGACACGGCCACCAGCACCCGCTCGCCGGGCTGCAGCATCCCGAAGCGCCCGATGGCCTTCTCCACCTGGTCGCGGCACAGCCTCAGGAAGTGCTCGCGGCAGAAGTTGGCGTTGTGGCGCCGGATGTCGATCACTGCCGGGCCGCGGCACACCCGGCACTTCATCGCGACATCGCCCTGATCGCCACCCGGCACCTCACCGCGACCCGCCCGAGATTACGCTGCGGATCTCCACCGAGGCCCCAGCCGGAAGCGTGCGGTCTCCCGCGACCAGCTCGCCGTCGCAGATCACCAGATGGGACTCCCGGTTGAGCTCCAAGCGTTGCAGCAGGGCATGCACCGTCATCGAACCCTCGACGTGGATCTCCCTGGTCGGGTTGCGCAGCACGACTCGCATCGAACCAGCCTGGGTAGGCCTATGGCGGCTCAGCCGCGGTCCCTGCTCAGATGCCGGATCTCGATGCCGGCGCCCGGCTCGAGCCGCTCCTCCAGCACTGTCTGGGGCTCGCGAGGCCCGATCGCCCGGCGCGCCAGCTTGAACGCGCCCTGCGCGACGTATGCCGCGAACCACAGCCGGGAGCTGCCGAGCAGGCCGCGTCGCACCGCCTGGCGTGTGATCCAGGCTCCGGCTGCCTTGCTGCCGATCAGCCGCATCGCTCAGAACCGCCTCACTCTTACGACCGTCTTGCGGCGCCGGCCGGCCCGTCTCCCGAGCAGGTAGGCGAGGCCGACGAGGACGCCAGCGGCCACGGCCGCTCCGTAGGCGACCTTGACGAGCAGCGGCTGGGTCTCGCGGTCGACGCCGGCCTGGAGCTCGCGCAGCGCCTCCTCCAGCGAATCGCGGGTGATCCGGTCCGATCCCGCGGTCACCGGAGGCCTCGCTTGCCGACCTGGCGCAACAGCAGGGCAACGACAGCGGCGAGCGCGGCGATCGCGATCAGGTAGGGGATCCACGACAGGCTCCCGTCGAAGGCGCCACCCGTCTCGGTCTGCAGGGCCCGCAGCAGCGACAGCAGCAGCAGGATCACCCCCACGACGAGCGCGAGGCTGCCGGCCAGACCCATCGACACCCATCGCCCGGCTCCCCGCAGCGGGTCGAGCAACTCTTGGCGCGCGTAGGCCTTGATCAGGTCCACGACTTCTGCGACGCCCTGCTTGCGTGCCATCGGGTTCCTCCGCATCTCGGGGCTTCCAACGCTACCGGTTTGGCGGTCGTGTCTCACGGGGCCGGTACGATGCTCGTGACTCAGGGACGGCTGATGGCAGATACCAATCGCACTGAGGTGCCGACGGCTTGGCTCACGAGGGCCGGGAGACGTGGCGAACGCGAGGACTTCGTTCTTGAACACCGCGTTGCAGGCACCGGCTTCCACCGCCTCCCCGACCTGTCGGGCATCTCAAGCCGTGGCGAGATGAAGGACATGGTTCGCCGGCTGCTCCCCGGCACGAACAAGATGAGCGTGGCCAACTACTCAGGCCAGCTATGGGCGCTGCGAGCACATGTGAGCGTCGGCGACCTGGTCGTGCTGCCTCGCAAGAAGACACGTCAGATTGCAATCGGCGTGGTGACCCGGGAATACTGGTACCGGGACGATCCGGACCCGGGCAGGCGTCATGTGGTCTCGGTGGACTGGAAACGTACCGATATGCCCTGGGAGGCCGCCCACAAGGATCTCCGGAACTCACTGAGCTCGCTACGAACCATTTGCGCGGTCAAGTGTGACGACGGAGCACAACGCCTCCGCGATCTGATGACGACGGGCCGAGATCCGGGCACACCGGGTCGTCCTGGGGCCATGCCACCGAACGATCTCATGACGCCGTCAGAGCTTCACGCTGAGTTCCTGGCTGCGCTCAGCGACTTGGTTGTCGAGTCTTCAGACCTTGGGGTCAAGCCGCTGGAACTCAAGATGGAAGGTTCAGTCCCCTTGCGAGCTCGCGTATACATGTACAACGCGACCCGGCCGCCTGGAGGGCGTCCTGCTGGCGAGTACAAGATCCAGCTCATCGTGCCGAATCACGAGCGAGGCCAGCGAGGCAACTTCGACCTCGCGGACGGCCGGATTGTGCTCCTCGTGGGCTACGCAGCTGACGACGCCGTGTTTGTCCTCTGGGACGCCGGTGCCTACCGAGACTTTGCCTATTCCCGGAACGTACAGGTCAAGTCCGAGACGATCCTGGCCGCCTTCGCCCGCGGGATCGGCCTGCAAGAGCGGAAGCTTCGACCGGGGGGAGGGATGATGGTACGGGAGACAGTCGTGGCAGCGACCGGAGAACATCTCGCAGAAGCGATCGCCCTGCGAGTCGATCTGTCCCGCAAGCGTCTCCTGGGCGAACTGAACTGAGATGAGCAGCCTGCGCGATGTCATGTTGAAGCTCTCGTACCACAAGGGCGAGGACGACATCGCAGCCGACTTCTACCTGCCGTGTATGCGTCGCTCCCACCGCTACGACCGAGCGGTTGGGTTCTTCAGCAGCAGCGTGTTTGTGCTCGCGTGGCCAAGTCTGCGGGAATTCGCCGCTTCCGGCGGTCGGATGAGGCTCGTCTGTTCGCCTGCTCTTTCGAGTGACGACATCGACGCGTTGAACGTCGGCTACAGCCCCTCTGGAGCCGAGCAGTTCTCGACTGACGCTCGCGAGGAACTGCAACGACTCCTAGCCTCCCCCGTACTTCAAAAGCCGACGACGGTTCTCGCGAGCCTCGTCGCTGGTGGCGTAATCGATCTCCGCATTGCCTGGATTGAGCCGCAGACTGCAGGTCGTAGCCGAAGGATCTTCCACGACAAGGTCGGGATCTTCTCCGATGTCGCCGAAGAGCAGGTGGTGTTCAAGGGATCCATGAACGAGACCTGGCTCGGACTCTCAGCCGACGGCAACCTTGAGTCGATCGATGTCTTCGCGTCCTGGCGGAACGAGGAGAACGAGCGACGCGTGGCCGATGAAGTCGAGTACTTCGACAACCTCTGGCACCATCAGCAGCCGGGTGTCACTGTGACCCCGTTCCCAGAAGTGGTCCAGCAAGAGCTGCTTGAAATCGCCGATGAGTTGCAC
>JAPPLH010000049.1:9672-21345 GCA_028819505.1 Acidimicrobiaceae bacterium
CCCGTTCCCAGAAGTGGTCCAGCAAGAGCTGCTTGAAATCGCCGATGAGTTGCACTGGGAGGACTATGTCGACGAGATCTGTCAGGAAATGGAGACGGACGCCGATGTCACCGCAGATCACAGGCTGGGCACCCGGACTCCCCGACCACACCAAGTTGCAGCACTCGATGCCTGGGAACAGCGGGGCCGGCGAGGCATCCTCGAACACGCCACGGGCAGCGGCAAGACCTTCACGGCGCTGTGCGCGATCCACGAGAGCCTGGCACTCGGCGAGGTCCCGCTCGTGCTCGTTCCGAGTGAACTCCTACTCGTCCAGTGGCAGGACGAACTCATTACAACATTCGAGTCTCAGGGGCTTCAGCTGCTGGTGTGTGGTGGGGGGCACCGAGCCTGGAAGGACCAGCGACGGCTGTCGCTTTGGACTCGCGACGACAGTCTGGCCGAGCCTCGGGCGGTGCTTTCGACCATACAGACCGCAAGTTCAGAGGAATTCAGGCGGCTCCTTCGCGACGGATCTCATCTCTTCGTCGTCGCCGACGAGGTGCATCGAACCGGAAGCCCGACGCACCGCCAACTGCTGCACTTCTCTTCAGGCCCACGACTAGGGCTCAGCGCGACTCCCAGGCGGGCAGGCGACCCCGTCGGAACTGCCGCGCTCATGGACTACTTCGACGGGATCGTGCCGCCTCCATTCACACTCCAGGATGCGATCGCGGCAGGCAGTCTGACGCCCTATTCGTACCGTCCCCACCGGGTGTCGCTTGACGACGACGAGCAGGCTGCATGGGACCGACTCACCGCCGAGATTGGAAGGCAGCTCGCGATCCGAGGCGAGGAGGAGCCCGCCCCGATCGATGACGCGATCCGGCGTCTACTCATTCAGCGTGCGCGCGTCGCCAAGAAGGCCACCGCCAAGAGCCCTCTCGCGGCAGAGGTCGTATCGCGGCACTTCGAACAGGGGCAGCGCTGGCTTGTCTATTGCGAGGACCGAGAACAGCTTCGGGCCGTACGGCGCGCTATCGAAGAGACGGGCATACGGGAGGTCTACGAGTACCACTCCGCGATGGAAGGCGATCCGGACTCGACGCTCCGCGTCTTCGAGCAGTCTGGCGGAATAGTGATCGCCATTCGCTGCCTCGATGAGGGTGTGGACATTCCGTCCACGACCCACGCGCTCATTCTGGCGTCCTCACGCAACCCGAGGGAGTTCATTCAACGGCGCGGCCGCGTTCTTCGCACCGCACCCGAAAAGTCGATTGCGCACATCCACGACGCCATCGTCCTCCCGTCAGGCCTCGGCCAAGAGGTGCCCGTTGGTTCGATGGTGAAGGGTGAACTGGCCCGAGCGATCGAGTTCGGTCAGCACGCCGTCAACCCGAATGGGGTAGTCGCGTTGAAGACGATCGCCGTTGATTACGGTCTCGACTGGAAGGCTTTAGTAGAAGAAGGAATCGAAATTGACGAAGACGAATGAGCCGTTCGAGTCGCTGTTGGCGACCCTCCTGTCAGTTCGCGACTCCCTGTACCAAGACATACCGGCATCCCTTCTTCGCGAGATCGTCTCCGCCCATGTGGAGGAACCCGACAACACGAGGATCCATCAACGAGTTCAACAAGCGATTGACAGCAGATTGGGCGGGGCCGATGCTTCGGATTGATCGAGTCGAACTCGAGGACTTCGGACCATTCAAGGGCCGCCAGGCGATCAACTTGCCCGAGGCGCCAGGCGTGGTCGTGGTCTACGGCGAGAACATGCGGGGCAAGACCGTCCTGCTCAACGCGATTCGCTTCGCGCTCTTCGGCAAGGTGCTCGGTCGGGCCCGCCGCGAGGGCTCGCTCCACACCATCGGCAACTGGGAGCAGGCCGCCGCGGGTCAGTACGGATTCAAGGTGGTCTTGCAGTTTCAGGACGACGAACACCAGTACAGACTCACGCGATCCTGCCAGCCGCGCTCGGGAGTCGTGCCTGAGCAGCACAGCGACTACGACGTCAAACATTTCCTTCAACGCGACGGGGAAGCGCTCGGCCCTGGTCAAGCCACCGCTGAGATCGAGCGCATCATGCCGGAGAAGATCGCTCGGTTCTTCCTGTTCGACGGAGAACTCCTGCAGGAGTATGAGGATCTCCTGCGCAACGAGAGCGACATGGGACGCCAGATCAGCGAATCGATCGAACAAATCCTCGGAGTTCCAGTGCTCACGCGTTCACGGGCGACGCTTGCCAAGCTGCTCGACGACTATGGCAAGAAGGAGGCAAAGAGCGCTCAGGCCAACACGATCACGAGCGAACTCGGAACCCAGATGAAGGTCCTGCTCGACCAACGCCAAGTTCTTCAGGACGGCCTTGACGACATGGAGGCGAGCCTCGCTCAGTTGCGTGAGGACAAGGCAGACCTGGACGAGCAGCTCCGCCGCAACGAGCGCCTCACAGCGATGATGGACAAGCGCGTCATGCTCCTCGGCGCCATCGAGTCGCTCGATGAACAGATCGAGGCTCGTCAAGCCGAAATCACCATCGAAATGCGAGTGGCGTGGAAGTCACTGGTCGCTGCTCGTGCATCTGGCCTCACCGGAGGCCTGCGAGATCGAGAACGACGCTTGCAGCTCCAGAAGATGCGACACGAAGTCCTACGGGCTTCGGCTGATCGAGGCGTAGGCCCCGACAAGTGCCCGACATGCTTCCAATTGCTCAGCGACGAAGTGCTCGCGCAGATGGAGGAGGCTGCTGTCGGCGAAGCGGTCAAGATCGAAGACATCGAACGACAGTTGCGCGACATCCAGCGACGTCTGGACGCCCTCGAAAACGCTGCTCGAGCTTCAAGTGAGACCGGTCTACGGATGCTCTGGAGCGACCTTGACCGCCTCAAGAGAGACCGGTACACCAATGAAGACGAAGCTTCACAACTCGATCGTCGGCTGCAGGAAGCAGGGGACGACCAAGGCGCCGTTCGTCAAGCGCAGTACGAACACGAGCAGACCGTCAAGAAGATCGCCCTGCTGGAGGAGGGGATTAGAAAACAAGAGGACGCGCTCGCCGAGAACGAGCGAAATCTGGCGAGGGTCCGAGTACGTCTAGAGTCCAGCGGTGGAGCGGACGTCGAAGGCCCCCGGCAACGGCGGCGTTTGTGCGCCGAATTGCATGGGTTGTTTGACCAAGCAGTCGCCAAGTACCGCGACCGACTCCGTCGAAGTGTTGAAGCCGACGCCACCGAACTCTTCTTGCAGCTCACGACCGAGCCGGAGTACGCGGGATTACGGATCAACGAGAGTTACGGGCTCACAATCGTCCACCAGGACGGTTCCGAGATACCGGTGCGCTCCGCTGGCGCAGAGCACGTCGTAGCCCTGTCCCTCGTAGGCGCTTTGCAGAAGAACGCCCCCCTGCGAGGCCCGATCTTCATCGACTCACCATTCGGACGGCTCGACACCCAGCACACTAGGAATGTCGTCTCCGCCCTGCCCAGCATGACGGAACAGGTGTGCCTCCTCGTGTACGAGGAGGAGCTGCGACCGCAGCTTCCTCGGGAGCTGCTTAGGGGACAGCTACGTGCCGAGTACTCCCTACGTCGGGTTTCCGCCCGTCACACTGAACTCGAAGAGAGATAGGGGGCGTCATGTCTGAAGACAAACGAACGATCGGGGTGACCGAGGCCGCAGACGGTGTTCTCACCGTGATGGTCGAGCAAGGGCACTTCTCCGACGCCATCGACGCCGCCAAGTTCGCGATGGCCCTCGCGATCAACTCGCGGGGGCACGCGGAGGACCTCACGGTCGAGGGCACCACCACGAAGTGGAACGTCGGCAGCTTCGATCCGGACAGCCAACTCCGCTCACTCCTCGACGCCCTCTATCCGGATGTCGATCAGCCGTACCGGCTGCTTGAGTTCTTGATCGACGACGGGCTCCAGCGTGTAAGCGAACACATGGAGTCGGTAGGAGAGCTCGATGTCATTGCGCTGCTCGACGAGGCGAAGACCCGTCCTAGCGCAGCTGCGCCGTAGGGGGCCCGAAACCAGAGGTACGGCGGTTCCACGTATCAGACGCAGGTGTCCAGCAGTTCGTCGAACACGTCCGGCCAAGACAAGGCAACGCCATAAGACTCGCAGAGGTCAGGCCAGTAGGCCGACGATGGCTCCCGCTCGACGGCCAGCACGGGGTTGTTCTCGAACCCCCAGTCGACGAGATGCACGTAGCTGAGCACCTGCCCGAGACCCAGCCGAAGCTGCCGCTCCTCGTTCGTGGGGGTGAGGCTCTTCACCTCTGCGATCCATGCAGCGTCGGCCGCAATCCACCCAACATCGAAGAGGGGGTCCGAATCGCTCGGCGACAGCGGCTGCCACCCGCGCGCTCGGACGGCATCAGCAAGCTCGTTCTGGACCTTCCTGTGCGCGTTCGTTCCTCGATCGATCGCATCTGGATCGAATCTGAACACGCGCGACTTGGGAGTCGCCGAGCCGCCGGACGAAGGGCGTACATAAGGCTGTCCCTGCGTTACCGAGACGCCCTTGCCACGAGATTCTGCTTCCCCGTTTGAAGCACGCTCCTCGATAGCCTCGACCACCAGCTGACTCGGGGCGCAGATCACAACCTCCATCCCGGTCTTCAATCGACGGTCCTGGCGCACACGCACACCCGAGGCGGCCGCAACCTCAACATTGGCCGTTCGGACCTGGAGATTCGTCGAGTAAGCGAAGTCGATGCGCAATGCAGCGTCCCAGAAGACGAAGACGTCGTGTTCAACGACGTAGCCGCAGACCAGCACCAGGTCGACCCCTGTCCAGTCGAACTCGCCCCGTTCACCACGCCGCTGAGCGGTGAGTTGGATCTTGTGCTCCGGGGTCGTACGGCCGCCGGGAGGGTCCGTCGCGTTGTAGATGTAGACCCGAACACGACTGGGCAGAGGGGGACGGAGTTCCACGACGAGTTCGCCGGAGGCATCCGCCCTCGCCGCGATGAGTGCGGTGGGACCAACGGCGGCAACGAACCGGTCGTGAAGCTCCGTAGTCGAGAGCCGATCAGTCAACGCCGTTCTCCTGCGTTTCGCTGGTGATCTACGCGTAGTACGCGCTGCCCACTCGTTCGAACCGATTGTTGCAGAGCTGCTCAAACGCCCGGAGCGAGAGTCCAGCCGGTTTGGCGCCACCGCCGATCACTGCGCTCACGGCGACCGAGTAGAGATAGTCGAGCTGGCGCTGCGGTGAGGTGCTGCGCTCAAGACTCTCAAGGTGCGCCGTGACGGCGTCGACGGCTAGGTCGCCCGCACCGTTTAGCCGCGGAGTGCCTCTCGCAGAGACGTCGAATGTCATGATGAGGTCGTAAAACGGCACAAGCTCTCCTCGCCTGACCTTGTAGCCCTTCTGACTGCGCTGACCCTTGTCGAGGATCGATACCTCAGCCTGGCGAAGGCCAGCATCCTCTACCGCGTCAAGAAGCGCACTCCACACGGCGTCGTCCGAGTTGTGAAATACGATTGAGACGCGCCCGTCCTTGACGACGACACGCTTCGTCTCTCGGAAGGAGTCGGTGAGCAGCCGCTGATAGTCGCCGACCGTCTTGCCTCCGTCCTCCACGCGCCGCGACTTGTTGACGACGATCTCCTGGTCGTTGTCGGTCGGATCTCCCAGCCACGCCTCCCAGACGATGTTGCAATCCGCGTAGTGGATGTTGTTGCCAAACGGTGGATCAGTGAACACGTAGTCGACCGAGTTGTCAGCGAGCCACCGCAGATCGGTCGCAGACGCCTGCTTCACGTCGACTTCACCGTCCGAGAGCACGTCGTAGAGCCGGCATACCTGGCGTACCTGGTGACGGAAGACCTCGAAGACGTTGGGCTCCGAGATCAACTGCGGGATGAAGAGCGTGCCGGTAAGCGGCCGCTGGCCTCCCTTCGCGTTGTAGCGTCGCATCCGGCTGGCGTGCCACGCCGTGTTTGTGAAGGCGAACTGCAGCGCCTCCCGAACGGCCACATCGTCTACTTGGCCGATTCGATGCCACAGCCGGGAGAGCGCTATGGCTGGGCGGCGAGCGAACATGTCGGCGACCGTCTGCACGCCACGAAGATGAAGCGCTGACCTGATGTACATCTCACGGGAGGAGTCGATCGGCGCTGTCGGCATCCAGCGAGTGACCCGCCGACGTCCAATCTTTTCGATCCGGTTGAGCGCTTCGACGGTGGGATCGCCATGGACCAATCGGCCGCCTGACTCTGGAGCGAGCGTGATCCAGCGCGGCACAGATGCGATGGGCATGCCGCCCCGCCGGTCGAACCACCACCTGCAGCCGTCGCACCGAATGTCACGAGGCAGTGGCCGGTCGGGCTCAGTCGCATCCCATAGAACGATCTCCGACGCGCACATCGGGCACTCGTAGACCTCCGACCAGACGGTATGGCGCGCTAGCCCCTGGACAACCCCGTCATCGGTGTCGACCGACGACCAGTACAGGTCGCGTTCTGTTCGCCGCATCCAAGAGCGGTCGAGCGCAGCGACAGCGTCGGACAGCTGCTCGGGGGACACACGTCGTGTGTGGTTGCGGGCGAGGTGCACAGCGCCGGGCGACAGGTCCGAGAGCGCCGCTCGGCGGCCTGTGAGCACAGCCGCAACTCCTGTCATGCCGGATCCGCAGAACGGATCGGCAACCAGACCGCCGGGCACGGTCGACGCCTCAATGAAGGGCTTGATCGCCTCGGGCGGAACCTTGGTGGGATAGGTGTGCGACGTGTACCAAGGCCCACCCTTGGAGCCCGTCACACTTGGGGGCAGCGGCCGATGAGCAGCCAACGACGGCCGGCCTACTTGCTGTTGGCGGGCAGATTCCATGCGTTTCCCTTCCTCTCAAGAATCTCGCTACACAGAGACTCGACGGCGGCGAAGCTCCAGCCGGCAGGCGATGCACCCTCGGCGAGTAGATAACGCATCACTTGCGAGTGCAACCACGGCGTAGTGCGACGCGATGCAGGCTGGTGCGCGACGTACTCCCTTAGTTCCTTCTCGATCTCGGCTCGACCCACTTCGCGGCGCGGGGCATTGGGACCAGGCTGGGTTCCAGCAGCGAGATGCATTACGAGGTCGAAGTTCGCGACCTTCTCACCCTTGTCCTCATGCCGAAGCCCCTTGAACGACGCCTGCCCCTTGTCCATCACGACGGCAACTTCCACGCGCAGCCCGGCCAAATCGACAGCGTTCTGAATGGACGACCAGACCGCATCATCTGAGTTGTGGAACTGCAGCGAGGCCCACGCACCCGGCCGCATCACACGACTTATCTCCCCCATCGCCCGGCTCATCGCCTTCTCATAATCGTCGAGCGTCGTTCGGCCCAACTCGGCCGTCAAGCGCTTGTTGACCACAGTCTCAGCAGCAACGTCGGTCTGCTCGCCCAGCCACGCCTCCCACAGGAAGGACGAGTCGCTGTAGTAGATGTTCGAGCCGAATGGCGGATCGGTGAACACGTAATCGACGCTCCGATCCGCTGCCCAGGTGAGATGCTCGGCGGAACCGAAGTAAACCTCACACGAACCAGGCGCGCCCCAGGTCTGCCGGAACATGTCGGTAATGGTCGCGAGCTTGCGGCGGAAGAGGCTGAACACGTTGAACTCGTAGTTCAGCGACGCCAGATACATGGTGGACGACAAGACGTTGGTCGGCCGCCGCGGATGCCATTGGTAGCGACGAGAGGCGCGGTTGACGCTCGCGGTGAACACGAAGCGAAGGCCAGCGCGAATTGAAGGCTCCTCAACCTGCCCGATCGCATTCCAGAGTGCCGACAGCGCGTACAGATTGCGCGCCGTGAAGAAGTCCGCCGAGGTCACGATGCCTTGCACCTCGTGCTGAGCTCGCCACATCTCGCGCCAGGACTCCCAGGGAACGCTCGGGTACCAGTGCGGGATGTCAGCCCGTTCGACTCGATTCCCGTGTCCCGTCGCTTCGACCGACCTCACGAGTCGAGTCGCTCGGCCGTCGAGGCTCATGTTCTCTTGCACCGGCTGGGAACGCAGCCAGCGGAGCTCCGTCTTCTTGAAGGGTCCGTGGCCCACAGGGCACGACAGCGTCTTCAGGACAGATCCCTCCGTATGGTCTACAGCAGCGTCCCAGAACAGAATCTCGCGCTCACATCGCAAACACCGATGGACGTCAGACCAGACCGTGTATTCGATCCGTCCCCCGGGCGCGCCATACAGATCCAGCTCCAGCGGCCCAAGCCCGGCAAGTAGCTCGGAAGCAACCTGCTCGAAGCCAGCGGGGTGGACTTGCGCGGTGTACCCGCGGGCGATGTGAACCGCGGCCGGCGAGAGATCAGACAGCACGGCACGCCGCCCAGTCAGCACGGCGGCGACGCCCGTCTGCCCAGACCCGCAGAACGGGTCGAGCACCACATCGCCGGGATCCGTGTAGTGCTCGATCAACTGCTTTAAGCCCTCCACCGGCACCTTCGTGTGGTACGAGTGCGCCCGGTAGAAGACGCTCCCCTTGCCGCCCGCGATGTCGTCCGTCATCGGCTTACGAGGCCGCGCTTCGTGGCGCGCTGAGTCTCCGGGGGGAGGATCAACCATGATCTGCCGTCCTCGTTCCGTAGGAGCAGGCGGGAGACATCTCGCCAAGGCTACGTCGGTTCGACATAGTCCGCCGTGGAACGGCCGGATGAAGAACGGCCAAGCGATGAGACATGGCCTGACAACCTAGGGACCGGGTGTGACATCTGCCGAGCGCGCGTTCGTTGCCGAAAGTCGCGGGCGGAGAGCCCTTTCACCAGTTCACGCTCGCCCGCAAGAGTTCGACGGCTTCGGCCACGACACGGTGTGCGACGGCGAGCCGCTGGCCGGCGCCCGGCGTGCGAAGCACCTCGTAGCGGTCGAGCGGACCGAGCGGAGCAAGAGCTGCGGCCCGGTAGGAGGCCAGCGACACGTCGCGGCCTACGTCCGCGGGCGCCGTCTCGGCTGCCGGATGCTGCGGCCCGGGCGCGACCTGGAGGCGCCGGGCCAGGCTGCGTGCCTCGGTGACGAGTGCGCCCAACTGCCGCAACTGCTCGCCGGTCGGCGGCGGCTCATCTTCGGGCTCATCGGGCCAGTCCTCGGTCTCAGCGCAGGGGTATGGATCGTCGGGCAGCCACCTCCGCACCCGGATGCGACGGACCCCCAGCGCCATCACCAGCAGCCGGCCGCCGGCCAGTTCCCGGGCCTCCACCACGCGGGCCATGGTGGCCGCATCGCAGCGCACGTCCCCGCCGCCGACCTCGCGGCCCCGCTCGATCAGCACGACGCCCATCTCGGCGTCCGTCGAGACGACGGTGTCGAGCATGGCCACGTAGCGAGGCTCGAAGACGTGCAGCGGCAGCGGCGATCCGGGGAGCAGCACCGACTGGAGCGCGAACATCGGGTTGGCCACGGCGGCCCCGCTCCTACTGGCCGGTGTCTGCGCCCGTGTCGGCGCCCGGGTCCACCACCGGCGCCCTCGCGGGCTGCGGATGGAGCAGAGCGTCGGCCGAGGACGGCCCGTACGGGTGGCCGGCCGCCGCCGCGATGAGGTCCTGCTGGAAGGCGTTGCAGGAGAGGGCTTGACGCTGCCAGACGGGATCGAAGATGAGGCCCTCGCGGTTGGAGATCAGCGCGAACGTGAGCACGTCGCCGTTGCGGGCCACGGTCACCCCCGCCAGCGCCGAGACGTCGTTGAGAGTCCCGGTCTTGGCCCACACCGGGTGGTCCATCGCACCGCCGGACGGGCCGGGCGGGCCGGACGGGCCGGTGACGGCCTCGTCGGAGGGCTGCTCCGCCTCGCAGTCCCGCAGGGTGCCGCTCTCCCCCACCACGGCCAGACCGCTCACCAGGGGCGAATCGGGGCCGGCGCGCAGCAGCAGCTCGGCGATCAGGTCACAGGTCAGCCGGTTGTGCAGCGAGAGCCCCGAGCCGTCGGCGATGACGATCCCGGCGGTCGAGACGCCCAGCAGTCGCTCCAGCACGTCGTGGACGTCGGTCACCGCCTCGGCGCGGGCCGAGCCCGAGAATCGTCTTCCGATGTCCTTCAGGAGCATCTCGGCGGTGGTGTTGTCCGAGTAGCGCAGCATCCGGGCCACTATCTCCGACATGGGCGGCGACTCGACGCTTCCCAGCGAGTGAAGCTCGGAGAGCGGCGGCGCGGTGCCCTTGCCGGCCTGCGCCGCGACGCGGACGCCGCGGGCCTCGATCAGTCCGTCCAACACCTCCGCGGCGTGGAGCGCGGGATCGACGGCTCGCACGTTCTCCCGCCGGCTGGCGTAGTCCGCCGACGCCGGGAATGACACGTACCCGTCGTTGAGCAGCAGCGCGGACAGGGGACCGACCTGGTTGCTGTTCACGTACGACTGCTTCCAGATGGGCTCGCTGCTGGGCTGGACGACTTGGCCCGAGTAGTCCCGCTCCGCTTCGGGGAAGCGCGACTCGTCGGCGAGGACGCTGCCCTCCACCACCGAGATGCCCCGGTCGCGCAGGCTCGCCGCGGCCTGCGCGGCCAGGTCCGTGAAGTCGGTGTGGACCATGGGCTCGGGGAAGCGCCTTATGTAGGAGAGCGTCGACAGGACAGGATCGCCCCGTCCGACCAGGTAGACGTCGCCGGTGAGCACGCCTCCGGCGGCCGCGCCCAGGTCCGAGGTGCGCACGAAGGCCTCGGTGCTGAACGTGGCCTCGGGTCCCGCGGTCTCGAGGATCACGGCCGCGGTGACGATCTTCATCAGCGAGGACGGCACCAGCGGCACCTCGGCCTGCTCGCTCATGACGAGTTCACCGTTGCGGTAGACCGCCCGGCAGGTCTGCGGCGGAGCGCTGGGCAGCCCCCCCACGCCGGAGAGCCGCTCGAAGAGGCGGGCCTCGGTGACCGGACCCGACAGCCACGACGGCGTCCGGCGAACGTTCAGCAGCGGCGTGGAAACGACCATCTCCGGAGGGCCCGCGTCGGAGGCCCAGCCCGGATCGGAGTCGGCGTCGATGCGCCGCGCCTGGACATACGACCCGACCGCGGTGGTCGCCAGCGCGGCCAGCAGGATCGACACCAGGACTCGACGCATGCGCGCCATGGTAGGCCGCTCGCCGCTCCGGGCCGGGCTGCCCGGCAGCGAGACTGTCTCGGTAGTGTCGGCGCATGGACATCGTGGCCGCCCTGTTCATCGACGACATCCAACTCCGCCAGGTGCCGGGACCCGCCACCCGCATCGACCTGACCGGCGTGCAGTTCTCGGCGGTCGCCCCCACCGAGCTGCCGCTGGTGTGGGCCCCCCACCTGGTGGTCATCGTCCGCTGCGCGCCCGGCGAGCCCGGCGTCGGGGCTCTCGAGGTCGCCTATTTCCGCGACGGGGAGCGGATAGCCCGCAACGTGCAGCCGCTGCAGGTCGAGCCGGGGAAGTTCAACTACCGGCTGGTACGGGCCGAACTCGAGTTCGCCGACTACGGCACGGTCGATGCCCGGGCCCGCATCGATGCCGGACCGGTGACCGTGGTCCCCTACACCCTGCTGCCGCCCCCCGGATAGCGGGCGGACGCCTTCGCTCCGGTCGGGTCCGGGCTGCCGCCGTCTGCCGCCCCCGGATAGCGGGCGGACGCGACCGGGTCGCAGGCGCCATGATCGCCTTGCCGCGTGCTGTGCATCGCTCATCCGGATAGCGGGCGGACGCGACCGGGTCGCAGGCGCCATGACCCTTCGAGTCCGC
>JAPPLH010000049.1:21445-33936 GCA_028819505.1 Acidimicrobiaceae bacterium
CCGGATAGCGGGCGGACGCGACCGGGTCGCAGGCGCCATGACCCTTCGAGTCCGCGGCAATGGCTATGGTGAGCCGCGCGTGCGCGGAGTGCCCGCGGTTGGAGGGCCGGTGACTTCCATCGAGAGGCTCGGAATCAACGTCGTCAAGGCGCTGGCCATGGACGCGCCCCACGCGGCCCGCTCGGGCCACCAGGGCACCGCCATGGCCCTGGCCCCGCTCGCCCATGTCCTGTGGACCCGGATCATGCGCTACGACGCCCAGCGGCCGGACTGGCCCGACCGGGACCGGTTCGTGCTCTCAGCCGGTCACGCCTCGATCCTGCAGTACGCCATGCTCTACCTGACCGGTCACGGCCTGACGCTCGAGGATCTGAGGAACTTCCGGCAGTGGGGATCGCCCACGCCCGGCCATCCCGAGGTCGGCTGCACCCCGGGCGTCGAGGTGACCACCGGCCCGCTCGGTCAGGGCATCGCCAACGCGGTGGGCATGGCCATCGCCGAGAGCCAGATGCGAACCCGCTACGGCGCCGATGTCTGCGACCACCGCATCTTCGTGATCGCCGGCGACGGCGACCTGTCCGAGGGTGTCAGCCACGAGGCCGCCTCGCTGGCGGGACACCTCGGCCTGGGCCGGCTGGCGGTGGTCTACGACGACAACGAGGTCACCATCGACGGCGGCACCGACCTGGCCCTCTCCGACGACGCCGCGGCCCGCTTCCGGGCCTACGGCTGGCATGTCGTCGAGCTCGGCGAGGCGGCTGAGGACCTCGACGGGCTGGAGGCCGGGCTGCGCGACGCGGCCGCCGTCGAGGACCGCCCGTCGCTGGTGATCCTGCGTTCCGTGATCGCCCATCCCGCGCCCCAGGCGTCGGGCACGCCGGCCGCGCACGGCTACGCCATCTTCGACGAGGAGATCGCGGCCACCAAGGACTCGATGGGACTGCCAGCCGCGGAGACGTTCCACGTGCCTTCCGAGGTGCTCGACTACTACCGCCGCGCCGGGACCGCCGGCCAGGACGAGCGCTTCGCGTGGGAGGCCCGCACCGCCGCCTTCGACGGCGACCGCGACGGCCTCGAGGCGTGCCTGGCCGCGACGGGCCGTGCCGGCTGGGAGGACTCGCTGCCGTCATTCGAGCCGGGCCGGTCGGTCGCCACCCGCAAAGCCTCCAGCGCCACCCTGCAGGCCCTGCTGCCGGTGGTTCCAGGACTCACGGGCGGCGGCGCCGACCTGACCGGCAACACCGGCACCGCCATCGCCGACGCCGGGGTGTTCTCGGCGGGCGGGGCCGGAGGCCGCCAGATCTATTTCGGCGTGCGCGAGCACGCCATGGGGGCCGTCGCCAACGGCATGGCCCTGCACGGCGGCGCCATACCCGTGGTGGGCACGTTCCTGGTGTTCGCCGACTACATGCGGCCCGCGGTGCGGCTCGCCGCGCTGTCGGAGGCCAAGGTCGTCTTCGTGTGGAGCCACGACTCGGTGGGCGTGGGCGAGGACGGCCCCACCCACCAGCCCATCGAGCATCTGGCCTCGCTGCGAGCCATCCCGAGCCTGCGGGTGATCAGGCCCGCGGACGCCACCGAGACGGTGGGCGCATGGAGGGTCGCGGTGGAGTCCGACGGTCCGACCGCGCTGATCCTCACGCGCCAGGGCGTGCCCGTGCTCGAGGGCACCCGGGCCGACGCGGTCGCGGCCGGGGGCTACGCGCTGCGCGAGCCCGCAGAGCCCAGCCTGACGCTGGTGGGGACGGGCAGCGAGGTGGCGGTGTGCTGCGACGCGGCCGCGATCCTGGCCGCCGAAGGAGTAGCAGCTCGCGTGGTGTCGCTGCCGTCATGGGAGCTGTTCGCCGACCAGCCCTACTCCGAGCAGGCCCGGGTGCTTCGGCCCGACCTCCCGTCATTGGCGGTGGAGGCGGGCAGCACCATGGGGTGGAGCCGCTGGACCGACGAAGCCCTCGGCATCGACCGCTTCGGCGCCTCGGCGCCCGGCGCGGTGGTGATGGAGAAGCTCGGGATCTCCGCCTCTAACGTGGCCGACCGGGCCCGGGCCCTGACAGCTGGCGCGCCGCCGAGGGCCGCTCTTTGATGTGGAGGAGGATCAGCTCGAGATGACTGCGACCACCAGACTGCACGAGCTCTATGACCGTTGCGGCCAGAGTCCCTGGCTGGACAACATCCGCAGGGGCTGGATCACCGGCGGGGACCTCCGGAGATGGGTCCGCCAGGGTGTCCGGGGCCTGACCTCGAACCCGTCGATCTTCCAGAAGGCCATCACCGCCACCGCCGACTACGACGACGAGTTCCGGTCCTCCATCGATGCCGGGCTCGACGTCGAGTCGTCCTACTGGCGCCTGGTGACCTCCGACATATCGGCCGCGGCCGCGGTCCTGCGCGGGGTCTACGACGAGTCCGACGGACTCGACGGTTACGTGTCGGTGGAGGTCGCTCCTGATCTCGCCCGCGACGGCGCAGCCACTGCCGAGGCCGCCCGGAGCCTGCACGATCAGCTCGCGCTGCCCAACCTCTACGTGAAGATTCCAGGAACGGCCGAGGGTCTCGCGCCCATCGCCCAGATGATCGCCGAGGGCAACAGCATCAATGTCACGTTGATCTTCAGCGTCGAGCGCTACCTCGAGGTGGCCGACGCCTACATGTCCGGGCTCGAGCGCAGGCCCGGGGACCTGTCGAGAGTGTCCAGCGTGGCGTCGTTCTTCGTTTCGAGGATCGACACCGAGGTGGACCGGCGCCTCGAGGCCGTCGGCACCGGCGAGGCGCTGCAGTTGCGGGGCAAGGCGGCCGTCGCCAACGCCAAGGTCGCCTACTCCCATTTCCGGAGGCTCTGCTCCGGGCCGCGCTGGAAGGCGCTGGCCGCCCGGGGGGCCCGGCCCCAGCGCCTGCTGTGGGCGAGCACATCGACCAAGAACCCGGCCTACCCCGACACGCTCTACGTCGACGAGCTGATCGGCCCCGGCACGGTGAACACCCTTCCCGACGCCACGCTGGAGGCGTTCGAGCACCACGGCACCGTCGAGCCCACCCTCGCGTCGGGAATCGAAGAGGCCGTCGAGGTGCTCGACCGGATCGCAGCCGTGGGCGTCGACCTCGAAGCCGTCACCGCCCAGCTCGAGGACGAGGGCGTGGCCGCCTTCGCCAAGAGCTTCGACGAGCTCCTCGGGGTGCTCGGCGACAAGGCCGACGACCTCCGCGCCGCGTCCCGCCACTCCTAGCGGTCCGTCGGGGAGTCGATGATCCGGACCGTCCACGGGTCGAGGCGGGTGAGCGCATCCGTCATGCGGATCACGGTCTCTCCGACATGCCACTAGCGTGAGGTCGCCATGGCACTGAACCGCTGCGACGACCGAGCGGCCCGCTAGCCTCGGGCTCACGCGGGCGCCTACGAATCGGATGGATCGGACCGGAGCAGGTATGCGGCCTTCTCGACGGCTCGCCGGGCCCGGGTGAGGCGCTTCTCCTCGTCCGACGACTTCGTATCGCCCGCCTCGATGGAACCCCGCAAGCTCTCAAGTGCCAGATCCGCGATCTCTTCGGCAATGGCCGAGAGCCGCTCTGAAATATCATGACGCTCATCAATCATGCCTGACACTATAGGGGCAGCACAGACGGATGCGGCCGCTCACTAGGACCCTCCGCCAGGCCCGCAACCCGCGCCTGCTGGCCGCGTCGGCAGCCACCGGCGTGGTCGTGGCGCTGGTGGTGGCCGCGTTCGAGACGCTGGCGCTCCACGTCGTGCTCGAGCGGGTCCTGCGCCAGAACCTGGCCGTGCTCGCGCTGGCGCCCGTGCTCGGCATCGCAGCCTCCAAGCTGGTGCTGCGCACCGTGGGGGGCGGGACGTCGGGCGCCACCTCCGACGAGTACGTCAGGGCCTTCCATGAGCGCCACCCCAGCCTCCCCTTCCGGTTCCTTCCGGCCAAGCTGCTGGCGGGGGTCGCCACCATCGGCTCCGGCGGCGCAGTCGGGCTCGAAGGCCCCTCGCTGTACGCCGGCTCGTCGGCGGGGCTCTTCGTCCACGAGCGCCTGGGCCGCTTCTTCCGGCGCGACGAGGCCCGGCTGCTGCTCACCGCCGGAGCGGCTGCCGGGGTGGCCGCGGTGTTCAAGACCCCGGCCACCGGAGTCATATTCGCCCTCGAGGCCCCCTACCGCGACGACGTGACCCCCCAGGCTCTGCTCCCGTCGCTCATTGCGTCGGCGGCGAGCTATGTCACGTTCGTGTTCCTGGTGGGCAGCACTCCCGTCGTCCCGTTCCTGGGCGAGGGCCCCGTCGACGTCGACGGGGCCGCCGCCTTGCTCGAAGTGCAGATCGGGGATTTGCTGGGCGCCCTCATCCTGGGTATCGCCGCCGGGCTGGGCGGTCGGGGCTTCGCCTGGCTGGTGCGCCAAGCCAAGCACGCCACCCACACGGTCTCCTGGCCCAGGCGGGCAGTGGCGGCCGCCGCGGTCATGGCGGGCCTGACGGTGCTGGCCGACGCCGCCTTCGGCGAGGTCCTCAGCCTGGGACCCGGAACCAGGGCGATGGAATGGGTCGTGCAGCAGGACGCGCTCGAGCTGATCGCCCTGCTGTTCGGGGTCAGGGTGGCGGCCACGCTGGCCACGGTGCTGGGCGACGGCGTGGGGGGCCTGTTCATCCCGCTGGCCACCCTCGGCGTGATCGGGGGCCAGTTCGTCGGCGTGGCCCTGGACGCGGAGTCCACGGGCCTGTACGCCACGCTCGGCCTGGCCGCGTTCCTCGGCGCCGGCTACCGGGCACCCATCGCGGCGGTGATGTTCGTGGCAGAATCCACCGGTGCGGCCGCGTTCGTGGTGCCTGCGCTGGTTGCCGCCGCGGTGAGCCAGGTGGTGGGCGGCCCGGCCTCGGTCACCGAGTACCAGCGATCCAAGCGGCTGGGCCACATCGAGCAGCGCTTCACCCTGCCGCTCAGCTCGGTCCTCACCACCGACGTGCTCACCGTGCCGCCCGACGCCACGGTGTCGGAGTTCGTGTACATGCACGTCCTCGCCCGGCGCGAGCGGGTCGTGCCGGTGGTGGACGGCAGCGACTATCTGGGGATGGCCCGGCTCTCGCAGCTCCCCTCGGTGAGCCGCGACGAATGGGAGACCACGGCGGTGGAGGCCATGATGACCACGGACCTGCCGGCCGGATCGCCGTCGTGGACCGTGCGCGACGCGGTGGTAGCCATGGAGGCGGCCGACGTCGAGGTGCTGGCCGTGACCGACAGCAACGGCAACTTCATCGGCGTAGTCACCGAGGACGACGTCGTGCGGCTGGGCGAGATACTCGAGGAGACCGAGGGCTGATCGTCCGGTCGCCGGCCGGAGGACCGGGCGTCAATCGTCGTCCGCGGCCAGCTCCGCCTCGAGGTCCTCGTCAGCGAACTCCTCGGCCCAGGACGCGTGCTCGGGCTTCATGTAGTCGTCGGGCTCGTTGAAGGATTCGATCAGCCCTTGGAGATCGTCTACCTGCGAGCGCTTGAACTTGCGGGCTTCCTCATACCTTCGGTGTCGCCCCTTCTTCACGGCCCAACTCCCGGTTTGACGGATTCGCAGAGCTCTCATTGTACCGGACCGGTGCTGCCGGGCCACCCGGACCGCAAACCGCGGGACTGGACGGACCGAGGTCAGGTCACCGGCCGGCGGCTGCGCTCCTCGAGGACGAGTTGGCCGTTGTCGAAGGCCAGGGCGGCCTCGCCTGCGACCAGCCGCCGCAGCGGCTCACCCACCATCTCCGAGCGCCAGCCCCGGGCCAGCCGGGCGTCGGCGTCGCCGCGGATCAAGGCTTCGACGTCGGCCCTGGTGGCCAGCAGCGACGGTTCGATCATGCGGCTGCGGGCGAGTTGGCTCACCCAGGAGGTGACCAGGCCCACGGCCGGGCGAAGGTGGTCGGCCGCCCCGGAGCGGGCCGTGCGCTTCGTGGGCGGGCGCCAATCGGACTCGAGCCCGTCGGCGACCGCCTTGAGGATGGCCGGCCCCAGACGGCCGCGGGCCAGGCCCTCGCCCACGCCCCGCACCGCGGCCAGCTCCTCGGGCGTCCGGGGCGCGGCCTGTGAGATCGACACCACGGCGACGTCCGACAGGACGTGGCGTACCGGCTGGTTGACCTCGGCCGCCCGCAGTTCGCGCCACATCGCCACCGATCGGGCCACAGGCAGGTCGCGGCGCCTCAGATGCCGCACCTCCTTGAGCCGGGACCAGGCCTCCTCGGGCCGCTGACCCTGCCGGTTGCGTTCGAGCAGCAGCTCGAACTCCGCTTCGGCCCAGTCCTGCCGGCCCAACTCGTCGAGCCGGGCCGCGAGCCGTTCGTGGATCTCCAGCAGGTGCATCACATCGCCGGCCGCGTAGTCGAGTTGCGAGGAACTCAGCGGCCGTGCCAGCCAGTCGGTGAACCGGTCCGCCTTCGGGGGCCTCCAGCCGATCTCGTCCTCGTAGAGCGAGGACAGCGAGGGCGTGCCGAGGCCCAGGAAGCCGGCCGCGATCTGCGTGTCGAAGATGCGACCGGGGACAGCCCCGCAGCAGTAGTCGAGCACCTCCAAGTCCTGGCCCGCCGCGTGGGCGACCATCAGGCCGCCCGCTCCGAAGACCTCGGCGAGGGGGGCCACGTCCACGGCCAGCGGATCGATGAGGACCAGATCCCCGGGCCAGGCGATCTGGATCAACGCGGCCTGGGGCCGGTAGGTGCGCTCCCGGTGAAACTCGGTGTCGAGCGCGAAGCGAGGCTCGGAGGAAACCGCGCCCACCACGTCCCGCAGCCCCAGGTCGGAGTCGATGTAGCGGTAGGAGGCCGGGGCGCGGCTGCGGGAACGGGGACGGGAGCGGCGATCTCGGGGCACGGGGTCCGTCAGACGGACGCGGGGCCCGCCTCCACCGGTCGGCCCGACTGGTGCCAGGCGTTGGTTCCGCCGGCGACGTTGACCGCGTCCACACCCAGGGACCGGAGGAACCCGACCGCCTGACCGCTGCGGCCCCCGGCCGCGCACACCACGCACACCGCCTGGCCCGCCGCCGCCGTCCGGAACTCCTCGACTGCCTCCGGGACTGAGGCCAGCGGCACCAGCACTGCGCCCGGGATGCGCACCTCGGTGTGCTCGTCGGGCTCGCGCACATCGAACACGGCCGCTCCGGCCGCCCGCCGGCGCTCGAGCTCGTCGATGTCTATCTCGGGGATGTCGGCGTCCTGCATGCCAGCCCCTTCTGCGTGGCCGCCCCCAAGCGTAGTGGCGGGAAGGTCCTCGGGGCGGTCCGCGTCGGCATACCAGCCCGTTCCGGGCACCTCGACCTCGACTGTCCGCAACCGTCGGGCCGCCTCGTTCAGCGCTCTCACGCCGGAGGCGAACGCCTCCGACAGCCGGGGCAGGCAGCTCCGGCGCCATCCGGCATGTGTCCACTGGGGAACCCCGCCGCCGAGCGGGACCACCAGGTCGGCGGGCGGCGGGCCGGCGCCGGCGAGGCGATCGATCACCGAGCGCACTGCGGCCGGGTCGGGCGACTTCACATCGCAGGGCAGGGTCACCACCGCCTCCGGGCCGGCGCCGCCGGGCCCTCCGAGGGCGCCGAGGGCGGTGATCACCCCTCCCAGCGGGCCCTGGCCGGGATGGCGGTCCGCCACGTGGTCCAGGCTCAGGGCGCCGAGGCGGGAACGGTCCCCGCCCACCACCACCACGGGCGCGGCCCGCGCGGCCCGCAGCGCGCCCGCGGCGCGGGCCACCATCGGCTCTCCCCCGATCTCGATGAACGCCTTGTCGGCGCCCATCCTGGAACTGGCCCCGCCCGCCAGCACGGCACCCATGCACCGCAGGGCGGGCGCCGCGCCATCCATGCGGCCCCGGGCCGTCAGGACGGTCCCCGCCCTTGTCCGCCGCGGCCTGAGGGCCGCTCGGGCTGCAGCCCCGCCCGACGCCGCGCCCGCATCCTCACGATCCTCGGACCGCCCGCTCGGCCTCTGCGGGCGGCCACCCAGGGTCGAGCTGCACCAGGAACAGGGCGCACCGCTCGGCCTCGTCGGTCTCTCCGATCCGCCCGGCGACACGCTGCAGCCCGCTGAGGGCGCGCAGGAAGCCGCGGTTCGACGGGTACTTCCAGCGCACGTAGCCGGAGCCGCGCCAGCCGCTGGCTCTGAGCCGGTCCAGGCCGCGGTGATAGCCGGTGCGGAACGCGGCGTAGGCCAGAGCCGGCGGAGCGCCCGCCGACTCGATGGCCTCGCCGAGCGAGGCCCAGGCCTCCAGGCTGAGCGGGCGGCGCTCGCAGACTGCGCTCAGTGCGGCCACGGGATCGTGGCCGGCGTCGGCCTCGGCCAGCGCGGCCCGGACCTCGTCGGGCTCAAGGGGCAGAACGGTCTCGGGCGGGCCGTGCCGCAGCAGGGGCACCTCAGCGTCACTCACAGCCGCCGAGGCTACAGGTGCTGTAGGTAGCGTGCCCGGCGATGATGGGTGAGTGGGTCGACGCCGAGTCTCTGCAGGCAGCCCTCATCGGCGCGATCGTGGCTCTGGGGGTTCTCGCCGCGCTGGTGATGCGAGTCGTGCGCAGGCGGCTGCTGCGACTCGCGCTGGTGGTGCTCATCGGCGCGCTGGCCGCGAGCCTGTGGCTGCAACGCGCCGATCTGCAGGACTGCGTGGAGGCCTGCTCGTGCAGGCTGTACGGCCGGGAAGTCGCCGTTCCAGCCGACGCCAACCCCAACTGCGCCTGACCGGCGCTCGACGCGGCGGCCAGTCCCGGCGCCCCAGATGGAAGGCCCCCGTGGCAGGGCGGGTGGACCCGGTGTCGCTGAAAGGCCGCGACCGCGCGCTAGGGGACGCGCTCCAGGCGGAGCACGTTGGCGCTGCGCGACCGGTTGTCGGCACCGGCCAGGATCCCGACGATCTCGCCGGAGCGGGCGAAGTCGCGGTCGCGGGCCACCGCCACCGCCTGGCGGACCATCTCCTCGTTGGAGCCCCGGTCCTTGACCAGCACCGGCGTGGTGCCCCAGCTCAGGGTGAGCTGCTGCACGGTCCTGGGGTTGTGCGACAGGCCGATGATCCGGGCGTGGGGCCGGAAGCGGGCCATGGACCTCACGGTGAAGCCGGTGCCTGAGATGGCCAGGATGGTGGAGATCCCGAGCCCGTCGGCGGCCCGCCAGGCCGCCATGGTCATGGCGTCGGTGATCGAGGCGGCGTCGTGGCTGGAGTCGTCGGTCATGCGCAGCTCGGCCAGCCGCTCGGCCCACAGCTCGTAGTCGAACTCCTCGTCGGCCCGGCGGGCGATGCGGTCCATGGTGCGGACCACGTTGGCGGGGTCGGTCCCGACGGCGGTCTCGCCCGAGAGCATCAGTGCCGAGGAGCCGTCGAACACCGCGTTGGCGACGTCGCTGGCCTCGGCCCGGGTGGGCGACGGGCGCGAAACCATCGATTCGAGCATCTGGGTGGCGGTGATCACCGGGCGTCCGCCCGCGATGCACTGCTGGATGATCTGCTTCTGGAGGTGGGGCAGCTCCTCGATGCTGCACTCGCTGCCGAGGTCGCCGCGGGCCACCATGATCGCCCCGGCGGTATCGATGATGCCGGCCAGGTTCTGCACCGCCGCCCTGGTCTCGATCTTGGCGACCAGCAGCGGGCCCCGGGGGTGGGGCTCGGTGCCGACCCGCCGGATGTCGTGGGCGGAGCGCACGAACGATATGGCCACCATGTCGACGCCGAGCTCGATGAAGGCGTCGAGCGCCACGAAGTCGCTGGGGGTCGGCGTGGACACCCGCAGCCGGTCGGCGGGGATGTGAACGCCGGGGCAGCCCGACAGCACGCCGCCGTGGACGACGCGGACCTTGAGCCGGTCGCCGCCCTTGTCGACCACGTCGAGCACCACCCGCCCGTCGCCCACGTCGAGGGTGTCCCCCACCAGCACGTCGTCCATCAGGCTCGCGTAGTCCACCTCCACCACGCTGCCGGTCGAGCGGTCGCCCCCGACCACCAGCTCGACAGTGCTGCCGGGGTGGAACTGCACGTGATCCTCGCCGAAGCTGGCGGCCCGCACCTTGGGTCCGGGAAGGTCCACCAGGATCCCCACCGGCCGGCTCTCCTGCTCGGCGACCCGGCGGATGCGCCGGTAGCGCTCGACGGCCTCGTCGAGCGTTCCGTGGGCCAGGCCGATGCGGGCCACGTCCATTCCGGCGGCCATCATGTCGCGAAGCGCGGACTCGTCCTCGCTGGCCGGACCGATGGTGGCGACGATCTTCGTGCGACGCTGCATGCCCACAACGCTACCGCCGGCGGTGGGCGCCTGTGGACAACTGCCTGCCCGTGCAATGCGCCCACCCAGAGGCCGAGCGGGCAGGCGCACGATTCCGGCCCGTACGGGCGAGGCCGTGGGCCCGAGCGGCCCGTGAGCGAAGCGAACAAGAGCGGGAGACGCGCCGCCGCGGCGTGACAGGCTCATACCTGCCCGCGCGCGTTCTAAGGTGCGGGCATGGCGAGACACCCCTACCTGGACGTGGACGGGCCCATCGCCTTCGCCCACCGGGGCGGGGCCGAGGAGTTCCCCGAGAACACGCTGCGGGCCTTCCGCCACGCCGTCGACCTGGGCTACACCCATGTGGAGACCGACGTCCACGCCACCGCCGACGGGGTAGCGGTGGCGTTCCACGACGACGCCCTGGACCGGGTCACCGACGGGAGCGGCGTCGTGGGCGACCTCCCCTGGAGCCAGGTCCGGCGAGCCCGGGTGGCCGGCACCGACCCGATCATGCGGCTCGACGAACTCCTGGAGGCGCTGCCGGACACCAGGGTCAATATCGACCCCAAGAGCGACGCCGCGGCCGGGCCCCTGGCAGATGTGCTCAGGCGAACCGGCGCGGTCGAGCGGGTGTGCGTGTGCTCGTTCTCGGACCGGCGCACCCGGCAGGTTCGCGACCAGATCGGGGGCGCGCTCTGCACCGGCGCCGGCCCCCGCGGCATCGCCCGCCTGCTGGCCGCCTCGGCCCGGCTCGGCGCGCCGGCGTCCTTCGATTTCCACGCCGCCCAGGTGCCGGTGCGCGCCAAGGGCCTGACGCTGGTGCGGCCCGCGATGCTGGCCGCGGCCCACCGCCACGGCGTCGCAGTCCATGTCTGGACCATCGACGAGCCGGCCGAGATGCACCGCCTCCTCGACATGGGGGTGGACGGCATCATGACCGACCGGCCCTCTGTGTTGCGCCGGGTGATGATCGAGCGGGGCCACTGGGAGGCCTGATCGGGCCGTCCGCAGCTCCCGCATCGACGCCAGACTGTGGACGCATTGTGCATAACCGGGCGCCGCTTGGGGATTTCTCCAGAATGCTCGGGATTTCGATGGGGATTTCGTGTTTCCGGGTTGACAACCCGTGGCAGACCCCCGAAGATGCCGACCGTCCGAAGTGAGCAGCGACATAGGCGCTGGACCAGCCGCCGAAGGCCTCGGCCCGGAGCAGCGGAGCGGAGTCGATGAAGCGGTCCGCGGAGGACACCCAGCCAGCCAGGCCGGCTCGTAGGAGCCGGTGGGTCAGCCGGGGACACGGAGGTTCTCCTCCGAGCAGGCGGACATGATCCCCGACGGGGGACGATGACCGCAGGATCGGAGAAGGATCACCTCGCCGGGAGTCCCGGCGACTGCCGAGCACGCCGCCGGGCGGGCGAGGGAGTCACCGGAACGCCTCCAGGCGAGGGTGTCGCCGAGGCGCCGGGTCGAGTCCCGATCCCGACGGGGACCGGGCAGAACCGGAGTCTCAGGAGGTGCCGACGGGTACCGCCGGATGATCCGGTCTCACGCCACGGAGCCGTCCGGGCGGGAGTCAGGGCACAGACCCGGATACGGGGATGGGCCCCGGAGTGCCGCAGAATCCGACGGGATTCGGGCGGTCGGTGGACAGGCGCAATCGGAGCCCCGAGAAGTTGAGCGGCGCAAGCCGGGAGGCTACTCGGGGCTCCGTCGCGTCCCGGCCGCGGCCATGCACTCAGACCGCCGGCAGCCGATGTGTATACTCCCCCGCGGTTTCGGTGGTGCGTGCCGGCGGTGCGCTCCAACGGAGCTCGCAAGAAGCACAAGCAGAGCTGCCGGCCGGGCGCTGCCAGCTCTCACGAAAGGACAGACCAGATGAAGAGAACTATGGCACTGGCTGCCGCAGTGGGCATGCTCACGCTGTTCGCGCTGGCGGGCCAGGCAGCCGCGCAGGGCCAGCCGACGGCGTCGGTAGACCCTGAGTACGTCGGCGCGGCGGGCGACCACACGGTGACGATCTCCGGCAGCGGATGGCAAGCCGACCCCGCAGTCACAGCGTGCCCCGGCTTCGGTGGCGCCATACCGACCGCCTTGGATCAAGGCGCGGCGCTCGCGAACTGCCCCGACCTCATCGCTGACATGGGTGCGACGGTCTCAGCTCCAGGCGGGTCATTCTCGACGTCGAGGACCCTCAGCGTCCCGGCCGAAGGGCTCGTGATACTGGTGTTCACCGCGGAACCCTCGGCCGCTGACCTCGCCGTGGTGAAGGTCGGCGAGCCGATGGG
>JAPPLH010000117.1 GCA_028819505.1 Acidimicrobiaceae bacterium
ACCTGGTGCGAGACATCCAGCAGGGCTCGATGGGAGGCAGTTCCTACATCATCGACTTCGCCAACGGCGGGCTCGTGATCGAGTACAACGACGCCTACGACCTGCCCGCCGACGCGAGGGCGGCCGGCGAAGCGGCCGTGGCCAACTTCACCGCGGGCGGGGCGGCCGGCGAGGAGGTCCTCGACGCCGAGCCGCTGAGGGCCGCGGTCGTGACCCCGAGCGCGGAGAACGACCTGGCCTTCAGCCAGTCCATCGTCGACGCCCTGCACCGCATGGAGGACGCCGGGCTGCTGAGCGAGGTGGCCATCACGCCGGGCACCTTCATCGTGGAGGACGCCGGCGTGGCGCTGCGCAACTACGCGGAGGACGGCTACGACCTGGTCATCGCCCACGGCTCCCAGTACGGCAGCTCGCTCGAGGAGATCGCCCCGGACTTCCCGGGCACCGCATTCGCGTGGGGGACCTCGGTGGAGACCTTCGGGCAGCCCAACATCTCGGCCTACACCACCCGGTCGGACCAGGGCGGCTACGCCATGGGGCTCATGGCGGCCAGGCTGGCCGGCGGCGCCCCGGTGGGGATCGTCGGACCGATCGAGGTCGGCGACGCCAAGCTGTTCGTGGACGGCTTCGCAGCCGGTGTGGAGGCCGGCGGCGGCACCGCCAACGCGGTGTACACCGACTCCTTCGCCGACGTGCAGCTGGCGGCCGAGGCGGCCCAGTCGTTCATCGACAACGGCTACGGCGTGCTGACCGGCACCGCCCAGATGACGGTGGGCGCCATCGGCGTAGCCCGCGAGAACGCCGTCCCGTGGTTCGGCACCCAGTCCAACCAGACCAGCGTGGCGCCCGAGATCGTGGTGGCCAACCAGGTCTACAAGTGGGACGTGGTGCTGGACGACCTGGTGCGAGACATCCAGCAGGGCTCGATGGGAGGCAGTTCCTACATCATCGAGTTCGCCAACGGCGGGCTCGTGATCGAGTACAACGACGCCTACGACATGCCCGCGGCCGCCCGGTCGGCCATCGACGGCGCCGTGGCGGGCTTTACCGACGGCTCGCTGTCCACCGGCGTCGGCTGAGCCGGATCCGGACGCAGGACCACAAGGGCCACAGGGCCATCAGATGACAGACACCCCGGGGGACCGCCGGGAGGTGCCGCTGCTGGAGATGCGCGGCATCACCAAGCGCTTCCCCGGGGTGCTGGCCAACGACTCGATCGACTTCGAGGTCCGGGCCGGGGAGATACACGCCCTGCTGGGCGAGAACGGAGCGGGCAAGAGCACGCTCATGAAGATCCTGTTCGGGCTGTACGCGCCCGACAGCGGCCAGGTCTCCCTGGACGGCGAGCTCTCCCGGGTGCGCTCGCCGGCGACGGCCATCGCCGCCGGGATCGGCATGATCCACCAGCACTTCATGCTGGTGCCGACCCTCACCGTCACCGAGAACGTGGCGCTCGGACTGAGGTCCCACCGCAAGGGCCGCCCCGACCTGGCCGGTGTGAGGGCCCGCATCGTCGAGCTGTCCGAGACCTACGGCCTCGACGTGCAGCCCGATGCCTACCTGTGGCAGCTCGCGGTGGGCGAGCGCCAGCGGGTGGAGATCATCAAGGCCCTGCTGAGGGAGGCCCGTCTGCTGGTGCTGGACGAGCCCACTGCGGTGCTGACCCCCGGCGAGGTCGACGACCTGTTCGTCACCCTGCGCCGCATGGCCGACGACGGCCGCGGCCTGATCTTCATCTCGCACAAGCTCCACGAGGTGCTGGCCCTGGCCGACCGGATCACGGTGCTGCGCGACGGCTGCGTCGTGGGCACGACCGTCCCGGACGACACCGACCGGGAGGGCCTGGCCCACATGATGGTGGGGAGGCCGGTGAGGCTGGCCCCGGACATGGCCGAGACGGAGGACCGGGGGGTGCGCCTCAGCGTCAAGGGCCTCACGGTCGTGGGGGACAGGGGCACCGACGCAGTGAAGGATCTGGACCTCGACGTCCGGGGCGGGCGCATCCTCGGCATCGCCGGCGTCTCGGGCAACGGCCAGCGCGAGCTGGCCGAGGCGATCGCCGGCCTGCGGCCGATCGCCGCGGGCAGCGTGTCGATCGACGGCGCCGACGTGACCGGGAAGGAGCCGAGACAGGTGCGCGGCGCCGGTCTGGCCTTCATCCCCGAGGAGCGCATGCGCGACGGCGCCATCGGCAGTTTCACCGTGTCGGAGAACCTCATGCTGCTGGCCCACGCCGAGCCCCGGTTCTCCAGCCGCGGGGTGCTCCGCACCACTGCCATCAAGACCCACGGCGAGAGCCTGGTGGAGGAGTACGCGGTCAAGACGCCCGACCTGTCGACCACTACCAGCTCGCTGTCGGGCGGCAACATCCAGAAGCTGATACTGGCCCGCGAGCTGGACGGAGAGCCGCCGGTGCTGCTGGCCGCCCAGCCCACCCGGGGGGTCGACATCGGCGCCGCCGAGTACATCCACGAGCGTCTGGTGGCCCAGCGGGGGCGGGGCACGGCCATCCTGGTCATCTCCGAGGACCTCGACGAGGTGATGGCCCTCTCCGACGACGTGGCCGTGATGTTCGAGGGCAGGATCGTGGCCGTGGTCCCCCGGGCCGACTGCACCGTCGGCGGGCTGGGCCTGCTGATGGCCGGCGGGGGCGAGACCGAAGCCGCCTAGAGCCAGAGGCCGAGCGGAGCGAGGCCGTGGCCCTAGCGGCCCTCAGGTCGCAGCGAACAAGAGCGGGAGACCGCAACCGGTCTGGTGGCGCGACCGGTACGGTGTCGTCCGTGACTCCCGCCAAGACACAGTCCGCCAAGACCGCCTCCTCAGCGGCCCGCAACGCCGAGGCCCGCAACGATTCTGCTCCCGGCCCCCACGACGACGACCGCCTGCCGGTCAAGATGCTCAACGACCGGATCCTGGTGGCGGTCGGCGAGGCCGAGGGCGAGCGCCGCTCCAGCGGAGGCATCCTGATCCCGGCCACCGCGGAGGTGGCCAAGCGCCTCACCTGGGCCGAGGTGGTGGCGGTCGGGCCCAACGTGCGCAACATGGAGAAGGGCGACCGGGTGCTGTTCAACCCCGAGGACCGCTACGAGGTGGAGGTCAGGGGCCGCGACTACATCATCCTCCGCGAGCGCGACATCCACGCCGTGGCCGCCGAACGCCTAGACAAAGGCAGCACCGGCCTGTACCTGTA
>JAPPLH010000009.1:0-5855 GCA_028819505.1 Acidimicrobiaceae bacterium
TCGGAAGCCAACGGCGGGCTGGGAGGTCGATGCTGGTGGGGCCGGCGGACGAGATCCTCGCCCGCACCCGTTGACACCCCCACCGCCGCGCTGACCCGGTGTGGACCACCGACCGGGGTTAGGGTGCCGTGATGAGCGAGGACGCCAGAGCCGCCGGGGCGGGGCCCGACGAATCCGGCGCCCCGCGGCGTCCGGTGGGCGAGATCCACATCCTGCGCTGGGCCGAGAGCCTGGCCGGAATAGCCCAGACCGGCTTGGGCTTCACCGAGAGCCGCTACGAGCAGGAGCGCTTCGAGGAGGTGCTGGCGGTGGCGGCCGACATCCGGGCCCACAGCGAGGTCGGCATCGACGCCGACGAGCAGGTGCAGGACTGGCTCGGCGGCGTCGGCTCCGGCATCGCCGGATACGTCACGCCCAAGATCACCGTCGGCGCCGTCGTCGGCGATGACGATGGCCGCATACTGCTGGTGCAGCGAGCAGACTCCGGCTGGTGGCTGTATCCGACCGGATGGTCGGACGTGGGCTACTCGCCGTCGGAGGTCGCCGTCAAGGAGGTCCGCGAGGAGACCGGGATCGACTGCGAGGTGGTCCGGCCCATAGCCATCCTCGACGGGATGCGCCTCGGCTTCCACCGGGTGCCGCTGGTGTCGATCGTGTTCCACTGCCGCAGCCTCGGCGGCGAGCTGAAGGCCCACCCGCTGGAGTGCTCCGACGTGGGCTTCTTCGCCGAGGGCGATCTGCCCGAACGCACCGCCCGCCCCGAGCTGTGGGCCCCGCACGCCTTCAGCGCCATCCGGGGCGAGCCGGTTGAAGTGCTCTTCGACCATCCCCGCGACCCGCCCTGGAGAGGCGACCCCGCGGGTTAGCGAGGGGATGCAGCGTATGCTGTCGCAGAACGACACGACCGTGCCCATGGGAGCGCTACCCCGAGCGCTAGCGAGGAGATGCAGCCGGCATTTCAATCGGCCAGCCACCCCAGAGGTGGTCGATCCCTCGGGGTTCGGGGCCGCTCGGCCTGTTGGCGAGTCAACCGCCTTCGCGTAGGAACCTCTCGACCTCGGCCACCAGCCGGTCGGGGTCGTCGCTGAGGGAGGTGTCGTCGGTGTCGTCGTCCCGCCCCGCGTCCCAGGCTCGCTCGAGGCGGGCCACATACTCCGCGGTCTCCTCGTCCTCGGCCACGATCCTGGTGATCTCCCGCTCGTAGGTGTTGGCTCGCTGCTCCAGATCGAAGGTCGGCACCGGCGCCTTCATGAGGGCAGCGACCCGGTTGACCAGCGCCAGCGCAGCCTTGGGAGACGGCGCGGCCGGCATGTACGATGGCACCGCAGACCAGAACGAGGCGGTGCGGTAGCCGGCGTCGCGGCAGGCCGACGACAGCACGCCCACGATCCCGGTGGGTCCCTCGTAGGTGGACGGCGTGAGGCCGAGCTCGGCTCGAAGCTCCTCGTCGTCGGTGGAGCCGTACACCTCCACGTCGCGACTGTGGGGCACCTCGGCCAGCAGCGCACCGAGGGTGACTATCCGCTCCACGGCCAGCATCCCGGCCAGAGAGATCAGCTGGTGGGTGAACGTCCGCCACCGCAGTTGCGGCTCGGTGCCGATCAGCACGACCGCGTCGCTGCCCGGATCGTCCAGATGGGCCACCCGTACCTCGTTCACCGGCCACTTGATGCTCCGGGCCTTGCTCTCGTCGAGGTGAACGGTCGGACGGGCCGCGGTGAAGTCGAAGAACGGCTCCGGATCTATCTCCGCCACCGGCACGCACCCCCAGCGGCCGGCCAGGTGAACGGCCGCGGTGGTGGCCGCGTCGCCGGCGTCGTTCCAGCCCTCGAAGGCGGCTATCAGCGTGGGACGCTTCAGCCTGGGCCGCGGCCCGGACCACACCACGTGCTCTGGCTCGATCGACACGGGCGACACCATACCGCCGCCGCAGCGGTGCCGATCCCCGAACTTCAAGCGGTTGACCACCTCTGCGGTGGCCAACTCATTGAAGTTCGCCAGCAGCGGCCGGCAGGGGCGGCACAGGTCCGTCAGGCCAACTCGGGCCGGTCGCGGAAGTGCTCCAGAGCCTCGGGATTGGCCATCGCCGAGGTGTTCCGCACCGGGCGCCCGCAGATCATGTCGCGTACCGCGGTCTCGGTCATCTTGCCCGACCGGGTCCGGGGAATGTCGTCCACCGCGGCGATCACCGCGGGCACGTGGCGGGGGGACAGCTCGGAGCGGATCCGGCTGCGGATCCGGCCGCGAAGCTCGTCGGTGAGCTCGTGTCCGGATGACATCCTGACGAACAGCACGATGCGGGTGTCGGCGCCGTGGGGCTGGCCCACCGCGATGCTCTCGTCGACCTCCGGCATCGTGTCGACCCGGCGGTAGATCTCGGCGGTGCCGATGCGCACCCCGCCGGGATTGAGCGTGGCGTCGGACCGGCCGGAGATCACGAACCCGCCCGACGGGGTCCGCGACGCGAAGTCGCCGTGATGCCAGACGCCGTCGATGCGCTCGAAGTAGGCGGCCCGGTAGCGGGCCTCGTCGGGGTCGTCCCAGAAGCGCAGCGGCATCGACGGGAACGGGCTGCGGCACACCAGCTCGCCCTCGGTCCCGGGCGGCAGCGTCCCGCCCGAGTCGTCCACCACGTCGGAGTCCATGCCCAGGCCGGGGCGCTGGATCTCGCCCCGCCGGACCGGCGACGTCGGGTCGCCGGCGACCAGGCAGCCGCACAGGTCGGTGCCTCCCGAGATCGACGCCAGATGCACGTCGGCCTTGACGTTGCCGTACACCCAGTCGAACCCCTCGGCCACCAGCGTCGAGCCGGTCGACGTGATGGTGCGCAGCGACGACAGGCCGTGGCTGGCGGCCGGGCGGATCCCGGCGTTGCGGCAGGCGTCGATGAACTTCGCCGACGTGCCGAAGAGGGTGATGCCCACCTCGTCGACCAGGTCGAACAGGCGCTCGGGGCCCGGATGGGCGGGCGAGCCGTCGTAGAGCACCGCGGTCGCGCCGCACGCCAGGGTCGAGGCGAGCCAGTTCCACATCATCCAGCCCGTGGTCGTGAAGTAGAACACCCGGTCGCCGGGCCGCACGTCGCAGTGCAGGCGGTGCTCGACCAGGTGCTTGACGAGCAGCCCTCCGGCCCGATGCACGATGCACTTGGGCGGACCGGTCGTGCCCGACGAGTACAGCACGTACCAGGGATGGTCGAAGGGCAGCTTCCGGAACACCGCCGGAGTCGGTCCGGACCCGAAACCGGCGCCGTAGCCGTCTAGCCAGCCCGGCGCCACGACAACGGTGCGGCGCAGCGAGGGCAGGCCGGCGGCGATCTCCGCCAGGCGCTCGGTGCAGTCGTGGCGGCGGCCGCCGTAGGGGTAGTCGGCGCAGGCGAACAGCACGGTGGGCGAGATCTGGCTGAAACGGTCGAGCACGCCCGCGGTGCCGAAGTCGGGCGACGTTGAGCTGAACACTGCGCCGAGTCCGGCCGCGGCCAGCATCACAGCGTACGCTTCGGGGCGGTTGGGCATCCAGGCCGCCACCCGGTCCCCGGGACCCACGCCCGCGTCGATCAGCAGCTGCTGGACCCGGCCGACCATGTCGTGGAGCTCGGCCCGGGTCAGGTCGACGGCCTCGCCGTCCTCGCTGCGGAAGACGAGCGCGGTGTCGGCCGACGGCTCGCGCAGCAGGTTGCGGGCCACGTTGAGCCGGGCGTCGGGCAGGAACCGGGTGCGCCGCATCCGCTCGCCCACCTCCGGGCACCGGTCCTCGCCGGGCGACTCTACGAGGCGTTCGCCCCGGTCGCCCTCGACGCCGCACCAGTCCCACACCGCCGCCCAGAACTCGCCGCTTCGCTGCACCGACCACCGGTGCAGGCTCTCCCAGTCCGGCAGGTCCAGGCCGCGATGCTCGCGCAGCCAGCGCTTGAAGGCCTCGAGGTTGGAAGCGTCTATGCGTTGCGGCGACGGCGTCCACAGGGGGGCGGTGGCGGCACCCGGGCTGCTCACAGCGTGTAGCGGTAGACGTTCGACTCTCGCCGCTCGAAGCCCATGCGGGCGTAGAGGCGGTTGGCCGCCTCCCGCGCGGGCCTCGACGTGAGATCGGTGCTGCGGGCGCCCAGGCCTCGGGCCGCATCCAGCGCGGCCTCGCTGAGGCGCTGGCCCACCCGCCGGCCCCTCAGCGTCTCGTCCACCACGACGTCCTCGATGCGGGTGCGCACGCCGGTGGGGATGCGGAAGGCGACCAGCGTCAGCGCGCCGACGATGCGGTCCCGCTGGCGGGCCACGAACAGCGTGGTGGCGGGCGAGGCCACGATCTCCTCCAGCTCGGCCCGGCCGGGCGGGGGGTTCGACGACGAGAGCTGGGGGATGAGCCGCTGCATCGCGTCAACGACTTCGTCGGTGACGGCGAGGCACGCGAGGACCTCGATCTCGATGGCGGGCTCGGTCACAAGCGGAGGGTAGACGACAACGGCGAACATCAATGGGTTGACCACCTCAGCGGTGGTCAACCCATTGATGTTCGACTCGGCCCGGCGTGGTCCAGCGCCTGGGCGACGGTCGAGCGCAGCCTCTCCGGTCGGTCGGCGAAGTCGCCCCAGGTGAAGTTCAGGACGTCCCAACCGGCGACCGTGATCTTGTTTCGACGGCGGCGGTCGTCTACGAACGACTCCCGGTTGTCGTGCCACCGGGCGCTGTCCAGCTCGATTGCCACACGATGGGAGGGATAGGCGAGATCGACCTGGGCGACGAAGTCTCCCCGGGCGTCGTGCACGCGGTACTCCACTGCCGGATAATCGAGGCCCCCGCCGGCCAGCAGTTCGGCCACCATCCGGCTCCATTCGCTGAGAGGCACCCGTTCATCGCCGAAGCGGTCCTCCAGAGACGCCCTGAGGGCGGCGCATCCCGGTCGCCCGCGGCGGCCATGGGAGGCGAGGACGCCCCAGAGATGCGACAACCGGAGCTGCCCGTCTCTGAGCACGGCGTCGATGGTGCGGTCGAGCCGCCGGCGGGGCACGACCGCCGCCACGTCGAGGACGGTGCGGGCCAGTCCCGTGACGAGCATGCCCTCCCGCTCGACGGGCTTCGCCAGGCTGAGCTGGTTGGACTGGTGGAAGCGCACGCCGTGGACCTTGCGGCCGTTGCGCCCGCCGCGTCCGCTGCCCGGGGTGACCGACAGATCGACGACATCGAGCCGGTACCCGTCGACGCCATGCAGCGCTGCGGCCGACCGGTGGCTGACCATCCCGCCGTAGGCCATCCACGCGGCGAGCAGCCTCGCCAACGGGGTTGCCGGTGTCGCCGCATGCCGGTACACGCCGCGCGCCGCCAGCACCCACCTCCCCGAACCGACTCTGCGCTCGATCTGGCGTGCTGTGAGGCCGGCGTCCAGAGCCTGGGTCCGGGTGACGAGCCCATGCTGTTGCAGCATCGTCTGGATGACCTCGACCTCTTCAGTCATCGTCACACCTCCCCCCTACTATAGATTTACAATACACTAATTAGCATATCAAGATATGTCGTCTCATCCCACGGGCGGCGGGTATGCCCCAGAACCGGACGAGGGCGGTGATCGTCGAATTATCGTGTCTGCTGTGAGGATCGGTCTGGGATGCGCTGTCCGAGCGTGATGCTGGCTGCCGCGGCCGTGGTGGCGGCGTCGGCTGTCGGGGGTGGTTGCGCGGTCGACGACGAACTGTCGACGCCGAGACCCACCGTGCCGACGGTGGTGCCGGTGCCGGACCGGACTCAGCCAACGGACGGGGATGCGGAAGCCGGCCAGACCGCGGACCACGAACGAACCGGCGACAAGCGGCCGGATCGTGACACGACTGCCGGGGCGGCACCGGCGAGCGACGAGCCCGCAGGCCA
>JAPPLH010000009.1:5955-8080 GCA_028819505.1 Acidimicrobiaceae bacterium
GGTCAGGGGGGCGCGAGCTTGGCGGGCGGGGCCACATCCGCTGATCCTGGCCAGGACGGAGTCGCCGTCCGGCCGGACGGCAACATGTTTGCGGCTGACGTAACCCTTCAGGCGGTGATCACCCTCGACGAGCCGATCGACATGGCGGTGGCCCCCGGCGACGATCTGGTTTGGATCGCCGAGCGGGCCGGCCGCGTGTCGCGGGTCGACTTGGAGCGGGGCGAGGTGGTGGAGACGATCCTGGACATCGGTGCCGATACCGAAGCCAGCGGTGAGCGAGGCCTTCTCGGGATAGCGGTGACCGACCGATGGCTATACGCGAACTTCACCGACCGCGCGGGCGACACCCGAGTCGACGCCTTCGGACGGGACGGAACCGGTCTGAGCGGCCGTCGGCGGACGATCCTGTTCCAATCCCAACCCTTCAGCAACCACAACGGTGGGGACGTGGCCATCGGCCCCGACGGCTTTCTCTACGTTGCCTTCGGCGACGGCGGCTCGCGAGGTGACCCGCTCGATGCCGGCCAGGATCCCACGACCTGGCTGGGGGCCGTTCTGCGGATCGAGCCCACGCCCGACGCCGCCGAGCCCTATGCGGTTCCGGCCGACAATCCTCTCGCTGCCGACCCGGACGGAGCGGGACGGCCCGAGATCTTCCTCACCGGAGTGCGCAACCCGTGGCGCTTCTCGTTCGACCGCGCCACCGGCGACCTCTGGATCGCCGACGTGGGCCAGGACGCCTACGAGGAGGTGACCGTGCTGCTGGCCGCCAACGGAGGCGGTCTCGGCGCCAATCTGGGCTGGCGCCTCCGCGAGGGCCTGCACCGCTTCAGGGGTGACGAGCCGCCCGATCACGCCGACCCGGTGTGGGAGTACAGCCAGGACGACGGCTGCAGCGTCACCGGCGGCTACGTCTACCGGGGCAGCGCCATCGAAGACCTCTACGGCGCCTACGTGTTCGGCGACTACTGCACGTCGCGACTGTGGGCCCTGCAGATCTCCACCGGCGAAGTCGAGTTCCGCGATCTGGGAGCGGAAGTGTCCGGCGGCGCCCTCGCGTCGTTCGGCGAGGACGCCGACGGCGAGCTCTACGCGCTGTCGCTCAACGGCACCGTCGCCCGCATCGTCCCCCGATAGGGCCACTCGAGGCCGAAGTGCCCCGGGGCAGCCGCCGCGGATAGGTCGGGTCCAACTTCAATGAGTTAGCCACCTCTGTGGTGGTCAACCCATTGAAGTTCGGGGTGGCAGGGGCCGGTGGCGGCTACTCGATCCGCCGGATCAGGCCTTCCTGCACCACCGACGCCGCCAGACGGCCGTCGCGGGTGAACACCCTGCCGGTGGCGAGCCCCCGAGCGCCGCCCGCTGCCGGGGTGTGCTGGTCGTACAGGAGCCATTCGTCGGCCCGGAACGGCCCGTGGAACCACATGGCGTGATCGAGGCTGGCCAGCATGACCCGCGGGTTGGCCGCGCTGGTGCCGTGGGGCGCCAGCGCGGTGTCGAGCAGGGTCATGTCGCTGGCGTAGGTGAGGAGGCAGGCGTGCAGCACCGGGTCGTCGCCCAGCGTGCCGTTGGCCCGCATCCACACCATCTGCCTGGGCGGCAGCGGACCGCTGCGGTCGAGCGGGCTGGTGGTCACATAGCGGATGTCCAGCGCCTGCATGCGGTCGGGCCGGGCCCGGGCCGGGTCGGCGGCTTGGATCCTCTTGGTGCGAGGCTGCAGGGACTCCGGGTCGGGCACCTCCGGCATCGGGTCGGCGTGCTCGTACCCGTCCTCCGCGACGTGGAACGACGCCGCCAGCTGGAAGATGGCCCGTCCGTGCTGGATGGCGACGACACGCCGTGTGGTGAACGACCGGCCGTCGCGGATGCGGTCCACGTCGTAGAGCACCGGGGCCTTGGGGTCGCCGGCCCGCAGGAAGTAGGCGTGCAGCGAGTGCACCGAGCCCCGCTCCACCGTGCGGGCCGCGGCGACCAGAGCCTGGCCGGCCACCTGGCCGCCGAAGATGCGCTGGCGGTCGTCGTCGGGCGAGCGGCCCCGGAAGATGTTGACCTCGACGGCTTCCAGGTCGAGGAGGGCCACCACATTGTCCAGCGCCGTCTGCATCCCGACCATCATGCCCCGGCT
>JAPPLH010000009.1:8180-11288 GCA_028819505.1 Acidimicrobiaceae bacterium
GAGGCTGAGAGCCGAGCACGGGCTGAAGGCGCTTCGCTATTGCGGCGTGTCGATCGTGAACGTGACGGTCGGGCTCAGCGTGCTCGCGGTCTGCCACGGCGTGCTGGGGTGGCCTGCGGTCGGGGCGAACCTCGCAGCTTGGATGGTCGGCACGGGCCCCGCATACTTGCTGAGCCGGGCCTGGGTGTGGCAGCGCAGCGGTCCTCACCGGCTGGGCGGCGAAGTTGTCACGTTCTGGATCATGGCGCTGGCCGGCTTGGCCCTCTCGTCCTCGGCGGTAGCGATCATCGAGCTCCTAGCGGACAGTACCGTGCTCGTCCTGGCGGCCAACCTCGGCGCTTACGGCAGCGTGTGGGTGGCCAAGTACATCTTCCTCGATCGGGTGATGTGGCCCCGCCTGTCGAAAGACTGAGCCGATGTGGGCCAGGCAGTTGTGTTCCCGATCCAGCACCGACCGGCTCAGCGATGATGGAGGACCGGCTGCGCCGCGCGGCTGAGGCCGCGCGCGGCTTCATGCCCGCCGACGAGGGACTGGCCCTCTACGAGGCCGCCGCGTCGCTCGAGGTGGACGGGCCGCTGCTGGAGGTGGGCAGCTACTGCGGCAAGTCGGCGGTGTACCTGGGCGCGGCGGCGCAGCAGGCCGGGCGGGTGCTGTTCTGCGTCGACCACCACCGCGGCTCCGAGGAGAACCAGCCCGGCTGGGAGCATCACGACCCGGAGGTGGTCGACCCCGATCTGGGCGTGATCGACACGCTGCCGCACTTCCGCCGCACCGTCCGTGGCGCCGGTCTGGAAGGAACTGTCGTCGCGGTCGTGGGCGACTCGCCGACGGTGGCAGCGCTGTGGGCCACTCCGCTGGCCATGGTGTTCATCGACGGTGGGCACGGCGCCGAGCCCGCTCACCGGGACTACGAGGGCTGGGCGCCCCATGTAAGGCCGGGGGGGCTCCTGGCCATACACGACGTGTTCGAGGACATCGCCGACGGTGGACGGCCGCCGTACGAGATCTGGTGCCGGGCCCTTTCCGGCGGGTGCTTCGAGGAACAGGCGGAGCTCGGTTCGCTGAGGGTGTTGCGGCGTGTCGGTTCGGTTCGCTGAGGGTGTTGCGGCGTGTTGACTAGGGCTCTCGCCATCGGCTTGGGGCTGGTCCTTGTGGCTTCCGGATGCAGCGGCCAGCCCTCGCCGCACGACCGGCCGGCCATGTCGGGAGGGGAACCCGGGGCGGCTGCGACTACCGCTCCGACGGGGCCGTCCCCCTCCTCGCGTGCCTCCGCCTCGCCCGACGCCTCCGCCTCGTCTACGTCCGCCTCGACCTCGCCCGACGCCTCACCCGACACCGCGACCATGCTCGACGCCTCCGCCTCGCCCGACGCCTCCGCCTCGCGTGCCTCCGCCTCGTCTACGTCTGCCTCGACCTCGCCTGACGCCTCACCCGACGCCTCGACCTCGCCCGACACCGCGACCTCACCCGACGCCTCGACCTCGCCCGACACCGCGACCTCGCCCGACGCCTCGCCCTCGCCCGACGCCTCACCCGACGCCTCGACCTCGCCCGACACCGCGACCTCACCCGACGCCGCGACCTCGCCCGACGCCTCGACCCAGCCGGGGGTCCGCCCCGACCAGACCGCGCCTGCGGCCGAGGATCCAGTCGACGTGGAAGCCCCACCCCCCGTGTCGCCCCCCGAATCCGATCCCATCGGCTGGGAGGATCTGGAGCGCCTCGCCGTGGTGATCGACGGCGAGGTCGTGCGCTTGGAGGGAGGCAGGGCCACCGTGCCGTACGGCGGCGCCTCGGCCAGCGTCTTCACGCTCCAGGACCGCGTCGCCCAGGGAGACCTCGACGGCGACGGCGACGAGGACTTGGTCGCGCACGTCATCGAGCAGTCGCCGGGGACGGGTGTCTTCCACCTGGTCGTGCCGGTGCTCGACAATGGCGGCGCGGCCGAGGCGCTGCCCCCCGTCCTCGTCGGCGACCGGATCGTCATGGATGCCATCGCGGTGCGGGACGGTCTGATCGAGGTGTCGCTGTTCGACCGGGCCCGGGAAGAGCCCTTCACCGTCCTCACCCGGCACGCCACGCTGGAGATCGACCTGTCGGGACCGGCACCGCTGGTGACGGTGATCGATGCCGGGCCCATCGAGGAGAAGCCGCTGCCGGGCCCCGAGCGTCCCGAGGCGAGCATCCGCTTCGAGCCGGGTGCGGTGAGCGCGGCGGAGTCCGGGACCATCGCCTTCCGCGAGCGCCAGACCTACACGGTGTACGCATCGGAGGGCCAGCCGTTCACCGCCGAACTGCGAGCACCCTCGGGCGTGTGGCTCGACGTCCGCCTCGACCATTTGGTGGTCGCCCCCGCCGCCCGGCGGTCCCAGCGGGTGGAGTCGGAGTTGCCGGCCACCGGACAGTGGAAGGTGACTGTGGTCTCCTCGCACGCGGCGGAGGCCGGCTACGAGCTCGCCGTCGAGATCCTGCCGCGGCCGGCGGTGGAGCCCGCACCCGCCCCCACAACCACCACTGCCCCGGTTCGGGCGCCGCGACCGGTCACACCCGACGACGACGCGTTGTATCTGACATTCGACGACGGCCCCCATCCCGTCTACACGCCGCAGGTCCTCGACGTGCTGGCCCGCTACGGCGCCCGGGCCACATTCTTCGTGGTGGGACGGCTGGCACAGGCCTATCCCGACATCATCCAGCGCATTGCCGCCGAGGGCCACACCCTTGCGAACCACACCTGGAACCACGAGGACCTGTCCGGGCTGTCAAGGGATTCTTTCGACGAGACGGTCGGTCGGACCCAGGAGATCCTCGGGGAGCTGGCCACGATGTGCTTGCGGCCCCCGTACGGGTCGGTCGGCGCCCACACCAGGGAGTGGGCCGCCTCGCACGAGTTGTCGCTGGTGATGTGGGACTCCAGTCCCCGGGACTGGCTCCGTCCCCCGGCAGAGGAGATCGCCGGCCACATCGTGCAGTGGGCACGGCCCGGAGTCGTGCTGCTGATGCACGACGGCGGGGGGGACCGCTCCAACACTGTCCAGGGCCTCGACATGGCACTGGAGCGGCTGGCCGACCGGGGCCTGCGCTACGAACCGGTCTGCCGCTGACCT
>JAPPLH010000009.1:11388-16501 GCA_028819505.1 Acidimicrobiaceae bacterium
ACTGGAGCGGCTGGCCGACCGGGGCCTGCGCTACGAACCGGTCTGCCGCTGACCTACGACGGCTGCCGTGGACTGCTGCAGTCGTCCGGCTGTCTGCTGAGACCTTCGGCGGACTGCTGAGACCTTCGGTTGTCTGCCGTTGACCTAACGGCGGCTGCCGTGGACTGCTGCAGTCGTCCGGCTGTCGTCCGCTGTCTGCTGAGACCTTCGGCTGTCTGCCGCTGACCGCCCCTGACTGCCGCTGACCTCCGGCCATTGCTCGGAGCGGCGGCAGCCCGTAGGCTCGGCCGCGCCGACAGGCAGCGAAGCCGGTGGGAACCCGGCACTGTCCCGCAGCGGTGATGCTCGGCGGCTCCGGCCGCGGAGACTAGTCCGATCGCCTGGCTGCCGGCACGACGATCCGACCCTCGAGGCAAGGGGAGGCTCGTGCGGTGGCACTCCCGCTGCTCGGCCCCGAACTCGAGCAGAAGGGAGAATCCATATGAACCCCACCGCAACCAGGCGAGCCTTCCTGGGGGCCAAGTCCCTCTTGGTCGTGCTTGCATTGACCCTCGTGGCCGCCGCCTGCGGCGACTCCGACGACGATGCCTCCGACCGGGTCGAGCCCGCTCCGACGGCGGTCGCGCAGGATGCCGCTGAGGCTGCCGACCCGGATGAGACGGACGCGCCGGACAACTCGGAGCCCGCAGCCGTCGAGGACGAGCAGCCCGGCGACGGAGCCGAGCCCGAGCCTGCGGCCGGGGAGGAATCGGACGATCCCACGGCGAGCGAGGACGACGCCGGAGCTGGAAGCGACGAGGTGGCTGCGGCCGACGCTGCCGCGCTCGCCCCGCAGCGGATTATGTCGATCTCGCCGACCGCGACGGAGATGGTCTTCGCCATCGGCGCGGGCGACCGGGTAGTGGCCGTCGACCAGTTCTCGTACTTCCCGGACGAGGCCCCGGTCACCGACCTCGACGGCTGGAACCCGAACATCGAGGCCATCGCCTCCTACGACCCCGACTTGGTGCTGATGCAGACCAGCGGCGACGTCGGCGCGAGCCTGGAGGCTCTCGGCATCGAGGTGTGGGCCCACGACGCCCCGTCCGCCTTCGAGGAGGTGTACGTCCAGATCGAGCAGCTCGGCGAGGTCACCGGCCAGACGGACGAGGCCGCCGCGCTGGTCGCCGGGATGCGGGCCGAGATCGCCGAACTGGTCGCAGCCGCGCCCGACGCCTCCGGCCTGACCTACTACCACGAGCTCGACGACACGCTCTACACCGTCACCGGCAGCACATTCATCGGGCAGGTGTACGGCCTGTTCGGGCTGTCCAACGTCGCCGATCCCGCCGACGCCGACGGCAGCGCTTGGGGCTACCCGCAACTCAGCGACGAGTACCTGGTGGACGCCGACCCCGACGTGGTCTTCTTGGCCGACACCCTGTGCTGCGGCCAGAACGCCGAGACCGTCGCGGCCCGCCCCGGCTGGGACCAGTTGACCGCGGTGCAGACAGGCCGGATAGTGGAGCTCGACGACGACACCGCGTCGCGTTGGGGCCCCCGGCTGGTGGACTTCATCGCGGCCATCTCCGACGTCCTGGTTTCGATCGGCGCGGCGAACTGACGCCTGCAGCCGAGCGGAAGGGGTTTCGAGCATGCGCGGTCCGAACTTCAATGAGTTGGCCACCTCAGCGGTGGTCTTCCCATTGAAGTTCGCCGGGACGTCGGCGGACGGAGCATGAGCGACTCGCAGCGGTACGGCGAACCGGGCGTGGTCCTGCAGGCGTCGGGCCTCCGACCCCGTCCGCTGGCGGCCGGTGTGGCCGCGGTCGCCCTCGCGGTGGTCGCCGGGCTGACTGTCGGCCCGGTGGACATAGCTGCGCACCGCGTGGCTCTGCAACTGCTCGACGGCCTGCCGGGGTTGGCGATCGATTCCGGACTGAGCGACGCCCACGCCGCCATCGTGGAGCAGATCCGGCTGCCCCGGGTGGCTCTCGGCCTGCTCGTGGGGGCCACGCTGGCCGTGAGCGGCGCCACCTACCAGGGCGCGTTCCGCAACCCGCTGGCCGACCCGTACCTTCTCGGGATAGCGGCGGGCGCCGGGCTCGGGGCCACCATCGCCATCACCAGCGACCTCGGCGACGGGGCCGGCGTGTTCGACGCGGTGCCACTGGCCGCCTTCGCGGGAGCGCTCATCTCGGTGACGGTGTCGTACGTCGCAGGCCATCTCGGGGGACGCTCCACCGCGTCGCTGATCCTGGCCGGCATCGCAGTGGCCAGCTTCCTCACCGCCTGCCAGACCTACGTGCTGCAGGCCAACAGCGACGCGTTCCGCCAGATATTCGCCTGGATCCTGGGCCGCCTCGCCACCTCGGGCTGGTCCGAGCCCGCGCTGCTGCTGCCCTACTTCGCGGTGACCGTGGGCGTGGTGCTTCGCTACCGCCGCGCCCTCGACGTGCTGGCCGTCGGAGACGAGGAGGCGGCCGCTCTGGGCTTGGAGCCCCGCCGGATCCGCATGATCGTGGTGCTGGCCGCGTCGCTGGGCGCGGCTGCGGCCGTGTCGGTGAGCGGGCTCATCGGCTTCGTCGGCATCATCGTGCCCCACACCGTGAGGCTGGCGTTCGGCGCCAGCAACCGGCTCGTGCTGCCGCTGTCGATCCTGTTCGGGGGAGCGTTCATGGTGCTGGCCGACCTGGCCGCCCGCACCGCGCTGGCGCCGGCCGAGCTGCCCATCGGCGTGGTGACCGCGTTCCTGGGCGCCCCCTTCTTCGTGCTGGTGCTGCGCACCAGCCGCAGGGAGGTCTGGTGACCCCCGCGGCCCAGCAGGCTGTCCCCGAGCCGGGCGGCGCTCATGCGACCCCCGCGGTCAGCGTGAAGGATCTGGACGTGACCCTCGACGGCACACACGTGCTGCGCGGCGTCGACCTGGCCGCATCGAGGGGGGAGTGGGTGAACATCATCGGCCCCAATGGCGCCGGCAAGACCACCATGCTGCGAGCGCTGCTCGGCCTGGTCGCCTTCGACGGCGAGATCGTGATCGACGGGCGCCGCGACCGGCGCCGCTCGGCCCGGGCCTGCAAGGTCGCCTACGTCCCGCAGACGCCGGTGATCCCGCCGGGGATGCTGGTCGCCGACTACGTGCTGCTGGGGCGCACCCCCCACCGGGGCATGTTCGCGGCCGAGACCGCCGACGACCGAAGGATCGCGGCCGAGGTCCTCGCACGCCTCGACCTGGCGGGCTTCGGCGAGCGCACCGTGCAGTCGCTGTCGGGCGGCGAGCGGCAGCGGGCCGTGATGGGCCGGGCGTTGGCCCAGCAGGCCGATGTGCTGCTCCTCGACGAGCCCACCACCGCCCTCGACCTCGGTCATCAGCAGGATGTGCTCGAGCTGGTCGACGCCCTGCGGCGCGAGCGCGGCCTCACCGTCATCGCCACCCTCCATGACCTGACCCTGGCGGCCCGCTACGGCGACCGCATCGCCATACTCGCGCAGGGGCGGGTAGCCGAGACCGGGCCGCCTGCCGAGGTGCTGACGGTACAGAACATCGAGGAGCACTTCGGGGCCAGCGTGCGCATCGTCGACGACCCCGACGGCCCCGTCATCGTTCCCACGACCACAGTGAGCACCCAGAATGGAGACCAGCCATGACCACCAGCGATTCCCCGCGTGCTGATGTGCCGCGCCCCGCCGTCGCCGTCTCCCCGAGCGCCGATGTGCCGCGTGCTGATGTGCCGTTCCCCGCCGTCGCCGTCTCCCCGAGCGCTGAAGGTCCCGGCGCTACCGCCGACCCTCCTCCGACTGAAGACCCCCGACCCGGCGGGATGCGCACCGCCAGGAGCCTGGTGGTGGTCACTACCGGCGACGGCAAGGGCAAGTCGTCGGCCGCGTTCGGCATGGTGATGCGGGCCAGGGCCCGGGGCTGGCCGGTGGCGGTGGTGCAGTTCCTCAAGTCGGACGACTGGGTGACCGGCGAGCAGTTGATGGCTGAGCCGCTCGGGGTCGACTTCTGGTCGCTGGGGGAGGGCTTCACCTGGGACAGCGACGACCTGACCCGCGACACCGCCGTTGCCCGCGAGGCGTGGCGGCACGGCAAGGCGGTGGTGGAGGCAGGCGAGCACCGGCTGGTGGTGTTCGACGAGATCACCTACCCGCTGAACTGGGGCTGGATCGAGGCCGCGGAGGTGGAGGCCACGTTCCGCAACCGTCCCGATCAGGTGTCGCTGGTGCTGACCGGCCGGGATGCGCCGGTCTGGATGATCGAACTGGCCGACACCGCCACCGAGATGGTCAAGACAAAACACGCCTACGACGCCGGGATCCTGGCCAAGAAGGGCATCGACTACTGATGCGAGTGCCTGCAAGCCGAACTTCAATGAGAAAACCACCACAGAGGTGGTCAACCCATTGAAGTTCGCCGGGAACCCACCCGGAGGCCGGGTTTGGTGGCACTGACGGTACTAACCGGCGGCGCCCGGTCCGGCAAGTCGGCCGCAGCGGTAGCAGCGGCAGCCGCCTCAGGCGCGCCAGTGACCTTCATAGCCACAGCCGAGCCAAGCGACGACGAGATGGCCGAACGCATAACCCGCCACCGCGCCGAGCGCCCCGCAAACTGGACGACGGTAGAGGAGCCCCACGATCTCGCCGGCGCCGTGACCGAGGTCGACCCAGCCGACACAATCGTCGTCGACTGCCTGGCCATCTGGGTCACCAACCGGATGCTGGATGATCCCCCGGTTGCCAGCCCCGAACTGGTAGCGGAGGCGTCCGGGCTAGCCGACCACCTAGCGAAGCGTCCCGGCCTGTCGCTGGTAGTCACCAACGAAGTCGGCTCGGGCGTGGTGCCGCCCACACCACTCGGACGCGACTTCCGCGACCTTCTGGGGACCGTCAACCAGCAGGTGGTACGAGCTGCGGACCACGCCTACCTGGCAATCGCGGGCCGGCTGCTGCCGCTCGAAGACCGGGCCGACGGTCTGCGCCTCCAAGGACCAGACGAGTGAGGACGCAGCCCCCGGTCGACCGAATTGGCAGCGTTGAGGCCCAAGTATGGCGCATAACGCTGCCAATTCGATTCCGGACGCTGCCGCCACAGCGAGTTGGCGGTGGTGGAGTCCGTTTTGGGCGCGCTCGGCTG
>JAPPLH010000009.1:16601-30144 GCA_028819505.1 Acidimicrobiaceae bacterium
CCGGTTCTGAGGACGCAGGCTCCGGCCTGTCGAGTTGGCGGTGGTGGAGTCCGTTTTGGGCGCGCTCGGCTGCCGGTTCTGAGGACGCAGGCTCCGGCCTGTCGAGTTGGCGGTGGTGGAGTCCGTTGTGGGCGCTCTCCGCTGCCAATTCGCGGGCGGAGGCTGTTGTGACAGCGGAGGGCGGCGTTCTGGCCGGGTTACTCACCGACCTTCCCGGTCCGGACCTGAATGCGCGCGACCAGGTGGCGGCCAGGGCTGCGACCGTGCTACGCCCGGCCGGCGCCTTCGCCCGCCTCGACGCGGTGGCTTCCTGGCTGGCCGGGTGGCAGGGCACTGCGGCGCCACGGGTGGAGCGGCCCCATGTGGCGGTGTTCGCGGCCGACCACGGCGTGGCCGCCGACGGGGTGAGCGCCTACCCGGCGGAGGTCACGGCGGCGATGGCCGAGGCCATCCGCAGCGGCGTGGCCACGATCAGCGTGCTGGCCCGCGAGGTCGGCGCCTCCGTCGCACTCGTCGACGTGGGGGTGGGACGGCCTACCGGCAACATCCGGGTCACCGACGCCATGAGCCGCGACGAGTTCGATACGGCCGTGACAGCCGGCGCGGCTGCCGTCGATAGGGCCGACGCCGACCTACTGGTGGTGGGCGAGATCGGGATCGGCAACACCACTGCGGCCGCCACGGTGGCGGCTGCCGTGCTGGGCGGGGAGGCCGCCGACTGGGTCGGGCCGGGAACCGGCGTCGCCGGAGCGGCGCTGGCCCACAAGTGCGACGTGGTCCAGGCTGCGCTCGACCGGGTGGGTGCTGTCTCGCCGATCGAGGCCTTGAGACGCCTGGGGGGCCGGGAACTGGCGGCCATGGCCGGCGCCGTCGCCGCGGCCCGTCACTGCCGGCTGCCGGTGGTGCTCGACGGGTTCATCGCCACCGCCGCGGTCGCCCCGCTGGCGGTCGCCCGAGCCGGCAGCCTCGACCACTGCCTCGCCGGTCACTGCTCGGCCGAGCCCGGCCATCAGCGGGCGCTGGAGACGCTGGGGCTCGACCCGCTCATGCGACTCGACCTGCGGCTGGGGGAGGGATCCGGGGCGCTGGCGGCGGTGCCCATTGTCCGGATGGCCGCAGCCGCGGTGACCGACGTGGCCACCTTCGAGGAATGGGGCCTCCAGCAGTGATGCTGTCACGGCGACGGGCCTCCGGCGGTGACCTGGCGCCCGCGGGGAGCGCTCCCGTGAGCCTGCGGGGGGCGTGGGCGTTCCTGACACGGCTGCCGGGCGGCGCCCATCCTGGGACCGACCGGGAACTGGGCCGCAGCGTCCCATGGTTCCCCATCGTCGGTGCCGCGGTCGGAGCCCTGTCGGGTGCTGTCTACTGGGCCCTTCACGGTCCGCTGGGCGCTCCGCTGGCGGCCGTGCTGGCCGTGGCGGCCGGCGCCGTCGCCACCGGCTGCTTCCACGAGGACGGCTTGGCCGACACCGCCGACGCGCTCGGCGGAACGACCCGGCAGCGGCGCCTGGAGATCATGAAGGACTCCCGCGTCGGTGCCTTCGGGGTGCTGGCACTGGTGCTGTCGACGCTGGTGCGGGTATTCGCGGTGTCGTCGCTGGCAGCCACCGACGGGCTGATCGCGTTCGTGGTGGCCCACATGCTGGGCCGCACGATGGCGGTGGCGGTGATGGGCGCGGCCCCCGCAGCCGCCGGCGCCGGCCTTGGCCACAGCTACACGGCCCACCTGCCCCGGGCCTGGACCGTTGCCGCAATCGTCAGCACCTCGGCGGCTGCGGCCAGCCTCGGCCTGCCGGGCGCGGTGTCGCTCGCAGCGGCCGCGTCGGGAGCAGTGCTGGTAGGCCTGGTCGCGCGACGGGCGTTCGGCGGCACCACCGGTGACGTCCTCGGAGCTGCCGAGCAGGTCGCCGAGATGGCTGTCCTGGTGTCAGCCGCCGCCCTGGTGAGCACTCACGGCTGGTCCTGGTCCTGAGCTGGGCCGCCCCGCTGGGCCGCCCCGCCGGGCCGCGAGTTCACTGGCGGCGGGCGTGAGGCGCGGCGGTCAGCCTCCGGCGCCGGGCTGGGTGAGCAGCGCGATCCAGATCGGGGGATCGACTGACTCTTGCCCTGCGGCCGTTAGCCTCGGCGCGACAGGCTCGGAACAAGCAGGAGGCAGCCATGCGGAGCCACGAAATCGACTACCAGATCTACGGGGACGACCTCCAGTTCGTGGAGGTCGAGTTGGACCCCGGCGAGATCGTTGTCGCCGAGGCCGGGGCGATGATGTACATGGAGCAGGGCATCACGTTCGAGGCCAAGATGGGCGACGGCTCCGATCCCGACCAGGGCGGCTGGGGCAAGCTGAAGTCGGCGGCCAAGCGGGGGCTCACCGGCGAGGGCCTGTTCATGACCCACTTCATGAACAGCGCGCCCCAGGGCAAGCAGCGGGTGGCCATGGCCGCGCCCTATCCCGGCAAGATCCTGCCGATCAACCTGGCCGCCGCGGGCGGGCAGCTCATAGCCCAGAAGGACGCCTTCCTGTGCGCGGCGTCGGGCACCAAGCTCGACATCGTCTTCAACCGCAAGTTCGGCACCGGCCTGTTCGGAGGGGAGGGCTTCATCCTCCAGTCGATCTCCGGTGACGGCCTGGCATTCCTGCACGCGGGCGGCACCATCGTCGAGAAGCAGCTCCAAGGCGAGACCATGCGGGTCGACACCGGCTGCATCGTGGCCTTCCAGCCCCAGATCCAGTATTCGATCGAGCGGGCCGGCAACCTCAAGTCGATGGTGTTCGGCGGCGAGGGTCTGTTCCTGGCGACCCTCACCGGCGTGGGCCGGGTGTGGCTCCAGTCGATGCCGTTCAACCGGCTCGCCGACCGGGTGGCGGCCAACCTGAGGCCTGGCGGCTCGCAGGGCGAGGGCTCGGTGATCGGCGGGCTCTCGAGCGTGTTCGAGCGCCGCTAGCGGCGAGCCGGCCGGCTGCGCCGCAACCCGGCAGCCCGGCCGGTCAGACGATCGGGATGCTGAACGCGCCCAGCGGGCCGAAGTCGAAGCGGAAGTCGTCGCCGGGCGCGACCGGCATCGGGCGGGTGAACGAGCCCGACAGGATCACCTGCCCCGCCCGCAGCGACCGGCCCTGCCCGGCGTAGCGCCGGGCCAGCCACACGATGCCGTTGGCGGGATGGTCGAGCACCCCCGCAGCCAGCCCGGTCTCCTCCACGACGCCGTTGCGGCAGGCGATGGCGCCCACCCAGCGCAGGTCGGCGTCGCGGGGTCCGACGGGCCGGCCGCCGGTGACGATCCCGGCGTCGGCCGCGTTGTCGGCGATGGTGTCGACCACGGTGCGGGCGCGGCCGGTGGCCGGGTCGGTGCGGGGCGTGCGCGACGCGATCAGCTCAACCGCCGCGGTGACGTGGTCGGTGGCGTCCAGCACGTCGTCGATCCCGAGGTCGGCGCCGGACAGGTCGTCGCCCAGCACGAAAGCCAGTTCCACCTCCAGGCGCGGGTCGCAGAAGTCGGCGGCCGCGACGGGCTCGCCGGGAGCGAACACCATGGCGTCGGTCAGGAAGCCTGAGTCCGGGGTGCCGATGTTCATGGCCTGCTGCATGGCCCGGCTGGTGAGGCCGATCTTGTGGCCGATCACCTGCTCGCCCCGGGCCAGCCGTATGCCCAGCCAGGCGGCCTGCACCCGGTAGGCCTCTTCGAAGGTCATCTGCGGGTACACGCTGGTGGTCTGGCGGACCTGCCTGCGTCCCCGCTCGGCGGCGTCGAGCAGTTCGGCCTCGGCCCGGATCTGCTCCTCGGTGAGCGCGGACGCTGCATCCCCGGCGGGGCCGCTGCTCACGGGACGAGCAGGATCTTGCCCGCGATGGCGAGCTGCGCGCCGCCTCGGGGCGCGGTCTGAGGGCCGCTGCTCACGGGACGAGCAGGATCTTGCCAGCAATGCTGCGACCCTGCAGCAGCCGGTGGGCCTCGGCCGCCCCGGACAGCGGCAGGCGGGCCCCGACGCGCACCTCGATCCGGCCCGAGGCGATCCAGCCGAAGACCTCCGCGGCCCGGGCGTCGAGCTCGGCGCGGGTGGAGATGAAGTCCCACAGCTTGGGGCGGGTCAGCCACAGGGACTTGCCCATCAGGTGCAGCGGCGCCTTGGGCGCCACCGCCCCGGAGGCGTTGCCGAAGGTCACCATCGAGCCGCGCAGGCGCAGCAGCTCCAGGCTGTCGTCGTAGACGGCCGCGCCCACCCCGTCGTACACCACGTCGATGGCCTCGGGCCCGACGGCGGCCTCCACCCCGGCCACCAGGTCGGTGGTCGAGTAGTTGACCACATGGTCGGCCCCGGCGGCCCGGGCCAACTCGACCTTGGCGTCGGACCCCACCGTGGCCACCACCTCGGCGCCCCGGAGCTTGGCCATCTGCACGATCAACCGGCCGGTGCCGCCCGCGCCGGCATGGACCAGGCAGCGGTCGCCGGGCCCGATCCGGGGGCAGTCGGTGACCAGGTAGTGGGCGGTGAGGCCCTGCACACCCAGAGACGCCGCCGTCTCCAGGTCGACCCCGTCCGGCACCTTGAACGCAACCCCGGCCCGGACCGCGGCCCGTTCGGCGTAGGAGCCGGGCGATCCCGCCCAGGCCACCCGGTCGCCGGGGGAGAAGCCGTCCACCCCCGGGCCCGCGTCCAGCACCGTCCCGGACCCTTCCTGGCCCAGCACCACCGGCAGCGGCATCTCGTAGAGGCCCGAGCGGTGGTAGGTGTCGATGAAGTTCACCCCGGCCGCCGCCACATCCACCGTCATCTCGCCCTCGCCGGCCACCGGGTCGGGCCGCGCGACGAGGTGCATCACCTCCGGCCCGCCGGTCTCGGCGATCTGAACCGCGGCGCTCGTCCCGCCGGTTGCTGTGGTCATCTCCGCGCCTCCCGCTGGCCTGTCCGATGCGAGGCTACGACCGGGCGCTCGCAGACGAAAGCCGGTCACGTCGCCGCGCGAGCCACGCGTCAGCCGCCCGGATGCGAGAGCCGGAGCGTCTGCTCGTCTTCGTTCCACTGGTCGTGGCTGCTGTTCACGCGTCAGCCGCCCGGATGCGAGAGCCGGAGCGTCTGCTCGTCTTCGTTCCACTGGTCGTGGCTGCTGTTCACGCGTCAGCCGCCCGGATGCGAGAGCCGGAGCGTCTGCCCTGCCACGCAAGTGGGGCCTTCAACCGGGGGGAGGCGCTCCGGCACCTACAAACCCCATTATAGCACATGCAATGCCATGTGCCGACTGGGGTTGTTATCGCTGGGCGTCAACTGGGCGTGTCCCTGCTTGAGGCCGACAGGCCGGGCGCGCTCCCGCCTCTTGTCTCCGCGGCGGCGGCCACGGCTCGGCGGCGCAGGTGGACCGTCCAGTCGGCCAGTCCCACGATGACCCCGCCGACGATGTTGCCCAGCGTGACGGCCACCAGGTTCCGGGCGATCCCGGCAATGTCCAACCGGGCCACGTCGGCCGCGGTGAGTCCCGCGGCCGCCAGGGCGTCGGCCTCGGTCGCGACCAGGGCCCCGAAGGGCAGGAAGAACATGTTGGCGACCGAGTGCTCGAACCCGCCAGCGACGAAGGCCGTGACCGGCAGCGACACCGCCAGCAGCTTGTCGGTGACCGTGCGCCCCGCGGTGGCCATCCACACGGCCAGGCACACCAGCATGTTGGCCACGATGCCCCGCAGGAAGGCGATCCCGAACGGGAGGCTCACCTTGCCGTCGGCCGACGTCACTGAGAACTCCGAGAACGAGAAGTCGCCCTGCTCCCACCAGCGGCTGTAGAAGACCAGCAGCACGACGACGAGGGCGCCGATCAGGTTCCCCACGTAGACCAGCGCCCAGTTGCGGGCCAGCTCCCGAGCCAGGATCGTGCGGCTGAGGACGCTCATCACCATGAGGTTGTTGCCGGTGAACAGCTCGGCGCCGGTCACCACGACGAAGAACAGACCCATCGTCAGCCCGAGGCCCATGATGAGCCGGGTCGGCCCGGCGCCCAGCGTCGACTGCGCTCCGATCGTGCTCGTGAGCATCGCTCCCAGTGCTACGAACGCCCCGGCCATCACTGCCAGCACGACGGTGGACGCCATGATGGCGCGGGCCTTGCCCACGCCGGCCCGCACCAGTTGTGCGGCGGTCTCCTCCGGCGTGGGGGTGGCGCTCATCGTCCGGCGCCGGTGGGGGCGGGTGTTGCTCGCCGGTCGGCTCGCAGGGTGGGTGCTCGTCGGGCCGGCGTGGGGGTGGCGCTCATCGGCCGGCGCCGGTGGGGGTGGCGCTCATCGGCCGGCGCTCATCGGGCCGCACTGGCACGAGACCCGTGCTCAGTAGAGCTGGTTGCGGTTGGCCTCATTCTCGTCGGCGTCGATCGCGGTGGCGTCGGCGCCCGCGATCTGATCGGCCAGCACCTGCCCGTAGGTGGGGTAGCTGGAGCGGTCGATCCGGACGTCGGCATCCCAGAGCCGGGACCGGATCAGTGCCCGGCCGCAGTGCAGGAAGGCGTCCTTGACCGTGATCCTCAGACCCGACAGCGGCGCCCGGCTGCCCACCGACAGCGGCGCTAGCAGCTCCTCGTCCGAGACGATCTCGGCGGTGCCGCACACTCGCAGCGTCTCGTTCATGCCCGGCACGAAGAACAGCAGCCCGACGACCGGGTGGTTGATGATGTTCTGCAGCGAGTCGACCTGGTTGTTGCCGGGACGGTCGGGGATCAGCAGAGTGCGCTCGTCGATGACCTTGACGAACCCGGGCGGGTCGCCCCGCGGCGAGGCGTCGGCCCGCCCGTTCGTGCCGGTCGTGCTGAGCACGCAGAACGGCGACATCTCGATGAAGTTGCGGCAATGGACGTCCAGATGGTCGAGCACCTTCTGAGCCGCCCGCGGTCTGGGCTCGCGATACACCGACCGCAGCTCCGACTGGTTCGTGAGCAGCATCTCGGTCTCTGTGGGGGACATCTCGGTCCTCGCCTCGATCTCGGTCGTCGACTCGGTTGCCGTGCGACCCGCAGGGCCTGCCACATGCTACAGGCCGTGGCGCCGGCGCGCCGCCGAAGGGCGTTCATCCGCCGCCGGCTGCGAGCCACATGCCGATGTCGTGGATCGCGCGGGAGGTGGCCTGGCCGATCAGATCCAGCTTGCGGACTTGGTCGATGCGGGCCCGGGCCTTGCCGTACTCGCCCTTGGGCAGCAGCTCCGGCAGGAGGCCGCAGGCGTCGGCCAGGCCGATGATCACGACGTCGCGCGGGTCGGGAATGTCGTCGCTGAGCAGCACTCCCAGGATGCGCAGCTTCACCTCGCGCTCCGCCCTGCCGTCGATGACGGGGTAGCGGCGCGACCGGAACACCCATAGGAAGCTTCCCTCGTCGTGCTCCAGAACGCCCCGCTCGACCAGGCGCGAGAGCGCCTCACGCCGGATCTCAGCGGCTCGCAGCGCTGTCTGCCCGACCCAGTACAGGGCGTCGCGCTGCTCGCCGGCCGCGATCGCGGCCAGCGTCGGGTCGAGCAGGCTGTCGCCGACGGGCGTCGGGTCGACGAGGACGAGACGCTCCGGGTCGGTGTCGATGCGGTTCTCGAGCGCGAGGTCCATGAGCACGCCGCCAGCGAGGGCGTTGTCCAGCGCGATGCCGGGCACGGCCACGAACTTCCCGCCCTCGTCGCGCAGCAGGAGCAGGAGGATCTCCTCGACGAATCTCAACAAGGTCCTCGTCGCCTCCAAGTCGTGTGGTCGAACGCGCCGCGGCGAGGCTCCAACCGTCGGCGTGGACGGTCGGAACATTACCTCCTCAAGCCGGAGCGAAGCCGGGGCCGCGGTCGCGGAGCTCGGCCAGGCGCTCGCAGCCGAGCTGGTGCATCACTGTGGTGAACTGCTGCTCGAACATCGAGGCCACGAACCCGGCGCCTTGGGATCCGAGGGCGCACAGGCCGTACATGAACGCCCGGCCCGACAACGTGAAGTCGGCGCCCAGGGCCAGCGCCCGGGCGATGTCGAGGCCGCTGCGCACGCCGCCGTCGAACAGCACCGGCACCCTCCCGCCGATGCGGTCCACGACAGGCCCGAGGGCCTCGATGGCCGCGGGCGCGGCGTCGAGTTGGCGTCCACCGTGGTTCGACACGATCACGGCGCCGGCGCCGGTGTCGACGCAGCGCGCCGCGTCGTCGGGATGGAGGATCCCCTTGACCGCCACCGGGCCCGGCCACATCTCGCACGTCTCGGCCAGGTAGTCCCACGACAGGGTGCCGCCGAGGCTGGCCCCGACGAAGCCGGAAAGCTCCCGCAGAGTGGCCCGGTCCACGTAGCGCTCCAGGGTGTGGAACCGGGGCAGGCCGTTTCGCAGCAGCCCCAGGGTCCAAGCCGGCCGGAGGGCGGCCTGGGTCACATGGCGTGGCGTGATCCGGGGCGGCATCGAGACCCGCTCCCGGGTCTGGCGCTCCCGGCGGGCCCGGGCCGGTACGTCGGCCGTCACCACCAGGACACGGAAGCCGGCCTGCCGTGCCCGGTCGAGCAGGTCCTCACGGACGCCGGTGTCCCGCGGGGGGTAGAGCTGGAACCAGCCCATGTCGCCGGCACGGGGCCCCACGTCCTCCACGTCGGCGGTGTTGACCGTGCTGGCCACGTACGGGATCCGGCACCGGGCCGCGGTCTCGGCCAGAGCGATGTCGGCGCCGGGCCAGATCAGCCCGGTCAGGCCCACCGGGGCGATCCCCAGCGGCAGCGAGCAGCGGATCCCGAACAGCTCGGTGCCGGTGTCGGGCGCCAGTTCGCCCTTGAGGAAGCGAGGCGTCAGAAGCACCCTCTGGAGGGACTCGACATTGCGGGCGCTGGCCCGCTCTTCGCCCTCGCCGCTGTCGAGGTACTCCCAGGCGAAGCGGGGGGTCCTGCGCCGGGCCCGCCGCTGCAGATCGTCGACGGTCTGGTACCGCACGGACGGCTCCCGCACGCTGGACACCCTACGGTCCTCCCGGCCTGTGCGGGAATCGGCGGCCGGGGGTTCCCGTGTGGGTGTCGTCCGCTGCCGATCCGGTCGGCGGGATGGCCAGTCCGGTCGGCGGGATGGCCGGTCAGGTCGGCGGGTCGGCCAGCACGCGTCCGAACAGGCCCAGTGTCTGGGACCAGGCCCGCTCGGCGGCGGCCTCGTTGTACGAGGGAGCGTCCGGCCAGGTGTAGGCGTGGTCCGCGCCGGGCAGTATGTCGATGACGACCCGGTCGCCGAGGGCGGAGACCGCCCCGATGAATGGCCTCATGCTGGCCACGCTCATCATCTTGTCGGCCTCGCCGAAGCCCGCGTAGAGCGAGCCGGCCAGGCCCCCGGCGGTCAGATGGGGCGAGTCGGGGGCGCCGTCCACCAGGAACGACGGATGCCACATCGCGCCCGCGGTGAACTGATCAGGCAGGCGCATCATCGTGCGGAACACGGCCCGAGCACCCAGGCAGAAGCCGATGCAGCCGGCGGACGCCCCCGAGCCGGCCGGCCGGTCGGCGCCGACCGCGTCCAGGGCCGCGTCGAGGTCGTTCTGGATGCCGTCGTCGGTCAGCGACCTCATCAGCATCCTCAACTGGTCCTGCGCGCCCGGGTCGGCGGCCGACTCCGCCGGGCCGTAGCCGATCATCCGTCCGTGGCGGTGGTACAGGTCCGGCAGGATCACGTCGTAGCCGTGGCCGGCGAGGCGGCGCCCGAAGGCGCGCAGGGCCTCCCGGATGCCCGGCCTGTCCATGAACATCACGATCAGCGGGTGCGGCCCGCCCGATGCCGGCCGCATGCGGGGCACAGCCAGCGGCTCGCCGTCGCTCACCGTCTCGAGGATCGACTCGTGAACTTCGAGGTCGCTCATAGCCGGCCAAGTTAGCGGGGCAGCGGCGCCGGCACCGGGACTGCTCGCTTGTGGCCGCTCCGCTCCTTCTCGATGCAGTCGACCTCATCAGAGCGGCACATCTGCATCGAGAACGGGTGGAGGGGCTCCGGCCCCGGCTCTCGGCAGCGCCACCAGGGCGGTCCCCGGCGTGATCTACCATGTCCGGCCGTGGTCGATCCGGTGCCTGGGACGGGGAGCGGGCTGCTCGACCGGTACCGGCCGGTCGGCGCGTTCGACGAGGCGTTCGACGCCGACGGGTCGGTGCGCCCCACCTACAGCCGGATCGTCGAGCGGTTCCGGGAACTGGACGCCGGCGAGATCCGGCGGCTCGAGAAACTGGTCGCCGACGAGTTCCGGCGCCAGGGGATCACCTTCACCGTCTACAGCGAGGAGGAGGGCACCGAGCGCATCTGGCCCATGGACCTGTTCCCCCGGCTGATCGCCGCGGCCGAGTGGGACGAGCTGGCCCGGGGACTGAGCCAGAGGGTGGCCGCCATGAACAGCTTCCTGGCCGACCTGTACACCGGCGGCGGCCAGGCCATCGCGGACGGGGTGGTGCCCCGGTGGCTGGTCGTCTCGTCGGGGGGCTTCGAGCGCAACGCGGTGGGCGTCCGGGTCCCCCACTCCGCGCACTGCAACATCGCCGGGATCGACGTGGTGCGGGACGCCGGCGGCCGCTACCGCGTGCTGGAGGACAACCTGCGCAACCCCAGCGGCATCTCCTACGTGATCGAGAACCGGGCGGCCATGGCCAAAGCCTGCAGCTGGCTGTTCTACGACCATCCGGTGCAGCCCACCGAGCAGTACGGCCAGATGCTTCGCTCCACACTGGAGTCGATGGCCCCCGGAGGCGAGGGCGATCCCCACATCGTGGTGCTGACCCCAGGAATCTTCAACTCCGCCTACTTCGAGCACGCCTTCCTGGCCCGCTCGATGGGGGTGGAGCTGGTGGAGGGCAGGGACCTGGTCGTCGACGGCCACAGCGTGTACACCCGAACCATCGAGGGCCTGGTGAAGGTGGACGTCATCTACCGGCGCATCGACGACGACTTCCTGGATCCGGTGGCCTTCCGGCCCGGCTCGACGCTGGGCGTGCCCGGCCTCCTCAGCGCGTTGCGGGCCGGCACCGTGACGGTGTGCAACGCGCTCGGCAACGGCGTGGTCGACGACAAGGGCGTCTATCCCTACGTCCCTGACTTGATCCGCTATTACCTGGGCGCCGAGCCCATCATCGACAACGTCACCACCTACATGATGTGGGACCCCGACCAGCGGAGCGAGGCTCTGGGCAGGCTGGACGAACTGGTGGCCAAGCCGGTCGGCGAATCCGGCGGCTACGGCGTGCTGATCGGCCCCCACGCCACCGAGCAGCAGCTGGACGAGGCCCGGGCCACCATCGAGGCTGAGCCTCGCGGCTGGATCGTCCAGGAGTTGGTGCATCTGTCCACGCTGCCGTCGGTCGCCGAGGACCGCCTCGAGCCCCGCCATCTGGACCTGCGGCCCTTCGTGCTGACCGGCGAGCGGACCCAGGTCTTCCCCGGAGGACTCACCCGCGTGGCCATGCGCCGGGGATCGCTCATCGTCAACTCCTCCCAGGGCGGGGGCTCCAAGGACACCTGGGTCCTAGCCCCCGAGACGCCATGACGGCGGAGTGCCGGCCGCCCCGGAGCGCACCATGATCCTTGCCCGTCACGCCGAGGCGCTGCTGTGGACGGGCCGCTACCTGGAGCGGGCCGAGACCACGTCGAGGTGCCTCAACTACGCGGCCAACTCGATCACCCATCTGCGCGGCGACGAAGCCCGCGCCGAAGGCGAGCTGATGGTCAGGACCCTCGGGCTGCAGGAGGAGCTGGAGGCCGTCGGACCGCTGGAGAGCCAGCCGCAACTGGTCGCGTTCCTGCTGTCCGACACCGACAATCCCGGGTCGGTGGTGTCGGCCGTCATCGCGGTCCGCGAGAACCTGCGCTCGGTTCGGGACCGGATCCCGATCGAGCTGTGGGAGGAGGCCAACGGCCTCTACCTGAGGTTCCCGTTCCTCGGCCACGCCAACGCTCCTCCGGGCGGCCTCCACGAGGTTCTGCTGATGGTGCGGCGGGCCTGCCTGGCCGTCTCCGGGATCCTCAACGAGGGCATGCGACGCGACGAGGGGCATGCCTTCGTGGTCGTCGGCCGCATGCTGGAGCGCTCGATCTTCACGGTGGGCCTGCTCGAGGCCAGCCACTCCGACGCCCGCGGGGTGATGGACGCCACCCGGATGCTGCGGCTCACCAGCTCGTTGCAGGCGTACCACCGCCAGCACGGCAACGCTCCCGACCCCGACGGCGTCGTGCGCTACCTGCTGCACGCTCCGGACCTGCCCCGCTCGGTGCTGTCATGCCTCAGCCGGGCCGGGGAGGGCCTCACCGGCCTGGGTGCGAACGCCCCAGCGCTGGACCGCGCCCGCCGCAAGGCGGCCCTGCTGCGAGCCCGCCTGGAGCTCGGCGAGGTCGAGGAGGCCATGGCGTCCGCACCGGTGGCGACACTGCAGGACTTCTCCGTGCAGCTCGCAGGACTGGCCGGCGACGTTCACGCCGGTATCGTGCCGCCCCTGGCCATGGCCACGGTCCAAGCCCAGTACGTCCGCCCCGGCCAGGCAGGCGAGCCCGGCCATGCAGGCGAGAGGGCACGACCCGGCCCGGGCGGCAGCAGCGCCGCAGGCGGGCCCGGCCATGCAGGGGAGAGGGCGTAGTGAGGCTCGGCATCTCCTACCGGATGCACTTCCGCTACTCGGAGCCGGTGACCGAATGCCAGAACGAGGTGCGGGTACGGCCCCGCGACGACGATCGCCAGCGAGTGCTGTCGTACCGGCTGACATCGCAGCCGCAACTCCAAGTGCTCTCGGCACGCGACTACTGGGGCACAGTCGTGGAGCATCTCGGGATCCGCACGCCCCACACAGAACTGGAGCTGTTGGCCGAGGCGACCGTCGAGACTGCGACCCGCTCCTGGCCGGCCGAGGCTCCGGTGGTCTCGGCGCTGGATGACGCCGGCTTCCGGTTGGACAACCTCGAATTCCTGGAGCCGTCCCAGCACGTCGACTGGCACCCCGGCGACGCCGTCGAGCAGCGGGCCGCAGCCGCGGTCGCCGGAGCCGCGTCCGTGCCGGAGATGGTGGCCGCGGTGGCAGCCGATGTGCGAGGGGCGTTGAGCTACGAGCAGGGCGCCACCGACATCGGCGTCTCGCTGGCGGAGTTGCTCGAAACAGGGGCGGGCGTGTGCCAGGACTTCGCACACCTGGCCCTCGGCATGCTGCGAAGTGTCGGCGTTCCCGCACGCTACGTCTCGGGGTACCTGTTCGCGGCGGATGAGACCTCAGCCGATTCCGAGACCGCCGAGGTCGTGACGGTGCAGACCCATGCGTGGATCGAGGCCGCCTTGCCCGGCTCGGGCTGGTGGGCACTCGACCCGACGAACGGCGGCCCGGTCGGCGAGCGCCACGTCGTCATCGGCTGCGGGCGCGACTACGGCGACGTGCCGCCGGTGAGGGGCGCCTTCATGGGCTCGGGCACCGCCGAGGTCGACGCCGAGGTGGTCATCGGGAGGCACCTCGGGGGACCGCCCGCGGCCGCAACCAGCGCACCGGACCGGCAGGTCACAACGATCGCCGCGGCGCCAGTCCCGAACTGGCGCAACCAGCAGTCCCAGCAACAGCAGTGAGCCGCGCCGCCCG
>JAPPLH010000009.1:30244-31512 GCA_028819505.1 Acidimicrobiaceae bacterium
GCTACCGGCTTGCCGAGCCGCCGCGGGCCCAGAGCTGGCAGGCCAGCGCGATCGAGCTGTACACGAGGTAGGCGATGCCGATCGGCATGACCGAGCCGTCGATGGCCCGGTCGGTGAACGAGGCCAGCAACGCGCCCAGCATCCAGGTGCCGAACCCCATCACGGACGCGGCCGTGCCCGCCATCTCCCCCATCGGTTCCAGAGCCAGGCTCACGCCCGACGGGAACACCGCGACATGGATGGCGTTGCACAGGCTGAACAGCACCAGCCACACCCCGAACGGCGGCAGGCCGTCGGTCGCGACCGTCACCGCGAACAGCGCGGCCGAGGCGGCGGCGAATGCGGCGCCGGACCCGAGCGCCAGCCGGCGGGCAGGCATCCGGTGGAGCAGCCGGTTGCTGCCCAAGGCCACGGCGGCGGCCAGCACGCCGGAGACGGTGAAGTACGGAACGAACCAGCTCGAGCGGTCGTACACGTCGGCGAAGACCAGCTCGGTGCTGCCCAGGTAGGCGAGGAAGGCCCCGAATCCGAAGGTGACCATGAGCGTGTAGCCCAGAGCGGTGCGGTCGGAGACCACCGCCCGGAAGCCCGCCAGCACCGGCCCCAGCCGCAGCGGCCGGCGGTGGGCGGGGTCGAGGGTCTCGTCGAGGCGCAGCGACCACGCCACCGCGGTCAGCGCGGTCATCACGCCGAAGGCCATCACCCAGCGCCACGATCCGACCTCCACCAGGAGCTTGCCGAGGCCGGGAGCGAGGATCGGCGCGATGAAGAAGACCGCCTGGATTAGTGTCAGCACCCGGGCCATGGCCGTGCCCGCGAACCGGTCGCGTACGATGGCCTGCGCCAGGACCCTGGGTCCGGCGGCTGCGAATCCCCACACGAACCGGCTGGTGTAGAGCACTCCCAGCGACGGGGCCAGCGCAGCCGCCAGGGCGGCCGCCGCGTACAGCACCAGGCTTCCCGCGAGTGCGGGCTTGCGGCCCACGGCGTCGGCGATGGGGCCGTAGAACAGGTGTCCGACCCCGGCGCCCATCAAGAACAGGGTCACCGTGAGCGACAGCCGGGTGGAGTCGTCTGCCAGCCCGAAGGCGGGACGCATCTGCGCGAAGGCGGGCAGCAGGATGTCGATGGCCAGGGCCGACATGGCGGTCAACAGCCCCATGAGCAGCACGAACTCTCGCTCGCCCGTACGGCCCGGGGGTCCACTCACGGCGGGGAGTCTGCCCCAGCCGATGGTCCTGTCTGCCAGCGGGTGCGGGCTGAGGGCT
>JAPPLH010000009.1:31612-33071 GCA_028819505.1 Acidimicrobiaceae bacterium
GGGGAGTCTGCCCCAGCCGATGGTCCTGTCTGCCAGCGGGTGCGGGCTGAGGGCTTGATGGTCCGGTCTGGCAGCGGGTGCGGGCTGAGGGTTTGATGGTCCGGTCTGGCAGCGGGTGCGGGCTGAGGGTTTGATGGTCCGGTCTGGCAGCGGGTGCGGGCTGAGGGCTTGATGGTTCTGTCTGCCAGCGGGTGCGGCTAAGGACTCGAAGCCCCGCCGCGGGCCCACAGCTGGAAGCAGAGGGAGACGAGGCTGTAGCCGAGGTAGGCGACGCTGATCGGCATCACGGTGTCGTCGATGGCACGGTCGGTGAAGGAGGCCAGCAGCGAGCCCAGCATCGAGGTGCTGAACACGATCACCGACGCGGCCGTGCCGGCCAGCCTGCCCATCGGCTCCAGCGCCAGGCTGATGCTCGTCGGGAAGAACGCGGTGTGGCAGCAGTTGGCCGAGCTGAACAGAACCAGCCACAGCAGGAGGGAAGGGACGCCGTCGCCCGCGATGGCGACGCCGAGCAGCGCCGCCGACACCGCCGAGTAGGCCGACCCTGCCATGAGCGCCACCCGTCTCGCATCGATCGAGCGCAGCAGGCGATTGTTGCCCACGGCTGTCAGCGCCGCGGCCACACTCATGGCGGTGAAGTACGGCACGAACCACTCCGGCCGGCCGTACACGGCCGAGAAGATCAACTCGGTGCTGGCCAGGAAGGAGTAGAACGCCGCGAAGGCGAATGTGTTCGCCAGCGTGTAGCCGAGCGCAGTGCGGTTGCGGACCACCGTGCGGAATCCGACGGCGACGGCGCCGAGCTGCAACTCCCGGCGATGCTGATGGGCGAGGGTCTCGCCCAGGCGCAGCGACCACAGGGTCACGGCCAGCGCGCTGAAGATCCCGAAGGCCATCACCCAGCGCCAGGAGCCGATCTCGACGAGAGCCTTGCCGAGGACCGGGGCGATGATCGGTCCGATGAAGAAGGCGGCCTGGATGAGGGCCATCACGCGGGCCATCGCCGTCCCCGCGAAGCGGTCCCGGACGATGGCCTGGGAAAGCGTTCGAGGACCGGCTGCGGCCAGCCCCCATGCGAAGCGGCTGGCGTACAGCACCGGCAGCGACGGCGCCAGCGCGGCCACCAGCGCAGCTCCGCCGTACAGCACCATGCTGGCCAGCAGCACCCGCTTGCGGCCCACGGTGTCGGAGATGGGACCGTAGAACAGCGTCCCCGCGGCCATGCCCATGAAGAAGAGGGTCATGGTTAGGGCCAGGTCGGTGGCGTCGGGGGCAAGGCCGAAAGCGGCCCGCATCTGCTCGAAGGCGGGCAGCGGCATGTCGATGGCGAGAGCGGCCATGGCACTCACCAGGGCCATGAACAGGATGAACTCTCGCTCGCCCATGCGGGGCCCGGCCCGGTTCACGGCGGAGAGTCTGCCCTTGCAGCGGTCGGCAACCCCCAGCGAGCCTCGTGCGG
>JAPPLH010000037.1 GCA_028819505.1 Acidimicrobiaceae bacterium
GCCCCATCAGGTAGCCCTCGATGCGGGCCAGTCTCTCGCGAGCGTCCGACACGTCGCGGCCCATAGCGTCAAACCTGGCGTCAAGTTTGTCGAAGCGGCGGTCGACGCCATCAAGGCGGGCGTCGATAGCGTCGAAGCGGGCGTCGACGGCGTCGAAACGGGCGTCGACGGCGTCGAAACGGGCGTCGATCGGGGCGATCGTTGTCTCCAGTTTCCCAACCTTGGTGTTGAGATCGTCGAACTTCTTGTCGAAGTGGTTGAACTGCCGGTACATCAGGATGACGATGGTGAGCATCGAGCCCACGATCGTCACCACCAGAGTCAAGGTGTCGAAATCGAATGTGCTGGTGTCCATTGTGTTGCTGCCTCCGTTCCGCGGCGTGGATTGCTTGAGGCGAGCCATGACCGCGGCTTGCGACGGCACCGACACCATAGCATGAGAAGATCTGAAAGCACCAGCTAGACGCCGCCATGGTCGAAACATGCTGGCATTGTCCTAGCGCTGGCAGCGATGCCGATGCGGTCCGTAGTGGTCCGCGGACCGCCGCGGAGACGGCCTCTACGGAGTCGCTGCCTGAACCGTCACATCCGCCCCTTGGAGCGCGTCGCCGACGACCTGAGAGTCGTGCCCTTGCGGAGTCGCTGCCTGAACCGTCACATCCGCTGCCCGTCGCCTGTTGTGCCGTGGCTTGCAGCGCAGGTCGTCGCTGTGGTCCACGTCGCGCACAGCCGATCCGGTAGCTACGACGGCTTCGACCACCGGATCCTTCACCGCCGCGTCGATGAGCCGGCGTGACCAATCCCGTGCCTCGTCGTCGGGCCAAGCGCACACCGCCGACTCCCAAGCGGCCGGCGCAACGAGGGGACGCTCTGTGACGGTCGGGCGGCTCATGGCCCCAGCATCGCCTCAACCTCGGGTTGTGCCGGCAACTACTGGATCCCGGCCTCGATCAGCTCGTTGACGAGCCTGGCCGTCTCGTCGTACTCCGATCTCATCACGTCCGTGAAGGACCGGCGACCTGGCCAGCGGACCGTCAGGCCGGTCCAGCAAGCAGCCATTTCAAAATCGGATGTTGAATTAGCCGCTCATTGGATCCTGCGAATGGGGTCACTCAGGGTGGGTAGCGGTGCTGCCCTCGGTGCCGCGGCGGCAGCCAGCAGCGGCGCTCGGCACGCGGTCCGTAGTGTCCGCATGTGGCGTCCGACGCAGCAGGCGCTGCCGGGGCTGCCGGCGCGGCCGGCCAGGGCCGCACGCGGGCCGCCAGCCCGCCGTCGGGAGTCGCGCCACGCAGCAGGGCGACCATTTCGGGCACCGTATATCTGCGGTTGCGGCGACCGCCTGCGGGGTGGACGATCCCCACGTCGCTGAGCGCCGCCAACGCGGTCCGGGCGGCCCTCGGGGTGACCCCGACGCGCTGCGCAGCGGACTCTGCGTCAAGCACCGGCATCGACGGCAGAGCAGCCAGCACCGCGGCAGCGGCGCTGTCACGGCGGAACACAGCCACCGCCTTCCACCGCTGCGCCAGACCCTCAACAGTGCGCGCCACGGACTCCGCCTGGCGCTCGGCCTCCACACAGGCATCGCTGAACACCCTCAGCCAGCCACCCAAGCCACCGCTGCGGGCGGCGGTCTCTGAGGCATCGCAGACGACTCGGGTGGCGTCGAGCGCGTCGTAGTAGCCGCGCTGGTCACGGCTGAGCGCGGAACTGACCGGCACCGCGCCCTCAGCGAGGCCCGCCGCGTTCAACACGGCCTGGATCAGAGCGCGTCCTGTGCGGCCGTTGCCGTCACCGAATGGATGGATCGTCTCGAACTGGCTGTGCGCGATCACTGCTCGCAGCACCCCAGGATGGTCGCTGGTGTTCACATAGCTCACCAGGTCCTCCATCAGCGGGGGCACCTGATCTTCAGGCGGCGCCACGAAGACGGCGTCGTCGACCAGGCACCCCGGCGGACCGATCCAGATCGGCTCGTCACGCAGCACACCCCCCAACGAGCGGTCGCGTGTCTGCGCGAACAGCAGCCGGTGGACGTCACAGAGGTCGTCGAGCGTGCAGCTGTGCCCGGATCGCATCCGTTGCCCGAGCTCAACCGCGGCTGCGATCTGCCGGGTCGCTCCGAGGGTGAGTGCCTCGTTCTCGTCAGAGACCGGCCTGCCGACCTGGTCCTGGTACTCGGCCCAGGCGAGCCCCTCAGCGGTCGCGGCGACCCCCTCGATGACGCTCGAGCGGATGCTCTCGTCGCGGGCCAGCATCCATTTCGCAAGTCCGTCGGCGAGCTCCGACTGGGGCATCGCCCCAGCCGCGACGAGCGCCCGGTCAGCGACGGTGACCCTGTTCACGTCTTCGGCGCTCAGAGCGGGTTCCCATCCCTGCAACGGATGCGGGACGTAGGCGCGGTAGGATCGCCGCCCGAACCCTGTCCGGGTCGCCATCCATCCTTCAGCGGTGATCTGCCTACCCACCCGCCCTACCATATCGCGTCGCATGGGCTATTCCTGACGGGTTGAGGACGCGAACAACCCGCTAACCGGCCCTATGCGCTAAAGCTGTTGAACGCTGCGCCACCGGTTCGGAGAGTTGGCGCCGGGCTGCATCGAGGGCTGCCTGGCATCTCCGGCGAGTCGCCTCAGCGCCGTGACCAACTCGGAGGCGTTCGCGATCGACTCGCGAACCTCGTCCTCGGACATCAGTTCCTCATAGAAGTTCTTGTGGAGCGTCTGAGCCGCACCAAGACGCAGCAACAGCACTTCGGCTTCCTGGCTCTCGCCGTCGCCGCGGATCAGCGTGCGAGCGTAGACGTCGGTGAGATGCATCCTCTGTCCGATCTCGAACGGCAGGGGATCGGCCACCCGGCCATCGACGGCGATATTGTCGGCATACAGGTAGGCGCTTGTGCGCCCTTCCCGTCGCCGCAGCGTCTTCAGCCGGCCTCGCGGTGATCGACGTCGACCTCGTCGCAAGGCGCGGGTGACGGCCCGGGGGCGGGGCTCCCGGGCCCCATCAGGTGGCCCTCCACCCTCGCCAGCCTCTCGCGAACGTCGGTGACATCCCTGCCCAACGCGTCGATCTTGGCGTCGACCCTGCCGATCTTGGT
>JAPPLH010000048.1 GCA_028819505.1 Acidimicrobiaceae bacterium
ACTCGGTCGCCCGGGAACGGTAGCGGCCCCGCCCGCCGAGATGTCCGCTCGGTGCTGGCGGTCCTAGGAGACTGCTGAGTAGTCCGGTGTCGGTGCTGGACCCCGAGTCCCGCCACGCCCACAACAGCGCCCACAGCTACCGCGACGGCTACAAGGCCCACGTCTGCGCGGAGCCCGACACCGGGCTGGTCGCCGCAGTGGACCTCTGAGCCCTCTGGCGCAGGCGCCGTCACCCTCGCGGCCGCACCACGCGCAGCACTACACTCGATGCATGAGCAGCAGGCCACGGCTCCCAGGGCCCGTCTCGCTCCTCAACGACTCGGGGCGCCCGGCGCAGTCCGAAGGCGTTACGCCAATGATCGAGCCTCCGACGCGGTTGTTGCGGGCCTGTGACTTGCCTGAGTGGATCGCCCGCGACGATGGCCGGGGCAGGGTCGTGGCGGTGCGCCAGTTCGTTAAGGACTGGGCGGCTTCTGATGCGCCGAGGCGCGAGCAGATGGTTGCTGACGCGCCCCGGCGGTGGCGGTGGTGGCATCGTGTCGGGCCGCGACGCTTCGACATCGCCAAGATCTCCGCGATCGTGCACAGCCTGTGTGACCGCGACGGCGTTGAGCTGCCAGGGTGGGTGCGGCGTCATCGCGCCAGCCGGCCGGTCCCGTTGACCGACGGGCGCCTGAAGGTGACGCCGTGGACAACACAGCTGATGGCACAGGCGCCGCCGGCGTGCGCCGTACACAATGTCTGGTTCGACGCGGGCAGCCTGGACGACTACCGGGTGCATGGCTTCCGCTGAGCCCGATCCCCCAACTGCGTTCGACGCGGCGCAGATGCTGGGCTTTCTCGCAGAGGTCGATGAACTGCTGGTCAAAGCCGGAACACCTCACGCGCTGCATCTGTATGTCGCCGGCGGTGCGGTGATCGCTGCCAAGACGGACTCGAGGCTCACCGGCGACGTCGATGTCGTCTCGGAAGGGATGACTCCACAGCTGCGGGCCGCGGTCGAAGAAGTTAGCCGACGCCATCGCGGCCTGAGGTCCGACTGGCTCAACGACGGTGCCAAACTCAAACGGGTCAACGTTCCGGTGGAGCCCGAGCGCATCTTCACCGGACGCCGCCTCATCGTCGACTCCGTCGGAGACCGCTATGTGCTCGCCATGAAGCTCCTCAGCCATCGCCACGTAGACGAGGCCGACTGCGAGATGCTCATCCGTTCACTCGGCATCACCAGCAGGGCCGAACTGCTGGACCTGATCGAACAGGCCCAACCCCGCGCAAGACCGAAGCCCCGCTGCGGCGTACTTCGCCGCCGACCGGCTCGACAACGCGTACCGCTCCCGGCGAGGATCCCGCCGATCCGATGGAGGCCTGTCCTTGTAGACGAGCCCACTGCGCCGCGGGGCTCGGCGAGCCACCGTCCGCCAAGGAACCGGGAAAGCGAAGCACTGGAGTGCATATGAGCGACGAGCCATCGGACGGACCGGCCAGAGCACCGGCCTCACCGAAGGCGCAGCTGGGGAGAAGCTGAGCCTGTTCACCATGGCGCTGTGGGGACCAGACGGCCCGCCTGAAGGCGTCCTCGGTAGCGATGATCTTGTGTCGTGCCCGGAGGACGACGGGCACGACGACGCCTGTTGGGGACATGTCTCGCGCATCAGACAGCCGGTAGCGATTCCGCCTCCGATCATGCTCCTCTCACGAAGCGAGATGCGAAGAATCGCCTTGGGGTACCGACCGGTCTTCGACGACAGGTGGCTGGCGTTCATGGAGGACGACCGCCTGTTCTTGCACCGCAGCTGGACCGGCCACGGCATCTACGAAGCAACCTTCGCGGCCACCGAGACGGGTTTCGTGATGATCTCGGCGCGTGTGGAAGGTGATCCTGCTCGCTATCAGCCAGACATTGATCTGATCGAAGAATGCGATTTCTTGCGAGGGATGATCGTGTATGTGACCGGCGAGCCGACGCCTCTGCTGTCGCAGGCGATCATGTCACGTATCCCCACCGTTGAAGCCGTGCTGGGAGACATCACGGACCAGGACGTCGACGCCATCGTCAATACCGCCAACAGGCATCTGGCGGACGGCGACGGCGTCAACGGCGCAATCCACCGCGCCGCCGGCCCCGAGCTACTGCGGCACTGTCAAGCGCTCGGCGGCTGGGTAGGTTCAGGCAGCCCAAGTCGGATGTGCTAGAGGTATGCGATATGGCGGTGGACTACGACAGAGCATTTGCCGAGGTCATCGTGTCCCGATGGAGCGAGACTCCAGATGAGCAGCGGAACGCAGCCGAGTCCTCAATGCGCCAAGGACAACTGGCACCGGATGCGCCTGACTCCTATACGCTGCATGACTCCCTCCGATACCAACGAGGTCACGCCAATGTCTTCCGCGAAGTGTACAAGAAGTCGCGTCACTCTCCACCGAGGAACGGCGAGCGCCTGTTGGTTGTTGACATCGGCGCCGGGGCGGCAACGGTGGCCGTTGGGCTAGGAGACTGCTGAGTAGTCCGGTTTTGGGTGCTCGCGATCGTTGGGCGGGTGTGCGGCGATGTCGGGTTTGCAGGGCAGGGTGATAGTGGATCGGGAACTGTTGGACGCGGGGGCGGTGTCGGGCAAGCAGCGGCGGGTGCTGGACTTTATGGTGATGGATGACGCGGTGGCGCGCCAGGGCACGGTGACGATGCTGAGGGTGCGGATGCGCGAGCTGCGCATGCTGGTTCCGCGGCTCGGCGGTGTGTGGGTGCGCGGGCACAGCCTCGACGCCGCGGGCCCCGAGGTGGACTGGGGCGATCCTGGTGGTGTGGAGCGCCTGGTCAGCGAGCTGGCCGACGACGCGTTGGGGCTGGTCGGCGCCTGTGAGGACATCGACCTCGACGACGCGCGGGCCGACGCGTTGGGGCTTCTGGCGCTGGTGGCCGGGCAGGACACCGAGCCCGGCGACGCACCCGGCCGGTGGCGCGTCGCCCGGCGCGTCGCCTCGGGGCGGGTGGTGTCGGTGCTGGACCCCGAGTCCCGCCACGCCCACAAGAGCGCCCACGGCTACCGCGACGGCTACAAGGCCCACGTCTGCGCGGAGCCCGACACCGGGCTGGTCACC
>JAPPLH010000032.1 GCA_028819505.1 Acidimicrobiaceae bacterium
CGGAGGCCATCGAGGACGCCCAGTTCGCCGGCAGCGTGGTCGTGCCGGCAGGCGGTGGAGTTCGTCAAGGGCGGAGACGCCCCGCCGGCCTGGTTCCCCGGGAGCGTGTCTCAGTGCCGGTAGGGGATCGGCATCGACGCGCTGGGGGGCGGGGTCGTCTTGATGTCCGGCGGCGGCGCGTTCCACTCCGGGTACTTGCGCACCGCGCCGGCCCGGTACTTCTCGGTGGAGTGCACCCGGTCCGGGTCGAACTCGGGGATCACCTGGTCGCCGAAGATCTCGATCATCTCGAGTATCTCCTCGTACTCGAAGCCCTCGTTGGGCAGGCCGAACACCAGCTGGTCCGTGCCCACGGCGACATAGGACTTCTCGAGCTGCTCGCATACCTCCTCGGGCGTGCCGCACAGCATGTAGCCGGCGTCGATGGCGAAGTCGAGGGTGGCCTCGTCGGGCAGGCCGGTGGGCGGCTCGGGCCAGGTGGGGGCGCCCTCCCGCTTGGGGATGGTGTCGTGGTACAGGCACACCATCGAGTACAGGTAGCCCCGGCCGTGCATCAGCGCGATCTCCCGCGCCCGGTCGCGGTCCTCCAGGCAGATGACGGCGTTGGTCATCATCACGTTGTCGTTCATGTAGGCGCCGTGGGGCTCGGAGCACTCCGCGACGGCCTCCTTGTAGCTGTCGATGCGGCCCTTGAGGGCGGGCGCGGGCTCGAAGTTGAAGGCGATGGCGCCGATGCCCATGCTGCCGGCGGTGGCGAAGGTGGCCGGGTTGCCGCAGGCCACCCACAGCGGAGGGTGGGTGCCGTCGAGGGGTTTGGGGAGGATGTTGTGGTTGGGCGGCACACCGAAGTGCTCGCCCTCGTAGGAGTAGTCCCGCTGGGCCCACATGCGGGGTATCTCGGTCATCACCTCGTTCCACATGGCCTTGGTCTCGGAGGTGAGGGTGCCGTTGAAGGTGGCCACCTCGTGGCTGCCGGCGCCCCGGCCGGTGCCGAACTCGAAGCGTCCCTCGCAGAAGTGGTCGAGCATGGCGGCCCGCTCGGCGATGCGAACCGGATGCTCCTTGGTGGTGGGCAGGCTGGTGATTGCCGTGCCCAGGTGGATGTAGCCGGTCTGGGCCGCGATCCAGCCGATCATCACCTCCGGCGCCGACATGTGGCTGTACTCGGTGAGGCAGTGGTGCTCCCCGAACCAGGCGAACTTCCAGTTGTGCTTGTCGGCCAGGATCACATACGACGCCTCGCGCATCAGCATGAGGTGCTCGTGCTCGGGAATGTGCGCCGACGGGCCCGGTATGTAGCCGTTCTGGAATATCCCGAACTCCATGGACCCTCCCCGGGGTGGACGGCAGGCAGCAGCGGCTGCCGGCGCCGAGGCTAACGGCGTCACTCCCGCTCTTGTTCGCCTTCGCTCACGGGCCGCTCGGGCCACGGCCTCGCTAGACGCCTCGCGGAAGACTCCGATGGATCGCTCCCTTCCCGCCTCACGTCGATGGAGGCCTCGCTGCGGCGCAGGTAGGCCTCGCGGAAGACTCCGATGGATCGCTCCCTTTCCGCTCGGCCTCTGGCTGTGGCCAAGGTCGGCGCGGTTAGGGTCGGCGGGGTGAACCGGTGGCGGGAGATCGGCGGGGCGGACCACGGCGGCGTCTACGACGACCGCTGGCGGCGCATGGAGGCCAGGGGCGAGTGGGTCCACGGCGAGGCCGACCTGGTGAGCTGGTTCGGGCCGGCCACGGTGCTCGACGCCGGCTGCGGCACGGGCCGGGTCGCCATCGAACTCGACCGCCGGGGCGTCGGCGTCGTGGGTGTGGACCTGGACGCCCGCATGCTGGACGAGGCCCGCAGCAAGGCCCCGCACCTGCCGTGGATCCTGGGCGACCTCACCGATGTGGAGATCGCTGCGCCCGGCGCGGCCGACGGGAGGCGACAGTTCGACCTGATCGTGCTGGCCGGCAACGTGATGGTGTTCGTGGAGGTCGGTACGGAGGCGGCGATCGTCGCCAACATGGCCCGGCACCTGGGTCCGGGAGGCCGGCTGGTGTCCGGTTTCCGCCTGGGGCTCAGCCCGCTGACCTTCGACGACTACGACCGGTTCGCGGCCAACGCCGGCCTGGAGTTGGAGCACCGCTGGACCACCTGGGACCGCCGGCCCTTCGACGGCGGCAGCTACGCGGTGACGGTCCACCGCCGGCCGGCGGGCGTGTGAGCCCCGGCGGGGACGATCACGCCCTCGCGACCCGGCTGGCCCACGAGTGCGGCCAGCGGCTGCTCGGCCTGCTGAGCGACCCGTCGGTGCCGCAGGGCTGGGGGCTGGGGGACGCTGGCGACCGGCAGGCCCACGAGTTCCTGACCCAGGAGCTGGCCCGCCTGCGGCCGGGCGACGCGGTGCTGTCCGAGGAGGGCCGCCACGACCGGCGGCGGCTCGACGCCGATCGGGTCTGGATCCTCGACCCGCTCGACGGATCCTACGACTTCGGCGTGACCGGGGCGTGGTCGGTGCATGTGGCGCTGTGCGAGCGGGGCGTCCCGGCGGCGGCCGCGGTGGCCGTGCCCGCCTGGGGGACCACCTTCGCTACCGATCCTCCGTCGGAGCCCACCATGTGCCGGGTCGGACGCCGCCGGGTGGTGGTGGCTAGGTCGCGGGGATACAGCGACGGCCGCATGCTGGCCCAGCGCCTCGATGCCGAGGTGGTGACCATGGGCTCCGCGGGAGTCAAGGCGATGGCCGTGGTACGGGGCGAGATGGACGCCTACGTGCATGCCGGCGGGCTCTACGAGTGGGACATGTGCGCGCCGGCCGCGGTGGCCCTGGCCGCCGGTCTGCACGCCTCTTGCGCCGACGGCTCGCCCCTGCGGTTCAACAACCCGCGCCCGCACACCCGCGGTCTGGTCATCTGCCGCCCCGACTTCGCCGACGAGTTGCTCAAGGCCTTAGCTCCGGTCGCCTAGCCGCGAATTGGCAGCGTTGTGCACGGTATGCGTGCATTCTGCTGCCAATTCCGGATGGCGTGGGCGGCCGGTCGCGAATTGGCAGCGTTGTGCACGGTATGCGTGCATTCTGCTGCCAATTCCGG
>JAPPLH010000142.1:0-1608 GCA_028819505.1 Acidimicrobiaceae bacterium
GGTGGCTGAGCGCGAGCGCGAATTGGCGTTGGATCCTCGCGGCGAAGGATCCCGTTTCCCGCTCTTGTTCGCTGCGCTCACGGGCCGCTCGGGCCACGGCCTCGCTCGGCACCTCGCCGAAGTCCCATGACATCACCGCCTGTCCGCTCGGCCTCCGGGCCGATCCGGATCGCCAACTGCTCCGGCTTCTACGGCGACCGCCTCTCGGCCGCGTCCGAGATGGTGAACGACGGACCCATCGACGTCCTCACCGGCGACTGGCTGGCCGAGCTGACCATGCTGATACTGGCCCGCACCCGTTCCCGGCGGCCCGGCGGGGGGTACGCCCGCAGCTTCGTCAAGCAGATGGAGCAGGTGATGGGGACCTGCCTGGACACCGGCATCAAGGTCGTGTCCAACGCGGGCGGGCTCGATCCCCGCGGCTGCGCGGAGGCGGTCGCCGATGCGGCCGAGCGGCTCGGTCTGCGCCCGAGGATCGCCTGTGTGGAGGGCGACGACCTCATGGCGCGGCTGGACCCCGGCGCGGCCGGCGCGGTGACCCTACGGTCGTTCACCACCGGTGAGCCGATGACCGACACGTCGAAGCTCATCACCGCCAACGCCTACCTGGGCGGCTGGGGAATCTCCGAGGCCCTGCGCCGCGGCGCCGACGTCGTGGTGACCGGGCGAGTCACCGACGCGGCGGTGGTCTGCGGTCCCGCCGCCTGGCACCACGACTGGGCGGTCGACGACTGGGACGTCTTGGCCGGCGCGGTGGCGGCCGGGCACGTCATCGAGTGCGGCACCCAGGCCACCGGCGGCAACTACTCGTTCTTCACCGAAGTGGAGGGCATGGACCGGACCGGCTTCCCGTGGGCCGAGATCGCGGCCGACGGCTCGTCGGTCATAGGCAAGCACGACGGCACCGGCGGCGAGGTCACCGTGGGGACGGTCACCGCGCAGCTGCTCTACGAGATCGATGCGCCCCGCTACCTGGGCCCCGACGTCACCGCCCGCTTCGACACGATCCGGCTGACCCAGGCCGGAAGTGACCGGGTGCGGATCGACTCGGTGCGGGGCGAGCCGCCCCCGCCCACTCTCAAGGTGGCCACCAACGAGCTGGGCGGCTACCGCAGCGAGATCAACGTCGCGCTCACCGGTCTCGACATCGACGCCAAGGCCGCTCTGGTGCGCGACGCGTTCTGGCGGGCCTGTCCCCACGGTCCGGGCGACTACGCCAAGGTCACCGAGCGGGTGGTGCGCACCGACAAGGCGGATCCGGGCACCAACGAGGAGGCCGTCGCGGTGTGGCGGCTGACCGTGTTCGACCAGGACGAGGACCGGCTCGGGCGCACCCTCTCGGACGCGATGAACGAGCTGGCCCTGGCCACGATCCCGGGGATGTTCTCGGCAGGCTCCGCGGCCCGCCCCCGCGCCTTCGGCGTCTACCGGCCGGCCACCGTGCCCGCCGAGGCGGTGCCCCAGTACGTGACGTTCCTCGACGGCGAGCGCACCGTCGTCGACCCGCTGCCCCGGTACGCGACCTTCCTCGACGGCGCGGACGGCCCGGTCGCAGACACGCGTGCGGCTGTCGACCCGGCGCCCCAGCACACGACCTTCCTCGACGGC
>JAPPLH010000142.1:1708-3001 GCA_028819505.1 Acidimicrobiaceae bacterium
CGCAGCCGCCCGGGACTGGGGCCCGACGGTGCGAGCGCCGCTGGGCCGGGTCGCGGGCGCCCGCTCCGGGGACAAGGGCGGCAACGCCAACCTGGGGGTGTTCGCCCGCTCCGCCGACGCCTTCGAGTGGCTCGACGGCTTCCTCACCACCGAGCGGGTGCGCGAGCTGTTGCCGGAGGCGGCCCCGCTGCGGATCGACCGGCACCGGCTCCCCAACATCTGGTCGCTCAACTTCGTTGTCCACGGTCTGCTGGGCGACGGGGTGGCCGCATCGGACCGCCAGGACCCGCAGGCCAAGAGCCTGGGCGAATGGCTCCGGGCCCGGGTGGTCGATCTGCCCGAAACCCTGCTCGAAGGCCGAGCGGACAGGTGAAGCCCGGTGTTCGGGGTCGTGTGATGGCGTCCGCACGCGGTATCTTCCCAGGACGATGACTTCCCAGGAAGGGAGTCGCGGACCGTGAACCTGGCCGACCTGCTCCAGGACCTGCTCGACGAGCAGGCAAGCCTCGATGCCGTCGTGGCGTCGCTGGATGAGCGCGACTGGGGCCGGCCGACTCCGAGCCCCCGATGGTCGGTGACCGACCAGATCGGCCACTTGTGCTACTTCGATCGGTCGGCTGCGCTGGCCATCCGCGATCCCGGGGCGTTCTCCTCCGAGGCCCGGCGGCTCGTGGAGGCGTCGCTGGAGAGCGAGACCTCAGGGGACGACTTCACCCTGGGCGACTTCCGCCGCCTGCCCCCCGCCGACCGTCTCGAGCGCTGGCGGCAGGGTCGGGCCGAGCTGGCCGCGGCTGCCGGCGCCCTCGGCGAGAGCGACCGGGTGAGCTGGTACGGGCCCTCGATGGGGGCCAAGTCCTTCGTCACCGCCCGGCTCATGGAGGCGTGGGCCCACGGCACCGACGTGTGCGACACCGTGGGAGCGCAGCGCGAGCCCACCCACCGGCTCCGCCATGTGGCCCAACTCGGCTACATCACCCGGGCCTGGACCTACGTGAACCGAGGCCTCACCCCGCCCGAGGGAGATGTCCGGGTGGAGCTGACCGCCCCATCCGGAGATCGGTGGGCCTGGGGTGACGCCGCCGCAGCCGGCGACGACTCGGTGACGGGCCCGGCTCTCGACTTCGGCCTGGTGGTGACCCAGCGCCGTCACGTTGCCGACACAGCCCTGGTGGTCTGCGGGGAACGTGCCCGCGAGTGGCTGACCATGGCGCAGGCCTTCGCCGGTCCGCCCACCGATGGACCCGGGGCCCGAGCGGCCCGTGAGCGCAGCGAACAGGAGCGGGAGACCGGGGC
>JAPPLH010000051.1 GCA_028819505.1 Acidimicrobiaceae bacterium
AGCAGCGGCCTCGCCAACCGCTACACCCAAGCAGACGTCACCTACACCGACTAGCCTCCCCGGGCGGTCCGCTCCGGATACCACCCGCCGAACCGGAGCGGACCGCCAGCCCCGCCCGATCCGAGCCCGCGCCGCCGCCCGGCCCCCAGGATCCCCCCGTGTCCGGGCTAGCTCACGGGTCGCTCGGGCCCAGGGCTAGGCGCGCCTTCGCTGGGTTTCGCTCCAGGTGAGGCCGGCCTCCACGTTCGGCTCGCGGGGAAGGCCCAGAACGTGCTCGGCCACGATGTTGCGCTGCACCGCGAACGTGCCGCCGCCCAGCGTCAGCGCGGGCGAGAACAGCAGGCCGTAGTGCCAGATCGGGTCGACGGCGGGGAACTGGCCGCCGCCGCGGGGGAAGTTGACCTCGGTGGCGCCGGTCTGCATCGACTCGGGGATCTCGCCGGCCGGCCCCGAGCCGGTGAGCATGCCGGCCGCGCCGGCCGTGGCCGCGGCCAGCTCCATCACTCTCTGACCGTGGTCGTCGGACATGATCTTCTGGATCGACGCCTCGGGTCCGGGCGTGCGCCCGGCCAGGCGAGCGCTGAGGGTGCGCAGCTGGTTGAGGCGGAGCACCTCAGCCTCGCAGTACACCGAGGCCAGCCGGTCGCGCAGCACCGGGTCGGACACGCCTCCGTTGCTCTTCACCAACTCGATCAGCTTCCGGGCTGTCGGACCGAGGCTCCAGATCACCCCGCCCGAGGACAGACCGACCCGCTCGTTGGCCAGCGTCACCTTGGCCAGGCGCCAGCCGTCGCCCTCGGCGCCCACCCGCAGGCTGGCCGGCAGCCGCACATCGTCGAAGAACACCTGGTTGAACGAGTGGGCGGTGGTCATGTCCACGATCGGCTGCATGGTCACGCCGGGGGCGTCCATCGGGCAGATGAAGTAGGAGATGCCGCGGTGCTTGGGCACGTCGGGGTCGGTTCGGGCGATGAGGATGCCGAACTTGCTGTGGTGGGCCCCGCTCGACCAGATCTTGGAGCCGTTCACCACGTAGGTGTCGCCGTCGCGCTCGGCCCGGGTGGACAGCGAGGCCAGGTCCGACCCGGAGTCGGGCTCGCTGAAGAGCTGGCACCAGTACTCCTCGCCGCTGAAGATGGGCCACAGGTAGCGGTCCTTCTGCTCCGGAGTGCCGGCGGCCAGGATCGTGGGCGCGGCCCAGCCGATGCCGATCAGGTTGTCGGGCCGCTTCACGCCGGCGGCGAACAGCTCCTCGTCGATGACAATCTGGTGCAGCCCGTCGGCCTCCAGCCCCCACGGCCGGGGCCAGTGCGGAACCACGTACCCGGCCTCGGCCAGCTGCTTCCCGGTGGGATCCGGGTGCTCCGCGATCCAGCGCCTGACCGCAGCCCGGCGGGGGTCGTCGTCAGGGGGAAGATCGAAGTCCATGCGAACCCTCACTCTCGCCGAGCCCGACAGCACTCGCAACCGCAGGCGCCGGCAGTGACGGCACCATCGTCGAACACCTCCGGCTCCAGCGCGCTCATAATGACCTCGCAACCGCAGGCGCCGGCAGTGACGGCACCATCGCGCCCGGCGGGCCGACACATCCGCGCCCGGCGGCCGCTTCGATGGCATACTCAGTCACATGGTTCCCGATCCCGTCTTGGACCGCCTGGAGGCGGCCTTCGACCGTCGGCGCGCCAAGATGCTCAAGACTCATGAGGGCAAGTGGGCCTTGATGATCTACCGCCGCCTCAGCGAGCCGACCGAGTTCTTCGACACCCAGCGGGAAGCCACGAACGCAGGCTTCCGCAAGTCGGCTGGGGGTCGGTTCTTCGTGAAGCAGGTGCTCAAGGAGGACCGGGTCATCCAGATGCCGTACAGGGTCGTGGTGGCCGACCATCGCTGACCTGTCCCGGTACGCCCGAATCGACGGCCGGATCGGATCCCAGTCCGGAGGACTGGTCAAAGTCAAGCTAGAGATGCGCCGGGACGAACTCGAGCGGCGCCGTATTGCGACCATCGAGGTTTCGCTGCCGCTGTACGGATGGGGTGTGATCGACACCGCCGCGGAGAAGTCCGGCGTGGGCGTGACAACCGCGCAGGCGCTACTCGTGGACCCGATCGGAGCGAACCGTGTGAGCACACCCGCCGGTCCCGCAATGCGACCCGTATATGGGATCACCCTTACGGTAGGTCCGAACCTGGACAGTCCGCCGGACCCGATGGACTTGGACGTCATCGAGGTCGACATCGAGGGCGCGGCAATGCTGATCGGGCGCGACGTACTGGGGCTGGGTGAGCTGGTGTGGCATGGCACGCGCCGCGAGTTCGAGCTTCGCCTTCCAAGGAGTGGCCAGCCGAACTGCTAGCGCCGGCGAGCAGATTCGCGGCCCGTCAAGCGATACCGTGCCCCGCGGGCCGCGGCCACCAGCCGGTCCCCCGTTACGCCCCGCCAAGGAAGCGGCCGACGGATCCACCACCATCCGCCCGCGGCGATCGCGGGCGGATGGCATACTCGGGCGCATGGTCCCAGACCCGGTAATGGACCGTCTCGAAGCCTCCTTCGAACGCCAGCGGTCCAGCATGCTCAAGACCCAGCAAGGCAAGTGGGCACTGATGGTTGTCGGACGCATGCGCAATCCTCAGTTCTTCGACACGGAGGGTGAGGCGGTGAGTGCCGGTTTCCGGACAGGCGATGGCCGACGATTCCTCGTCAAGGAAGTGCTCATGGAGGACCGGGAGATCTACATTCCCTTGGTGGGGCTGACCAATCGGCCGTGACGCACCCGGCTACGCCTGCATCAAGGGCGGTATAGACCCCGCTGCTGGAGCGCTGGTACGAGTCGAGTTGCACCTCCAAGACGATGGACTCGAGCGTCGCCACTCAGAGCACGCTCTGTCGCCCGCGGTGAGGTCCACTGCGGTGACCAGCCCGGTGTCGGGCTCCGCGCAGACGTGGGCCTTGTAGCCGTCGCGG
>JAPPLH010000094.1 GCA_028819505.1 Acidimicrobiaceae bacterium
TCAGACATGGCATCTCCTCTTAGACGATGCCTCCAAGATCAGGGGGGATGCTCACGCCTCGGCAGGTGCGGCCTCGCGTCTGGCGCGGGAGAGAAGCGAGTCTCAGACATCGAGGGTGGCTTGTTGGGGTTGGTTGGTGACGGCGTCGAAGATGGCTTGCAGGAGCCCGGCGAACACGATCTCTTGGAACTCGGGGTCGTTGAGGGCGCGGGTGACGAGAGCGTCGTTGTCGGCCATGCGTTCGATCATCAGCTGTTGAAGCTGGGGGCGGACGCCGAGGCTGAACTTGTCGAAGGGGTTGGCCTGCGCGGTGCGGCGGATGTCTTCTTTGTTGATGGCGTCGTGTTGGACCTGTTGGAGGAACAGGCGCTCTGATTCGGTGAAGTCGGTGCCGAATCGGTCGTTGAGGCGCTCGATGATCTCTGACAGCGGCGCGGTCTCTTCTTCGGGGTCGCCGGTGCCGACATCGGTGGGCGCCTTGACGGCGATGTCTTCCTCGCCGAGGTTGATGACACCAGATGAGACCTGCTGGAGGCGGTAGAACTCCAGCTCCACGTCGTCGCCGAGGCGCACCGGCTCGCGGTCGGGGTTCAGGCGCGGCAGCAGCGCCTTGCCGAACGCGAAGAGGCGTTCGAGGTCGCCGTCGGCATAGGGGATGATCTGGCTCAAGAACGCATAGAGGCTCACGAACGCGCCGAGCCGGTCCCGGAACTCTGTCTGCTGGTCCTCGTCGAGGGTGTCGAACCGGTCACAGGCAGGCTGCAGCTGCTGTTCGAGGCGGGCGTGGTCATCGGGGCGCTGTTGCTGGAGGGGCCGGTAGAAGATCTTGGCGAACTCGTCGACTTCGGCCTGGTGGTAGACCTGCGTCTGGTCGAGCTGGTGCTGGAGCTCGTTCAGCCGGTAGGGGTCCGAGCTGTCCAGGAGCTGGGTCTGGTCGTAGTAGGGCTCGAACGCCGCTCGGATGTCGTCGGGGTCGTTGACGAAATCCAGCACGAACGGCGCGGTCTTGCCCGCCGCGGTGCGGTTGAGGCGAGAAAGGGTCTGCACGGCCTGCACCTCGTCGAGGCGCTTGTCGACGTACATCGCCTGCAGCAGAGGCTGGTCGAAGCCGGTCTGGTACTTCTCGGCCACCAGCAGGATCTGGTAGTCCGGCGTGTCGAAGCGCCCCGGCAGCGCGGATTCGCTGATCGGTTTGCCGGACTTGTCGATGTTCATCGACGGCTCGGTGAACTCGTCGCCGGTGTCGGGGTCGGTCACTGTTCCGCTGAACGCCACCAGCGGGTGCACGTCCTTGTAGCCCCGCTCGGCGATGTAGCTCTGGAAGGCCAGCATGTAGCGCACCGCGTGCAGCCTCGAGGATGCCACCACCATCGCTTTGGCCTTGCCGGCGATGCGGTGCTTCACCTGGTTGCGGAAGTGCTCGATGATCACCTCGGTCTTCTGCGCGAGGTTGTATTCGTGCAGCGTGATGAACTTCGCGAGCGCTCTGGCGGTGCGGCGCTTGGGGAAGTCCTTGTCTTCCTCGGCTTGTTTCACCAACCGGAAATAGGAGTCGTAGTCGATGTAGTTGGACAACACGTCGAGGATGAACCCCTCCTCGATGGCTTGGCGCATGCTGTAGACGTGGAACGGCTCCGGCTTGCCGGACGCGCCGACCCTGCCGAACAGCTCGATGGTCTTGGCCTTGGGGGTGGCGGTGAACGCGAAGAACGACAGGTTGGGCTGCGCCCCGCGGGACTCCACCACCGCGTTGAGGCTGTCCTCCCAGTCCCCGGCATCCCCGGCGTCCAATGCGTCGGCGCGGGCGGCCTGTGAGCGCGATCCCAGCACCGCTTTCATCTCGCGGGCGCTCTCGCCGCTCTGGCTCGAATGCGCCTCGTCCACGATCACCGCGTATCGCCGCCCGGCGATCTGTTGGCGCCACCGTTCGGCCTGCTCAGCCTCCGCCGCGGACGGAGAGTCCGCCGCTGCCCCGGCCATCGACAGCAGACGCCGCATCACGAACGGGAACTTCTGCAGCGTCGTGATCACGATCATCGTGCCGTCCACCAACGCCCGCGCGAGCTGCTGGGAGTCCGTGTCGATCGCCTTGACCACCCCTTGGGCGTGCTCGATCTGGTAGATGGCCTCCTGGAGCTGCTTGTCGAGCACGCGCCGGTCGGTGATCACCACCACGCAATCGAAGACCTTGTCGTCGCCGGCGGTGTGCAGGCTCGCCAACCGGTGCGACAGCCACGAGATGCTGTTGGTCTTGCCGCTGCCCGCGGAGTGCTGGACCAGATAGTTGCGCCCTGCTCCGTCAGAGCGGGCGGCGTCAACGAGTCGGTCCACCGCGTCGAGCTGGTGATAACGCGGGAACACCACCGTCTCGCGTTTCACGCTGCGGGCGACGCCGTTGGAGCCATAGACCTTCTCGGTCCGGTGCTCAACGAAGACGAACGACCCCACGATGCCCAAGAACCGCTCCCGCTGGAGCACCTCACCCCAGAAATAGCCGCTGCGATACCCCGACGGGTGCTGGGGATTGCCCGCCCCGCAGCGCACCGCCCCAGGATGGCTGCCCCGGTTGAACGGCAAGAACCGCGTCTTGTCGCGAGACAGCCGCGTCGTCATGTGCACCTCGTCGCAGTCCGCCGCGAAATGCACCAGAGCCCGCCTCTTGAACCGGAACAACGGGGCGTCAGGATCGCGGTCCTGTTTGTACTGGCGCACCGCGTCGCGCCAACTCTGGCTCGTCATCGGGTTCTTGAGCTCACAAGTCGCCACCGGCACCCCGTTCAGCGCGAACACCATGTCGACGGTGTCCTTCTTGCCGGGATGGCACAACACCTGACGCGTCACCGTCAACTCGTTGCGCCCGAAGCGCGCCACCGCATCCGGGTTCAGGCCGTGCGCCGGCCGGAAGTACGCCAACCGCAGAGTCTTGCCCTGGAACCTGAACCCATGACGCAACACCTCCAAAGTCCCCTTGGTGTCAAGCTCACGCACCAACTGATCAACCAGCCGCTCGTCGAGACGATCACCGTGCAACGCCACCAACTGCACCCACAACTCCGGCTGCGTCGCCTCAATGAACGAAGCAACACGAGCCGGGAACAGCGCCCGATCTACATTCCGCTCCTCCCGATCGCTCTCGCGCCAGCCACCCTCGACCAGCATCGACTCCACCGTCGACTCGAACGCCCGCTCCGTGGCCTGGCTCGTCATGTTCGAACGCTCGCCGCCTTTATCGTCGCGGAATCACGCACATCGATCTTGCCGGTAACCGCGGCCGTCACCAGAGCGGTCCGGTATTCCTGCAGCCGCTCGATTGCTGTCTCGACCTTTGCGGAAAGTTCATCGATGCGTTCTGTCTGTTCATCCAGGAACTGGGCGATGGCTCGCTGTTCGGTGAGTGGCGGCACTGGCACACTCAAGTTGCCAATGAACTCCCAGTTGGCTCGCGGCATCTTGGCACCGTAGGTCGATGAATCGACTAGCGCGACAAAGCCGCCCGTGAGCAGGAGGTGCAGTAGATAGCGCGGTTCAAAGTCCAATGGCTCCAGCGTCAGAAACTCGGTCGAGCACACCCCGTCGAACTCTGCGCAGAATGCCTTGGCTAGGTACGGGCGCAGCTTCGAGAACAGCACTTCGCCTTCGGCAAAGGAGTTGGACAGGCTCTCGGGCGGTTCAGGCGCTTGCTGATCGTCAAGCCTTGATAGGCGTCCAGTCCAAGATGAGACGCGCTCCAAGCCGATGTAGCGCATTGTTTCCACATCGTCGGCCTCGGCCTTGATTTCCGATCTCCTGACGCACCACTTGAGCTTGCGAACCTCCCAGTGGTCGGGGATGTCGCCGAGCCACCCAACACCTGAAGGCTTGAGGTGAGGCGGAAGGTGGGCCTGACTCTCTCTCTCTCTCTCTCTCTCTCTCTCTCTCTCTCTCTGTGTGTGTGTGTGACATTGCGTCTGTCTCCTTTGGCTTGAGGTGAGGCTGCGGTCCAGGGTGGCTGCTGACGGCAGGCCCCTCGTCACTGTGCGCGTGATCAGAGCAGTGCGGTACTCAGCCAGCCGTTCCTGCAGCAGCCGCTTCTTCGCCACCAGTTCATCGATCTTGGTCGTCTCGTGGTCGAGGAACCGGGCTATGGCGCGCTGCTCATCGAGCGGGGGCAGAGGGATCAGCGTGTTGCCGACTGCGGGATTCGGCAGTCCGTACCTTGTAACGCCAGACGCCGAGACTTGGAGTTGCCGGTTGACAGCCATTGACTGCATCGCGCGGAACACGAACGCCGGGTCGGCCAACGAGTCGCTCCTGATGATGCCGAGGTGGTATCCGCACACGAAGTCATCAGCCGTGTCCTCGACAAGTGCGGGAACCGCGATGTCTCGCCAATCCTCGGAGTCTTTGGTGATCAGCACGTCGCCGACGTTCAGGCTGAACCTCGCGATCTCACTCGGTGATGCCGTCGCTTGCATGAAGTCGTCGTCGCTGGACCGGACGCGCTCCCGGTAGTAGACGTCGGTGTAATTGCACAATCTGACGGGCAACTCTCCATCTTGGGTCTTCTTGTCCACGCTGCTCGTGCGATACGAAGCGACGTGATCCAGCCTCCTCACCTGCCAGTGCTCGGGGATCTTGCCGAGCCACTCCACTCCAGAATCGCGATAGTTGGGGTACGGCCGCCTCGCCGGCCGCACTGGAAATGCAGGGCGGCCGTGCCGGATGTCGTCGCTGGTCGGAACGGACGGCTGGGGTTGTCTCCCCGGGGATGCGTGCTCGGACAGCGGGACCCCTATGGCCTCGAACGGCGGAGCCGGGAGGTCGAGGTCAAGGCTGGTCATGCGCCGTCCGGCCCAGGTCCGCGACATCCGACAGTTGGCGGCGCGTTTCGAGAATGTCGACCGAGCGCTGCTCGTCGCTTCTGATCACAGCACCATCGCGTCTTCGAACATGGCGAAGTGGCCTTCCCTTACTGCCGACGCGTCGATGACATCGACGGCATCGCCGAGCAACTCCTCCAAGTCCACTTGAAGCCCCGCTAGGTCGAAGAGGTCGGCGTCATCCTCGAAGCCCACCAGGAAGTCGTAGTCGCTGCCGTCGGCGTCTTCCCCGCGGGCGGTCGAGCCCACCAGCGCGATCGAGCGAGCCTTGCAGCGCCTCGCCGCCGCGCGAATCGCTGCCCTGTGTCTCACGAGAACTTCGTCACGCCGACTCACGCTGAGATGCTAGCGCTCGGCCGGAGCAGTCTAGAGCGGACGCCGCCTGTCCTCGCCGCTGTTGGCAGATCCGACGGTCCTGACGCGGGAGGCTGCCTGCACGCGGCGTGTGCGGCCCGAAAATTGGGGGGACACCTATCGACCATCTGGCAGAGCTAATGCAATGTTAGGTAGCAACATGATATATAGTGATGTCAGGTGCTTGAGTGGTGGGGTGGATTCTCAGCCACCAGCTGTGGGATAGGGTGGAATCGGATGCAGCAGGAGCAGTCGGCACAGCCCAGCAACCGTGGTGTCAGGCCGCGTCGCACGGCGTCCTTGCGGCTTGCCGGGCATCCTGATTCCCCCGCCGAAGATGAGTGGGAGGCCTGGGCTCGTTCCTCGCAGCGGCCCTTGGCCGTCGACTTGTTCTGCGGCGCGGGCGGTCTCAGCCACGGGTTGACGGCGGCGGGCTACCGCGTGGCGCTGTCCGTGGACTCCGACGGATGGTCGCTGGAGAGCCACGCCCACAACCTGCCGGGGCGGATCCTGCAGCGCGACTTGAGTGACGAGCGATCCAGGGACGCAGTCGTCGGACTCTGCGAGAACCTCGACGTCGACCTGATCGCTGGGGGGCCGCCATGCCAGCCCTTCTCCCGCGCCGGTCGATCCAAGATACGAAGCCTGGTGGATCGAGGGGTTCGTGATGCCGTCGATGTCCGCAAGGAACTGTGGCGAGCCTTCCTGGATGTGGTTGAGCGTGTTCGGCCGCGTGCGGTGCTGTTGGAGAATGTGCCCGACATGGCTCTAGGCGACGAGATGCTAGTGCTGAGGACGATGATCGACAGGCTCGATCGTGCGGGTTATGAGGCGGACGCCCGCATCATCGACGCGTCACGACACGGAGTGCCCCAGCACCGCCAACGGCTCATCCTCCTCGGGTTTCGCGACGGAGGAGCGTTCATGTGGCCCGAGGCATCGGGGACGGCGACGGTTCGCGACGCCATCTGGGACCTGCCGGTTCTCGACGTGGCTCCGAACACGTCGATCGGGGCAGAGACCATAGTCTATGGCGATCGTGAGGCGAGCGACTTCGCCCGAGAGGCCCGCAAGGACTGCGTCGGCGCTGACGCATGGCTCGTTCACGACCACAGCACTCGTTCGGTTCGCCCTGACGACTTCGAGGCGTTCAAGCTCATGACCGCCGACACCCTGTACTCGGAGCTGCCAAGCCACTTGAAGCGCTACCGAGACGACATCTTTGACGACAAGTATCACCGGCTCAGCTGGGCTGAGCCCTCCAGGTCGATCACGGCGCACCTTGCTAAGGACGGCTATTGGTACATACATCCCGAGCAGCCCCGGACGCTTACCGTGCGCGAGGCCGCGCGGCTCCAGGCGTTCCCCGATACGTTCCGCTTCGCCGGGCCGCGCTCGCACCAGTTCCGGCAGATCGGCAACGCCGTGCCCCCAGTGCTCGGCGAGTCGATCGGAGCCGCCATACTCGACAGCCAGCGCGGGTGCGACTCGTACCTTCCCCGAGTGTCGTCGCAGCGGGCCGAGTTCCGGTCAGCGCTCACCGATTGGGCGACCGCCGACCGCGTCGACACTCCGTGGGCCTACCCCGGGAGCCCTTGGCCGGTAACGGTGGGACTAATCTGCCGTTCGGGGGGCAAGGAAGCGCGGCTGATCGCTGATCGGGTGCTGCACCTAGTGCCGGAACTTGCCAGCGACGACGAGTCCGCCTTCGATCTGTTGGCTGCTTCCCATTGCTCAGAGGGATGCCCCGCACTCCTCGACCGCGTCAGGGCGGCTGCGTCCTTGCTGAGCGACGATCCGAACGGCTGGGACTCCGAGAGTTGGCGCGATGCCACTCGGCTGGGTCCCGCTGCTCGCCGCTGGTACGCCCTCATGACCGGCGAGTCTGGTGGACTGGTTGCTTCGGCACCGGTCCTGCGAGTCGCCGGGAGGGTGACCGGCGCAGCACGCGGCCGGATGAAGACGAACTCGGCCGGACGGATGGAGTTGGCCAAACTGGTCGGCGCGTCGGAGGACGCTGCGACGCTCAACGTTGCGATGCACCGCATCGGGACCGACGTATGCACACCCAGGTCGCCGGACTGCCGTCGGTGTCCTCTGGAGAGAGCATGTCGGAGCGCAGCTTCGTGAGCCTGGCAGTCGGGCGCGACACATCGAGGTGTCGTTGCGGCATGATCGAGTCGCGCATAAGTACAGGGGATTGAGGCCAGTGGGCAGCGAGGAGCGAGACGGTCTGCGATTCAGGCCGCGGGCCCGACTCATGACGACGCTCGGCCTCGAGCTCATCAGCAGCGATGTGGTCGCCATAACCGAACTCGTCAAGAACTCCTACGACGCCGATGCCCGGGTCGTGCTAATTCGAGTGACGGACGAGTTCGATGGGCTTGATCCGTCCGGCACGAGCAGGATCCAAGTCTTGGACGATGGTCTTGGCATGGACGAGAAGACGATCCTCCAAGCGTGGCTCGAGCCGGCGACATCCTACAGAAAGAGATCGCGGAGCACGCCAGGAGGCCGAAGGGTGCTGGGCGAAAAGGGCGTAGGGCGCTTCGCGGCTGCGAAACTGGGCCATCGGTTGGAGTTGATCTCGAAGGCTGAGGGCACCGGCGAGGTTCACTTGGACATTGATTGGTCAGCTTTCGAAGATGATGACAAGTATCTCGATGATGTGGAAGTAAAGCTTGATGTGGTCGAACACGGCGCCTTCGGGCCGGATGGGTTCGTCGACAGCATCTGGCGCGATGTCGTTCCCTACTTGGAGGCAGCCGACAGGCCGACTGCCGACCAAGGCACACTTCTCACGATCTCGGGGCTCCGAAGTTCTTGGACCCCGGAACTCGTCGAGGAACTTCGCCGCTCTCTATCAAGGCTGATCACTCCATTTCAGGACGAGCGTAGAATCGTGCACGACTTCGCTATCGTGCTCGACACAGGGAGTGCTGGTGGCAGAGGCACAGAGCAAGTGAGTTCACCTTCCACACTCCAGAGGCCACACTACAAGTTGAGCGCCGAGATCGAAGCAAGCGGGCGGGCCACCGTACTCATGGAATTGAAGGATGGGACCGAACTGGAGGTCGATAGCACTCTGCAGATGGTCGTCGACCGGGAAGGACTGGAGTGTGGGCCGTTTGAGCTATTCCTAAATATCTGGGATAGAGACAGCGACTCATTGAGGCCCATAGCTAGTGATGTTGGAACCCTCAAGCAGGTCCGAGGAATCTTGGATGCCGCGGCTGGCGTCAACATCTACCGTGACGGATTCCGTGTTTTACCATATGGCGAGAGAGGCGATGACTGGCTGGGTCTTGATCGGAGGCGAGTCCAGAACCCTACCTTCAATATATCCAATAACCAGATTGTCGGATATGTGCTGATTGGCCGTGACACAAACCCTGATCTCAATGACCAGTCAAATCGAGAAGGGATTCTCGAAGGTCCTGCCTACAAAGATCTCCGTAGGGCTGTTACAGAAGTTCTATCAAAGATCGAAGTCGAGCGATATAAACTTAGGCCGCGACGGGAAGAACAGCGCAGGCGCAGAGATGGGCTTCTTGCTCGATTCGATCTGGGAGCTATCAGAGAAGCTGTCCGGCAGGAGTTGCCCAATGACACTAGAATTCGGAATCTGCTAGATGCCACGCAACGAGAGTTTGATGAACGCGTTGGTGAGGTAGGAGAGATTCTGGCGCGATATCATAGACTTGCGACGTTGGGACAATTAGTAGATAAGGTAGTCCATGATACGGCTCAGCCTATAGTAGCAATTCGTCAGGCCGCTGTATTGGGTGAACGTGAGTTGGTAGGTATTGCGGATGAGATTAGCTCATGGGTAGGTGCAGGACCGTTGCAGAACCCGACGAAACGCTTTAGGACTGTTTCCGCTCAAGCCAAAGTGGCAAATGAGGTTATTCGACGCATCGAACCCTTCGGTGGTCGCAGACGCGGCGCGTTACAGGCGTACCCAATTGAGAACGCCATCATGAACGCTGTGGCACTGCTGCAAGACGAGACCGACGCTGCTGGCGCCGAGGTACGACTACCTGAGGGATCGCACAATGTCGCGTTGGATGGCACAGACCTTCAGGAGGTGCTCCTGAACCTCTTGAACAATTCTCTCTATTGGCTGAAGCAGGTCGGACGAGAATCCCGTGTGATATCGCTGGATGTGGAACGTTACGAGGATGGAAGCCTCGCAATCACGGTTGAAGACTCTGGTCCGGGTGTCCCAGTGGGCGATAGGGAGTTCATTTTCGATCCGTACTTCACGACTAAGGAAGACGGCGTCGGCCTGGGTCTGGCAATCGCAGGAGAGATCGTCGAAGACTACTACGGTGGAGAACTAATGCTATTGGAATCAGGCGAGCTCGGTGGAGCGCGATTTCGGGCCATCTTGAGGAGGCGAGTTAGTTGACATCTGGTTGGCGGGTCTTGGTGGTTGACGACGAGCCGGAGGTCGGCACTACGCTTTCGGAGTTGCTGGACTCATACGTATCGGTTTCAGACTCGCGTACGATTGCGACGACATTCGTAACGTCTTTTGAAGAGGCTGCAGTAATGCTCGTAAGCGATCCGTTCGATATTCTTGTGTTGGACATTAGGGACGAATCTGTCGATGCACCGTCTGATGAAGCAGGTATCAGAGTATTTGAAAAGATACGCTCACATCGGTTTATTCCGATCATCTTCTATACTGCCTTGCCGAGTGCCTCCCTCAACATTACTAATGCTCCGTTCGTTCAAACAGTCTCAAAGATTGCTGTGGATCCGATGGTTGATCTTGAGAAGGCTATTGAGAACATCATCAGTTCGGGGCTTCCACAACTTCTGCAATCTGTATCGAACCACCTGGCAGGTGTTGAGCGGGCGTTCATGGCCGAGTTTGTTGAGCAGAATTGGCCCGAGCTTGTGGACCGTCCAGAAGATATGGCATACCTGCTGTCTAGACGACTCGCGGTCTCCTTCGAAGAAGGAGCTGAGAAACTGGCGCAAGAACTCGGAGAAATCGGCGAGATAATTGTAGGGGACACCATTCATCCGACACGCTACTATGTTCAACCGCCTAACTCGATCTACAAGATGGGCGATCTGCTGTCCGCACCAAGGTCGGCCGAAGAGGATGCGGATGCGGATACAGAGAGGCTGTATGTAGTTCTGACTCCGAGTTGCGATCTCGTTCTCCGTTCGGGCTGCATGAAGGCGGAAAGGGTGGTTCTTGCACGGTGTTTCTCGCTGGATAGTTTCAAGGAATACCGGGACTGGAAGAGTGGCGGTAGTGCCAGTAGCACGGACCGACTGCGGAAGCTGCTCACTTCAAGACCGAAGGGACAAGAGGACCGATACTTCTATCTGCCTGCGGCCTGGAATGTGCCCGACCGTGTAGCTGATCTCCAGGGCGTTACATCTATACCCTGTGAGGAACTCGAACACTATGAGAAGATTGCATCCCTCGATAGCCCCTTCGCGGAGGCGCTGTCGTATCAGTTCAACCGCTACATTGGGCGAATAGGAACGCCTGATCTCGACATCGACGGTGTATTGCATCGCTTGGAGACGTAGCGAGGAGCCGGCAAATCGTCGTGAGGCCGACGGGGGTCACTCGGTGACTTCGGCTAGCAGGCCGATGATGTCGCGCTCAAGTTCGTGCAGGTCGTAATCGATCTCCTCCAGCGGGCGGGGCGGCTCGTAGACGTAGAAGTGGCGGTTGAGGGGGATCTCGTAGCCGACTTTGGTCTTGGCGTGGTCCAACCAGGCGTCGGGAACGTGGGGCAGGACCTCTCGGGACATGTATTCGTCGATGTCCTCGTTGAGTGGCATGGTCTCGGTGTCGCGCAGATCTGGGTCCGGTTCGGGCTTGCCGTGGCGGTCCTTGCAGATTTCTGCTTGGGGGTCGCGTTCGCTCAGTGCTGACAGCACGGCTTTGCGCTCGGCTGCTGTGAGCCGCGTGCCGCGCTCGAGCGCTTCGTCGGACAGTGCCTTGACGAAGGTCTCACGGTCGAACATCTCGTCGGCTGAGGTCTTGGCTGCGAGCTGCTTCAACAGAGCGCGGATCTCGTCCTGGCGGGCCTGTCCTGCGGCCACCTCCGCATCGTGCGCGGGGCCGGGGCGTTTCTTGCTGGTGGCGAGGTTCTTGAACGCCTTGCTGTCCTCGAGGCGTTCGATTCGTATGGTGTCGGCGGCGAAGTTGAGCCGCAGCGGCCGCTCGACGGTGATCTTGCGGTGCCCGAAGTCGGCGTTGTCGAAGATCTTGCTCACAACCCGGGGCCGGGTGCGGGGCTGGTGGGTGACGGGGTCTTCGTCGGTGAGGTCTCGGGTCTCGCCGTGGGTGAAGCTGCCGTGGATCCGGGTGAGGTCGTCGATGTGGGCCTGGGAGAGCTCGTTGCGCTTGTTGCCGAGGCTCTTGCGCATCTTGATGAGGAACTGGCGCCCGTCGATGAGCTGGACCCTGCCGGCGCGGCGGGGTTCCTTGCGGTTGGTGAGCACCCAGACGTAGGTGGAGATGCCGGTGTTGTAGAACAGCTGGTCCGGCAGCGCGACGATGGCTTCGAGCCAGTCGTTCTCGATGATCCAGCGCCGGATGTTGCTCTCGCCGCTGCCGGCGTCGCCGGTGAACAGCGGCGACCCGTTGAACACGATCGCTATGCGGCTGCCGCCGCCGCCGGCGTCGGGGGGCCGCATCTTGGAGAGCATGTGCTGGAGGAACAGCAGCGCCCCGTCGGTGATTCGGGGGGTGCCCGCGCCGAAGCGTCCGTCCCAGCCGAGCGTGTTGTGCTCGTTGTCGATGAACTGCTTCTGTTGTTTCCACTCGACCCCGAAGGGGGGATTGGCGAGCATGTAGTCGAAGGTCCACGGCTGGCCGTCCGGGCGGTGCTGGTAGCCGTCGTTGGTGAAGGTGTCGCCCAGGATGATCCGGTCGGCGTCGTGTCCTTTGATGAGCATGTCGGACTTGCACACCGCCCAGGCCTCGTCGTTGAGGTCCTGGCCATACAGCAGCGGGTTGGCGTGGCTGTTGTGGTCCCGCAGGTAGTCCTCGGCCACCGACAGCATCCCGCCGGTGCCGCAAGCGGGGTCATAGATCGTCTTGACGACGTACTCCCTGCCCAGGTCCGGCTCCGGCGACAGCAACAGGCTGACCATGAGGCGGATCACCTCGCGGGGGGTGAAGTGCTCGCCGGCCTCCTCGTTGGCCTGCTCGGCGCCGACGCGGATCAGTTCCTCGAAGACGTAGCCCATCTGCATGTTGTCCACACGCGCCGGCGACAGGTCCACCGAAGCGAACGCCTGGACGACCCGGTAGAGGCGGTCCTTTTCTGCCATGTGGGCGACGTGGGCCTCGAAGCCGAAGCGCTTCATGACCTCGCGGACGTTCTCCGAGAACGCCTCGATGTACCCGACGAGGTTCGCTGCGAGCTCGTTCGGGTCATCCAACAGGCGCCGGAAGTCGAGCTTGGAGGTGTTGTAGAAGGGCCGCTGCGCGGCGTTCTGCAGCAACTGGTGCTTGACGGTGTCGATCTGCCCGTCGCTTCGGGCGTGCTCGTCGAGCACTGCCTGTTTGGTGGGGGCGAGCACGCAGTCGAAACGGCGCAGCACCGTCAAGGGCAGGATGACCTTGCGGTACTCGTTGCGCTTGTAGACACCGCGCAACAGGTTGCAGATGTCCCAGATGAAATCGGCGATCTGGCGATGCGTACTGGCATTCACGAACCGACACCGTACAGTCAACATCTCCGGTGCTTCGAACGGCTGCCCTCGACCCCCGGCACCACCGTTGCAGGAGCTCCGCCGGACGTCGACCGCGCGGGCGGTGGTTGGCTGCACAGCACTGTGGTAGTACGTTGGCCGTACACTCGGCGGGTGAGGCGAGGAGGCAGTCATGGCAACCGTTGCTGGGCGTCGCCGCAGCGAGCGGATCGAGGTGCGAGCGACACCTGAGGAGCGGGCTCTGATCGATCGGGCCGTGGCGGCGTCGGGGACCGACCTCACGGGCTTCGTGGTCACGCATCTCACGGTCGCGGCTCAACGAGTGCTGGCCGACAGGGCTGAGTTCGCGCTTGAGCCCGAGGAGGCCGATGCGTGGGAAGCGATCAACCGGCGACCGGCCCGTGATCTGCCGAGCCTTCGCGAGTTCATGCAGCGGCCCTCTCCGTTCGTGGACGGGTGAGCGTTCGCTACCTTGCGCCGCGGCTTCTCGCCGACGGTGACGATCCGGGCATCTTCGAATGCCGATCCGTTGAGCAGACCCGGTGGCTGCGACGGCATGCCCGCCAGGCCGCAGCATCCGGCACGGCCCGGGTGCTGGTCGTCACCCAGCCGGGAAGTCCGGTCGTCGTCGCCTACTACGCCTGGTGCATGGCGAGCATCGCCGCTAGTGCTGTCCCGACTCGGATGCGCAAGGGCGCCGGACGGTATCCCCAGCCTGTCGCCATGCTTGCGCGGCTCGGGGTGGCCGTCGACCACGAGGGCCGAGGATTCGGTGCCGGACTGCTTAGCGATGTGATCGCCCGCACCGCCGAGGTCGGGGCCCGCATCGGATGCCGAGGCCTGCTGGTCCACGCCGAGACGCCCGAGGCTCGGGACTTCTATCTTCATCTGATCCCGGAGTTCGAGGTCTCGCCGAGCGACGACCTGCACCTGCTGCTGCTGATGAAGGATATCCGGAGGACCCTTGCCTGAACCCGGCCCAGCAGCGAGCGGCGGGAGACCCGCCAGTCCTAGGCGCTTGATGGCAGGCGGCGCGAGTTGAGGGTTCGCGCTTGCAGGTCGGGGCCTTCCCGGCGCCGCTATGTGCGAATCGCATCTAGCAGCGGCTGTGGGCTATGCTGCGCCGACTACCGTCGTGGCTTGCGGGAGGGTCCATGTCGACAGGATGGGTCATCGGCTACCTGGTCGGCGGCGTGCTGATCCTCGCCGTGGTCGTGCTGCTGCTGCTCATGATCCGCGGCGCCCACGGTGCCGCGGTCAAGGCCGAGGCGATCCTGGCCGCGCTGGAGGAGTCCCGCGACAACACCGCCCCGCTGTGGGCCGTAAACGACGTCAACTCGGCGATAGAGCGGATCGCCGCGGGGGCGGGGGCGGTGCGGGAGCATCTCGCCTCGAAGGACGGGGGCTGACGATGAGCACCGACGCGCTCTGGTGGCTCACCCTGGCGCTGGGCCTGGTGGTCTGCCTGGTCGCGGTGCTGCTGCTGCAGGTCTTCTACCGCAAGGTGCGCCGCATCGAGACGGGCGCGGACGCCATCTGGGAGACGGGCAAGCAGGTGGCCCGCAACACCGCCACCACCTGGATGCTGCATCAGACCACCGTTCGCCTGGACGCGTTCACCGAGGAGGCCCTCAAGCACGACGCCTTCCTCGACGAGGCGCTCGCACAGGCAGGGGGCGAAGACTGATGCGCACGCTGCTCATCGTGCTGACCGTGACCGAGATCGTGGTGTTCGTCGGGGCCCTGGCGGTGTACCTGATCGCGATCAGCCGCTCGCTCCGGCGCATCTCGCAGTCGCTGGGCAAGGTCACCTTCGGCGTGAGGGCCATCGAGACCCAGTGCGCCTCCGTCGGGCCGTCGGTCACCCGGGTGAACGAGCAGCTGACCGTCATCGCCGGCGCCCTCGAGGGTGTGTCGGCCAAGGCCGAGCGCCTCGGCGCCGGATCGTGAGCATCCCGGCGGCGTCACCGAAGTCCGACGCGCTGGCCGCCCTGTACTGGCGCAGCGAGATCCTCCAGGTCATGTACTGGCTGCGGGGCGAGGGGTTCGGCGACGTGGTCGACCCCGGACTGATCGAGCGCTTCCTCGGGGTGGACGCCGCCATCGGCATGACCTACCTCGACAGGCTGGTGGACGAGGGCTACCTCGTGCGCGACGGCGACTGGTACGCGCTCTCCGAGTTCGGCCTGGAGCGGGGCGCCCGTGAGTTCCAGGAGGCGTTCGCCGACCTGACCAAGCCGACCCACGGCGAGTGCAGCGACGACTGCTGGTGCCATGCCTCCGTCGACGAGGCCGAGGCCTGCATCGCGCAGCGCCTGGGCCACGACCACGACCATGCCTGAGAAGACCACGACCATGCCTGAGAACTCCGACGGGCTGCCCCGGCGGTTCCTGCCCGGGTTCCTGCTGCTCAGCCTGGAGCGGGACGGGACGTCCTACGGCTACGAACTGTACGAGACGGTCCGGTCCCTCGGTCTGTCGGTGGATCTCGCGGCCGTCTACCGGGCGCTGCGGACCATGCAGCAGCGCGAGCTGGTGACGTCGGAGTGGGTAGCGTCCCTCGCGGGGCCGGACCGGCGCCTCTACTCGCTCACCGATACGGGACGGCGCGGCGCCCGAGCCGCAGCCACCGAGTTGGCCGCAGTGCGCGACGGCCTCGTCGACGCCCTGGAGTACTTCAGGGCGCCCGACATCTCCCGCACATGAGGATCGCGGTCGCGGGCAAGGGCGGGGCCGGCAAGACCACCGTCTGCGCCACCGCGGCCCGCCTGCTGGCCCGGTCGGGCGTCCGTGTGGTGGCCATCGACGGCGACACCAACCCCAACCTGCACGCGGCCATCGGCGTGGATCCCGCCGCCGCCCTGCCGACCCTGCCGGTGTCGCTGGTGTCGCGCCGCTTCGACGGGCCCAGGCTGACGGTCCCGGTGGACGAGGTGCTCGACCGGCACAGTGCGCCGGCGCCTGACGGCGTGCGCCTAGTGCGCATGGGAATGCCCCAGCACGCCGACGAGGGCTGCCTGTGCTCCGCGCACGCCGCCGTGAGCGCCTTCCTCGCCGACCTCGGCGCCGCCCCCGGCACGGTCACACTGCTGGACCTCGAAGCATCCCCGGAGCACCTGAGCCGGGGGACCGCCCGGCACTGCGACATGCTGCTGCTCGTGGCCGAGCCCTACTACCGGTCGCTGGAGGCGGTGAGGCTGCAGGCCTCGCTGGCGGCCGAGACCCCCATCGGCCGGGTGGCGGTGGTGGCCAACAAGTGCCGCCATCCGTCGGACCTCGACGCCATCGAGGAGTACTGCGACCGCCACACCCTGGAGCTGGCCGGCGCCCTGTCCTGGTCCGAGGCCGTGCTGGACGCCGACGCCGCCACCCGCCCCCTGCTCGACCACGCGCCCGGCGATCCCGTGGTCGCCGCTCTCGGCGACCTGTTCGCTGCGCTCGTGGCGGACGCGCCTACGGGCGTTCCAGCGTCGTCGAGCAACGGCGCCGGCGGCGCGACCGAAGCCGGCTCGCAGTCGGAGGCCAGAGCCTGATGTGCGTCGGGATCCCCGCCCGGGTGGTGGAGCTGGAACCGTCGGGCCCCCATACCGCCATCGTCGATGTGGACGGGGCGCGGCGGGAGGTCAACACCGTCATGGTGGACGACGAGCCGCTGGCCGTGGACGACTGGGTACTGCTGCACGTCGGGTTCGCCATGTCGCGCATCGACGCCGACGAGGCGGCCGAGACGCTGGCATTCATGCGCGAGCTGGGCTCGGTGTACGACGAGGAGTTCGAGGCCTTCACCAGCGACCCGCCATGACCCCGGCGAGCGCGGCCGAAGATGGGTCGCCCAGGCCATTGTGTAAGAAAAAGAAAACAGTGAACCAAAATAAGGTAGTGAAGAAGGTGAAAAGTGTGAAGCAACGGGAGGCGCAGAGGTAGGCTGCTGGGGTGGAAGGAGATCGACCCCGCTACTTTCCCGACGAAGGGGATGTGCCCGCATCACCGCCGTTCACCCCCGGGTTCGGGAGCACGCCGCCGTGCCTGGTCGGGCGAGACGACCTGATCCGCGATGTCTGCGCCCTGCTGGCCGGCGATCCCGCCAACGAGGGAGGGGCGAACATGCTGCTGGCGCCGCGGGGTCTGGGCAAGACGGTGGTCTTGAACGAGATCGAGGACGCTGCCCGAGCCGAGCGCGGGTGGGTGGTCCTCGCAGTCTCCGGCACCGACGGTGATCCGATCGCCGAGACGCACAAGGCGGTTGTTCGAGCGCAGGAGTCATGGCAGAAGGCGCACGGCGACCGCGCCGCGCGGCAGGTGTCCGGGATGCATCTCGGAGCAGCGGGCTTCTCGGTGGGAGTGGCGGTCGGTGCGGAGGCCGAACCGAGGCGGACGCGATACGGCGACGACCTGCGCCGCGACCTAGGGGAACTCGCGGGCGCCGCCGCGCGGGCCGGCACCAGAGTGCTGTTGACGATGGACGAGATGCACGCGATTCCTTTGGCCAAGGCCCGGCAACTCGGCTCCTACATCCAGCACATCGCCAAACGGGAACGTCAGGCGCTGGCGTTCGTCGGAGCGGCGCTGCCGTACATCACCGAGACGCTGCTGGCCGACCGGAAATCCACGTTTCTGCAGCGTCTAACCGTCCACCGGCTCGATCCGCTGTCAGAGACGGAGACTCGGCGCGGGCTGAGAGAGCCGATCCAGATGCACGGGAGCCTGATCGGCGACGACGCTCTGGAGGTAGCCGCCCCGGCGATAGCCGGCCACCCCTACATGCTTCAACTTGTTGGCGACAGAATGTGGCGCGCCGCGGGGGGCGTCAGCGGCACGATCGGCGCCAACCACGCCAGGGCGGCCGTTGCCGAGGCCCGCGAGTCGCTGGAAGACCATCTGTTCGCTCCCACGTGGCAGAGCCTCTCGGACACTGACAAGCGGTTCTTGGCCGCGCTGGCCAACCTCTCCGCCGGCGGCGATTCGCCGCGTGTTGCCTCGGTGTGTGAGGCAGCCGGAATTGCAAGCGTCAGCGCCAGTGCCTACCGCAGGCGGCTGCTGCTGTCGGGCATGGCCAGACCCGCTGGGCGGGGTCGCTTGAAGACTGCCCACCCGTCAATTGGGCCATGGCTGCTCCGGGCGATAGCGACAGCCTCGGTGCGCGTCCCCGAGGCCCCCTGCCCGGCATCTGATCCAGGGATCATGGGCGCGCGGGGCTCGATGAACGGCAAGAAGGCGCGGTGAGCGCGGCCATCGACTGCGGACGCGACCCGGTCGAGGCCGCGATGTGGCTGGCCCGGGCCTTCACCGCCGGGGGGCGGCTCCGGGTGTGGGCGCCTGGCGCTGCGGACCACGCGCACCATGTGGCCGTGGAGTTCGTGCACCCCGTGGTGGCCGGCAGCCGCGCCCTGGCCGTGGTGGTGGCCTCGCCGGATGATCTCGAGGATGCGGCGGCCGACGCGAGGCTGGTCATCGGGTCGGATCGCAGCGGCGCCGACCTGTTCGTCTCGGGCGACCAGGCCGACCTCTCCATCGTTCGCAGCTACCACCTGCTGTGGGAACTGGTGCAGGTCGCGCTCGAGCATCCCGGCCTCGTCGGCAGCGCGTCCGCCGCCGGAGGCGACTCGACCGGGTTCCTGTACCCGTTCCTCGACGCGGCCGAACACGACGAAGCGTCCTTGCGGGAGTCGCTCCGGCAGTCGGCCGACGCCAAGGTCCAGGAGTCCGAGAGGCTGGCGCGGGAGTCGCTGGAGTCGAACCGGGAGGCCCTGAGGCAGGCCGGCGGGGCCATCGGTCGGTCGGCCCGGTCCGGCGGACGGGTGCTCACCATGGGCAACGGCGGCAGCGCCGCCGACGCCGCCCGGCTGGCCCGGCTGCTGCGCTCGCAAAGAGTAGCGGCCCAGTCGCTATCGGCCGACTACGCGGTGGCCACCGCGCTGGCCAACGATCTCGGCGCGGAGCGGATCTTCGCACGCCAGCTCGACGCCTACGCACAACCCGGCGATGTGCTCGTCGGCTGCAGCACCAGCGGCGCGTCCCAGAACCTTCTGGCCGCCTTCGACCAGGCTGTGGCCAAGGGTCTGGTGACGGTCGGTCTCAGCGGCTACGGAGGAGGGTCGTTCGAGGGCCATGAGAGCGTGCAGCACAGCCTCGTCGTACAGTCGATGTCGGTGCACCGGATCCAGGAGGCCCAGGCCGCGCTGATGACCTCTCTGTGCGAGCGGGCCAGGGACCTGCAAGACGCCGTCGAGCAGACCGCGGAGCGGGCGCGGTGAAGTATGTGGACGAGTTCCGCGACCCGCAGGCGGCCCGCCGTCTGCTGGCCGACATCGCCGACGCGGCCGCCGGCCAGCCGCACCGGAAGTTCATGGAGGTCTGCGGGGGTCACACCCACGCCATCTACCGCCACGGCATCGAGGCCCTGCTCCCGGACAGCATCGAGTTGATCCACGGCCCGGGGTGCCCGGTCTGCGTGATCCCGATGGGCCGTGTCGACGACGCCGTCGCGGTCGCCTGCGCCGACGGGGTGACCATGTGCTGTTTCGGGGACATGATGCGGGTACCGGGCGGAGACTCGACCCTGCTGGAGGCCAAGGCCCGGGGAGCGGACGTCCGCATCGTGTACTCGCCGCTTGACGCGCTCGCGCTCGCGGAGCGGCTCGGAGACCGCCAGGTCGTGTTCCTCGCCGTCGGGTTCGAGACCACCGCGCCTTCGACCGCGGTCACGCTGCTGCAGGCCCGTGAGCGCAACGTCGACAACTTCAGCGTGTTCTGCAACCACGTCACCATCGTCCCGCCGCTGAAGGCCATCCTCGACTCGCCCGGGCTCGACCTCGACGGCTTCCTGGGCCCCGGTCACGTCTCCACCGTGATCGGCACCCACCCCTACCGGTTCGTCCCGGCGCAGTACGGCCGGCCCCTGGTCGCCGCCGGCTTCGAGCCGGTGGACATCCTGCAGTCGGTGCTCATGCTGCTGCGCCAGCTCGCCGAGGGACGCTGCGAGGTCGAGAACCAGTACCGGCGAGTCGTGTCGGGCGCCGGCAACAGCAGGGCGCTGGAGTTGCTGCGCGAGGTCTTCGTGGTGAGGCCGCATTTCGAGTGGCGGGGCCTCGGGTTCATCGCCCAGAGCGCTCTGGCCATCGCACCCGAGTTCGCGCCGTGGGACGCCGAGCTGCGCTACGAGGTCCCCGGTGTGAGGGTGGCCGACCCGAAGGCCTGCCAGTGCGGCGAGGTGCTCAAGGGAGCGCTGCGGCCGTGGGAGTGCAAGGTCTTCGGAACGGCCTGCACCCCCGAGACGCCGATCGGCACCTGCATGGTGTCGTCGGAGGGTGCCTGCGCCGCCTACTACAACTACGGGCGGTACTCGAGCCGGTCGCGCATCCCGGTCCGCCCCACCCCGGAGGCCGAGCGGGTAGGCGCGAGCGGGTGAGGCTTCGGGCTGAGCGCCGGCGAGGCCGTGGCCCGAGCGGCCCGTGAGCGCAGCGAACACGAGCGGGAGACGCGACGCCGCACCGCGATGCGTCCGAACCTGCCCGCGCCTGCTGTGATGGCGTCTGACGACGACTTCGAGGCACGCGAGGCCGTGCTGGCCCGGGTCGAGTCGTGGCGGCGGCGCGCCCCCAGGCTCACCGACGACACCATCACCATGGCCCATGGGGCCGGAGGCAGGGCCAGCCAGTCGCTGATCGAGGCCGTCATCCGTCCCGCCTTCTCCAACCCGGTGCTCGACGCGCTCGAGGACGGCGCGGTGCTCAACGCCGGCGACGGCAGGCGCTTGGCCGTGACCACCGACGCCTTCGTGGTCACGCCCCGCCACTTCAACGGAGGCTCGATCGGCGACCTGGCCGTCAACGGGACCGTCAACGATCTGGCCGCCATGGGGGCCGAGCCAGCGGCGCTTACCGTCTCGCTGGTGCTGGAGGAGGGGCTGGCCGTCGAGGAGTTGCGAGCCATCGTGGACGATGTGGCCCGGGCTGCCGCCACTGCTGGCGTCGACATCGTCACCGGCGACACCAAGGTGGTCGAGCGGGGCGCCGCCGACGGCTGCTACATCACCACCACCGGGATCGGGTTCGTGAGACCTGATGCGCAACTGGACGCCGCGGCGGTGCAGCCGCCGGACGCGCTGGTGCTCTCCGGCACGATCGGCGACCACGGCGTGGCCGTGATGGTGGCCCGCGGCGACCTGGCTCTGGCCGCCGACGTGGCGTCGGACACCGCGCCGCTGCATCAACTGGTAGCGGCCCTGCTGGACGCGGTGCCGGCCACCCGGTGGCTGCGGGACCCGACCCGCGGCGGGGTGGCCTCCATCTGCAACGAACTGGCCATGGCGTCCGGCCTGGGCGTGGAGCTCGACGAGCGGGCGCTGCCGGTGCGGGGCGCGGTGGCCGGGGCGTGCGAGCTGCTGGGACTCGACCCGCTGTACATCGCCAACGAGGGCAAGATGCTGGCGGTGGTTCCCGCCACCGACGCCGAGACCGCGGTCGAGGCCATGCGGAGCTGCGACGCCGGCGCCGACGCCTGCGTGGTCGGCAACGTCACCGGCGAGCATCCGGGCCTGGTGCTGGTACGAACCGGCTTCGGAGGAACGAGGATCGTCGACATGCTGGTCGGCGACCCCCTGCCCCGGATTTGCTGATGATGCCGCTGACCGCGGCAGATTGTCGCCCATGAGCCGGGCCGGGATCGTCGCGGGGGAAGGCCCATGAGCCGGGCCGGGATCATCCGCTGCCTGCTGGCCGCCGTGCTGTTCGGTGCGTCGGCGCCAGCCGCTTCGGAGCTGGCGGGCGAAGTGCCGTCGCTGATGCTGGCCGGCCTGCTCTACGTGGGGGCGGGCCTCGCGGTGGTGCCGTCGGTGGTTCGCTCGCCCCCCACCGCGGTGGCCCTACGGCGCGACTGGCGCCCCGCGCTGGTGGCGGTTGTGGCCGGCGGCGCCATCGGCCCCGCGTTCCTGGTGGCTGGCCTGGCCCGCTCTCCCGCGGCCACGGCCTCGATCCTGCTCAACCTGGAGCTGGCCGCCACCGTCCTGCTGGCGGCCACCATCTTCCGCGAGCATCTCGGTCGCCGGGTCCTGACCGGTGCCGCCCTGGTAACCGCCGCGGGCGTGGTCCTGACCTGGGAGCCGGGTGCGGAACTGAGCATCGGCGCGCTCCTGATCGCGGGCGCCTGCCTGGCCTGGGGACTCGACAACGGCGTCACAGCCAGGATCGACCAGCTCAGCCCGGAGCACGTGGTCCTGTTGAAGGGGTTCGTGGCCGGACTGGCGAACCTCGCGCTGGGCCTCGCCTTCGCCGCGGGCGCCACCGACATCAACGCCGGCCAAGTCGTGGCCGCGCTGGCCATAGGCGCGGCGGGCTACGGGGCGTCGATCGTGTTGTGGGTCAAGGGAGCGCGGGACCTCGGAGCCGCCCGGGGCCAGGTGATCTTCGCGGCCGCGCCGTTCATCGGGGCCATCATCGCCTGGTCGGTGCTGGGAGAATCGGTCATGGTCGCGCAGTTGATAGCGGTCGTTATCGCGGCGGCCGGCGTGGGCGTGTCATTGGAGTCGGCCCACGCTCACCGGCACGCCCACGAGGCCATGGAGCACGAGCACGAGCACAGCCACGACGACGGCCATCACGACCACTCTCACGACGAGCCCGTCGAGGGTCGCCACACCCACGTCCACCAGCATCGGCCCAGGGTTCACAGCCACCCCCACGTCCCCGACCTCCATCACCGCCACCGCCACGACGACTGAGCGCCGCTCGCAACTCCGGGCGCGGTCTCACATCCGCGACAGTGGTGTGCCCTTCAGCAATGCAGCGATCAGTTCTTCCACTGAACGGCGACTGGTCCTCCTGGAGAATGGCGATTAGATATTCCACAGAATAGCGATTAGCTGCCCTGCAATGCAACGATTAGTTCTTCTGGCGAATGGTGATTTGCGGCTATAGTGCTTGCTGTGGCGATGATCGCCAGAAGCATGTCGGCACAGATCGACGCAGGTCTTGAGCACTTTCGGGTCGTGGTGCTCCACGGTCCCCGGCAGTCCGGCAAGACGACTCTGGCCCGGGCGGCAGCCGAGACGCGTCGGGGTGTCTATGCCTCCCTAGACGACGATGCCACCAGGGAGGCCGCCCTGGACGATCCCCGCTCCTTTCTGCTTGGACAGGGACATCCCCTGGTCGTCGACGAGGTGCAACTCGGAGGCGACCGGCTCGTACGGTCGCTCAAGCAGGTGGTGGACGAGGACCCGGTCCCGGGCCGGTTCCTCCTCACAGGCTCAACGAACTTCCTGACGGTCCCCACCCTCAGCGAATCGCTTGCCGGTCGAGTGCGCATCTTGCGTCTCTGGCCCCTCTCGCAAGCGGAGTTGCACGGCGTCGCACCGCCGCGCCTGGAGCACTGGTTCCACGAGAGCGGCACGGGACCGCTCGGCGCAAGCGATCATCATGGCGCGCCCACCTCTCGCGACGACTACTTCGCCAGAGTCTGTGCCGGCGGCTATCCCGAGGCCGTCCGTTTGCCCGACGACATCAGGCCGAAATGGTGCGAGAGCTACCTGGAGACGGTCATCGAGCGCGACATCCTCCGCCTCGGTGATCTTCGCCGGCGGTCCGTGCTGCGACCGCTGATCGAGTGGACGGCCGCCAACACCGCCGGAGAGTTGAACCTGCAGTCCGTCGGCGGCCGTCTCGGAATCGACCGGGCAACGGTCGCGTCGTACCTGTCGTGGATGGAGACGGTGTTCATGGTGCACCGAATCGGGTCATGGTCGCGCAACCCGAGGGCGCGCCCGGTGCGCCGGCCCAAGCTGCACATCACCGACACCGCCTTGGCAGCTGCCTTACTCGGTGTCGAGCCCCAAGCGTTGGCGAGGCCCGCAGCGCCCGCGGCCGGTGCGCTGCTCGAGACGTTCGTTGTCAATGAGATCGCCCGCAGCGTCGCCGACGTGCCGGGACAGCTGAGGCTGCACCACTACCGGGACGGGCTCGGACACGAAGTCGATCTATTGATCGAACGCGGCGACGGCGCGGTGGTCGCCGTGGAGATCAAGGCCACTTCCTCGCCCAGCGCCGAGCATCTGAGACATGTCGCCTGGCTGCGCGACCGCCTCGACGCCGCCGCGCCGGGCACGTTCAAAGCCGGGGTGCTGCTTCACACGGGCCGGCAGCGCTACAAGGTCGGCGACCGCCTCACAGTGTGCCCCATCGACGTTCTCTGGCGCTAGCGCTACCCCCCGACCTGATGACCGGCTACGAGACCGGCGGAGACGACCGGTCCAGGAGCTGGTCGGTCAGGGACTCGACGGCGGCCCACACGCTGACGGCCTCGCCGGGCGCGAGCGGGGTGCCCAGCCGGTCGGCTTCGACCACATGGGCGTTGAGCGGGATCAGCACGTCGAGCGGCACCTCGTGGTCGGCGCACAGCCGGGCCAGCAGGTCCTGGTGGTCGTTGCCGACCTTGTTGCCCACGCCGATCCAGGCTCCGATGCCCAGATCGCGGGCCAGCGCGATCGTCCGACGGGCGGTGATGACCGCCTTGAGGCTGGGCTCCATGACCAGCACCAGCACGTCGGCATGGGCCAGCGTCCCGCCGGATCGGCTGAGGTGCTCGATGCCGGCCTCCATGTCGACGATGGTGTCGTCGGTCTCGGTGTCGAGGGCCTCGCCCAGCAGGCTCCTCACGGTGGCGTGGCCGCCGCAGGTGCATCCTGCCGCGGCCTCGGTTACCCGCAACGCCGACATCACGGCCACGCCGGACGGGGTGTCGGCCGCGTAGTCGGCCATCAACTCGTCGACGGTGAGATCGCCCCGGGAGCCGACGACGATCGATCGGGGCACCGTCGGCAGAGCCTCGGTCTGGACAGGGTCCAGCCCCAGCGACAGCCCCAGGTTGGGGTTGGAGTCGGTGTCCACCGCCAGCACCCGGCGACCGCGGTCCGCCAGCGACCGGGCCAGCAGCGCGCTGACGGTCGTCTTGCCCACGCCGCCCTTGCCCACAACCCCGATCTTCACGGCGGTCTCGTTCCAGTCGCTCGGAATGCTGCTGACCGAGACGCTACCCGGTATCCAACAGGCAACGTTCACTCCGGGGGTGTCACGAGTGTCACAGGTGTCGCATGGTGTCGCTGGCCATGGAAGCAACCCTCATAGTCATCACCATCCTCCTGGCCGTCGCGCTCATCGTGCAAGCCGTGCGCTCTGCGTCTCGGCGCAATACCCGGGAAGCCGCGGACCAGAACCAGCGCGAACTGGAATCGTTGCGAGGCAGCGTGGAACGCTTGGAGGAACGCGTTCGTGATCAGCTCGCTCCGCAAGTCGGGTCCGTCGAGAAGATTGCCGAAGATCTTCAAAGGACGCCCTACGCGCCCAACCGTCGCGGCCAGTGGGCAGAGCAGTCACTGGCCAACCTCTTTGAAGACTCGGGCTCACGTGAGGGTCACGACTACAGGCTTCAGCAGACAATTCGCGAAGGCGACAACACACTAAGGCCCGACGCTGTGGTATCCAAGCCCAAACGTGGCGCCTTTCTCTGAGAAGGCCCCGAATACCATCGACGGAAGCGCGCCTGGCGGCCCGTCAAGCCGTGGTAGGGCCAGCGCCTGTCTGGGCCAGCGACTCCAAACGGCTGACCCACGAACTGAATCGCGGGCATTCTTCGCGGATTCTGGTTAGCCCGGTCTCCTCGGCGATGATGGGGCCGTAGAGTCTCTTTCGGTAGCTCGGTATGAGGTTCATTATGCGTTTGCTCGGGGCCGTCTGAGGTCCGTCATCTATGTCTTCAGGCGTTGCAAAACTGGCGCGGATAGTCCGCAGAGATGCTATTGACACAGCAGGGATGTCTGGGATACTTGAGAACACACCGACTTCCGAGAACAACAATCCCTCGAACTCATGCTTCTGTACGTATGCAAACACCTTGGAAGGGTTCCAACCACCAGCCATCTTCTCATCGACAATCACCTCAATTCGATGTTCAAGATCGTCGACCGTCTCGTGTGCTCTCCTGCCTTGAAAGCCATAGAGATCAACGAGTGATGTTACGTTGTCAAAGTTCCTGTGCAACTTAGTCATTTGAGCAGCGAGACGCTCAACGGTAATCGTGCCGCCACTGGGGCCGCTACGTGCTCGAGGCTTCATTGGATGAGCGATCACATCATGGCCAAGCAAGTGGCTCGCGAGCACCTGCTTGACAAACTCTTCTTCAGTCTCGCCTTCTACAACTATCGCCAGACGGATCACGGACGCCCGCCAAATAGGTTCTGCTGCCATAGTTCGCCTGCAGTGAAGTCGTCGAGCCAATGCCGGTACTCGTCCGCATTCAGTCGGTGAAACACCGTGGCATCCTCGCACAATTCTAGGACAACGATCTCGTCCAATTCGAAGCAGTCCACCAAGAGGGGAGACTGCGTCGCGACGATTACTTGGCGCTGTTTCGAAAGTGCACGAATCATGTCGCCTACCAACGTGATGGCTGCAGGATGCAGACCCAACTCAGGCTCATCCAACAACACCACGTCGGGCATCATTTCGGGCGGCAGGTTCAGGAGAGTCACTAGTGCGAAGAACCGGAGCGAACCGTCAGATGTCAGATGAGCGCCAAAGGACCGGTCAGTGCCCTTCATCTTCCACCGCAACTGCACACTCCCGTAGCGTTCTCCTAAGATGAAACGATCGAATACGGGCAGAATCCGACCAATGTACCGACAGATGAGATCATATCTCCGGACATCGTGATGCTCCAAGTAATGCAATACGGCTGCTAGGTTGCCTCCATCCGAACGGAGCCAGTAATTTTCATCGACTTTCCAGGCCTTCTTGATGTTGGAACTGTCGGATGTATCGTGAAACTGGTAGGCAGTGCAGTTCCGCAGGAGATGGACAATCACAGAAGCAGTGGTCCGGTTGATTCCAGGAATACTCGACTGAGCTGCTTCTACTATCGTCGCCTCCCGATGCCCACCATCCAAGGATTGCCAAGGAGCCTCTTCGCATGAATCGAATCTGCTGAAGCGAAAACGCTCCGAGCTAAAGAAGAATCGATCAGGAGCACCATGCATCAGTGAGAAGCTATAGTCATTCCTTCCCTGGTCGGTGCGTAGTTCGATCTCTGCCTCCATGCGCGGCGTGAATCGGTTGCCCCGATAAAGCTGATCATCTGCGCCGCCCTGCCGTTCGATGAACTCACCCAACTGTCGCGATTTGAGCATCCAACTGAGCATGTCGAAGAAGCGAATGAAATTCGACTTGCCAGAGCCATTCGCGCCAATCAGTACCACGGCGTCCGTCAGATTCCCGAGTTCCACATTCTTGAGCGACCGGAACCCGCGAATGCTCACGGATTCGATCCTCGCCGGACGGTCAATCGGGTGTCGGTTGGACGGTAGGGGCACGAGCGACAGCATACAGCCCGCTTCCCGAATGCTTCACAGCCTAGGCTGCGATGCTCTGTCGATAGTCCGCTCAACGGCGGCCATTCCTATCAGACGCAACCGCAGCTGGCTAGCATGGCCCGGCCGGCGGCTGCTTGGCCCAGGGCGATCCCGCCGTCGTTGGGCGGGACCTGGCGGTGGCGGAGGACCTCGAATCCTGCCTGCTCCAAGTCGGGCACCAGCAGTTCCACCAGGCGGCGATTCTGGAACACGCCGCCCGAGAGGGCCACCGCCGACAGCCCGGTCGACTCACGGGCCTGGCGGCTCGCGGCCACCGCCGCGTCGGCGACCCACCGGTGGAATGCGCCCGCGATCAGCGCAGGCGGCTGCCCGGCCAGCAGGTCCGAGACGACGGCGCCGACCAGCGGCGAGGAGTCGATCACGGCCGGTTCACCCGTAGTGATCTCGACGGGGTACCGCCTGATGTCGGGGCCGGCGGCCTGCTCGAACCGCACGGCGGCCTGACCCTCGTACGTCACTGACTCGACAAGGCCGCACAGGGCTGCCATCGAGTCGAAGAGCCGGCCGATCGAGGTGGTGAGGATGGACTGGCCCGGACGGCACTGGGCCAGGACATGCTCGGCCTCCGCCCGGTGGTCGGCGAGCGAGGGGATGGCAGGCACGTCCCGGCCGAGCGTCTCGAACAGATAGGCCAGCGCCATGCGCCAGGGTTGGCGGATGGCGGCGGTGCCTCCTGGCATGGGCACCGGTCGCAGATGGGCGAAGCGCTCGTAGCCACTGGCGTCGCCCACCAGGATCTCGCCGCCCCACAGGGTGGCGTCGGTGCCCCAGCCCATCCCGTCGAACATCACGCCGATGGCCGGGCCGCGATGGCCGGTGTCGGTCAGGCAGGACGCCAGGTGGGCGTGGTGGTGCTGCACGCCCAACCGGGGTGCGAGGTCGCTGCTGGCCGCGAACTTGGTGGACAGGTACTCGGGGTGCAGGTCGTGTACCAGCAGTTCCGGAGCGGCCCGGGTCAGCTCCAGCAGATCGGCCACCGCAGCCTCGAAGGCGGCTAGCGCGGCCGGATGCTCGAGGTCGCCGAGGTGCACCGACAGGTGGGCGTCGGCGCCGAGGGCCAGGCAGGCCGTGCTCTTGAGCTCCGCGCCCACGGCCAGCACGGGCGGGCCGTCGCGGTCCAGCCGTACCGTGCCGGGCGCGTAGCCGCGGGCCCGGCGCAGCAACTGGAAGTCACTCGCCACAACGTGCCCCACCGAGTCGTCGGCCCGGCGCTCGATCACCCGGTCGTGGGCCATGACGGCGTCGGCGATGTCGCCTAGTTCCGGCGCCATCCGGGCGTCGTCGGTGACAATTGGCTCTTCCGACCGGTTGCCGCTGGTGCATACCAGCGGCACGCCCACTGCCTCGGCCAGCAGGGTGTGCAACGGCGTGGCAGGCAGCATCACCCCCAGCAGGCGGGTGTCGGGGGCTACCTCGGGGGCCACCTGGGCCGACTCCCGTCGCGGCGCCAGCACGATGGGCGCCTCGGGTCCGGTCAGGGCTCGCACCGCCAGGTCGTCGAGGTCGATCAGCTCCCGGGCCGCGTCGACCGAGGCAACCAGCAGCGCGAACGGCTTCTCCTCGCGATGCTTGCGCCTTCTCAGCCGGGCGACGGCCGCGCTGTCGCCGGCCCGGCACGCCAGTTGGTAGCCGCCGACGCCCTTGACGGCGACGATGTTGCCAGCCTGCAACAGGGCGACAGCCCCTTCGATGGGATCGGCGTCGATGGCCTCCCCGGTCATCGACCGCAACGACAGCGCCGGACCGCAGCCGGGACAGCACACCGCCTGCGCATGGTGGCGCCGGTCGTTGGGGTCGCGGTACTCGGCCTCGCAGGCCGCACAAAGCTCGAAGACCGCCATCGAGGTGCGCTCGCGGTCATACGGCAGGCTCTGCACGACCGTGTAGCGGGGGCCGCAGTCGGTGCAGCAGGTGAACGCGTAGCGGTACCGGCGCCCGCCGGGATCCGCGACCTCGGCGAGACACGACGAACAGGCGGCGACATCGGGGGGAACGATGCCGGCGACCGTGCCGGAACCGGACCCGCTGGCCGCGATCGAGAACTCCCGCTCGCCCTCGACGGCAGGCACCTCTGAGGAGCGGACCGAGTCCACCCGGGCCAGCGGAGGGGCCTCCGCTGCGACCCGCACCACGAAGTCGTCCAGATTGGCTTGGCCTCCCTGGACCTCGCACCACACGCCGTCGTCGTCGTTGCCGGCAGCACCGGTAAGCGACAGGCTCCGGGCCAGCCGGTGCAGGTGGGGCCGGAACCCCACGCCCTGGACGGTGCCGGCAATGCGAAGGCGTCGGCGCCTCATCCCGATAACGTTAAGTTTACTAGATGCATCTTACATATAGTTGATTTGACGCTGCGGCGAGGGCGTACCTAGCTTCCGCCGCCATGCCTCGCCATCGAATCATCATTCTCACTCTCATCCTGTCATTGTTCAGTTTTGCGCTGGCGCCGCTAGCGGCCGCGCAGGACGACGACGACATCGTGGTCCGCGTGGGTCTGCACGCGGCTGAGAAGAACCTCAATCCGTTCATCGTGCCCCAGGCGCTGCCGCTGACCCACGACTTCACGATGCTGGTGTACGACACCCTCTTCTGGTCGCAGAGCCGCCTCGACCCCGAACCCTGGCTGGCCATCGGCGCCGAGCCCTCCGAGGACTTCCGCACCTGGACGGTCACCTTGCGCGACGACGTCCTGTGGCACGACGGCACCCCGTTCACCGCCGACGACGTGGCCTTCACCTTCCGGTACTTCTCGGACGACGGGGGGCCGGGACGCTACGGCCATCATGTGTACGACCATCCGGTGTTCGAGTCGGCCTCCGTCATCGACGGCGCCACTGTCCGGATCACCTTCCAGGATCCTGTGACGACCTTCAAGCTGCTCCCCGGCGGCGACATTCCGATCCTGCCCAAGCACATCTGGGAGGGCGTGGAGGATCCCCGCGCCGATGCCACATCGCTCCCGGTCGGCACCGGACCCTTCGTCATGGTCGAGTACGACCCGGGCGTCTCCTACCGCCTGGAGGCCAACCCCGATTACTTCCTGGGCCCGCCGCTGGTCGACACGCTGATCATGCCCGTCGTCAGGGACGCCCAGGCTGCCTTCGCCGGGCTCCAGACCGGTGAACTCGACTTCGTGACCCGCAACCTCCCGGCGCCGCTGGTGCCCCGGATGCAGGAGAACGAGGAAGTCGCGGTGGCAACCGGCAACCGCATGCAGTCGCTGTACCTGATGTTCAACACCCGCAAGCCCATCCTCAGGGACCCGGCCGTGCGCAAGGCCATGAGCATGGCTCTCGACGTGCAGGCCATAGTCGACATCGTCGAGGGCGGCCTGGGCCGTCCCGGCAACGACACCTGGACCCATCCCGACTCGCCCTGGGCCCACCCTGTCGGCGGGCACGAGTTCGATGCCGAAGCCGCCGGCGCCATTCTCGACGCGGCCGGGTATCCGCTGGGCGACGGAGGGGTGCGCCGCAGCGCCGACGGTGCTCCGCTGGAGTTCACGCTGCTGGTCAACGCGGCCGCCCCGCCCCAGATCCGCTCCGGGGAGCTCGTGGCCGAGCAGCTGTCGGCCATCGGCGTGGACATCACAGTCGAGCCTCTCGACCCGCCGGCCATCACCGCGGCCCGGCGCCCGGGTCCCGACGGTCCGCCTACGGTGGAGATGTTCATCGCGGTGTTCGAGTCGCACGCCCACGCCGATCCCGACCACCTGTTCTTCTTCTTCCATACTCCCGGCCGGGGAGTGGGCGGCATCTTCAGCGGCTACGCCAACCCCGACTTCGACGCGGTGCTTGAGGATGCTCTGGACGCGCCGATCAACGAGAAGCTCACGCTCATCGGGCAGGCCCAGGAGATATTCGCCGCCGAAGCTCCAGCGGTTGTTCTGTACTACCCCGACGGCCGCTGGGGTTACCGGCCCGGCGCCTACGACGGCTGGATCAGCGACCCGGGCCATGGCGTGTTCACCAAGCGCTCGTTCCTGGCGCCCTACGCAGCCGGTTCGGCGGCGCCGGAGCAGGCAGCCGAAGCGACTGGGGATGAGGCCGTCGGCTCCGAGGATCCTGAGTCGGGCGACGCTGCGTCCGATGAAGACGCCGCCGGGGTCGCCGAGGACTCCAGCGCCACCGGCACCGCAGATGCGACCGAGCCCGGCACCGCTGATGCGACCGAGCCCGGCACCGCTGATGCCCAGACGGGTACCGAGGCATCCGACACCGATTCCGCTCAGCCCCAGGCCGACACTGCTGGTGCCGCTGAGGACGCCGGCGGCGAGGCCGGCGGCAGCAGCGCGGGGGCGCTGATCGCGATCGCCGCGGGCGTCGTTGTCGCCTTGGTCATCGCGCCGGCCGTGGTGAGGCGTCGCCGTCGGGCGGGCACCGTCGAAGACTGAGCAAGTGCGTGGGTAGGTGCCGCCGCCCTGCGGTGCAGCCGTTGTGTTGCCCGCTCATGTTCACTGCGCTCGCGGGCCGCTCGGGCCACGGCCTCAATCGTTCCAAGTTGTTCGCTCACGCCTACTTGCTCGGCCTCTAGGCCGGCCGTCGCGGTTGTGACGGCGCCGCCGGAGGCGGTCGGTAAGCGGC
>JAPPLH010000045.1 GCA_028819505.1 Acidimicrobiaceae bacterium
TACGGGTCGTGAGTGAGTACTGTCGCCACCCATGAAGATCGACTCGCTGCTCACCGGCTCGATAACCGAGGCGGGCCGCACGGCCGCCGAGCTGGAGACGTCCGGCTACTCGGGCGCCTGGTCACTGGAGGGACCCCACGACCCGTTCCTGCCCCTGGCCGTAGCCGCGGCCAGCACCCGCGAGATCGAGCTGGGCACGGCCATCGCGGTGGCGTTCGCCCGCAACCCGATGCTGCTGGCCAACATCGGCTGGGACCTCCAAACCCTGTCGCAGGGCCGCTTCGTGCTCGGGCTCGGCAGCCAGATCAGACCCCACATCACCAAGCGCTTCTCGATGGAGTGGAGCAGGCCCGCGGCCCGCATGCGGGAGATGGTGCAGGCCGTCCGGGCCATCTGGGACGCCTGGCTGCACGGCACCCGGCTGCGCTTCGAGGGCGAGTTCTACCGCCACACCCTGATGACGCCCATGTTCACTCCCAAGGCCAGCGACCTCGGCGACTCCGGCCCGCCGCCGATCTACCTGGCCGGGGTCGGCCCGCTGATGACCGAGGTGGCCGGCGAGGTGTGCGACGGGTTCCTGTGCCATCCGTTCACCACCGAGAAGTACCTGCGGGAGGTCACGCTGCCGGCGTTGGAGCGGGGCCGGGCCTCCGCCGGAATCGCCTCGATGGACGGCTACGAGATCGCGGGCCCGTCATTCGTGGTGACCGGCGAGACCGAAGATGAGATCGAGAGCTCCAAGGCGTTCACCCGCCAGCAGATCGCCTTCTACGGCTCGACGCCCGCCTACCGCCCGGTACTGGAGGTCCACGGCTGGGGTGACCTCCAGACCGACCTCAACACCCTGTCCAAGCGGGGTCGGTGGGTCGAGATGGGCAACCTCATCGACGACGAGGTCCTCGACACGTTCGCGGTGGTCGCGGTCCCCGAGCAGATCGCCCCCGAGCTGGACCGCCGCTACGCCGACATCATCAGCCGGATCTCGTTCTACGTCCCCGTGGAGGGCGATCCCGACCGCTGGCAGGCGGTGATGGCCGCCATCAAGGCCATCTAGGAGCGCCTAGACGATGGCGGGTCAGGACAAATCGCCGGTGGCCGGGCTGCTGCTGACTCATGGCGCGGGCGGCGGCGCCGCCCAGCACACGCTGGTCGCGCTGGAGGAGGGGCTCGACGTGCCGGTGCGTCGCATCGAGTTCACGTATCGCCGCGAAGGGCGTCGCTTCCCCGACCGGGCCCCGAAGCTGATCGCGCAGGTGCAGGCCGAGGCCGAGACGTTCGCGGCCGAACTGGGCACGACCACGGCCGGGCTTGTCCTGGGAGGGCGCTCGATGGGGGGACGCATGTGCTCGATGGCGGTAGCGGAGGGTCTGCCCGCGGCCGGGCTGGTGCTGCTCAGCTACCCGCTGCATCCGCCGGGCAAGCCCGAGAAGCTGCGAGTCGACCACTTCGGCGACATCGAAGTGCCCACGCTGTTCGTCGGCGGAGACCGGGATCCCTTCGGCACGCCCGACGAGTTTGCGGCCCACCTCGGTGCCATCGGAGGCAGCGTGACCGTCCACTGGCTCGAACGCCAGGGCCACAACCCCAAGCCCAGGTCCGACGCAGAGTTCGTGAGTGCGGTCGCCGATTTCCTTGCCGCTCTCTAGCGTCCCGAGTCAGGAGTTCGTTGCAGGCGTCCCGCCGGATTTCTTGGTGCGGTTTGTGTGGATTGAGGGCACAGAACCAACCCGAGATTCTGTGGGCCTAGCAGTAGCCTCGGAGCCATGCTGGAGCGGATAGCCGGGCTCACCGACGAGCTCAGAGACGTGGAGATCCGCCTCGGCGACCCTGCGGTGCAGTCCGACCCGCGCCGGCTGGCCGAACTGGGTCGCCGTCACAAGCAGCTGAGCGAGATTGTGGCGGTGGGGGAGCGCCTGCGGGCCGCGGTGGACGACCTCGACGAGGCCCGCCGGATGCACTCCGCGGCCGACGCCTCGGAGCGGGCCGAACTGCGCGAGATGATCGACGAACTCGAGGCCGCCGTGGACGCGGCCACCGACGAGATGCGGGTGCTGCTGCTGCCGCCCGACCCCAACGAGGGCCGCAACGTGATCGTCGAGATCAGGGGCGCGGCCGGCGGCGAGGAGGCCAACCTCTTCGCCCGCGACCTGTTCGACATGTACCAGGCCTTCGCCCGCAGGCAGCGCTGGAGGCTGGAGCCGCTGGCCGCCTCGCCGTCGGACCTCGGCGGCTACACCGAGGTCAGCGGCCTGATCTCCGGCGATCAGGTGTGGACCCGCATGAAGCACGAGGCCGGCACCCACCGGGTGCAGCGGGTACCGGTGACCGAGTCTCAGGGCCGGGTCCACACGTCGTCGGCCACCGTGTCGGTGCTGCCCGAGGCCAAGGAGGTGGACGTGCGGATCGACGAGGCCGACCTGCAGATCGACGTCTACCGCTCGTCGGGTCCCGGCGGCCAGTCGGTCAACACCACCGACTCGGCGGTGCGGGTCACCCATGTGCCCAGCGGCATGGTGGTGTCGATGCAGGACGAGAAGAGCCAGCTCCAGAACAAGCAGAAGGCACTGCGGGTGCTGCGTTCGAGGCTGCTGCAGGCCGAGCAGGAGCGGGCCGCGGCCGAGCAGTCGGCGATGCGACGGGGCCAGGTGGGCGGCGGCGACCGGTCCGAGAAGATCCGCACCTACAACATGCGGGAGAACCGGGTCACCGACCACCGAATCGGGCTCACCCTCTACAAGCTCGAGCGGGTGCTGGCCGGCGAGCTCGATGAGCTGAGCGACGCGCTCGTGCAGGACGAGCAGCGCACACTGCTGGCCGGCGACGGTTCCTGAGGACCGAGCCGGTGCCCGAGGCGAGCCGCCCGCACGAGGCGGACGGCCGAGTCCAGGTGAGCCGCCCGCACGAGGCG
>JAPPLH010000131.1 GCA_028819505.1 Acidimicrobiaceae bacterium
CAGGACACTAGTGCCAGAGCACGCTGATCGGTGCGGCCCAGATCCTGTCGCTCGTGTCGCTTCGGATGTTGCTGATGTGGGTGCCGGTGGTGAGCACCAGCCCCAGCCTGAACCTGTCTCCGACCTTGCCGGAGAGCCACTCGATGTGCTTGATGTCGCCGGGCCGGTGCCGGTTGGCCGACTTGACCTCGATGGCGACGATCCCGCCGTCGGTGGTCTCGACCACAGCGTCGATTTCATGGGCGCCCTTGTGGGTGCGGAGGTGGCTCAGCGCATCCCGCATGCCCAGCGCCTCGAGCTCGGCACGGAGCTGGTTGAGCGCGAATGTCTCGATGACCCTGCCGTAGAGGTCGCCGTTCAGCTTCAGGCGGGCCAACGGCACATTCATCGCCGCGATCAGCAGTCCCGAGTCGCTGAACAGCATCTTGGGGGACTTGGCGAGATTGGGGATGCCCTCGTTGATGAACGCGGGCACTTCGACGGTGATGTCCATGTCGAGCAGGATGTGGCGGTAGTCCCGGTGGGTTCCGGGATTGACTCCCGCGGCGTTGCGCAGGCTTCCGTCCTCGGGCGACCGTGCGGTGTGAAGGGCGGCGGCGACGACGTACCTGCGAAAGTGGGAGGCTGAGCGCCGCGATCCGAACAGGGGCAGATCTCGCCGCAGCAGAACGCTCAGGTAGTCGCGGCACCATGTCTGCGAATGGGCCGCGGAACCTTCCGGCGCGCACTCGGGGAAGCCGCCGACTGCGGCCATGTCGAGGTATTCGAAGACGTTGGGCGCTTGCTCCGGCGAGGCTTCCGGCGGGGTTCCCGACAGCAGACCGGCGACTGCCGGGGCGCGGCGCGGAGACTCAGCCCGCATGCTCTGTTCCCTCACGGTCATCGGGTTGAGCCGCACGACCGCGGCCCGTCCGGTCAGCGCCTGGAACTCCGACCGGCCCCGCGGATCGGGTGAGCCGGTGAGGATGAACCGCCCCGGTCTCCGGTCCCGGTCGACGGTGCGCTTGATCGCTCGCACGACCTCGGGCACCAGTTGCCATTCGTCCACCAGCAGCGGCTCCCGATACTGGGCGAGGGCCGCTTCTGGATCGTCTTGGAAGACGGTGCAGGTGGCCGCATCGTCGAGGAACGCGGTCGACCTGGCCGCCTGCAGGGCCGTCGTGGTCTTGCCGACGCCGCGGGCGCCTGTGACCAGCACGACGGGATGGGTTCGACATGCCCGCGTGAGCTGGGCGTCCACAAGGCGGGGGATGTACTCCACGAGCCCCTAGCGTAGCAGCATTCGGAGCCTCAGCATAGCAGCATCTGGCTCCTTATAACAGCAGCGCGTGGAATTCTAGCGTAACAGTGTTCGGAGACTTGATTGCCGGCAACGCCCGGTGGAGGTTGTGGTGAGAACGACCTCAGGAGAGGGCCCGGACCCGTTGGGACACGTCGGCCAGCCAGGGGTCGTGGGATTCGACCCAGCGGAACAGCTCACGGGCCCTCGGCGGGCGGCCGGCCTTCTCGTACAGGTCGGCTAGGGCATAGGCCCGTCGCAGATGGTGGTCCAGGGGGCGGGACGGCAGGCGCCAGCCCTGCTCCAGCACCCGGATGGCCGCGGGCAACTCCCCCCTGTCGGCCTTGGCGCCGGCCAGCACCAGCCGTCCCTCGGTCACCAGCTCGGCCGACGGCGACGCCGCGCCCAGCTCCTTCCAGAGCGCCTCCACGTCGGCCCAGCGGCCGAGTGCCCGGTGGCAGTCGGCCAGGACCGGGTGCTGCTCGGTGGAACCGCTCAACTCCCGGAAGTACTCGAGCTCGCTCATGGCAGCGGAGAAGCGGCCCAGCCGGTACAGCGTCAAACCGTGCAGCTCGCGCACGTCCGCGACCTCGGGAGCATCCCGGGCCAGCCGGGTGAGCAGCGGGAGGGCCTCCTTGAATCGCTCGGCCCGAAAGGCCCTTGCCGCCGACTCGAAACGCCGCACCGCACTCCTGCCCCACTCGGGGCCCAGCGCCCGCAGCAGTTCGGAGGCCGGGTCCGGCGCGGGATGCGGCACCGACGGCAACGGCACTCGCTGCCGCGGCTTGCTCCCACCCGGCCCAGACCGCGAGCGACCCGACCTGTCGCTCTTGCGGGCCATGGGCAGAGCCTATCTGCATCATCAGTCCCCCAGAAGGTCCCACCGCGAATTGGCAGCAGAATGCACGCCATCCGTGCATAACGCTGCCAATTCCGATGCCAATCCCGTCCACGGCGCGAATTGGCAGCAGAATGCACGCCATCCGTGCATAACGCTGCCAATTCCGGCATCCGAGAATGGCAGAAGGCCCCGGACCTGAGTCGACGGGGCCTTCTGATCGGCGAAATCCGGCGGCGTCCTACTCTCCCAGGGCGTCTCCGCCCAAGTACCATCGGCGCTGGCGGGCTTAACTTCCGTGTTCGGAATGGGAACGGGTGTGACCCCGCCGCTATCGCCACCGAAACCTGTTGTCGTACGGGCGAACCCTCAGCGGGATCGCCTCCTGACGAACTCCATAGCGAGCACGAGCACCGAGCGCTCGATGCGAAATTGAACCAAGCCCTCGGCCGATTAGTACCGGTCAGCTGAACACGTCACCGTGCGTACACTTCCGGCCTATCAACGTGGTGTTCTGCCACGGGCCTTACCCGGTTACCCGGTGAGAGACCTCATCTCGGAACAGGCTTCCCGCTTAGATGCTTTCAGCGGTTATCCCTTCCGCAGGTCGCCAACCAGCCATGCTCCTGGCGGAACAACTGGCACACGAGAGCTGCGTCCGTCCCGGTCCTCTCGTACTAGGGACAGCTTTCCTCAAGTCTCTTCCGGCTGCAGAGGATAGGGACCGAACTGTCTCACGACGTTCTAAACCCAGCTCGCGTACCGC
>JAPPLH010000112.1 GCA_028819505.1 Acidimicrobiaceae bacterium
CGGAGGCCGCGTCGACTTCTCGGAACTCGGGGCGGACGCTCGCGAGCGGCTAGCCGGTGAGGAACCAGTCGGTGCGATCGGCTTGGTTGTCGGGATCGCGTGACGCCCAGCCGAGCAGCAGGATCCTGGCCTTCGGGCCTGAGCGGAAGGAGTGCCCGTGTCCGAGTCGACGGGCCCGGCGCGCCGCGGCCGGGCGGTTCTTGTCGGCGGAGCTGGAGTCCGGGGATCTGGTTGAAGCGGCAGCGATGCGGGACCGGCACTTCAATGACTGTCAGTGTATGATGATGCACAGCCTTGCCACCGGGTGTCAACGGTGCGCCTTCGGCCCTGCCGACCGCCCGCCGACCCGAACGAGGTTCCCCCGTGTCCGCTCCCGCCGGCTCCGCTGCTGCTCAACCACCTGCTCGAATGGCCCATACGCCCGACGCCCCGCCAACGGCACCGTCCGCCGACGAGGCCGGGCCCGCGCCGCGGCGCGGCTTCCTGGCAGCCGGATGGGCCAAGTTCAGCGACAACGCCATCCCGAGCCTGGTCGTGGCCGTCATCGCAGGCCTGGTGCTGTTCTTCTTCAACGAGACCGGCGACCGGATCACCAGGCTCGAAGCGAGCATCGACGCCCGCTTCGCCGCGGTCGACGCCCGGTTCGCCAGTCTGGAGGAGAACCAGCAGGAGATCGCCGTGACGCTGGCCGCGCTGATCGGCGAATTCGCCGCATTCCGAGAAGACGTCGACAACCGGTTCGCCGCGGTCGACGCCCGCTTCGCCGCGGTCGACGCCCGGTTCGCCTCGGTCGACGCCCGGTTCGATGCCATCGAGACCAGGCTCGCCGGCCTGGAGGAGAACCAGCAGGAGATCGCCGTGACGCTGGCGAGGCTGCTGGCCCTGTTCGAAGCTCAATACGACTCGCCGGCCGAACCGTCGGGCTAGCGGCCCCCGACTCGCAACTGCAGCGCTGCCGGATCGACTGTGGGAGTGAGGGTCTCGACCTCGCCCCGCGGGTCTGTCAGACGCTGGGTCTGCGCGAGCACGTCGAGCGCGTCGACGATGGTGAGGGTCTCGACCTCGCCCCGCGGGTCTGTCAGACCGCACGTCCGCGCACGCCCTCGGCTGTCTGCCCGCTGTGAACCAACCACTACGGTTCGGACGATGCGCCTGCAGGCGTGCCGTGTCACGATTGAGGGACAGAACGGGGACGCCGGCGGCGCCGATGGAGTGACGAATCGAGAGATCTGGAGAAGTCAGTCGCTATGGCAGCAGCTTCGTCGAGACGTGCGCGGATGGACGCATGACGACGAGCCGATCGGTGGAGAATGCTGGCGGCATCGGCGCTGCTTCCCGCCTCGCCGCGCAGCCGTCGAGGAACCTGGGCCATCGTGCGGCTGCGGGGCATTGAAGAGAGACATGCGATGGGCAAGCTCACCGCCTCCTCCGTCAGAGGCATCCACAGGCCCGGGAAGTACTACGACCAGCACGGGCTGATCCTGCGGGTGGCGCCCGGAGGGTCCAAGCAGTGGGTCTGGCGGGGCACCGTCCGGGGGCGTCGCCGTGACATCGGGATGGGAGCGGTGGCGTACACGACGCTGGCCGAGGCCCGCGACATCGCCTACGGGTACCGCAAGCTCGCCAGGGCCGGGATCGACCCCAAGTCGAGGCGGACCGACGACTGCGCCCCCACCTTCGCGGAGGCGGCGGAGCAGGTCATCGAGGCGTACCGTCCCGGCTGGAAGGACACCGGCCGCTCCGAGGAGAACTGGCGGTCGTCGCTGAGGCGGTACGTCTACCCCGCGCTGGGGTCCACTCCCGTGGATCAGATCACGACCGCCGACCTGGTGCGGGTGCTTCTGCCCGTCTGGCACACCAAGGCCGAGACCGCCCGCAAGCTCAAGACCCGCCTCGGGGTGGTGCTGCGCTGGAGCATCGCCGCCGGATACCGCTCAGACGACCCCGCAGGCCCCGCGCTGGCCGCGGCGCTGCCCCGCCACACCACCCCGGCCAAGCACCTGGCCAGCCTGCCCCACGACCAGGTCGGCCCGACCCTGGAGAAGCTCGGCACGCTGCCGAGGGCGTGGCCGCCCACGGTGGCGTGCCTGAGGTTCCTGGCCGCCACCGCGGCCCGCTCCGGCGAGGCCCGGTTCGCCACATGGGACGAGGTCGACCTCGGGACCCGGACCTGGACGGTGCCCGCCGAGCGCACCAAGACCAGCCGGGAGCACGTGGTGCCGCTGTCGACGGCGGCGCTCGAGGCGCTCGACGCGGCCCGCCCCTACTCCCACAGCGCCGGCGGCGCCGGTCCGCTGTTCCCCTCGCCCGCCGGGAAGGCGCTGAGCAACGGCGCCATGTCGAAGATAACCAGGCCCTTCGAGTTCACGCCCCACGGGCTGCGGGCCTCGTTCCGGTCGTGGGCGGCCGAGACCGGGGTCCCCCGGGAGGTCGCCGAGGCCGCGCTGGCGCACTCGGCCGGGGCGCTGGAGCGCGCCTACCAGCGCTCCGATCTGCTGGCCGCCCGCAGGGATGTGATGGAGGCGTGGAGCCGCCACATCTCATGAGCGGGCGTCGCGGTGAGGCAGCGACCACCTCGACGAGACGCGGCGTCTCCAAGCGCTCGTCGCGCCGCGGGGCGTGGTCCTGCAGTCGACCCTGCCCCTCCCCGCGATCGTCCGGGAGAAGGAATCGTCGGCCGGCCGCGGGACCCTGGCCAGCGCCGCAGCGGGCACGTTCTGCGGAACACATTGAGGGACAAATTGAGGGAGATTGACGCCTGGAAGGCCTCAGTTATGCCTCTGACCTAGGTGTTTGTTCTCTCATCTCGGCGCCCGGGTTGGGCAGTGCTCGCCG
>JAPPLH010000034.1:0-2782 GCA_028819505.1 Acidimicrobiaceae bacterium
TTCTACGACACGGTCAAGGGCGGCGACTACCGCTCGAGGGAGGCCAACGTCTACCGGCTGGCCCAGGTGTCGCTCAACATCATCGACCAGTGCGCGGCCCAGGGGGTGCCCTTCGCCCGGGAGTACGGCGGCCTGCTGGCCAACCGGTCCTTCGGCGGCGCCCAGGTGAGCCGCACCTTCTACGCCCGGGGCCAGACCGGCCAGCAGCTGCTGCTGGGCGCCTACCAGGCCATGGCCGCCCAGATCGCGGTCGGCGGGGTGACCCTGCACAACCGGGCCGACGTGCTCGACATCGTGGTCAAGGACGGCGAGGCCTGCGGGATCGTCACCAGGGACCTGCTCACCGGCGAGGTACGGGCCCACAGCGGCCATGCGGTGGTGCTGGCCACCGGCGGCTACGGCAACGTCTACTACCTGTCCACCAACGCCATGAACTGCAACGTGACCGCGGCGTGGCGGGCGCACCGGCGGGGGGCAACGTTCGCCAACCCGTGCTACACCCAGATCCACCCCACGTGCATCCCGGCCGGCGACGAGTTCCAGTCGAAGCTGACCCTCATGTCGGAGTCGCTGCGCAACGACGGGCGCATCTGGGTGCCCCGCAACTCCGACGACCCGAGGGCCGCGTCCGCCGTGCCCGACGCCGACCGCTACTACTTCCTGGAGGAGAAGTACCCGGCGTTCGGGAACCTGGTGCCCCGCGATGTGGCGTCCCGCAACGCCAAGACGGTGGTGGACCAGGGGCTGGGCGTGGGGCCGTTGCGCAACGGCGTGTACCTCGACTTCGCCGACGTGATCGCCCGCGACGGCGAGAGCGTGGTGCGGGAGAAGTACGGGAACCTGTTCGACATGTACGAGCGCATCACCGGCGAGGACCCCTACCGGTCCCCCATGCGCATCTACCCGGCCACCCACTACACCATGGGCGGGCTGTGGGTGGACTACAACCTGATGACCAACGTTGGTGGCCTGTACGCCCTGGGCGAGTGCAACTTCTCCGACCACGGGGCCAACCGGCTGGGGGCCTCCGCGCTGATGCAGGGCCTGGCCGACGGCTACTTCGTGCTGCCCTACACCATCGGCGACTACCTGGCGCCGAAGCTGGGGTCGGCGCCGGTGCCGGTCGATGATCCGGCGTTCGCGGCGGCGGTGGCCGAGGTCGACGACCGCACCCGGGGCTGGCTGGCCAAGCGGGGCACCAAGTCGGTGGACCACTACCACCGGGAGCTGGGCAAGATCGTGTGGGAGTACTGCGGCATGGCCCGCAACCGCGCCGGCCTGGAGAAGGCGCTGAGCGAGATCCCGGCGCTGCGGGAGGAGTTCAGGGCCAACGTCAAGGTGCTGGGGTCGGCCGACACCACCAACCAGTCGCTGGAGCAGGTCAACCGGGTGGACGACTTCATGGAGATGGCCGAGCTGAAGGTGCGCGACGCCCTGCACCGCGAGGAGTCCTGCGGCGGGCACTTCCGGGAGGAGCACCAGACCCCGGAGGGCGAGGCCCTGCGGGACGACGAGAACTTCGCCTATGTGGCTGCGTGGGACTGGCAGGGTCCGGACCGGCCCCAGGAGCTGGTCGAGGAGCCGCTGGAGTTCGAGAACGTGAAGCTCACCCAGAGGAGCTACAAGTGAGCACCGCCCAGCGTCGAGGCCACACCGCGATCGGCCACCGGCCCGACACCGGCCCAGAGGAGCTACAAGTGAGCACCGCCCAGCGTCGAGGCCACACCGCGATCGGCCACCGGCCCGACACCGGCCCAGAGGAGCTACAAGTGAGCACCGCCCAGCGTCGAGGCCACTCAGTGGGAGCGAGGGCCGAGCGGGCGGTGTTGGCTGAGCCCGTGATCGGCGGGCTGGCCGCGGGCGCAGCAGCGTGGACGGCAGTAGCGGTACTGCCGTCGGCGCCGGTGGTGACCGCGGCGCGAGCCCCGAGGCAGCGAGCTTCCCGATGAGTGGCGGGTCGAGGGGAAACGGCTCGGGGAACGGGCACCGGGCGACACTGCGGCTCAAGCTGCGGATCTGGCGTCAGGCCGGGCCCGACGAGCCGGGGGCGTTCCTGGACGTCGACGCCCCGGATGTTCCCGTCGACTGCTCGTTCCTGGAGATGCTCGACATCGTCAACGAACGCCTGATCGACGACGACATCGAGCCCGTCACCTTCGCCCACGACTGCCGGGAGGGCATCTGCGGTACCTGCGGGGTGATGATCAACGGGCGGCCCCACGGCCCCGAGAAGGCCACCGCCACCTGCCAGCTGCACATGCGCAAGTTCCGCGACGGCGACGAGATCGTGATCGAGCCGTTCCGGGCGGCGTCGTTCCCGGTGGTGAAGGACCTGATGGTGGACCGGCGGGCGTTCGACCGGATCATCGAGTCGGGCGGCTTCATCTCGGCGGCCACCGGCACCGCCCCCGACGCCAACGAGATCCCGGTCCCCAAGGACGTGGCCGACTTCGCCATGGACGCGGCGGCCTGCATCGGCTGCGGGGCGTGCGTGGCCGCCTGCCCCAACTCGGCGGCCCAGCTGTTCACCGCGGCCAAGCTCGGCCACCTGAACGTGCTGCCCCAGGGCCAGCCCGAGCGCTGGCGGCGGGCCGAGGCCATGGTGGAGACGATGGAGTCGTTCTTCGGGTCATGCACCAACCACGGCGAGTGCACCGAGGCCTGCCCCAAGGAGATCAGCCTCGATTTCATCGCGGTGCTGAACCGCGACTACCTGAAGGCCAAGGTCAAGAACCGCCGCCTCGCCTCCCAGACCTGACCGGTACGGTCGGGGCAGGCCGGG
>JAPPLH010000034.1:2882-5652 GCA_028819505.1 Acidimicrobiaceae bacterium
CAACCCGAGATTTCCGGGACGGGCCGGAGCGAGAATCTCGGGGCGATTCCGGGGATCTGCCACCCAATACCAACCCGAGATCTTGGGGGCGGCAGGGGGCGTGAGTGACCGGGGGGTATGAGTGACCAGGGGGCGTGAGGCGGGCTGGGGCGCCGGGAGGCGGCTGGCGCTCGGGCTGGCCCGGGGGTTGGCCATGGGCGCGGCCGATGTGGTGCCGGGCGTGTCGGGCGGCACGATCGCGGTGGTGCTCGGCATCTACGAGCGGCTGCTGGGGGCGATCCGGGGCGTTGCCGGGGCCGCGGCCCGGTTGCTGCGAGGCGACTGGCGGGAGGCCGGGCGGCGCCTGGCCGGGGTGGACTGGTGGCTGATCGTGCCGCTGCTGGTCGGGATCCTGGGGACGATCCTGCTGCTGGCGTCGGTGATCGAGACCCAGCTGGAGGAGCGCCCCGAGACGATGGCCGGCCTGTTCTGCGGGCTGGTGCTCGCATCGGCGGTGTCGGCGTGCCGGCTGTTCGAGTGGCGGGGCGGGGACCGGATCTCGTTGACGGCAGCGTCGGCGGCAGCGACTTTCGCCCTGCTGGGACTGCAGTCGGGCCCGGTGGCCGACCCGTCGCTGCCGGTGCTGGCCGGGGCCGGGGCCATAGCGATCTGCGCCATGATCCTCCCCGGCATTTCCGGGGCGTTCCTACTGCTGATGCTGGGCATGTACGGGGCGGTGATCAACGTCGTCACCGACCTGCGCTACCTCGACGCGGCCGTGTTCCTGGCTGGGGCGGCGGTGGGGCTGGGGTTGTTCTCGACGGTGCTGGGGAGGCTGCTGGACCAGGCCCGCAACCCGGTCATGGCCGTGCTGGTGGGACTGATGCTCGGGTCGCTGCGGGTGCTGTGGCCGTGGCCCGACGGCGTGGGCGTGATCAGCCGCCACGAGAACGAGATCATCTCGGGCACCGGCCTGGACTGGCCCGGCGCCGGCGAGTGGGCCGCTCCCACAGCAGCCGCCGTGGTCGGCTTCGCCGTGGTCCTGCTGATCACCCGCCTGGCCCGGGACTGAGCCAACCAGGGACGCCCCCGCAGGCCGGGACGGTTCTCGAACACGAAGCACAGGCCGTCAGAGTCGATGCCCGGGCGGCCAGCGGATGGGGCACGGGCGGGCCTATTGGTCTGTCGCGGGTCTGGTTGCGTGGTGTAGGGCGGTTCGGGCTCGTTTGACTTTGTCGATGACGGGTTGGGCTTGTTTGGTCCATTTGAGGGGCTGGGGGTCGTGGTTCCAGTGCTGGGCCCATGTGTCGATGGCATCTTGGAGTTCGGCGACGGAGCTGAACGCTCGGTTCTTGAGGGCTTTGCGGGTCAGGACCGAGAACCAGCACTCGACGAGGTTGGCCCAGCTGGAGCTGGTGGGGGTGAAGTGCAGGTGCCAGCGCTGGCGGCGGGGGTTCGACAGCCATTTGCGCACCGGTTCGGACTTGTGGGCGGAGACGTTGTCCAAGATGACGTGGACGTCGAGGCCGGCGGGGGTGCGGGAGTCGATGTGCTTGAAGAACGCCAGCACGTCGGACACACCACTAGGCGCGGGCGGGGCGGCGCTTGCGGGCGGGGAGGGTGATCGAGTCTGCGAACTGGTAGAGGACCGCTCCTACCAGGGTTAGGACGATTACGTAGGCGGCCGCCAGTGCGCCGAGGTCGCTCTCGCGGGCGATGCCGAGCTCGGCGATGACGATCGAGAACTCGCCGTGGGCGATGAGGGCGGCACCGGCCCGCAGCCGGCCGGGCCTGCCGATGCCGGCCCGAGCGGCGGCGATCCAGCCGGAGGCGATCTTGGTGGCGACGGTGACGGCCGCGATGGCCAGCGCGGCGACGGCCACGCCCGGTATGAGGCCGAGGTCTACTTTGAGCCCGAAGAACACGAAGAAGACCGCGGCGAACAGGTTGCGCAGCGGCAGCAGCAGCCCCCGGGCGTGCGAGACGATGTCGCCCGACAGTGCCACGCCCACCACGAAGGCCCCGACCGCGGTCGAGACGCCGAGACGCCCGGCGATGCCGGCGACCAGCAGGGTGCCGCCCAGCAGGGTCAGCAGCAGCGCCTCGCTGGACTGGCTCAGGGCGATGGCGCTGAGCCGGTCGCCCAGCAGGTAGGCGACGCCGAGCACCCCGAGCACGGCCGCCAGCGAGATGGCGACGGTGACGGTGGTGCTCACGGCCGACCCGCCGAAGAGCACGCCCGACACGATCGGCAGGTACAGCACCATGGCCAGGTCCTCGATGACGAGCACGCTGAGGACGACCGAGGTCTCGTGGTTGCCGATCCGGTCGAGGTCGGCCACCAGCTTGGCCACGATGCCCGACGACGAGATGTAGGTGACGCCGCCGAGCAGGACCGCCACGACCGGATCGAAGCCGAGGATGAGGCCGGCCACGAACCCGGGGGTGAAGTTCAGGACCAGGTCGGCCACGCCGGCCAGCGTCGAGCGGCGCACGTTGTTGATCAGCTCGTGGGTGGAGAACTCAAGTCCCAGCATCAGCAGCATCAGGATGACGCCGATCTCGGCGCCCACCTCGATGAAGTCCTCCGAGGCGTCCAGCTCGAAGAGGCTGCCCTCGCCGAGGACCAGCCCGGCCAGCAGGTACAGCGGCAGGGCGGGCAGGCCGATCCTGCGGGCCAGGCGGGCGACGACCGCCAGAGCCAGCACGAGCGCGCCGAGCTCGATGACCAGCAGGTCGCCGCCGGTGTCCATTGCCTAGGCCGATCCAGTCGGTCTGGCCAGCAAGTCGC
>JAPPLH010000034.1:5752-29160 GCA_028819505.1 Acidimicrobiaceae bacterium
CGCCAGTATGCACGGACAGGGCCGATCCAGTCGGTCTGGCCAGCAAGTCGCCGCCAGTATGCACGGACAGGGCCGATCCAGTCGGTCTGGCCAGCAAGTCGCCGCCGGTATGCACGGACAGGGCCGATCCAGTCGGCAGGTCGCCGCCGGTGTTCATGTTGGCCCTTGCCTTGGGCCGACCCAGCCGGCAGGACGGCGGTATGCACGCACCGCGCCGACCCAGTCGATCTAGTCGGCGGGGCGCCTGAGCAGCCTGGTGGCGGCCTTGACCGCCGACGGGACGCCCACCACCACCGCGGTGTCGCCCGCTTCGAGGCGCTCGGTGCCGGCCGGTATGGGGATGGCGCCCGCCTCTGTGACGAGGGCGACGACTCCGGCCCCCGTCCGGGTTCTCAGGGTCGCCTCGGCCAGAGTCAGCCCGGCGACAGCCGACCCGGAGGCGATCGTGACCCACGAGATCACGAGGTCCTCCAGGCGATGCACGGCGTCGTCGAGATGCTCCAGCACGGGGCTGCCGCCCAGCAGCTCGCCCAGGGTGTGGCCCTCGTCCTCGGTCAGTTGGACGCTCTCGCAGGCCCGGTCGATGTCCCGCTCGTCGTAGACCACCAGGTCGCGCCGACCGGTCTGGTGAGCCACCACGCCGACGCAGCGGCCGGCGTCGGTCTGAAGGTCGAAACGGATCCCCACTCCGGGCAGGTCGGTCTCGGTCACCTTCTTCACTGGAACCTCCTTTGGTGGGGCCCTTCTCGTATGGACAATACCTAGTGCTGCTCGGGCTCCTGGTTCGCTCGTTCTGACGTTGGGGGGCGGGAGGGGCAATCCCGCGGTTGCCCCCTTTGCTAGCGCCGTGATGTATGAGGTATACATCGGCGACCGAAGTCCGATACAGCCACAGGAAGCGACAACACCATGCGCAGAGTGGACGCCGAAGTAGTCGACGCCTACATCGACCCCGACCGGTGCTGCAACCAGGGCAGCATCGTCAAGCTCCAGAACGGCGAACTGCTGCTGGGCTACAACGAGGAGCGGGGACCGATGCACGCCGACACCGGCCGGTCGTGCCTGATCAAGTCGTCCGACGGCGGCAGGAGCTGGGATCCGAGCACCCGGGTGGTGGTGGAGGACTACACCGACCACACCGGCAACTGGGACTGCGCCTTCGCCCAGATCAGCGACGGCACCATCATCATGCACACCCGCATCTGCGGTTTCATCAACGCCCCCGGCGCCATCGCCAACCGCATCGATGAGCAGGCGATGGGCTACGTCCGACCCCACCAGACCGGCTATGCGGTCTACAAGTCCTCCGACAACGGCGACACGTGGAACGGTCCGATCCCGGTCAGCACCTACCCGATCGCCGACTCGGGCACCGCGGTCTGCCTGGCCGGCGGCACCGGGTCCGGCCATGTGGTGGAGCTGCCCGACGGGGGGCTGCTGATGCCGCTGGAGGGCACCCTCAGCCCCGACGGCTACATCCTCGGCGGCGGGATCAACTGGGAGCCGTCGCGCTGCTTCCTGCTGCGCTCCGACGACGGCGGGGACAGCTGGCACCACTGGGGCACGATGGCCTTCGACCCGGCCTCGATCATCAACTTCCAGGAGCCGTCGCTGACCCGCATGTCCAACGGCCGGCTGGTGTCGATGATCAGGGTGCTGTTCCGGCCGGCCCGCTACGACTACCAGTGGGTGACCCACTCCACCGACGACGGCGTGACCTGGGCCCCACCGTCGCGGACCCGGCTTTGGGGCTATCCCGCCGACATGATCCAGCTCCAGGACGGCCGGGTGCTGAGCGTGTACAGCTACCGGGCCTTCCCCATGGACGTGCGTGGCTGCACGTCGGAGGACGGCATCAACTGGGACCCGGCCGACGAGTTCATCATCGCCGGCTGCCACGCGCCTGAGCCGGAGGTTCACCGGCAGTACTGGCACATCGGCTACCCGACCGTGGTGCAGCTCGACGACGGCACGATCGTGACCGCCTACCACGAGTACACCAAGGACGACTGGCCCATCCAGTACATGCAGACCGCCCGCTTCCGGCTCGACTGAGGTACCTGCCCTGTCCTCGTCGTCGCTGCGAGCGCCCGAGAACTCGGCGCCGGGCCGGGCGCAGAATCTCGGGAGCGTTCTGCGGACCTGCCACACACAACCAACCCGAGAATCCGGGAACGGGCCGGGCGCAGAATCTCGGGAGCGTTCTGCGGGCCTGCCACACACAACCAACCCGAGAATCCGGGGCCGCGCCGGCCACGGTCTCGCTTGACGTCCCATGAAATCGCGTCGCGAAGTCGCTCGGCCTCTGAGGCTGCTCATCGCCGTAGACGCCTTCGGCGACCAACACATCCAAGCGCTGTGTGAGGCCGCCGGCGGCCGGGCGGCGTGTGACCGGCTCGGCCAGGACGCCTCCGCCGACGAGTATCGCCGGGCGATGGCCGCGGCCGAGGTCATGGTGGGCTGGCCTGAGCCTGACCTGCTGGCCGCCAGCCCGCTACGGCTGCTGCTGCTGCCCAGCGCGGGCTACGAGGAGTACCTGACCCCGGAGCTGGCGGCCAGGGATGACCTGGTGGTGTGCAACGCCGGCGGCGCCTACTCCGAGGGGGTGGCCGAGCACTGCGTAGCCATGATGCTGGCACTGGTGCGCCGCCTGCCGGAGTACCTCCGGGCCATGCCGGGGCGCAGTTGGGAGCATCTGCACCGCCACGGCCGGCTGGCCGGGTCGACGGTGTGCGTGATCGGGCTGGGGACGCTGGGATCGGCCATCGCCCAGCGGTGCGCGGTCCTGGGAATGCGGGTGGTCGGCGTGCGCCGGCATCCGGATCGGCCCTGCCCGAACGTGTCGGAGGTGTTCGGGCCCGAGGCGCTGGCTGCCGCGGTGGCCGGGGCCGACCATGTGGTGGGGGCACTGCCGGGCGGGGCGGCCACCCGTGGCGTGATCAGCCGCGAGGTGTTCGCGGCCATGAAGCCGGGCGCCTGCTTCTGCAACGTCGGCCGGGGCCCGTCCGTCGACGAGACGGCCTTGGTGGAGCGGCTGGCCGGCGGGCACCTGGCCGGGGCAGGCCTGGACGTGTTCGCCGCCGAGCCGCTGCCCGGTGACAGCCCGCTGTGGAACCTGGAGAATGTCATCGTGACGCCCCACATGGCCGGCCACACCTGGGACTACGCCGACGAGCTGTGCGAGGTGTTCGCAGCCAACCTGGCCCGCCACCGCGCCGGTGAGCCGCTGCACCATGTGGTCGACCTGAGCCCGGGAGCGGCGACATGAACCCAGAAGCCGAGCCGACGGCACCCACCCACAACGACGACACGAACCCCGGAACCGAGCCCGCGGCACCCACCCGCGGCGACGGCGTGAACTCAGGGGCGCCGTGAGGATCACCGGGATGGTGACCCGGGTGCTGGCACTGGACGCGCAGCCCTGGTACGGCGACAGCCCCATACCCGACGACGTGCCGCCGGTCTGGCACTTCCCGTTGACGTGCGTGACTACCGACGAGGGTGTCGACGGGTACACGATGGGCTACGGCGCCAACGGCGAGGGGATCGGCTCGGCCCACCAGCTCCACGACGTGTACCTGAGGGCCATCCTGGGCAAGGACCCCCGGCAACACGAGGAACTGTGGCGGGAACTCATGAGCCTCAACCGCCACCTCTACCCCATTAGCGACGGCCTGCTGGGCATGCTCGACGTGGCCTTCTGGGACATCAAGGGCAAGGCCGCCGGAGTGCCCATCGCCGAGCTGCTCGGGGTGTGCCGCACCGAGGTGCCCGCCTACCGGACCGGCTCGCACTGGAACCTCACCCCGGCCGACACGTTCGACGAGGCGGCCGCCATGAAGCAGCTCGGCTACCGGGGCTACAAGCTGACCCTGTACGACGGCCCGGCCGCCGACATCGGTCGGGCCGAGGCCGCTCGTGACGCCGCAGGCGACGACTTCCCGCTGATGCTGGACGCGGTGGCCGAGTACAGCTTCGAGCAGGCTCTGGAGGTGGGCGAGGCGCTGGCCCGTCTCGGCTACCGCTGGTTCGAGGAGCCCGTCCCCGACCGCGACATCACCACCCTGGAGCAGCTCACCCGGCGGCTGGAGGTCCCCATCCTGGCCACCGAGACGGTCAGCCTCCGGGAGCTGCCCCAGTTCCTGGAGCGCAGAGCCTGCGACATGGCCCGCGGCGACGTGTTCATCAAGGCCGGCATCACCGGTCTGCGCAAGGCGTCGGCCATGTGCGACGAGGCCGGCATGAACCTCGAGATCCACGCCCTGCACTCATCGCTGCTCGACATCGCCAACCTGCACGTGGCCTGCTCGGTACGCAACTGCGAGTTCTTCGAGCTGCACCATGAGATGTTCCGCTTCGCCCTCGAGGGCGCCCCGCTCGACATCGACGCCGACGGCTGCCTGCACCTGCCCACCGGTCCCGGCCTCGGAGTAGAACTCGACTGGAACTGGATCGAAGACAACACCGTCATGAAGCTCTCCGGCCTCAGGGACTAGCGGCTCTCAGCGGTCGGGCCGCTCCAGCCACCATACGAATGAGTCGGCGTCGTCGAGCGTGGAGCCGTGCTCGCTGAGGAGGGCGGCGAGCGCGTCGGCCAGCACTCTCGCATGGTTCCGTACTGAGCGGGGGAACCGGCGAGTGTGAGCCAAGACCAGCCCCGAGTGATTCTGTCCCGCGGCAGAGATGTGCCGGTCAAGCGCGGCGAAGTCATGCACATCCTCAGTGACCACCGCTCTGCCTTCGGCCGTCGCCGTTCTAAGCAGATACTCGTCAGACAACCCGATGAGATCGCGACGCTCCTTGACGGCGACGACATCGTGTCCCCAGTCCCGCAGCAGGGCCGCGACGCTGGGGGCGTACATCTCGTCGAGGAGGAGCTTCACCCCGTCAGCAGCTTGCGCTCGTTCTTCCAGGCGGCATACTCGCGGGCGGCGGCCTCGTCGTTTTCTGCGATCATGGTGTCGATCTCGTCGGTGAACTCGGCGTAGTACCGGCTGACGGCTCGGACCTGCCTCTCGGTGAGCCAGAGCTGCTCAGCCGTTTCCGCGATCCGCTCCTCCAGGCTTCCGCTCAAGCCCTGCAGCAGCGGGACGACCTGCCACACATCGGGCCCGGTGTCCAGCGCGGCCCGCCGGCCCGCGGGCCCATCGCGGAAGACGATCCCGGGATAGGCGTCCATGCGCAGCCCCTCGTCGATCAGGCGCTCCCCCGCCGATGAGAGCGACTCAGCCCGCTTGGCCGCGCCCCGCCTGAGCCGCTCCAAGACACCCGGACGCTTGAAACGTATCGAAAGTACAGTCATTCCGACACTGTAGTCAGTTGTCATCGTGATAGGAGATACACGGCCCGTCATCCCGGTCCTCGTCGAGCACGTAGGCGATGCTTCGCGGCGCGACGAAACGCTGAGCCGGCCCCAGACATGTCCGGGACGCCGGCGTGATCCAGCCCTCCTCAATGCCCCGCTCGATCATCAAATCACGATGCGCCTCGGCCGTGCGGCAACGCTAACCGGTGGACGGTGATCACATGCCGGCTGCGACTGTTAATGGATGGATGCGGGTTCAGTAGGGTGAGGCCGTGGGGGTTGTCGCGCTGGAGGCGGAGTTGCGGTTTCCTTTGGGTGCGGCGGAGGTGGAGGCTTATCACTCCGATGGGGTGATTGGGCCTTACCGGTTGGTGTCGCCGGAGGTCATGGCCGCGATGCGGGAACGGATCACCGAAGAGATCGTCGTTCCCGGAGCGCTACTGGATGACCCCCACGTGGACTACCACGACCGGCATCTGGACCATGAGACGGTGTGCCGGCTGTGCCGGGGACCGGAGTTGGTGGACCGTGTCGCTTCGCTGCTGGGGCCCGACCTGCTGATCTGGCGCAGCAACTTCCAGATCAAGCAGCCCCTGGCCGAGGCCACCGGCGACGAGCAGCGCTACACCGAGGTGCCGTGGCATCAGGACGGGGCCTACTTCGATCTGCTGCCCCCGGTCTGGGCGTCGGCCTGGATCGCCATCACCGAGGCCACCGTCGACAACGGGTGCCTCCAGGTGGTGAGGGGTTCGCACACCAGCACCTTCGACCACGACGTGGACGGCACCCGTCACTCGTTCCACCAGGCCGTGCCGACCGATGCCATCGATCCCGACGACATCCGGGTCTTCGAACTGGAGCCGGGGGAGTTCGTGATGTTCAGCGAGAACGCGCTGCACGGGTCGGGTCCCAACCGCACGTCCCAGCCGCGGATCGGGTTGTCGCCCCGGGTGACGGTGCCGTTCGTGCGGGTGACCGGCAATCCGCTCTACGCCGGCCTCGACCGGGCCCGCCACGCCCCCGACGAGCCCCGCCAGATGGGGCTGCTGCGGGGCCGTGACTACACCGGCCGCCACCATGTGGTGCCGCTGCCCTGCTGACGGCGGCTGACCGAGCCGGCCGCAAGATCTTGGGGCGATTTGTGGGTACCCACGACCCAAAACCAACCCGAGATCTTGGGGACGGGTTGGCCGCGAGATCTTGGGGCGATTTGTGGGTACCCACAACCCAAAACCAACCCGAGATGTTGCCGGGGGGCGCGGGCGGGCTGGGTGACGCTCAGTCGGCGGTTAGGACGTTGGGGGTGCCTATGGCCTGGAGCATGGCCCGGGCCTGCTCCCGGTAGCGGTTGCGGATGTCGCGGGTCGGGGGACGGCTGCGGCTCGACGGCAGGCCCACCAGCTCCATGCACAGCTTGTCGAGGTGGCCGTCGCCGCTGGTGTAGCCCTCCATCTCGGTCCACAGCCGCATGAACGGCAGCACCACCTTCACCAGCTCGTGCTGGGCCTCGACGTAGCGGCCCTCGTTCAGCATCTCCCACATCCGCACCCCCCACTGGGGCCAGAAGTTGCAGATGTGGACCTCGATGCCCCGGGCGCCCAGCATGTGGCTGGTCGGGAACCGCAGCTGGTTGTCGATGATGCAGAACCGGTCGGAGTAGTCGGCCACCACCCCCTCGAACTCCATGAACCCGTTGTCGGGCATCGACCACTTCAGGCCCACCACCGTGCCCAGGCCGGCCAGGCGGTCGATGAGGGCGTTGGAGATCTCCAGGCTGGTCCAGTGGGTGTTGTAGACCACCATGCCCACATCCGAGGCGGCCGCGGCGGCGGCCACGTGCTCCATGAAGTCGTCGTCGGTGTGGGCGAAGTAGAACGGCGGCGACACCTGCATGAACTCGGCGCCGATGTCGGCCGCGGCCCGGGCCAGGCGCGCCAGCTCCATGGTGCTGGTGGTCTGGCCGCCCATCACCACCGGCACCCGGCCGGCGGCCTCCTCCACCACCGCGGCGGTCACCGCCACCCGCTCGTCGAAGGTCATCGTGGAGAAGTCCCCGGCCGCGCCGCAGGCCAGCAGCACCCCGTTGCCGGAGGTGATCCCGCCGTCGACCAGGAAGCCCACGTGCTTGCGCATGGCGTCGAGGTCGACCGACAACTCGTCGTCGTCCCGGAACAGGGTGGGCACGGTGACGTAGCAGCCCTGGAGGCGGTCACGGAGTTGGGCGGTGTCGGTCATCTCGTCTCCTTAGGCGGCTGGCAGCCCGCGACGCAAGTCATCAGATCTCCTCGGACGGCTTGGGATTCCGCGGTGTCGGCCATCAGATCTCCTCGGACGGCGCGCCGGCCACGGCAGCGGCGGCGGAACGGACCTGTACTCGGGCTCGGTCGTCGGCGCTCAGGTGGCAGAGCACGTCGTGGGTCGGGCTGTCTTGGAGGCGGGGCGGTTCTTCGACCTCGCACACCCCCTCAATCCGGTGCTGGCAGCGGGGCTCGAAGGCGCAGCCGGCATCGGGGGCGGTGCCCACCGTCGAGGCGTCCTCGGTCAGCGCGGAGGTCTGGTGCTCGCCCTTGCCGGGGATCGAGTCGAGCAGCAGCGCGGTGTAGGGATGGTGGGGCGGGGTGAAGATCTCCTCGACGGTGCCCTGCTCGACGATGCGGCCGTGGTACAGCACCACCACCCGGTCTGCCAGCCACCGCACCACGGCCAGGTCGTGGGCGATGAACAGGTAGGCCACGTCCCGGGCGGCCTGCAGCTCCCGCAACAGCTCGAGGATGTTGTCCTGCACCGACACGTCGAGGGCCGACAGGACCTCGTCGCACAGGATCAGCTTGGGCTCGGCGGCCAGGGCCTGGGCGATGGCCACCCGCTGGGCCTCGCCCCCGCTGAGCTGGGGCGGGTAGCGGTCGATGTAGCCGGGGTCGAGGTGGACGCTGGCCAGCAGCCCGGCCATCCGGTCGCGCCTCTCGGCCTTGGACAGCTTGAAGAACACGTCGAGCGTGCGGCCCAGGCTGTAGCGGACCTTGCGGCGGGGGTTCAGCGACGAAGCCGGGTTCTGGAACACGTACTGGATGTGGCGCAGCAGCTCCGGCGGCCGGCGGTACACGGGCCGGGTGATGTCGGCGCCCTCGAAGCGCAGGCTCCCCCGCTGGGGCTGGATCAGCCCGGCGATGGAGCGGGCCAGGGTGGTCTTGCCGCTGCCGCTCTCGCCCACCAGGGCCACCGTCTCGCCCGTGTTGATGGTGAACGACGCGTCCCGCACCGCCGGCACCGGCTCGGTGGTGTCGGACCGCAGGGCCCGGACCAGTCTGGACACCAGCCCGCGGCGGGGCCGGTACGAGATCCGGACGTCGGAGACTTCCAGCAGCGGGGTCATAGCGCGCCGCCCCCTGCGGATCTGCCGGATCTGTTCGCGTTTTCCCGGGCATAGACCGGGTTTGTACACACAGAACGAGCGGATCGGGTCATGGCGTTGCCTCGGCTTCGATGTCCGGGGCCCGCCAGCAGGCCACATGGTGCGACGGCTCGATCTCGGCCAGCCGCTGCGGGTCGGTGAAGCACTGCGGCCGCGAGTAGGGGCACCGGGGGGCGAAGCCGCATCCGTCGGGCAGGTCGTCGCGGCGCAGCAGGCCCCGCAGCTTCTCGGTGCCGGCGTGCTCGGCCTCCACCCGGGGCACGGCCGCGATCAGGCCCCGGGTGTAGGGGTGGCGGGGCCGGTTGAACAGTTCGGCGGTGGGCGCGATCTCGATGAGCTCGCCGGCGTACATCACCGCCACCCGGTCGCAGATCTGCTCCAGCACTCCCAGGTTGTGGCTGACGTACAGGGCGCTCATGCCGCTCTCGTCCTTGATGTGGGTGAGCAGGTCGAGCAGCCGGGCCTGGGTGGTGACGTCGAGGGCGGTGGTGGGCTCGTCCAGCACGATCAGGTCCGGACGGCAGGCGATGGCGATGGCGATCACCACCCGCTGCTGCTGGCCGCCGCTGAGCTGGTGCGGGTAGCGGCGGGCGATCTTGGCCGGCTCGGGCAGCCCGACTTGGCCGAACAGCTCGACCGTGCGGTCCATGGCGTCGCCGCCGGAGCTCACGCCGTGGCCCTCCAGCGTCTCGACCACCTGGCGGCCGACCTTCATCGACGGAGTGAGGGTGCTGGCCGGGTTCTGGGGCACCAGCGAGATCCGAGCGCCCCGGATGGGCTGCATCTGGCGGACGGACAGGTCCAGCAGGTCGCGGCCGTCGAAGGTGACCCGGCCGCCGGCCACCCGGCTGCCGGGCTTGTTGTAGCCGAACATGGCCAGCGCGGTGGTGGTCTTGCCGCAGCCGGACTCGCCGGCCAGGCCCAGCGTCTCGCCCCGGCCGATGGAGAACGACACGTCCTTGACCACGCTCACCCACTGGTCGTCGTTGCGGTAGTCGACGGTGAGGTCGTCGACCCGCACCAGCGGCTCGCCGCCGTTCGCGGAGGGGCCAGCGGTGGCTGCACCACTCGTAGCCGCCGAGGTCATCGCGCCTCCAGCCATCGCCGGCGACCGCCGAGACCATCGCGCCTCCAGCCATCGCCGGCGACCGCCGAGATCATCGCGCCAGCGGCAGGAACAGCGGCCATCAGCCCGAGCTCCGGCGGGTGGACACGCCGAGGATGTCGGCGACCTCCTCGGTGACAAGGCTCAGCGCCACCACCAGCGAGGCCAGCGCCCCGGCGGGGCCCAGCACCATCCACTTGGAGGCGCTGAGGAACTTGCGGCCCTCGTTGATCATCAGCCCCCACTCGGGCGACGGCGGCGCGGCCGCGAAGCCCAGGAAGCTGAGCGCCCCGATGAAGAACACCGCGTACCCGGTGCGCAGCGAGAACTCCACCAGCACGTTGCCCAGCACGTTGGGCAGGATCTCTCGCCGGGCGATCGACAACGCCGACTCCCCTCTCAGCTTGGCCTTGGTCACGAAGTCCTCGGTGACCACCCCCAGGGCCGCGGCCCGGACGGTCAGGGTCACCGGCCATGTGAAGAAGAAGGCGACGGTCAGGATGATCACCAGGTTGTTGGTCTCGATCGAGCCCAAGATGAGCAGGGTCATGATGAGTCCCGGCAGGGCCAGCATGATGTCGACGCCGCGCATGCCGACCTCGTCGACCCAGCCCCGCTTGTAGGCCAGCAGGATGCCGATGGTGGAGCCGGAGATGATGGCCAGTCCCGATGCCGACAGCGCCTGGATGAGCACGATCCGCTCGCCCCGGACCACCCGGCTGAACACGTCCCGCCCGAAGTTGTCGGTGCCGAAGGGATGGTCCCACGACGGGCCGGTGAACGGTTCGCCGACCAGCATCGTGTCGTGGGTGTACGGCGCCCACCACGGTCCGGTGATGGCGGTGAAGAAGTGCAGGGCCAGCACACCCAGGAGCACCACGAACACGGGGCGCTCGCGGGTGAGACGCGCCAGCCTCCGGAGGCGGCCGGGCCCGGCCACCTGACTGCCGGCCACCTGAGTGTCGGCCACCGGCCCGCCGGCTGCAGGGGCCTCAGCCACACCGGCGTCGGCGGGCTCGGCCATCAGCCGGTCCTCAGGCGGGGGTTCAGCGCGGCCGCCACCAGGTCGGCCCCCAGGTTGCACAGAACGTAGACGCCGGCCAGGATCATGGTCGAGGCCAGGATCACCGGCGTGTCCAGCAGCCGCAGCGCGTCGAGCAGCAGCAGCCCGATGCCCGGATAGGTGAACACCACCTCCACCAGCACCACCCCGCCGACCAGCCACACCACGTTGATCACGGTGGCTCGCAGGGCCGGGCCCAGGGCGTTGGGCAGCGCGTGCAGCAGCAGCACCCGGCGGCGGGGCAGGCCCTTGAGGGTGGCGAACTGCACGTAGTCGGAGTTCAGCACCGATAACAGGCTGGCCTGCATCTGGCGCACCGCGAAGCCGGTCATGGCCGCGGTCAGCGTCACCGCGGGCAAGGTCATCATCCTGAGCTCGGCCCCGAACGACTGGGCCTGGTCGACGAGCGACAGCGCGGGGAACCATTCGAGGGCCACCGCGAAGATGACCAGCAGGAATATGGCGATCACGAAGTCGGGTACCGCGCAGCCGAGGATCACCAGCGTCGAGAGGCCGGCCGCGAGGGTCCGGTCGCGGTAGACGGCGGTGACGATGCCGATCAGCAGGCTGAGCGGGACGTACATGATCAGGGCGAACGCGGCCAGTTGCAGCGTGTTAGTCAGGCGGGGGACGATGATGTCGGTGACGCTCCGGTTGATCCGCCCGGCGGGCGCCCCCTCGGTCTTGGGCCGGGCCTGCACCAGCGACTCGCCCCAGTCCCCCTGCACGAAGCCGGTGATCCAGGTCGTGTAGCGCTCCAACGCCGGCGCGTCGAGGTTCATCTGCTCACGGAAGTTCGCCACCCGCTCCGGGGTGGCCTCCCGGCCGAGCATCCGGGTGGCGGCGTCGCCGGGCAGCAACTCGACCGCCCAGAAGGTGATCAACGACACCGCGAACAAGGCGACCACGGCCAGCGCAGTTCGTTGTCCGGTTACGCGGACGAAATGCACTAGCCGAGGCTACTCATGCGAGCGCGAGCGGGAATAGTGCCTCGCGGTCCGGCGTGGTGTCTCCCGCTCTTGTTCGCTGCGCTCACGGGCCGCTCGGGCCACGGCCTCGCTCAGCGCCTCGCAGGTCTCTTGCATTGGTGCCGCCTACCCGCTCGGCCTCTACTCATGCGGCTCATCTGGCGGGTTCTACCCGCGGCACATGACCCGTCGTCTAGGGGACGTCGATGGTGTAGTAGACCCCGCGGGGCTGCCAACCGGTCACGCCGACGCGCACCGCGCTGCTCAGGGGGAACATGTTGGGCACGAAGTGGCCGCCCTCGTCGATGATCTGCTGCTGCATCTTGTGGTACAGCCTGGTCCGCTCGGCCTCGTCGGTGGTGGACCGGGCGGCGGCCAAGTCGGCGTCGAACTGCTCGTCGGCCCAGTGGGTCTCGTTCCACTCGGCTTCGGAGTGGTACCACAGGCCCAGGCCATGGTCGACGGTGCGGACGTTCCAGCCGGTCATGGCGAAGGGCGCGGACAGCCACTGGTCGCCCCAGTAGGTGTCGGCCGGCGTGACGTTCAGCTCGACATTGATACCGGCCTCGGCCAACTGTTGCTGCCAGACCTGGGTCCACTCGATCCAGTCCTCCATGGAGGCCAGCGTGAGCGTCAAGTCGATGCCGTCGGCGTAGCCGGCCCGGCTGAGGTGCTCCCTGGCCATGGCCAGGTTGTGCTCGCGTGAGCCGGTCAGGCCGAACCGGATCAACCCCGGCAGGGGGATGTCGTTCATCTGGTAGGCCCGGCCCCCGTACACGAGGTCGTTGTGCTGCGGGCGGTTGGTGGCGTACTTGATGGCCAAGCGCAGGTCGTTGTTGTCGAACGGCGGGACATCTATCTGGCAGTAGGCGACCGAGGAACTGCCGACCGGATTGCTGATGACCATGATGTCGGGCTCGGCGTCGAGAGCGTCCAACTGGGCCGCAGGGGCTCTCGACAGGATGTCAATCTGACCGCCCCTGATGGCGGCCAACTGGGCCTCTACCTCGGGAATGGTGATCACCTCGAAGAAGTCGACCTTGGGCAAGTCGGGCTGCCAGTAGTTCTCGTTGCGCTCGAAGACGGTGCTGATCTCGCCCGGTATGAACTCGTCGATCCGGTATGCGCCGGTGCCGAGGCTCTGGGCGGCCAGATCGGCGTTGGTGGCGCCCTCGGGCACGATCCGGGTGTGGGAGTTGGTGATGGCCTCGGGCCAGTCCACGTTGGGCTGGGTGAGCCTCATGACCACCGTGCGGTCGTCCGGCGCGGTTATCCCGTCGGGTTCGAGGCCGGGCAGGCCGCCCGCGCCCGGCGATGCAACGTCGGGATCGAGGAGCCGCTGGAAGGTATACACCACGTCGGCGGCCACGAACGGCTTGCCGTCGTGGAAGGTGATCCCGTCGCGCAGATGGAACGTCCACTCGGTGCCGTCGGCGTTGGCCTCCCACCTCTCGGCCAGATGCGGTGTGGGGGTGAGGTTCTCGTCCAGCCGGACGATCTGCTCGGAGACCAGCCCCTGGAACAGCCCGTCGGTGGACGAGGTCCGGTAGGCCGGATCGAGAGTATCGGCCGATGTGGCTGCGGCGTGATAGCCGTAGCGCAGCGTCTTGAGGGGCCGCGGCGCGGCGGTCGTAGTGGTGGCGCCGGCCTCGGTGGTGGTTGTCGCCGCGATGGTGGTGGTGGTCGCGGGCGTGGTGGTCGCGGGGGCGGCCTCGGTGGTGGTGGCCGGCGCGGCGGTTGTGGTGGCCGCCGGCTGGGCCGTGTCGCCGTCGTCGCCACAGGCGGCCAGCAGCACCGAGCCGCCGACGATCATGTTGAACTTGCGCCTGCTGAGAGTGCGCTTGACGACTCCCTCTTGTTCTTTGCTTTGTTCGCTGTCTGACATTGTCTCCCCCTGGGGTGTGTTGTGTGTTGGTTGTGCTCAGTGGTCAGCGGAGTCAGCCGTCGACGCCGTCAGCCGTCGACGTCGTCCACGTCGTGCACCTTGATGAGAATGTGGGAGCGGACGGCCTCCTCGCAGGCGTCCGGGTCGCGGCTCCGCAGCACGTCCAGGAACTCGACGTGGCGGAGCACCCACGACTTGAAGGCCACATCGTCGAGGGGATAGAGCTCGAACTCGAACGACCAGATGAGGTTGGACAGCCCGGCCATCGACCAGGTGCGGAGCAGGGCCTGGTTCCCGGCCGACTCGACCAGCAGCGTGTGCCAGGCGATGTCGAACTCGATGCCGACGACCGCGTCGGCGGTGTCGGAGGCCCGCCAGGCGTCCTGCAGCATGGCCTCGTACCGGCTGCAGATCTCGTCCCATTCCTCGACTGAGAGGCGGTCGAGGGCCTGGCGCACGGCGAGGACTTCGAGCGCGGCGCGGACGTGCAGCCCGTCCTCGGCCTCGGCCCGGTTCATGCTGGCCACGTAGGTGCCGTGCTTGGACCGGATCTCGATGAGGCCCTGCTGTTCGAGCAGCTTGAACGCTTCCCGGACGGGGGTGCGGCTCACTCCGAGCTGCTCGGCCAGTTCGGCTTCCGGGATCTTGTCGCCCGGGCGGAAGCGGCCTTCCACGATCGCGTTGCGGATCGCGTCGATGATCTGCTCGCTCAGGTTCTTTCGCGCCAGCGGTGCTAGTCGGGAAGGACCCACCCGGTGTTGACCCTCCTGCCTCGGTTGGATGCATGATATATACATCACTGAAGGGCTGTCCAAACCGGGTGGCCTCAGCCGGGCGACGACCCACGGAGGTGGCGCATGGCGCAAATGAGCGACACCGAGATCGTCGAGCACTACCAGCGCGACGGCTATGTGGTGGTTGATGACGTCGTCGAGGACCGGGACTTGGATCCGATGCGGGGCTTCATCGCGGCGGCGGTCGATCGGTACGCGTCCGAGCAGCACGCCCGGGGCGAGTTGGCGTCGCTGCATGCCGGCGAGCCGTTCGAGCGCCGGTACGCGGCCATCTGCGAGGAGCAGGGCATCTCGCCGCGGGACTGGGGTCTCGGGCTCTTCGGGCCCGAGTTCTACGGGCTGTACACCCATTCGGGGATCCTGCGGGTCGTGGGCCTGCTGCTGGGTGAGGAGGTCTCTGTGATCGCGAGCCCGTCGCTGCGCCAGAAGCTTCCCGGCAGCGAGGTCACGTCGTTCCCCTGGCACCAGGACAGCCACTACTTCGACCAGACCGAGGTGGGGCGGATGGAGAAGCACACCGAGGACCTGCACATGGTGTCGGTGTGGGTGCCGCTGGTGCCGGCCACGGTCGAGAACGGCTGCTGCTGGGTGATCCCGGGCAGCCACCGCTGGGGTCTGCTGGATGCGATGCGGGGCGAGGACCGCAATGTCCGGATCGGCGAGGACATCGAGGCCCGGGGCACGCCGGTGCCGGTACCGGTGAAGGTGGGCGGGGCGTTGTTCTTCACCAATCTCACCGTCCACGGCAGCAAGCAGAACCGGACTCGGGAGTGCCGCTGGAGCGTCGACTTCCGCTTCATGCCGACCCCGTCCAGCGCCGGTCTGGACGACCCGGTACGAGCGCAGGCGGAGTTCATCGAGAACGGGTGTCGCGCGGCTGGTGACGTGCCCTTCGCGGTGCTGCCCGAGAAGGCAAGGCCGACGTGGCCGCAGTGGGAAACCGCGGTCAGCGAGCACCGGGCGAGCATGGTTGCGTGAGAGCTGTGTCGCGGCTCTGTCATAGTCCGTCGCTATACCTGTGCCGTGCTCCGGGACTGGAGGTCCGGGGCGGGGAGGAGGTGCCCCTTGAGCATGACAAGACAGCCATGACGGCACAGGCAGAACGGCACGGCCTGACAGGGCGGCCATGACGGCACAGGCAGAGCCGACGGGGCGCTCGATCATCGCCGGGTGGGACGGCGCTGGTTCGGGCGAGTCGGTTCGGGCGGTGGATCCGGCTTCGGGGGCTGAGCTGGACCCGGAGTTCTCGTTCGTGACCGAGGCGGCTGTGGACGCGGCGGCGGCCGCGGCCGGGGTGGCCTTCGACGTGTTCCGGGAGACCTCGCCGGCTGAGCGGGCCGGGTTCTTGGAGCGGATCGCGGCCGAGCTCGACGACCGGCGGGAGGCCCTCGTGGACCGGGCCTGCCTCGAGAGCGGGCTGCCCCGGGCCAGGATCGAGGGCGAGCACGGTCGTACCACCGGCCAGATCCGGCTGTTCGCCCGCGAGGTGCGGCTCGGGTCGCATCAGGGGGTGCGCATCGACGAGGCCCAGCCCGACCGGGCGCCGCTGCCAGCGCCGGACGTGCGCCAGCGCCACATCGGGGTGGGCCCGGTGGCGGTGTTCGGGCCCAGCAACTTCCCGCTGGCGTTCTCGGCTGCCGGCGGCGACGTGGCCTCGGCGCTGGCCGCCGGCTGCCCGGTGATCGTCAAAGCCCACAACGCCCATCCGGGGACGGCCGAGTTGGCCGGATCGGCGGTGGCGGCTGCGGTGGAGGCCTGCGGGCTGCCCGGCGGGGTGTACTCGCTGCTGTTCGGGGCGGGCCGGGTGGTGGGCCAGGCCCTGGCCGCCCATCCGGCGATCAAGGCCGTGGCCTTCACGGGGTCGCAGGCGGGCGGCACCGCGCTGATGGCCACCGCGGCGGCCCGGCCCGAGCCGATCCCGGTGTACGCCGAGAGGTCGAGCATCAACCCTCAGGTGGTGCTGGCCGGGGCTGCGGCTGGTGACCTGGAGGCGTTCGCGTCTGCCTATGCGGGGTCGCTGACGCTGGGCGCGGGCCAGTTCTGCACCAACCCGGGGCTGCTGTTCGTGCCGGCGCCGGCCAGCGGGCTGGTAGAGGCCATCGCCGCGGCGGTGGCCTCCCAGACCGGCCAGGTGATGCTGACCGCCGGGATCCGCGAGTCTTACCACGAGGGGCTGGCCCGGCTTGAGGCGGCCGGTGCGAACCGGGTGTGTACGGGGAGTGCCGGGGATTCGGCCAACGCGCCCGCGCCGGTGCTGTTCACCGCCACCGCGGCCGAGGTGCTGGAGTCGCCCGACCTCCAGGAGGAGGTGTTCGGCTCGGCCGGGCTGGTGGCCGTCTACGAGTCGATGGACGAGCTGCGGGCGTTGCTGGAGGCGCTGCCGGGCCAGCTCGCGGCCTCGATTCACATGGCCGAGTCGGATCATGCGGCCGCGGCCGAGTTGGTGCCGGTGCTGGAGCGCAAGGCGGGCCGGCTGATCGCCAACGGCTGGCCGACCGGGGTGGAGGTCAACCACGCCATGGTGCATGGCGGCCCGTTCCCGGCCACCTCCGATCCCCGCTCGACGTCGGTGGGCACGCTGGCCATCCGGCGGTTCCAGCGCCCGGTCTGCTACCAGAACTTCCCGTCCGACCTGCTCCCGGCCGCGGTCCGCGACGCCAACCCCCTGTCACTGGCCCGGCGCCTCAACGGCGAGCCTCAACTCTGACCCTGTTCACATTTGAAGGCTCGAAACTCCCGAACTCCAGATCCGGCTTGTGACCGGGCCGCTCGACCCAGTCACCCCGTCAGAGGTCGACTCCTACCAGCAGAACGGCTACATCCAGTACCCGTCATTCTTCACCGCATCCGAGATCGCTCCCCTGCGCGCCGCGATCGACGACGCCGTAGCCACCGGTCGGGACCGGATACTCGGGGCCGAAGGCGGCGGACGCCGTGGCGAGGCCTACGAGCGCGTCTTCAACCAGACGATGGAGATGGAGGCCGGCGGGGTCACCTCCCACCACAGCTGCACCTTCCACCGCGCCGGGCCCAACCGGTCCGACCGTCCCAGACGCGCCTTCTCCATCATCTACGTCCCCGAATGGGTCCGGTTCACGGGCGAATGGAACGCCGGTAGCACCCCGCCGAAGAACTGGAAGTCGGTGGCGAATGGGACCACCCCAACCACCCGATCCTGTCACAAACCTGAGAATTCCGTGTCGGCCCTCAGGGCTGCCAGAGGAGGGTGTCGGGTATGAACTGGCTCCAGGCGAACCAGAAGGCTTGATGGCCCTCGATCTCGTTGCCGGCCGAGTCGACGGCCCGCACGCCGCCGCCGTCGAGGCGGAGCGTCACCCCGGCCAGTTCGACGCGTCCGCCCGCTTCGAGGGTCGCCGCGGCGGCGTCAACGGGGAACGCCACGGGGGTGCCGTCGTCCAGCACCACACCGAAGACCTGGTCGTGGACACCGAGGGTGCCGTCGGCGTCGCCGATCGGGAAGATGGGTCCGCCGGCGTCGCGGCCCCGCAGCGGGTCGAGCGGGTAGCTGCGGCCGATGCCGCCGTCCTCGGCGATGATGGTGGTGTCGGGGTGGGCCGCCTTCCACTCGCCCCAGGTGGTGGTGACCACGGTGGCCTGGTTGAGGACCACCCCCCGCTCGCGCAGCGGCCCCGAGATCGCCTCGCCGGTGAACGTGTCGAACACCGACCTGGTGACCAGGTCGTACATCACCTTGTTGGACCTGGCCAGCAGGCCCGACGTGCGCAGCACGGGGGTCTCCACGCCGGCGGGCACGTCGTCGGTGAAGTAGGCCTGGGCCGAGCCGCACAGCGTGCAGTACGGCATGCCGATCCGGCGCCCGCCGAGCGTGTCGTTCACCATCTCGTGGATCTCCATGATGTTGCGGGGGTAGGCCCGGGCCTCGCCGTTGACCACCACCGCGAACACGATGCCGTCGTCGGCGTACCAGGCGCCGCCGGCCGCGCCGGTGACCGCGGGGTCGTCCAGGGCCGGGATACAGCCCCGGGGGCAGGCGTCGGGGTCGCCCAGCGGACGGTCGTCGATCCGCACGCCTCCCCAGCTCACCAGCCGCCAGTCGATGGTGGCGTCGGGGTCGGCGAACAGCGGCGCCCAGCCGGCGTCGACCAGCAGGAACAGCCGCTTCTTGTAGTCGGCGTATCCGGGGAAGGCCGGGAGGTCCCAGGCGATCAGGTGGTCGGTGGCCGACTGCCAGCGGCTCCGCTCGGACACCGGGTCGTCGTTCAGCCTCACACCGGTCAGCCGCTGGAACGCCGAGACGGCGCCGTCGTGGATGTCGCCGACGAAGAAGAACCGGAGCAGGTCGGACAGGATCCAGGCCAGGCGGGGGTCGCCGGTGTCGCCGAGGGCGGCGACCACTCCACCGTCGAAGCCGCCCCGTTCGAGGCCGGCCCAGATGACCTCGAGGACGTCGACCGCGGCCTGGTCGATCGGGCCGGTCGGGGTGTCGGGGGCGGGCGGGAACTCGTACCCCAGGAAGTTGCGCAGCACGCCCCGCTCCCGCGGGTCCTGCGGGCCCGTCCCGACGGCGGGCTCAGCCTCGGCGGTGTCGCTCTCTGGCCCGGCGGCGGGCTCAGACTCTGGGGTGTCGCTCTCTGGCCCGGCGGCGGGCTCAGACTCTGGGGTGGCGGGGTCGGTCTCTGGGGTGGTCGCCGGGGTCTCCGCGTCTAGGGTCGCGACCTCCTGGGGCTCGGCCGTCGAGTCGTCGGTGAACGCGGTCGTGTCCGTGTCGCTGCCGCCTGAGCAGGCGGCAGCAACCAGCGCGAGTGCAGCCAGCAGGACGCACAGGACATGGGTCCGGGAGGTCACGTCACCACGCTAGACCCCGTTCCGCGGGAGGCTCGGCAAGGCGGACGTCAGCCGGTAGTCGGGCCGCGCGTTCAGCCGGTCACTCCGCCAAAATCTCGGGCCCTTATCGATGGTGAACGCGAACAACCCAACCGAGAACTCCCCGCCACAAATCTCGGGTCGGTTATGGGCGGTGGACGCCGAAAACCAACCCGAGAAACTGGGGGACGGCTGGGGACTGTTCAGGCGGCGCGTTCTAGGCGGCAGTAGCAAGACGACTCGATCGGGACGTCGGCTCGGGCTTGGGCCATGTCTAGGCGCTGCTTGATGTGGTTGGCCTCTACGGTCTCGCCCCGGCGGGTCAGGCACTCGTGCAGGCCGTGCAGGCTCCACACGTTGTCGGGATGCCAGCAGGCCCGCCGCAGCTGGCCGTCGAGGCCCAGGTCGGCCCGGTAGGCGGCCTCGGCCTCGTCGAGGCGTCCCTGCTCCATCAGCAGCGCACCCAGGGCGTGGCGGGTGGGCTGCATCCAGCCCCACGGTTCGTCGTAGGGCAGGTTGTCGTCTAGCTCGACCGCCCGGTCGAGGTGCGAGAACGCGACGTCGAAGTTGCCCTGCCGGTACTCGACCTCGCCGGTCATCATGGCCTCGGCCACGGCCAGGATGTCGAGGCAGGTGTTGTTGAACAGCATCCGGCTCTCGGGGACCCGGTCCCGGGCGGACATGAACGCCTGCTGCTCGGCCACCGCCTCGTCGACCCGCTCGGTGGATGCGTAGGCCACCGCCCGGGCGTAGCGCATCATGGCGGTGGTGACGCAGTAGAGGTCGGCGTCGTCGGGGAGGGGCTGGTCGAGGATCTCCTGCCACTTGCCGAAGCGGATCAGCACGTGCTGCTTGACGGGCACGAAGCCCTCCAGCCAGTCGGCCAGCGGCGCATCGTCGGGGCCGAGGAGCCCGGCGGGCAGAGTGCGGATCATTTCATCTGCCGCCTCAGCAGCCGGGCCGTACTGGCCGAGGAACATCGCCCCGTACGCCTTGAAGTGGTAGTTGTGGCAGCGGTACAGGGTGTAGAAGTTCGCCGAGCCCTCGTGCGCCAGGTACCGGCGGTCGGCCACGACAGCGGCGTGGTTGCGGGCCACGACGCTCTGGTAGTGGCCGCAGAGGACGTCGATGTGGGTGGGCATGTGGACCAGGTGCCCGGCGTCGGGGATGAGGTCGACCAGCGTGTCGCCGGCCTTGAGGGCCCGCTCGGGATGGGGCGACATCTCCATGAGATGCACATACATGTGCAGCAGTCCGGGATGGCGGCCGGCGCCGACGGCGTCGAGGTCGGCGAAGGCGGCTTCGAGGACTTCGGCGGCTTCGACGGTGCCGGCGCCTTCGGCGGGCTCGCCGGTGACCAGGTCCCACAGCGCCCACGGGGTGCGGTTCATGACGGCCTCAGCGAACAGGGCGCAGACGTCGAGGTCGTCGGGGTGGGCTCGGTGGACGGCCCGCATGGCGTCGGCGTAGGCGTCGTTCCAGGCCGTGAAGTCGTCAGGCCCTGACGGGTCGCCGCCGCTGGCCGGGAAGCGCTGGGCCAGCGCGCCGATCAGGGCCGGCTCGATACCGGTGACGCCCGCGGCCGAGGCCTCCGCAGCCTCGGTGGCTGCCGCTAGGGCGGCCAGGGCCCGGTCGATCGACTGGCGCAGGTCGTCCTCGTCGAAGTCCTCCCAGGGCTTGTTGTAGTTGGGGCCGATGGCGTAGGCGATGCCCCAGTGGGCCATGGCCAGGCCGGGGTCGCAGTCGAGGGCCCGCTCGAAGCAGGCGATGGCCTCGTCATGGTTGAAGCCGTAGCACCAAGCCATCCCCCGGTCGAACCAGCGCTGGGCCTCGGGATCCCAGGTGGTGACCGGCCACGTGTATGACCCGAGGTCGTAGTAGCCGTCGTCGTGCGCGCTGTCCCCTGCCATTCCCGCCATCTCTTCCTCCGAGCGTCTCGACTTGGCCCGAACGTAGACGCCCTCCACCGGTGGATGCGACAGATCGGCCATGACGGCCGGTTGTCCAGTCAGCATCCGAACCGGTGGAGGTACACATCATGGCACAGCGGCTCAGCTCCGACGAGCGCGCCCGGATCGAGGCGATGCGCGGGGCTGGCTTGAGCGTCGATGATGTGGCGAGGCGTCTCGGCAGGCACCGCTCGACGGTGTACCGAGAACTCGAACGCGGCCTCCCGCCTCGACATAGGCCCGCCCGGAACACTGCGCTGAGCCTACGATTCACACCTCCCGCCTCGACACAGGCCCGCCCGGAACACTGCGCTGGGCCTACGATGGGCGCTGCTGTGGTCCAGCCGTCTCGAGAAGTGCTTTGACCGGGGGTGATCCGGGGCGGTCCCGGGGCTCGACCATGTGGGGGATCGGGGCCACCGCGCTGGCCACGTCGCTTATCGGGACGATCGGGACCGCGGCCGAGCTCGGGCCCGACTCGCTGAACCCGGTCGCCACCGGGGCGTGGCGGGGCGCGATCGGTGCGACCGGGCTGCTGGTGTTGACGACGCTGCGCGGTCAGGCGCCGTGGCGCTACCGGCTGCCGGTCCGCTGGGTGGTGCTCGGGGCGGTGGGGGTGGCGGTCAGCCAGCTGCTGTTCTTCGAGGCGATGGCCCGCACCGGGGTGGCGGTCGGGACCCTGGTCGCCATCGGTGTCGGCCCGCTGGCGGCGGGGCTGATGGACTGGGCGGCGTACCGGCAGCGCCCGGACCGGCACTGGCTGGCGGGGATGGTGGTGGCGATTGTGGGGGTGGCTCTGCTGTCGGGCGCTGCGGCCGAGGTGGTGTGGAGCGGGGTCGGGTTGGCGGTGCTGGCCGGGTGCGGCATCCCGTGCCAGGGCTTCGCGGCCCAGCAGTTGATGCGGGACCGGCCGCTGATGACCGCCATGGCGACGGTCTTGAGCGGGGGCGCGGTGCTGATGCTGCCGGTCACGGTGACCTCGGTGGACACGACGCTCGACTCGGTGGCCTCCGCGTCGACTGTGCTGTACCTGGGCCTGGTGACGGTGATGCTGGCTCATTCGCTGTGGGGGGCCGGCCTGAAGCGCCTCACTCTGAGCGTGGCGGTGGTGGTGGGCCTGCTGGAGCCGGCGGTGGCTGCGACGCTGGCCATGACCGTGCTGTCCGAGCCGGTGACGGTGGGCCTGGCGGTCGGGATCTGCCTCGTGATCGCCGGTGTGGCGGTCACCTCGCTGAGCCCGGTAGCCGGCCGCAGCAGCTAGCGGCGACCAGCCACACAGCTCACGATCCGGTCGCCATCCCTGTGTGCCGAGACCGGGTCCAGCGAGACGACGTGAACGCCGAGGTCGCACGGCGTCGATAGCCGCAGCGGGCGGGCCCGGCGCTGTATTGTGGCGGCACCATGGACACCGTGAGACTGTCCCCGCTGCGCCGAGAGCTCCTCGAGATCGTGAAGGAGCGGGGCTACCGGCGGCTCGACCAGCCGATCAGGCTCGCTTCGGGGGCGATGTCGTCGGACTTCATCGACGGCAAGGAGGCGCTGGCCGAGTGGCGCCACCTGCAACTGGCGTGCGAGGCCATCGTCGAGGCAGTCGCCGCCGGCGGCCACCGCTTCGATGCGGTCGGAGGCCTTGCCTTGGGTGCCGACGCCTTGGCGGTGGGCATCGCCGCGGTCAGCGACTGCCGCTGGTTCTTCGTGCGCAAGGAGCCCAAGAAGCGGGGGACGAGGCGGTTGATCGAAGGAGCCCAGATCGGCCCGGCCGACACGGTGCTGCTGGTCGAGGACGTGGTGACTACGGGCGGGTCGATCTTTCAGGCGCTCGACGCGGTCGATGAGACCGGGGCCCGGACGGTGGCCGCAGTGACGCTGGTGGACCGCAGCGGCTTGGCCGGCCCCCGGTTCGAGCAACGAGGGATCGCCTACTACCCGATGATCACCTACGAACTGCTCGGCATCGACCCCGTCGAACCGGAAGCCACAGCCGCCGACTGACAGCGGAGCGGCAAGCACCAACCCCGACGAACCGCAAGCCACAGCCGTTGGGGGGACCGAACGGACACATCGGGATTGAGTAGGATCGCG
>JAPPLH010000034.1:29260-30559 GCA_028819505.1 Acidimicrobiaceae bacterium
CCACCCACCGACGACCCGGACGACCCGACCGACGACCCGGACGCCGCAGACGACCCGGCCAGGGACCGGCCGGGCACGGCGGCTCTGGCGGCGTGCCAGCCTCGGGGCACGCCGTACACGACGGCCGGATTCCCGCTGCCCCCCGGGGCCGCGCCGTCGATCGGCACCATGCGGGTGGCGGTGCTGTTCATCGATTTCCCCGACGCCCAGGCCGGCTACCGCACCCAGGTCGAGGCCGCCCTGGGGCTGCCGTACGCGGAGGCGTACCTGGAGGCGGTCAGCTACGGGCGGCTCGACGTGGAGTTCGTTCCCCGGCACGGCTGGCTGCGAGCCGAGCACGGCTTCGCCGAGTACCTCGAGGAGGTCTCCCTCGGAGAGATGCGTGTCTTCGCCTCGGCCGAGGCGATCAGGCTGGCCGACCCGTCCTTCGATTTCACCGGGTTCCACACCGTCATGACCGTGCTGCCGAGCTCGCGCTTCCGGGCGGGCGACCACACCTTCGGCAGCACGCACACCGACGAGGGAGAGATGAGGTTGATGGCCGGGATCAACACGGTCCCCCTCGACGAGCCCCGCGACCCCGAACCGTGGGGCTACATCGCGGCGCACGAACTGGGCCACAGCCTGGGGCTGTCCGACCACTACCCCTACGACGCCGCCCGCTTCGAGCGGCCGGATCCGCCGCCGCCGAGGATCTGGGTGCGCAGCGAGTTCGGCCTCATGGGTCTGCACACGGCCTTTGTGGCCCACCCGGAGGACCGCCGCATCGAGATCACGGGACGAGGCGACTTCGGTCGGCGGCTCACCGGCCACACCATCCAGCTCAAAGCCACCGAGATGCTGGCCTGGAGCCGCTGGCAGCTGGGGTGGCTCGACGAGTCGCAGGTGCTGTGCCTCACCGCCGACCGGTCGAGGGTGATGCTGAGCCCGGTGGCTGATCCAGGCGATGCGGCCGTGATGGCGGTGGTGCCGCTGTCGGACACCGAGGTGCTCGTGGTCGAGGTCCGGGTCAAGGCCGGCTACGACGCCGAGCAGGGGCAACGCCACACCGACGGCTCGCTGCTGACGGTCCCGGCGCTGGCCGTCGAGGGGGTGCTGGTGTACACCGTGGACGCTTCGCTGGGCTCGGGCCAGCTGCCCCTGGTGATCGCCGGGGATGCCGGCGACGGGCAGGCGGACGACTACCCGATCCTCTCCAGGGGCGACCAGGTGGCGGTGCGGGGCTACACGGTCACGTTCGTGTCGGACCGGGGCGGCTACATCGTCGCCATCTTCAAGACCACCGGCTGAACCCGGCCC
>JAPPLH010000129.1:0-1358 GCA_028819505.1 Acidimicrobiaceae bacterium
AGAAGCGCAGCCTCTCTCAGCGTCTCGCCGATGCGTTGGACACGCTGACTGCGACCGGTTCGGACGAGGGGAGCGGGAGTGCATCTTCGGCTGACGTCGCCATCGTGCAGCACTTGAACCCGGAGGGAGACAAGGCGTTCGCCGAGGTCGCCGGCGGGGGAGTGATTCCTCCGAGCGTCCTCGAGGAGCACTTCTGCAACGCCAGGATCGTCGGGATCGTCTACAGCAGCAAGGGCGTCCCGTTGTGGCGAGGCCCCGCGCTGCCGCGGCCAACCAAGGCTCAGATGGACGCGCTGATCGCCCGCTACGGCGGATGCGGGGGCTGCAACGAGCACTACGCGGCGTGCCAGGCGCATCACATCCGGCCCAGATCCCGGGGCGGCCCCACGGACATCGACAATCTGATGCTCCTGTGCTGGGGATGCCACGACAAGGTCCACCACCACGGCTGGCGAGTCGTGCCCAACGGCGACCTGCACACGATCGCGCCCCCGGAGCGCATCCGCTACGGACCGGCCCGCGCGCCTGACCCGCCGCCGATTCACGGCCCGCCCGACCCGCCAGGACGCTGGAACTCACCTCGCCGCCGACGCGAGGCCACCGCGGTCGAAGCTGAACCGCTCTTTGCCATCCCGCAGCACGACGGCTCTCACCTATCGACGCAGCCCCTGAGTCGCGGGTGAAGGTCATGTCCGAGCGTCATGACTAGCACTCTTGACTTGAAGTGTCTAGGCTCATAGCCGACGCAAGATGAAGAAGCGAGAGCTCATGAGTCGCTTGAGATCCATCGCCAAGGCGGACGGTGCTGAACCGAATCTCGTACGCCGGGGCGGCAGCCATGAGATCCGGACTCTGGGAGGCGAGCGCCTAGTCATCCCGCGCCACCGCGAGATCAACGAGCGCACGGCGGACGGCGGACGGCATCGTTGCCGAGGCAATGAGGATTGCTGAACGATGACGGGAGGTGCGACTCGTAGCGGCTACCGGGTCGAGGTCGTCCGCTCCGGCGACTGGTGGGCAATCACTGTGCCGGACCTGCGGGGAGTCTTCTCGCAGGTCAAGCGCCTCAACCGGGTAGAGGCGACCGCCCGGGAGGCGATAGCCATGATGCTCGACGTTGACGAGTCCGAGATCGGGCCGATCGACATTCGGGTTCACCCGCCCGAGGACGTGGCTGGCCTGCTCGACGAGCTCCGGCACTCGCTGGCTGCTGCCAGCCAGGCGACGGCGGCAGCCACCCGGGCGAGACGCGAGGCTGCCAGGCAACTGAGCGAGGCCGGCTTGCCGATGCGTGACATCGGCCAACTGCTAGGGGTATCCCACCAGCGCGTCAGCCAGATTCTGTCTCAGTAGGACCG
>JAPPLH010000129.1:1458-29446 GCA_028819505.1 Acidimicrobiaceae bacterium
CAGTCATGCAGGCAAACCGCGGCGGGGTGATCCCCCGGAGGATTCTCGAGGAGCACATCTGAAACGCCTGGTCCTCCTGCAGCGCCGGGATCGTGGGCTGGCGCCCCGGAGTCGATCTCCCGGCGGCTCGGCGTGTCATGATCGCGATATGGGTGAGCCCGAGAATCCTTCCGAGCCTGCGGCCTCCGTTGGGTGGGTGAGCGACATCGGGCCGCGGCGGGTGAACGAGGACCGGGCGTCGGCAGTGGTCTCCGACGACGATGGCAGTTGGGTCGTCGCGGTGGCCGACGGGCTGGGCGGGCACACCCGGGGGGACGAGGCTGCTCAGGCCGCGGTGGAGGGGCTGCCATCGCGGATCGCCGGCGCCGATGAGATGGCGGTCGCCTTCGGAGAGGCCAACGAGCGGGTGCTGGCCTTGACCGGGCCGGAGACGTGGCAGAAGAACCTGCCCATGTTCATGTTCCCGATGAGCACCCTGGCCGTGGCCGCCTGGACGCCCGAGGGCGGTCTGCTGATCGGCTGGATGGGCGACACACTGCCGTTCGTGGCCACAGCCGGACCCGACGGCCTCAAGGGATTCTGCTGCGGCCGTCCCCACCGGCGACCTGACGGCAGCATCGACGTCTGCCTGGGCATGCAGCCCATGGATGCCGAGGCCGGAGCCGGGTTCGTCGAGGTCGAGATAGTGGGGGAGTCCGGTGAAGGGGCCCGGCCCGACGCGGTGATTCTCGCCAGCGACGGCGCCTGGGAGCCCTTCGTCTACCGGCACGGCGCCGATTGGCTGTCGGACGACTCCGCCACCGGCGGCATCGGAGCAGCCTGCGGAGCAGAGGCCGAGACCGCCGACGAGATCGCCGGCCGGATCCTGGCCGAGGCCAGCAGCCTGGGCCTCAACGACAACGCCACCATCGCAGCAGCCCTGTGGCGTTGACCCCCAGCGCTTGCTCGAAGACGACGATTACTGTCCTTGAGCGACTGTCACCTGCTGCGCCTGATCTAACTGACGGTTCCGAGGAGCCGCTGAGCCAGGGCTTGAGACATCTCCGCCCCCAGCGCCTTCATACGGACGATCCGGTTGGGGGACCCTGGCCTTCCCAGGACCGAGATCTCCGGCATGGCGCTGAGCGTCTTCATGAAGTTGCCGGTGTCCAGCCGGCCGTAATGGTCGGCCGCCGACTCAATTGGGCCTCCCTCTGCTGGGCCTCCCTCTGCGTTGAACGCACACTCGAGTCTTGCTTGCCATCGTACCGTCGGCCTCCGAGGATTCAACGAACGGACGTTCGCTACAGGTGTCGGGGCAGCGGGTAGAGTCTGATCGTGGCTGAGCGGCTGGTGATCTCGGGGGCGCGCGAGCACAACCTCAAGGACGTCCACCTCGACCTGCCGAGGGACCGGCTCATCGTGATCACCGGCCTGTCGGGCTCGGGCAAGAGCTCGCTGGCGTTCGACACCATCTACGCCGAGGGCCAGCGCCGCTACGTGGAATCGCTCTCCGCCTACGCCCGCCAGTTCCTGGGCCAGATGGACAAGCCCGACGTCGACTTCATCGAGGGCCTGTCCCCGGCGATCTCGATCGATCAGAAGAGCGCGTCGCGCAACCCCCGATCCACCGTCGGCACCGTCACCGAGGTCTACGACTACCTGCGCCTCCTCTTCGCCCGCATCGGCGTGCCCCACGACCCCGAGACCGGTGAGCGGCTCACCCGCCAGACCCCCCAGCAGATCGTGGACCGGATCCTCGAGATGGCGCCCGGCACCCGCTTCCAGGTGCTGGCCCCGGTGGTGCGGGGCCGCAAGGGCACCTACGACACGCTGCTGGCCGACCTGGCCGGGCAGGGGTTCGCCCGGGCCGTCGTCGACGGCGAGCTGATCGAGCTCGCCGACCTAGCGGGGGCCACCGGCCTGTCCGGCGGCGCCGACGGCCTGGAGCTGGCCCGCTACGAGATGCACGACATCGCCGTGGTGGTCGACCGCCTGGTGCTGCGCGAGGGGGTCGAGCGGCGCCTCACCGACTCGGTGGAGACGGCCCTGCGCCTCGCCGGCGGCATCGCCGAGATCGAGATCGTCCCCGGATCCGGGCCCGCTGCCGACGCCGCTTCCGGCGACGCTGCCGACGACGAGGACAGTGCGGGCGAGAAGCCCAGCCGGATCGTGTTCAGCCAGCACCTGGCCCGTCCCTCCGACGGCAAGTCGTTCGAGGAGCTGGCCCCCCGCAACTTCTCGTTCAACTCGCCCTACGGCGCCTGCACCCACTGCGACGGCCTGGGCAGCGTGTTCGAGGTCGATCCCCAGCTGGTGGTGCCCGACCCCGGCGCCACCGTGGCCGGCGGCGCGATCACGCCCTGGTCCGACAGCAGGTCGCGCTACTACCCGCGCCTGCTGCATGCGGTCTGCGAGGAGTACGGGATCCCCCGCGACGTCCCGTGGCGGGAGCTGACCGCCCGCCAGCAGGACCTGCTGCTGTACGCCAGGGGGGTCAAGGGCCGGGTGCAGGTCCGCTACCAGAACCGCTTCGGCCGCCGCCGGGTGTACCAGGCCCGCTACGAGGGGATCGTCCCGCACCTGATGCGCCGCCACAACGAGTCCGAGAGCGACTCGGCCCGCGAGAACATCGAGGGCTACATGCGCCAGGTGCCGTGCCCGGACTGCGGCGGCGCCCGGCTCAACCCGCTGGCGCTGGCCGTCACCGTCGACGGCCGCACCATCCACGACCTGTGCGCCATGTCGATCGCCGAGGCGGCCAAGGCCCTGGCCGAGATGAACCTCGACGACCGCGACTCCATGATCGCCGAGCAGGTGCTCAAGGAGATCAGGTCCCGGCTCGGCTTCCTGCTGGACGTGGGCCTCGACTACCTGAACCTGTCCCGCAGCGCGGCCACCCTGGCCGGGGGAGAGGCCCAGCGCATCCGGCTGGCCAGCCAGGTCGGCTCGGGCCTGGTGGGCGTGCTGTACGTGCTCGACGAGCCGTCGATCGGGCTTCACCAGCGCGACAACCGCCGCCTGATCGAGACGCTGGTGCGCATGCGCGACCTGGGCAACACCGTCATGGTGGTCGAGCACGACGAGGAGACCATCCGGGTCGCCGACCACGTGGTCGACATAGGGCCGGGCGCAGGCGAGCACGGCGGAGCCATCGTTCACTCCGGGCCGCTGGAAGGCCTGATGGAGTTGGAAGAATCGATCACCGGCCAGTACCTGTCGGGCCGCAGGGCCATAGCGGTGCCCAGGACGCGCCGCCAGGGCGACGGCACACGGCTGGTGGTCCGCGGCGCCCGGGAGAACAACCTCGCCGACATCGACGTGGCCTTCCCGCTGCAGCAATTCGTGTGCGTGACCGGGGTGTCGGGCTCGGGCAAGTCGTCGCTGGTCAACGAGATCCTTCACCGGGCGCTGATGCAGCACATCTACCGCTCGAAGTCCCCGCCCGGGCGCCACACCCGCATCGACGGCGTCGGCCACCTCGACAAGGTGATCTGCATCGACCAGTCGCCCATCGGCCGGACCCCCCGGTCCAACCCGGCCACCTACACCGGGGTGTTCGACCACGTCCGCAAGCTGTTCGCCAACACGGCCGAGTCCCGGGTGCGGGGCTACATGCCGGGGCGGTTCTCGTTCAACGTGAAGGGCGGGCGCTGCGAGGCCTGCCGGGGCGACGGCACCATCCGCATCGAGATGCACTTCCTGCCCGACGTGTACGTGCCCTGCGAGGTGTGCAAGGGCAAGCGCTACAACCGCGACACCCTGGAGGTGACCTTCAAGGGCCGCAACATCGCCGAGGTGCTCGACATGCCGTGTACCGACGCGCTGGAGTTCTTCGCCAACCAGCCCCCCATCGCCCGCCACATGGGCACCCTGGTGGACGTGGGCCTCGGCTACGTGCGCCTGGGCCAGCCCGCGCCGACGCTGTCGGGCGGCGAGGCCCAGCGGGTCAAGCTGTCCAGCGAGCTGGCCAAGCGCTCCACCGGCCACACCATGTACGTCCTCGACGAGCCCACCACCGGTCTGCACTTCGAGGACGTGCGCAAACTGCTGGGCGTGCTGGGCCGGCTGGTGGACCAGGGCAACACCGTCGTGGTGATCGAGCACAACCTGGACGTGGTCAAGACGGCCGACTGGATCATCGACCTAGGGCCCGAGGGCGGCTCGGGCGGGGGCCGCATCGTGGCCGAGGGGACTCCCGAGCAGGTGGCCGAAGTGCCCGAGAGCCACACCGGCCGCTACCTGCGCTCGATGCTGCGCTGAATCCTGTGCTGAGAAATCCTGTGCTGAGAAGCCGAGCGGACAAACCCGCGGATCCGCCTCCTGCGGGCGAGGCCGTGGCCCGGGCGGCCCGGGAGCGAAGCGGACAAGGGCGGGAACGGCGCCGCGGCGGAGCATGGGCGCGCTGAAGCGCCCTGCGCCCGGGTCCATCCCGGACGCGCCCGGGTCGTACCAGTTCCTCGACGCCGACGGCCGGGTCATCTACGTCGGCAAGGCCAAGAGCCTGCGCTCCAGGCTGAACAACTACTTCGGCTCGCACCTGCCGCTGCGCACCCGCCAGATGGTGGACGCAGCCGCGTCGGTGGAGTGGATCCAGGTGGCCAACGAGGTCGAGGCCCTCATGCTCGAGTTCTCGCTGATCCAGCGCCACAAGCCCCGGTTCAACGTGCGCTACACCGACGACAAGTCGTACCCGTTCCTGTGCGTCACCATGGTCGACGAGTGGCCCAGGGCCATGGTGATGCGGGGCCGGCGCCGCAAGGGCAACCGCTACTTCGGCCCCTACGGCCACGCCTACGCCATCCGCGACACCCTCGACCTGCTGCTGCGCACGTTCCCGATCCGCACCTGCACCGACGGCAAGTTCCGCCGCTACGCCGGCCTGGGCAAGCCGTGCCTGCTGTACCACATCGAGAAGTGCTCGGGCCCGTGCGTGGGCGAGGTCACCGCCGACGACTACGCCGAGATGGTGGCCGAACTGCTGCGCTTCCTGGAGGGCGACAGCGACCCGGTCCTGGACCGCCTCGAGGAGGAGATGTCGGCCGCGGCCGGCGAGCTGGACTACGAGCGGGCCGCCCGGCTGCGCGACCGGCTGGCCGCGGTGCGCAAAGCGGTCGCGACCCAGCAGATGGTGGGCGCCCGCAACGAGGACTTCGACGTGATCGGGCTGGCGGACGACGCCCTGGAGGCCGCCGTGCAGGTGTTCTTCGTGCGCCGGGGCCGGGTGATGGGTCGGCGGGGCTTCATGATCGACAAGGCCGAGGACCTCGGCCGGGCCGAACTGGTGAGCCGGGCGCTCGAGCGGCTCTATTTTGACTACTCCGACGACAACCCGCTGGGCTGGCCCAAGCTGGTGCTGGTACCGGCCGAGCCGGCCGACACCGGTCTGTACCGGGCGTGGCTCAGCGAATCGCGAGGCTCACGGGTGCAGATCCGCGTCCCTCAGCGGGGCTCCAAGCGGGCGCTCCAGGCCACGGTGACCCGCAACGCCGAGGAGTCGTTCGCCCGTCACCGGCTCAAGCGCAGCACCGACCACAACAGCCGGGCCCGGGCCCTCAACGAGTTGCAGCAGGAACTGGGGCTGGCCGCCTCGCCGCTGAGGATCGAGTGCTATGACATGAGCCACCTGTCGGGCCAGGACTACGTGGGCTCGATGGTGGTGCTGGAGGACGGCCTGCCCAAGAAGGCCGACTACCGGCGGTTCAAGGTCCGGTCGGTGCCGGGCAACGACGACTTCGCGGCCATGCACGAGGTGCTGACCCGGCGCCTCACCGGCTACCTGGAGCAGCGGTCCCGTCCGGTGGCCGACCGCGACGGGAGATTCTCGTACCCGCCGCAGCTGCTGCTGGTGGACGGCGGCAAGGGCCAGCTGGGTGTGGCCGTGCGGGTGCTCCAGGAGCTGGGGCTCGACGACGAGATCCCGGCCGCGGCGCTGGCCAAGCAGTTCGAGGAGGTGTTCGTGCCCGGCCGGGCCGAGCCGGTGCGCATCCCGCGCCAGTCGGAGGCGCTGTACATGCTCCAGCGCGTCCGTGACGAGAGCCACCGTTTCGCCGTCGAGTACCACCGCACCCTGCGGGGCAGGCGCATGACCCGCTCCGCCCTCGACGGCATCGCCGGCCTCGGGCCGGTCCGCAAGGCCCGGCTCACCAAGGAGCTCGGAGGCGTGCGGGCGGTCCAGCGGGCCGATCTGCACGAGCTGAAAGCCCTGCCCTGGCTCCCCGACGCGGTGGCTGAGAACGTCCACGCCGCTCTGCACGGGAAACGGTGAACTCCCCGTCTGGCGCGTCGCCCGGCGATGGCCGACTACGCCGCGGCCCGGGAGACTAGCCCGGCCCGGCGCTGGTGAAGAGCGCGATCCAGATCGACACGGTGGCCGCGACGATGGTGGCCGTGATCACATAGAGCTGCCTGGCCTGGTCCTTGAGCAGCCCGGCCTGACCCTTCTCGACGCTGGCGACGCTCTTGACGATCTCGGCCCGCTCCTTGGCCGCCTCGGCGAAGCCGGCCTTCATGGCGGCGTTGGTCTCGGCCAGGCCCGCGGTCATGGCGGCGTTGGTCTCGGCCAGGCCCGCGGTCAAGGCCGCGTTGGTCTCGGCCAGCCCCGCGGTCAAGGCCGCGTTGGTCTCGGCCAGCCCCGACCTGATGGCCGCGTTGGTCTCCGTCAAGGCCGCGTTGGTTGCCGCCAAGGCCGCGTTGGTCTCGGCCAGGGCGGCCGCGAAACTGGCTCCGAGGATCCGGAGGTCGTCTTTGGTGGCTACCCGGTCCCAGCCCGTCGGCGGGAACTGCTCCATCAACGTCTCGGCTTCCTGTTGTCCGATGGTGTCCGCCAGTGCCGTGTAGAGCGTGGCGCGCTCCGTGTTGGTCATCGCCATCCTGGTATCCCTCCCGTGCTCCGGTATCGAGTAGGCGGGAGCCCTTCGACGGCTCCGACACGGCCAAGGTCGGGATCGGCCAAGCGGCCGGACCCGTCTCCTGGCACAAGACACTATAGCACATCGAAGATCAGGACGTGCAATGACAGTTCTCCCGTGATGTCGGCATCAGCGTCTCGCAGTTCGGGGCCATCGACTCCCTCGGCCGGCGGATCTGGCGCTGACCTCCGGGCGCTGACCTCCGGGCGACTACTTGTCGATGTCGCGGTGTACCACCGCCGGCTCGTGGCCCAGGGTCGCCAGCACCTTGGCGAAGTGCTCGGCCACCGCCACCGAGCGATGCCGCCCGCCGGTGCAGCCGAAGGCCACCGTGAGGTACGACTTGCCCTCGGCCACGTACTCGGGCAGGAGCAGCGCCAGCAGCGACTCCATGCGCTCCAGGAAGCCGGCGGTCACCGGCTGGGCCATCACGAAGTCGGCCACCCCGGCGTCAAGTCCGCTGAGCGGCTTCAACTCCTCCACCCAGTGGGGGTTGGGCAGGAACCGGCAGTCGATCACCATGTCCACGTCGAGGGGGATGCCGTGGGTGTAGCCGAACGACATCACTGTGGCCCGCATGGCCTGGCCCTCGCCTGCATCGAACAGTTCCGACATACGGTCGCGCAGCTGGTGGACATTGAGCTCGGTGGTGTCGATGACCACGTCGGCGGCGGCCCGAACCGGCTCCAGAGCGGCCCTCTCCGCATCGATGGCCTCAGCCAGGGCGCCTGTCTCCGAGAACGGGTGGCGGCGGCGGGTGGACTCGTAGCGGCGGACCAGCACATCGGTGGCCGCGTCCAGGAACAGGATACGCAGACCCGGGATCTGCGACCGCAGATCGTCGATCATGGCTGCCGCCTCGTCGTGATGACGGCCGGTGCCCACCACCAGCGCCAGCCGGTCGATGCCGGCGCCGGGTGGTCTGGCCAGTTCGGCCACCTTCGGGATGAGCGACGGCGGCAGGTTGTCCATAACGAACCAGCCGAGATCCTCGAGGTTGTTGGCGGCGTGGCTGCGTCCCGCTCCCGACATCCCCGCGATGACGACGAAGGCACTCACTCGCAGTCATCGTAGTGGCGCGCCGCTCCGCGGGCAGTCGCCGCGGGTGCCCGCGCCCGACCGAGCGGTCCGCCCGACCCTCGGAGTTCTGCCGGTTGTCCGCCTCGGCGGTGGATTGCCGGCAGGGGTCGGGGCCGGAACCCCGCGAACCCGACGACCGGCGCCCGGACATCCCCCCGGAGGCCGCCCGGCCCGGCCTAGCCTCTGCGCCATGAGCATTCGAGTGGGCATCAACGGCTTCGGCCGCATCGGACGCAACTTCTACCGGGCCGCGCGCGGCCAGGGTGCGGAGCTCGACGTGGTGGCGGTCAACGACCTCGGGTCGATCGACACCATGGCCCACCTGCTGAGCTGCGACTCGGTCCACGGCCGCCTCGGAGACGACGTGTCGGTCGGAGGGGACGTGCTGAGCGTGGGCGGCGACTCGCTGCGGGTCCTGTCGGTTCGCAGCCCCGAGGAGCTCCCGTGGGGCGACCTCGGAGTGGACGTGGTGGTGGAATCCACCGGCATCTTCACCAAGCGCGACGCGGCGGCCCGCCATCTCGACGGCGGCGCGCCCCGGGTGCTGGTCTCGGCGCCGTGCTCGGGGGCGGACGCCACCTTCGTGGTCGGCGTCAACGACGACCAGTTCGACCCGGCGGTGCACACGGTGGTGTCGAACGCGTCGTGCACCACCAACTGCTTCGTGCCCATGGTCAAGGTGCTCGACGACGCCTTCGGGGTCGATCGGGGCCTGATGACCACCGTCCACGCCTACACCGGCGACCAGGCCCTGGTGGACGGTCCCCACTCCGACCTGCGCCGGGCCCGCGGCGCCGCAGTCAACATCGTGCCGACCTCCACCGGCGCGGCCCGGGCCACCGGGCTGGTGCTGCAGGCCATGCAGGGACGCCTCGACGGGATCTCGCTGCGGGTTCCCATCCCCGACGGCTCCATCACCGACTTCACGGCCAGGCTGGAGGCCGAGCCCAGCGTCGACGAGATCAACCGGGCGTTCGCCGAGGCCGCCGCCGACGGCCCGCTGGCCGGCGTGCTCGACTACAGCGAGGCGCCGCTGGTGTCGGCCGACATCGTCGGCTCGCCGGCGTCGTGCACCTTCGACGCGGGGCTGACCATGGCCATCGGCGACCTGGTGAAGGTCAACGGCTGGTACGACAACGAGTGGGGCTACTCGAACCGGCTGGTGGACATGGCCGCCATCGTCGGCGCGGCCGACCGCTGAACGGCGACGCTCCGTATCGCCCGCTCTGTGCTGCCCGTTCCCCTCCTGGAGGATCTAGGCGCGCTGGAAGGCCGCTCTGTCCTGGTTCGGGTCGACTTCAACGTCCCGCTCGCCAACGGCACGGAGATCGCCGACGACCTGCGCATCCGGGCTGCGCTCCCCACCCTGCGGTGGCTCCAGCGACAGGGGGCCGCGGTGACCGCCTGCACGCATCTGGGCCGCCCGAAGGGGCAGCCGGATCCCCGCTATTCGGTGCAGCCGGTGCGCCGGCGGCTGGCGGAGCTGGCCCCGGGGGTGGAGTTGCTCGAGAACCTGCGCTTCGAGCCGGGCGAGACCGCCGACGACCCGGGTCTCGCCGAGCGCCTGGTTGCGGGCCACGACGCCTACGTGAACGACGCCTTCGGGGCGTCGCACCGGGCCCATGCCTCCATCGTGGGCCCGCCCCGACGGCTGCCGTCGGCCGCGGGCCGGCTGCTGGCCCGGGAGGTGGAGGTGCTGGGCGGCCTGCGGGACGCGCCCCGGCGGCCGTTCGTGGCCGTGCTGGGCGGGGCCAAGGTGTCGGACAAGCTCGGCGTGATCGACGCGCTGCTGGAGATGGTGGACGCCCTGGTCATCGGCGGCGCCATGTGCTTCACATTTCTCAAGGCGCAGGGACGCAGCGTGGGCGCATCGCTGTGCGAGGACTCGATGGTGGGCCGCTGCCGGGAACTGCTCGACGGGCCTGACCCGATCCACCTGCCCTATGACCTCACCGCGCTGGGTCCCGGCGGCGTGCCGGGCGACCCCGGCGCGGGCGGCGAAGTGCGCCAGGTGGGAGCGGACGTGCCCGACGGGTGGACGGGGGTGGACATCGGCCCCGGGAGCGCGGCCCGGTTCGGGGACGTGATCCACGAGGCTGCGACGGTGTTCTGGAACGGCCCGATGGGCGTGTTCGAGGATCCCCGCTTCGGCGGCGGCACCGGGGCGGTGGCCGCGGCCATGGCCGAGACCCGGGCCTTCACCGTGGTGGGCGGGGGCGACAGCGCGGCTGCGGTTCGCCGCTTCGGGGTCGACCGGGACATGGACCACGTGTCCACCGGCGGCGGAGCGTCGCTGGAGCTGATCGAGAAGGGCGACCTGCCGGGGCTGACCGCGCTCAGAGGACAGAGCCGGCAGTGAGACGACGAGAAGGACGGGCCGATGCCGCTTAGACGCAAGACCTCGGGCCGCGACGGCGGGCCGGCTGCGGGCCGCAGGCCGCTGATCAGCGGCAACTGGAAGATGAACCACAACCACTTCGAGGCGATCCGGACCATCCAGAAGCTGGCCTACGCGCTCAACAGCGACGACTACCGCCATGTTGAGGTGTCGGTGCATCCGCCGTTCACCGACCTGCGCTCGGTGCAGACCGTGCTGCAGGCCGACGACGTTCCCATCGCGCTGGGCGCCCAGGACTGCCACTCCGAGGACGCGGGCGCCTTCACCGGCGAGGTGTCGGCCGCCATGCTGGCCAAGCTGGACGTGTCGTACGTGATCGTCGGCCACAGCGAGCGGCGGGCGCTGTTCGGCGAGAGCGACGAGGCGGTGAACGCCAAGGCCCGGGCGGTGCTGCGCCACGGCATGGTTCCCATCGTGTGCGTGGGCGAGACCATCGAGCAGCGCCGGGCCGAACGGGCCCAGGACGTGGTGTCGGGCCAGTTGGCCGGCAGCCTCGACGGGCTGGAAGCCGGTGTGGTCGCCAAGCTGGTGGTGGCCTACGAGCCGGTGTGGGCCATCGGCACCGGCGAGACGGCCACGCCGGCCGACGCCCAGGACATGTGCGCACACGTCCGGGCCCGGGTGGCCGACGGGTGGGGGAGGGCGGCCGCGGCCGATCTGCGGATCCAGTACGGGGGCTCCGTCAAGCCGTCCAACGCCCCCGACCTCATGGAGCAGCCCGACATCGACGGTGCGCTGGTGGGCGGGGCCAGCCTCGACGCCACCGAGTTCGCCCGCATCGTCAACCACCGCCTGTACGCGGCGTGAGCCCGCACCGGGACGGGCGTCGCCGGCCAGCAGCACTGCTAGCCTCGACGCCGTGATCTGGTTCGTCGCCCCGCTGCATGTGCTGTCGGCGCTGCTGCTGGTGTTCCTCGTGCTGCTGCACAGCGGCAAGGGCGGGGGCCTGTCGGACATGTTCGGCGGCGGGCTCGGCGCCCAGGCGGCCGGTTCCACGGTGGTGGAGCGCAACCTCGACCGGATCACCGTGGTCGCCGCGCTGGTCTTCGCCTTCGCGTCGATCTCCTACGCCCTGATCATCTGAGCGATCATCTGAGCGGCCACCGGCGAACGGTCGCCGCCGGTCAGTTGACAGTGAACGCGGCGATGTGGGCGAAGTGGTTGGCGTTGCTGTCGTCGGCGTCCTCGTACACCTTGAGCAACGGCGCCTCCAGATCGTCGATGACGCCGTCGGAGGCGTAGCGCTCGAAGCGGTCCTTGAAGCCGTTGGACTCGAAGATCGAGGCGTTGATGCCGATCACGCCGACGGCGCCGGGCCGGACCACCCGCAGCAGCTCCGCCAGCGCGTCCGGCCCGAGATGCCCATGGGTGAACACGCCGGAGCTGACCAGGCCCGAGTAGCTGCCGGTGCCCAGGTCGATGGAACCGGTGAGGTCGGCCTCCATGAGGCGGCGGTAGGAGGGTGCCCCGTCGGGCCCTGACATGGTGCCGGCCTTGGCCAGCATCTCGGGCGAGATGTCGATCCCGTCCACCGGCGAGATCCCGAGGCGGGACAGCTCCCACCCCAGGCGGCCCGTGCCGCATCCCGCGTCGAGCACCGGCACGCCTTCAGCCGGCGACCGTTCGGCGAACATCTCGGCCACCTGCCGTGCGTAGATGTAGCGGTGGTCGTCGAGGAACTGCTCGTAGGTGGCCGCCCACTTGGCGTACAGCGCCCGGTTGTCGTCGGGGCTCTTGACCGCGTACGCAGCCTTCAACAGCGCCGCCCGCTCGTCACCGGACTCCTGGGGCGAATGCTCGTCAGTCACTGGCTAGAACGTATCGGTTGCCTCGTCACCGGCCACGTCGCTGGGGAGCGGGTGCCGCGCAGGTCCCACCGAGAGAGCATGACGGCGGCTAGGCGCCGAATGAGCGACCCCGCGCCGGGCCTCTGTGCGCAGCAGGTCCGACGAAGCCAGTCGGCGCCCATGCGCCCATCGTCTCAGCTCCGCAGACTCCGGCTCTGCGACTACCAGCTTGAGGAACGCCGAAGCGTCCAAGAACCATAGATCACCGCTCATGGCGACGTAGTTCGGCCAGGCGCTCACTGGGCGACTGCTCACCGGGCGGGATCTCTATCGGTTCGAGCCTCTCCATCACCTCGTCGAGATTCTCGGTCGCGAGCGTGACCAGTCCCTCGGCGGCCAGTCGCTCCAGGACGCTTCCCGGCGGTGCCACCGGACTTAGCCGCGCCACGGGAACACCCCGGACGGTGATCTCATAGGTCTCGCCCTCCGCGACGCGCCGCAGCCACCGGCTGGCGTGCTGTCGCAGCTCCCGCACTCCGATCCGCTCCATGTGCTACATGGTAGCACTACAGACCCCTTCCCATCATGCTGGCCGACCGAAGCGCGAAGCTAGGCGGGCTGTGCGGGGCGGCGGGCCGCCCACTCGGCGAGCTGGCGCCGGACGCGGTCCACGTCCTCGGGGCTGACCGGCCGCGAGATCGAGACGTGATCATCGCTGGACCTGACGGTGAAGCGGAAGCCCCCGGAGTGGGCGGGGGCCGGACCGCTGCCGTTGCTGCTCATGGTTCCTCCTTCGGTGGTCTGGGGGTGATGCGCCCGTACTGCCGCTCGTAGCGGTCGATGTTGGCCGACATGGCCTGGACGATCCGGAACATGGCGCTGGTCGGGATCTTCATCCGGGCCACCACCAGCACGTCCTGGGCGTCGCCGTCGTGGGTGGGGGAGCGGTGCGAGGTGAAGTCGATCGTGAACTCATGGGGGGTGTTCCACACGAGCGCGCCGTTGGCGTACGTGCCCCCGGCGGGCACGGACTCATTGAATGTGACATTCATGACCATATCGTCTGATGCCATGTCATATAATCTACAGGGCTGGCATCCAGTTACGCAACATCTCCCGGCAGAGGATTCGAATCGCACGCGCTAGCTTCGGGGTCGTTCGACAGGGAGACGCCGGAGGAGGTGACGGCTGGATGGCGCTGACTACGCCCGCGGGCAGGCATCAGGCCGTCGCCCGCCAGAAGTGGCTGACGGGCGCCACCATCGGCTGGAACGCCGTCGAGGGCGTGGTCGCCATCGCGGCCGGCGTAGCCGCCGGCTCGGTCAGCCTGATCGGCTTCGGCCTCGACTCCGGCATCGAGGTGTCGGCCGCGGTGATCCTGGCCTGGCGGCTGGCCCAGGAGCGCCGCACCGGCTGCAAGCAGGACGCCGATCGTCGGGCCCAGCGCCTCATCGCGGTGAGCTTCGCCGCGCTGGCGCTGTACGTGGGTGTCGAATCGGCGCGCGACCTGGTGCTGGCCCACCGTCCCGGGGAGTCGCCGGTCGGGATCGCCATCGCGGCTGTGTCCCTGGTGGTCATGCCGGTGCTGGCCCTGGCCAAGCGACGCCTCGCTCCCATGATCGGGTCGCGAGCAGTGGAGGCCGAGGCAACCCAGACCGTGCTGTGCGCGCTCATGTCGGGCGGGCTGCTCCTGGGACTGGGCGCCAACGCCGCTCTGGGATGGTGGTGGGCCGACCCGCTGGCCGGGCTGCTGATCGCCGCGCTGGCCGGCTACGAGACCGTGAACGTGTGGCGGGCCGACTCCCTCGAGCACACCTGCTGCGGTTAGGGCGCTCAACCGGCCGGGAGCGACTCCCGCATCAGCCGCAAGATCGATTCGCCGCGCCCGAGCCCCTAGACTGCCTCTGCTAGGGGAGTCAGGACGGGCAGTGACGACCAGGCAGGAATCGGACCGAGAAGGCGACCGGCGTCAGCGACGAAGGGACCCGACCAAGCGAGCCGGTGAACTCGCCTACTGGTCGACACGCAAGGACGCGGAGGGAGTGCTGGGGAACAGCTGGTTCGAGGGCTTCTACACCGACCACTTCGGTCTGACCCACGACGACTACAGAGACAAGAGGGTGATGGACATCGGCTGCGGCCCGCGGGGATCGCTCGAGTGGGCGACCATGGCCCGCGAGCGGATCGGCGTCGACCCGCTGGCCGACGACTACCGGCAGATGGGCGCCGCCGACCATGCCATGACCTACGTGGCCGCGGGCGCCGAGTCCATCCCGTTCGAAGACCACAGGTTCGACATCGTCTGCTCATTCAACTCGCTCGACCATGTCGACGACTTGGAGGCCACGATCGCGGAGATGAAGCGCCTCACAGCAGTCGGGGGCCTGCTGCTCGTCATCACCGATGTCCACGACAGGCCGACCCCCCAGGAACCGATCTGCTTCGATTGGGACGTCGTCGAGATGTTCGCGCCGGAGTTCGCCGTACAGTCGCTGCGCTGTTGCGAGAAGCAGGGCGGCGGCGCCTACCAGAGCGCCGAGCAGGGCGTGTTCTTCAACCATGCCGACGCCCGCCGACGCTACGGCGTGTTGTCGGCCCGCTTCATCCGCGTGGCAGACCCGGAGGCCGGGGCTCCCGAAGAAGACATCGCCGCGAGAGCGTCGGCCGTGGACGGCGTCGAGGAGGCCGCACAGCCCCCGGATGACGCGGATTCAGCGGATTCAACTGTCGGCCGACTGCTGACGGGCCTGGGAGAGCGAGCGAATGCCAGCAGCCGGCTCAAGGATGCGGAGTCGACCGCCGGTCGAATCCTGGGCGGCCTGCGGGCGCGGGTACAGGCGAGCGTCGGTGGCCTTCCGCGGCGAGTCCCCGGGCGTGGCGGCAAGAACCGCCGCCGGTAGCATCACTCTGCCCGTCAGTAGCGGCTGACGGCCCATGTCGGAGTGGCGGAATCGGCAGACGCGCTAGCTTGAGGGGCTAGTGCCCAGATTGGGCGTGGGGGTTCAAGTCCCCCCTCCGACACTTGGCAACGTCATGCCCGCCGATTGTACAATATTGGCAAAGATTGCCAAGGGATAGACTGCCAAGGGATCCGGTCACGGTGGACGACACGAGCCGACCGCGGTTGAACGAGCACGGGCCGAGATCACCGCGCCGCCAATCGACGGGGTGCGCTGGGAGTACGACGGGGTGGACGCCCAGTCGGAGGCGAGCACCAGTCCAGTGGCCGCTCGATGCTCAGTGATTGAGCAGCGTCTTGACCACTGAGGCGACTTGGTGGCTCGCTCCGGCGTCGATCTGCCCGAGACGGTGTACGAGACGGCGACGGTTGATCGACCGGATCAACTCGCACTGGGCGTAGCTGGTCTCGTCGAGTCCTGGCTCTGCGCCCGGTTCGAGCTCAACGTGCAGCGACAGCCCGCGCCGGGTCGTTGTCAGCGGTACCACGATCACGAACGGGAAGTCCGAGCCGAACGTCTCCGGTGGCCCCAGAACGAGCGCCGGCCGGAGCCCAGCCGGCTCGCCGGGACGAGGGTCACCGAAGTCGACGAGCCAGAGGTCGTCAACCGAGACCATCGGTCACCGACGTGCGCTCGGCCTCGGCCAGGTAGGACGCCCACGCCTCGGGATCGCTGCGCAACTCGGCGATCTCGGCCGTGACGCGGCGGGCGAACCGCTGGCGCCGGAGCGCCTCGACGGCATCCCGCACGGTGTCGATGAGCGAAGCGCCGGCGGCGTCGCTGAGCTCGACCAGCCGAGCGTGGGTATCGGTGTCGACGCGGATCGTCGTGGTAGCCACAAGCTGAGTCTACATTCTGCATGCACATCTGTCTACTCACCGAGGCTGTCGTCGCGTCCCTCAAGACTCGCCTCGACTTGGAGCGGCGACGTCAGCGCAACCGAGCGCTGGACGACATCATCGAGCGGTTCCAGGAGCTGACGGTGCTTGATGAACGAAGCGCCGAGGACATCATCGGCTACGACGAGCACGGCCCGCCGTCGTGATGGTGGTCGACACGTCCGCGGTGGTCGCCGTGCTGTTCGGCGAACCTGGCGCCGAAGGGGTCGCGAACAAGCTGATGGATGCGCCCTGCATCATGTCGGCCGCCACCCGGGTGGAACTCGGCATCGTGGTGGAGGCCCGAGCCGGCCCTGCTGGCGCCCAGTTGCTGGAAGAACCTCTGGCCCGTGTCGGAGTCAGGGTCGAGCCGGTCGATCAAGGACTCGCCGACGAGGCGCTGGTGTGCCGGCGACGCTTCGGCAGGGGAGGCACCCGGAGGGGCTCAACTGCGGCGACACGTTCTCGTACGCACTGGCCCGCCGGATGGGGCTGCCCCTGCTCTTCGTGGGAGAGGACTTCGCCCGCACCGACGTGCAGGGCTGCCTGACCTCCCGGGCCGCCAGAGCCCGAGACGAGCCAGCCGTCAGAAGTCGAAGCCGTTGGCGGCCACCGGGGTGGTCATGGCCATGTCGGGCGGGCCGGCCATGAGCGCCATCAACGCCGGCATGGCCGCCTGCATGGCCTCGTTGTCGCCGTGCTGCTGGGCGGCCTCCATGCTCGACATGAGGGCGAAGAACCAGTAGGTGCCGTCCTCGCCCCGGTGATAGGAGTACGACTCGACGCCGTCCACCGACGCGCTCGCCGCGACGACGGCCCGCAGGGCTTCGTCCATCTCGTCGCTCCTGCCCTCCTGGCAGGAGAATTTGGCGAACACTGAGACCTTCGACATGGTTCTCGCCCTTCTCTTGGAGAATCTCGGTGCCGGTATTGTGCCTCGGCTACACATTTCTCAACCGAGATTCCGGAGGCTGTCCTGAAGGGAGCGGTGGTGGGACAGAACCAGCGATCGCAGATCGAGATGACCGGCGAGGAGATCGCCGTCTTCGTCGACCAGTCGCGCACCTGCACGATGGCCACTGTCGGCCCCGGCGGAATGCCCCACCTGGTGGCCATGTGGTACGCCTGGCTCGACGGCCGTGTCTGGCTGGAGTCCAAGGCCAAGGCCCAGAAGATCGTCAACCTGCGCCGCGACGACCGGATGTCGGTGATGGTCGAGGCCGGCAACACCTACGACACCCTGCGGGGCGTGTCGCTGGAGGGCCGCGGCGTGATCATCGAGGACCCCGACGAGCTCTGGCGGGTCGGCGTCAACGTCTGGGAGCGCTACACCGCTCCCTACTCCGAGGACGTGCGGCCGCTCGTAGAGGCGATGCTGCGCAAGCGGGTGGCGGTGCGCCTCGACACCGAGCGCGTCCGCAGTTGGGACCATCGCAAGCTGGGCATGGGCGCCATCGAGGTGGGCGGAACCACCGGCCCCCACATCGACGGTCCCGGCCTGCCGGGCCCCGGCTGAGCAAAGCCGCCGCCGGAGCGCCGAGAGGCCGAGCGGATGGACCCCTGCGGACGACAGTTGCCGCAGGGACGCGTAGCGAGGCCGTGGCCCGAGCGGCCCGTGAGCGAAGCGAACAAGAGCGGGAATGACAGCACCTCACGGCGAGACGCTTGCGAGCAGGCCACGCTCGCGCTAGGAAACGCGGCATGGAACTCTCAGAGGCAATCGACTGGGCGGCCGAGCGCAGGCTCGGGGTGCTGATCACCATCCGGTCCGACGGCAGGCCCCAGTCGTCCGACATCGTCTACTTCGTCGACACCGGAGTGTTCTCCGTCTCCGTCACCGCCGGAAGGGCGAAGACAGCCAACCTGAGGCGCGACCCGCGGGCCGTGCTGCACATCTCCGACGAGAAGGCGTGGTCGTACGTGTCGCTCGACGGCACCGTCGAGCTGTCGCCGCCGACCACGACGCCCGGCGACGCCACCAGCGACGCGCTGGTCGACTACTACGAGCGTGTGGCCGGCGGGCCGCACCCGGACTGGGCCGAGTACCGCCAGGCGATGATCGGCGAGGGCCGTCTGATGGCCCGGTTCACGCCCACCAGCGCGGCGGGCCAGATCCACCGCTAGCGAGATTGATGCCGCTAGCAGCCCTCCGAGGTCACTGTCTGCATCAATTCCGGTCGAGGACCGGGCGTTAGGCCGTTGCGCCGGCCCGGCAGTAGGCGTCGAGCACCAGGCCGTGGAAGTGGTGTACGCCGTGCTCTGAGAGGCCCGAGCCGCCCGGGTCGCACACGATGCGGCCCTGGTCGAAGGCCGGGGTGCGCATGCCCCGCTGCACGCTCTCCACTATGGCGATGTCCTCGGGCTGGAGCACGTCGTCCATGTAGCGGATCGACTCGGCGTCGGCCTCGGTCAGCTCCGACGTCTCCAAGTAGAAGTCGAGGGTCTCCAGCGTGCGCTCCGGCCCGGCCGGCACCATCTGCATGACGCTGAAGTTGCCCCGGCCCGGATAGCGCATCAGGCACGTGTTCGGCCAGAGCCACCACACGGCCAGGTCCTTGACCGTGGACCCGGACACGTCGTAGGCGGCGTTGTCCGAGTACCCGGCCCTGGCCGTCTGGCTGGAGTAGATGCCGTGGGTGGCGACCTCGTAGGTGTCCATCTCCACCAGCGTCACGAAGTCCTTGTGGGCGACATGGCAGTGGTAGCACTCCAGGAAGTTGTCGACCACGTTCTTCCAGTTGGAGGCGATGTCGTAGTGGATGCGGCGCACATGGGTGAGGTCGTCCACGTCGGGCGCGCAGCGGGCGATCTCGTCGCCGAGGCCCTCGGACTGCTCGGCCAGGGGCGCCGCGGCAGGATCGAGGTTGACGTACACGAAGCCGCCGAACTCCTCCGCTTGGACCTCGCTCAGGCAGATGCTCGAGGCATCGAACCCGGCCACGTCCGCGGTGCGCCGCGCCTGGGCGAGCCGGCCGGTCAGCTCGTAGGTCCAGCCGTGGTACGGGCACACGATGCTGTCGGTGCGCCCCGATCCCGCCAGCAGCTCGTGGGCACGGTGCTGGCACACGTTGTAGAACGCCCGCAGCTCGCCGTCGCCGCCCCGCACCAGCGCGACGGGCATGCCGGCCACCTCCAGCGCCAGATAGGCGCCCGGCGCCCGCAGCGACTCGACGTGGCACACCCACTGCCACGAGCGGGCGAAGATCTCGCGCCGCTCGATCTCCAGCCAGCGGGGCTCGATGTAGGCGTCGGCGCGCAGGGACATCGAACGGGTCGGATCGGGATCGTAACCCGCGGCGATTCCCGCCGGGCTGGCGGCGTCGCCGTTGGATGGCGCCTGGCGCTCGGAAGCTCGGGTCTCGATGCTCGTCACGCGCCCAATCTAGACGCAGGTCGTTAGCGTTGGGGCCGAGCAGATGCCCGGACACGAGGACCAGACGTGAGGAATCCCCCGGCGACCCTTTGGCCGAGAGGCCGAGCGTCCGGTCGATCCAATCCGGCCCATGCGGGCGAGGCCGTGGCCCGAGCGGCCCGTGAGCGCAGCGAACAAGAGCGGGTGTCACCACGCCGCGACGCGACGAGCTCACACATGCCCGCGAGCGCCCGAAGCCTCAGGGCAGCGGCCCTGGTCCTGATCCTGCTGGCCGCGGCCTGCAGCGGAACCGACGACGGCCCGGCAACCGCCGCCCCCGAGACGGCCGGCACGGCCGAGATGCAGCACGGCCAGGAGACGGGCGACATGGCCGGCAGCGGCCACGACGGCAGCGGCCATCACGACCACGGCAGCACCCTCGAAGTGGCCGAGGGCGTGCCGGTGCCGACCGTCGCAATCGAGGTCGCCGAGGACCCGGTGGATGGGTGGAACCTCCGGGTCCTCACCACCGACTTCAAGATCGTGCCCGAGAACGTCTCCACCGCCCACATCGACGGGGAGGGCCACATGCACCTCTACATCGACGGTGAGAAGGTGTCGCGGCTCTACGGCGAATGGCATCACATAGGCCCGCTCGCGCCCGGCGAGCACGAAGTGCGGGTCGAGCTGTCGGCCAACGACCATTCGGCCATGGCCGTGGACGGCGACATCATCGACGCCATCGCCGTCATCGTGGCTCCGGAAACGGGCGGTCGCGCCATGGACCACGACCACGCCGAGCCGAGCGAGGCTCAGGATCCGCACCCGTCGGTGACCGCGGAGTTGGTGGACGACCCGGCCGGGGGATGGAGCCTCCACGCGGCGCCCTCCAACTTCCGCCTGGCCCCCGAGAACGCCTCCGGCGAACATGTCGACGGCGAGGGCCACATGCACCTGTACGTCAACGGCGAGAAGGTGGCCCGCATCTACGAGACCTGGTACCAGATACCGCCGCTGCCGGCCGGCACGCATGAGATCACGGTGGCCCTCCAGACCAACGACCACGCCCCGATCACGGCAGGTGGCACGGCAGTGGAGACGACCATCACGCTGGAGGTGTCCGAGGACGAGGCCACCATGACCGCCGGCACCGGCCAAGACGACGGCGGTCATGCGATGGCCGGCGCACCGACCCGGTACGACGCCGACATCGCCGACGCCGTCCGGACGATCACGGTGGACGTGGCGGGCGGCGCCCCGGTGGGCGGCGTCCAGCGGGTCGAGGTCGATCGCGGCTCGGTGGTGGCCCTGATGGTGACTTCCGACATTGCCGAGGAGGTCCATGTCCACGGCTACGACATCCTGCGAGGCGTCTCTGAGGGCCACCCTGCCCAATTCGCCTTCACTGCGGAGATCCCGGGCGTGTTCGAGGTGGAGTTGGAGGGCTCGGGCCGGCTGCTCCTGCGGCTGGAGATCTCCTGAGAGGGCACCGGTGACGGGCGGCGGCTTCCACCCCGGCACGCCCGAGCTGCTCGACGGCAACGCCGCCTACGCCCGGGACTTCGACGGCGCCGGGATGCCGGCCGCGCCGGCGCGCCGGCTGGCCGTGGTGGCCTGCATGGACGCCCGACTCGACGTGCCCAGGATCCTCGGACTGCGCGCCGGCGAGGCCCACATCGTCCGCAACGCCGGGGGAGTGGTCACCGACGACGTGATCCGGTCGCTGTGCCTGTCGCAGCGAGCATTGGGGACGCGGGAGGTGGTGCTGGTGCACCACACCGGCTGCGGGCTCCAACTGATCGACGGAGACCGGTTCCTGGCCGAGCTCGAAGCGGAGACCGGGTCCCGGCCCTCGTGGCCGCTCGAGACGTTCACCGACCCCTACGACGACGTCGCCGAGTCGATCCTGCGCCTGCGCTCCTCTCCATTCCTTCCGCACAAGGACCACATAAGGGGCTTCGTGTACGACGTCGCCGACGGCAGACTCCACGAGGCGGATCTTCCAGCCGCCCGACGGGACTGAGTGGGTCGAGCTGAGATGCTATTGCATTAGGTGGTCGTCAGTGCAGTATCGCGCTGACGCGCTGCTGCCCAGTGACTGCCCGGTCGAACTCACGAGACTGATGTGGATGGCACTCCCGTAGCCGCCGTGCGGTGCGTGGACGACGGCGAATGGCGAATCGCCTTGTCGATAGCGCTGCAACCCCTTGAGAACGCCCTGACGCTCATGAACGTCTTTCGTCGCCCTCGATGACCAGGGGCGATGTTCAGGTCGGGTCGGGCATCTCGGGGGTGCCGTAGCCGGAGTCGACCTCGCCTTCGGTGAAGAACGCCTCCCACATGACGCCGTCGGGGTCGGTGACCCACGACTTGTGCTGGAGTTGGTAGCCGCACACCAGGCCGTCCTGGTCGGCCCGGGCCATGCCCGCGGCGTCGATGTGGTCCCGCATCTCCTCGAGTTCGGGATGCGATTCGACCTGGATGCCGTAGTGGGCCGTGCCCGGGGCGCCCTCGCCGTGCGTGTCCAGCGAAAAATTCACCCGCGGGTCGTCCAGCATCCACTTGGCGTAGTCGGCGCGACGCAGGGTGGGCGCCACCCCGAACAGCCGGGTGTAGAACGCGATCGATTCTTCTAGGTCCTCGACCTGCAAGCCGATATGCATCCGTCGCATAGCTGGTCGCCCTTCGCTCGGTCTGCCTGAACGGTAGCGGCCCGCTCGGACGGCCGGGAATTCCCAGCTTCACGCGAATTGGCAGCAGAATGCACGCCACCCGTGCAAAACGCTGCCAATTCTCGGGTTGGGGTGGGCGGAGCTGCTTGGCCGTACCATGCCCGGCGTGGGCCTGCACCACTTCGCTCCCGACGCAGATCCGGAAGATGTCAGCGACCATCTGCGGCGCTCCGGATACGCCATCGTGGACGATGTGGCCGACCAGGGGCTGCTGGACCGGTTGGAGGCCGAGGCCATGCCCTACATCGAGGCGTCGACCGCGGGGCGCGACACCTACGACGGGCGGTTCACCCGACGCACGGGGGCGCTGGTGGCTCGCTGCCCGGCGAGCCGCCCGCTGGTGATGCATCCACTGGTGGTCGGGGCGGTCGGGAGCTTCCTGGGCCACGCCAGCGCCGTGCAGTTGCACCTCACCCAGATCATCTCGGTGGAGCCGGGCGAGACGGCCCAGAAGCTGCACCGCGACGAGATGGCCTTCGACTTCTTCGACTTCGGCCCGGAGTACCACGCCCAGTGCAACACCATGTGGGCTCTCACCGACTTCACCGCCGGCAACGGCGCCACCTGGGTCCTTCCCGGCACGTCCGGCCTCGACGACGAGGCGGCCCGTCGAGTGGCCGGCGCCCAGGCCGAGATGGGCCGGGGCAGCGTGCTGTTCTACGAGGGCAAGGTGCTCCACGGCGCCGGGGCCAACACCAGCGACGGAGTCCGGCGTGGCGTCAACATCACCTACGCGGTGGGCTGGGTGCGCCAGGAGGAGAACCAGTACCTGGCCTGCCCTCCCGAGATCGCCCGCACCCTCGACGACGATCTGCTGCGCATGATGGGCTACACCCAGGGCGCCTTCGCGCTGGGGTATGTGGGCGACCAGACCGACCCCCTGGCCGCGCTGCGAGGCGGCTCGGCCAAGGCCAAGACCATCGGCCAGGTCGCCGAGCGCAACCTCGACGCCCGCCGCTTCGTGTCCGACATCGACGACTAGACACCACCACCGACTGATGCCCGAACAGTTTCCTTCGGGGCGGACTCGCCAGCGATTCGGGGGAGGCACCTTCTAGCCTCGTCGGCATGCCAACTGCCACCAGGCTCGTGATCCACGCCGACGACGTCGGGATGAACCACGGCGCCAACCGGGCCTTCGTCGAGCTGTCCCGCCTCGGCACCGTCGCCGCCGGCTCGGTGATGGTGCCGTGCCCCTGGTTCAGCGAGATCGCGGAGGCGGCCGCGGCCGACCCCGGACTCGACTGCGGCGTCCATCTGACCCTCAACTCCGAGATGACCCACTACCGGTGGGGCCCGATCACCCGTCCCGGTCCGTCGTCAGGGCTCGCCGACGATCACGGCTACCTGTGGCCCGACGTGGCCACGCTGCGCCGCCACGCCCACCCCGAGGCGGTCGAGGCCGAATGGCGGGCCCAGATCGACCGGGCGCTGGCCTCAGGCATCGACGTCACCCACCTCGACGCGCACATGGGCTCCGCCCTCGCCCCGGAGTGGTGCGGACGCTATGTGGCCGTCGGGATCGACTACGGCGTCCCGGTGCTGATCACCGGCGCCCTCGGCGACTACGGGCCGTGCAACCACCTCGCCGGCGCCGCCGAAGGCCCCTTCGATGACGCTGTGGCTGCCGCCCGGTCGGCGGGGATGCCGGTCTTCGACCGGGTGCTGGAGACGGACTTCTCCCGGCCCCGCGGCCGGCCGGCCGACTACCGGGCCTTGCTCGGCGACCCCGGATCCGGCCTCACCTACTGCGCCTTCCACCCGAATGCCCCCGGCGGCGCCGAGATCGAGGTCATCGAGCCGGACCAGTTCCATGTGCGCACCGACGAGTACGAGCTGTTCCGCACGGCCGGGTGGAGGGACTGGCTGGAGTCCCGTCCCTACGAGCTGACCACCATGCGGGCACTGCGCGACGGCTGGCGCGTCCCAGAGGCCGAGCGAATTGACCGGCAGCTTGGCCATACGGCGCGAGGCCGTGGCCCGAGCGGCCCGTGAGCGCAGCGAACAAGAGCGGGGATTAGCTTTAGCGACGCGGGCCGGCCGGGTTGGTGGCTAGAGTCACCCGCAGATCGCTGAGCCCTCGCCCCACGCGACGGACCAGGCCCGGGTCGGAGCGCCCGCACGAAGCCCGCTCCCTTCGCCGCCGCAGCCCTGACGGCGGCATCACCCACGCCGAAAGGAGCACACCCATGCCCTCCCCCGTCCCCACAGCGGGAACCCTTCAGATAGCGGCCGCCCTGGTCTTCCACCTGCCGGGCGCCCGGCTCGAGTTGAGCAGCCCCAGCGGCCACCGCTGCTCGATCGGCCCGATGACCGACCCCCGATGCACCCTGCACCCCGCCGAGTTCCGCGAGCTGGTGGTGGCCGCCGGGGACTTCCAGCTGCTCGGCACGATGCTGGGCTTCGCCCTGGTGGACGAGCCGACGCTGACCCTCACCTCGTCGGGCATCGACATGGGCCACCTCGGGGGCGGCCTCTACCGGGTGGTCGGCAGCGAGACCACATCCTTCGCCTTCACCACGTCGCTGCCCGCATCCCGGGTGGACGATCTGCTGACGAGCCTGAACACGGCGCCGGCCCCAGGATGCGCGGCCGGCGCTCCAGGCGCCCCGGACGACGACGGGGTGGCGCTGTGCGTCAGCCTCGTCCGCGACGACGGGCTCGGCGTGACGCTGGTGGTGATCAGCCCCTTCGACGTCAAGGACCTTGCCCGCTGCGAGGCCGTTGCCAGAGCATCGGTGTCGGCCTGCCTGGTGGCTGAGATGGAGCAGCTGACCGGCTGCCTCGACGAGGCGGCGCCCTGAAGGAGACTCCGGATGCTCAGCCGTTGGGCAGCAGGACGGTCCGGGCCTCGGCACCGGTCTTGAGGGCGTCGAAGGCGCCCTGGAGGCCGTCGAGGCCGGCGGTGCGGGAGATCATCTCGTCGAGCTTCAACCGGCCCCGCAGGTAGAGGTCGGCCAGCATCGGAAAGTCCTTGCGGGGCCGGGCGCCGCCGGCCCGGATGCCCAGCAGGCTCTTGTTCTGGTGCAGGTCCAGGAACGGGTAGGTGACCTTGGCCCCCAGGTCGGGCACACCCACCGCGCACACGTTGCCGCCGGGGCGGGTCATCGAGATGGCCTGGGCCAGCAGCGCGGTGCTGCCCACCACCTCGAAGGCGTGGTGAACCCCCGCGGGGCACAGCGACTTGACCGCGGCCACCGGGTCGAAGTCGTCGCCTTCGGCCAGCACGAAGTCGGTGGCGCCGAACTCGCGGGCCAGGGCCTCCTTGGCCGCCGCCCGGTCGATGGCGATGATGGCCGAGGCGCCGACCAGCCGGGCGGCCTGGATCACGTTGAGGCCCACCCCGCCCGCGCCGACCACGGCCACGGTGTCGCCGATCTGCACCCTGGCCCGGTTGAACACCGCGCCGGCGCCGGTGACCACCCCGCAGCCGATGAGCGCGGCCGCGGCCAGGGGCATCTCCTCCGGGACGGGGATGCACTGGTTCTCGCCGACCACCACCTGCTGGGCGAAGGCGCCGATGTTGGCGAAGTTGTAGACGGGCCGGCCGTTCTCGGCGAAGGGCTGGCTCAGCGACCCCAGCGCCACGTTGGTGCAGTCGCCCGGGTCGCCGGCCTCGCAGTCACCGCAGTGCCCGCAGTTGCCGAACGTGGACAGGATCACGTGGTCGCCCACCGTGCAGTAGGTGACGGCCGAGCCGACCTCGACCACCACCCCGGCGGCCTCGTGTCCGGGGACCAGGGGAGTGGGCATGTAGTACTTGCCCAGCACGCAGCTCAGGTCGCTGCCGCACACCCCGGCTGCCCGGACCTCCACCCGCACCTGGCGGGGGGCCAGCGACCCGACGAGCTCCAGGTCACGGGACAGCCGGACGCTGTCCTCGGTCGTGCCCTCCAGAATCAGTCCCTGCACGCGCGGTCTCCTGTCGCTCCTGTCGTCTCGCGGCGGCGCGGTGAAAGTGGTCCCATCAGATGTGGGCCTTCATGCGCTCGGCGGCGCCCCAGCGCTCGGCCCCGGCGATGGCGCCCTCCATCATCGCCTTGAAGCGGCGGTGGAAGCGGAACTCCTCGCCGAACTGCACCGTCTCCATGTAGGCGATGTGCGAGACCGACACCCAGAAGAAGCAGGCCCAGGCCAGGTCCTCGGCCAGGTCCTCGGCGCTCCACCGGGGCCCGCCGGCAGCGGCCAGCTCGCGGCGGTAGTGGTCCAGCAGCTCTGGCTCGCGGGCCAGGGTCTCGTCGTTGTGGCTGGCCATCAGCAGCCAGGCCAGATCGATCCCGGGGAACGACCGCATGGGCGACTGCCAGTCGACGATCACCGGGCCGTCGGCGCGGAACAGCACATTGTCCAACTCGTAGTCCTGATGTATGAGCGTCCACGGCCGCTGGGCGAAGCGCGCGAGCCACGCCGGGACCCCGGCCAGGAAGGCCTCCGCCATCGTGGCGAGGTCGTCGGAGTGGTAGTGAGGGAACTGCTCGCGGACGTTGCGCCAGTTCTCCTGGGTGCGCGGGATGCCCGCCAGCAGCGACGGGGCGGTCCAGTCGATGAGCCAGTCCTGGGTGTTGAGCGTCTCGTCCATCCAGTAGGCGCCGTGCATCCCGGCCAGGCCGCCGACCAGGGTGCGCATCCGCTCGAAGGTGGTGCCGTCGAGGATGTCGCCCTTGCCGGCCGGGTGGATCCGCTCGATGACCAGGGTGGCGGCGTGGGTCTCAGGATCGAACAGGTTGACGAAGCACTTGGGGATGGTGATGTTGGTGCGGGCCGCGACCTGGACCGCAAGGTGGTCGTAGAAGCCGTTCTCGCGCTGGTACGACAGCATCACCGCGGCGTTCTGGCGGGCGAACTCGTTGTCCAAGGGGCACTTGGCCACGAACTCGTCCGGCAGGTCGGTGTCGCCGTCGTAGGTGACGGACACGATCACAACCTCGCCCATCGCGCCCAGGAAGTCGTCCATGGGGCGCACCTCCACCGCTGAAACCGGCGGCGGGGCGTGCCCCGCCTCGGTGAGCGCCCCTTCGAGCCACGGCGGAGTCATCGTCGACACTGAATTGAGGATCTCTGTCACGGGTTCTCCCTGTTGTCCGGCACCCACTCGGGGGTGCGCTTGTTCAAGAAGGCGTCCATGCCCTCGGCCGCCTCGTCGCCGGCGAACAGCTCGGCCGAGAGTCGCTCGGCCCAGTCGAGTGCATCCTCGAAGGACATCTCAGGGACTCGATGGACCAGCTGTTTGGCCGCGGCCAGCGCGGAGGGGCCTCCGGCCAGCAGGTCGGCGACCACCGCCTCCACCTCGTCGTCGAGGCTCTCCGGGGGCACGGCCGCGTTGATGAGGCCCAGGCGGGCGGCTTCGGCGGCGCTGAAGCGGCTGCCCCGCAGGAAGGCCGCGGCCGCCTCGGCCCGGCGCATCTTGGGCAGGCACAGCACCGAGATCATGGCGGGCGCCACCCCCACCCGCACCTCCGTGAACCCGAACCGGGCGTCGTCGCGGGCGATGGAGACGTCCATGGCCGCGGCCAGGCCCATCCCGCCGGCAACGCAGTGCCCGGCGATGCGTCCCACATAGGGCTTCGGGGACCGGCGGAACCGCCCGAAGAGCTCGCCGGCCCTGACCACGACCGGGTTGTCGTCGGCGGGGGCCGAGCCCTCCCGCAGATCGGCGCCGGCGCAGAACACCCGGCCCGCGTTGGTGAGCACCACTGCCCGCACCGCCGGGTCGGCGTCGGCGCCGTCCAGGGCCGTGGACAGCTCGGCCAGCAGCCGGCGGCTCAGGGCGTTGCGGTTGGCCTCGTCGGCCAGCGTGACGGTGACCACGCCACGGCCGTCCCGAACCGTCTCGACCAGGCTCACCCGCCGATCCTCTCATGTGCGGATGTGTCCCGCTCGTGTTCGCTGCGCTCACGGGCCGCTCGGGCCC
>JAPPLH010000063.1:0-4642 GCA_028819505.1 Acidimicrobiaceae bacterium
GCCGCGGACAAGAGCCGGAGCGGCGCGCCATGACCGTCGTACTGGCCATCGACGCCGGCACGACCAGCGTGCGCACCATCGCCTTCGACGACTCCGGGCGGACGGTGGCTTCGGCGCAGCGCGAGTTCCCCCAGTACTTCCCGATGCCGGGACGCGTCGAGCACGACGCCGCCGAGATCTGGGCCGCGGTGCAGGCGACGCTCGGCGAGGTGGCCGGCAGCCTGGACGAGGCGCCGGCCGCCATCGGCGTCACCAACCAGCGCGAGACGGCGGTCGCCTGGAGCCGGCGCCGCTCCGAGCCGGTCCATCGGGCCATCGTGTGGCAGGACCGCCGCACCGCGGCGCGCTGCACGCGACTGGAGCAGGACGGCGCCCTGCCGCTGGTGCGCGAGCGCACCGGGCTGGTGCTCGACCCGTACTTCTCGGCCTCGAAGCTCGAGTGGATGCTCACCGACGGCGGAGTGGCGGCCGGCGCCGACCTCGCGCTGGGGACGGTCGACAGCTGGATCGTGTGGAACCTGACCGGCGGCGAGGTCCACGCCACCGACGCCACCAACGCGGCCCGCACCATGCTGTTCGACATCGGGGCTCTGCGATGGGACCCCGAGCTGTGCTCGCTGTTCGGCGTCCCGGTCGAGGCGCTGCCGCAGGTGCGGCCCTCCAGCGGCACGTTCGGGGCCACCGGCCCGGTCGCCGCCTGCGGCCCGGGCGTCCCGATCCGCGGCGTCGCCGGCGACCAGCACGCCGCCCTGTTCGGTCAGGCCGCGTTCGCGCCGGGCGACGCCAAGAACACCTACGGCACCGGCTCGTTCGTGCTGATGAACGTGGGGGCCGAACTGCCGGCACCCGCCGAAGGCCTGCTCACGACCGTCGCCTGGCTGCTGGACACGCCGCAGGGGCCGGCCCCCACCTACGCCCTGGAGGGAGCGATATTCGCCACCGGAGCAGCCGTCCAGTGGCTCCGGGACGGCCTCGGGATCATCGCCGAGGCCGCCGAGATCGAGGGACTCGCCCAGCAGTGCGACTCCACGGGCGGGGTGTTCATGGTCCCGGCCTTCGCCGGTCTCGGCAGCCCGCACTGGGATCCCTACGCCCGCGGCGCCCTCATCGGCCTCACCCGGGGCACCGGGCGGCCCGAGATCGCACGAGCCGCGGTGGAGGCCATGGCCTACCAGACCCGCGACGTGGTCGAGGCGATGGCGGCCGCCACCGGCACGCCGGTCCGCAGCCTGCGCGTCGACGGGGGCGCATCGGTGATGGACTCCATGCTGCAGCTCCAGGCCGACCAGCTCGGCGTGGCCGTCCAGCGCCCCAGGCGCCAGGAGGCGACCGCGTTCGGCGCCGCCTGCCTGGCCGGCCTGGCCGCCGGCGTCTGGCCGTCGCTGGAAGCCGTCTGCGGCCACTGGGAACTCGACTTCGAGGCTGCGCCCAGCGAGGCGAGAGACGCCGCCGACGCCGCCTACGCCGACTGGAGACGCGCCGTGGACCGCAGCAAGGGCTGGGCGAGCGGATGAGCCGGGTGGCGGTCGTGACCGGCGCGGCCGGCGCCATCGGCTCGGCGGTGTGCAGGCGCCTCGGCGAGAGCGGCGACGCGGTCGTCGGCCTCGATGCCGCTGACGGCGCCGTCGCCGGCGCAGTCGAGGCCATCGCCTGCGACATATCCGACGCCGGGTCGGTGGCCGCGGCCTTCGACGCGATCCGCGACCGGCACGGCCACCCCGCCGTCCTGGTCAACAGCGCCGGCATCACCGGCGCGGGAGGCGTGGAGGACGAGAGCCCCGAGGACTGGCGCCGCATCCTCGACGTGAACCTCACCGGCGCCTACCTGTGCGCCCGCCAGGCGATCGCGGGCATGCGGGCCGCCGGCGGGGGCAGGATCGTGAACGTCGCGTCGGTGAACGGCCGCTTCGGCGGATCGCCGCTGTCGGGACCGGCCTACGCGGCCAGCAAGGGCGGGCTGATCACCCTCACCCGCTTCCTGGCCCTGCACCACGCCGCCGACAACATCGCCGTCAACGCGGTGGCGCCCGGACCCCACGACACGCCCATGTGGCAGGCACTCGACCCCGCCTGGCGCGAGCGCATTCTGGCCACCGTGCCCGGCGACGCTCCGGGAGACCCCGACGACCTGGCCGCGACGGTGGCGTTCCTGTGCGGACCCCACGCCGGCTACATCACCGGCGCCACCATCGACATCAACGGCGGCCAGTGGATGGGCTAGCCGGTCTCCGCCGGCGATCCTCCCGGCAACCGCGGCCGGCAGAACATGGCGCTGTCCAGGATCGGGACGGCCCAGCGATCCTCCCGGCAACCGCGGCCGGCAGGCTGCCGGTCGGCTGCGGATGCTCGACTCGCCGGGCTCCGCTCCTCGGCCGGCTGACTCCTCCCGGCCTGATGAACCGGGCTTGCGCGGCCCGCATCGATCAGAGCCGTGATCGATGCCCACCCTTATGGCCCTGCGCGAGCACGCAGACTGCTTTCGAGACTGGCATATAATGTCCGCAGCGCGGCTTGGCGCCCCCGCCGCGTGCCTGGGGCGCCTCCAGTTCATCCCAGACGCCGTCCAATGCTCCGCCTAGCTCGTCGGACAGGACATTCGACGCGTCCAGCAGGCCGGACATCGCGTATCGCCCGTTGTGTTCGGACACGAGGTCCAATGCCTTCAGCCTCGCAAGCGACTCGCGCATGGGCTTCGACCGGAAGCCGGCATCTCTCGCACGGGAGGCTACGGCGCCGCGACTGGCTTCGCCGCCCATGCGGGCCAGCATGGTCAGCACATCTTGATCAAACTCCATCAGGTCGCCCCACAGCGGCGCGAGGATCTTGCGTTGGATGTCGGCCGTGTGCTGTCTGACGGCTTCGTCCGCCGCGGGGCCGTCAATCCGGCCGTTGGAGGCCATGGCGATGCGCCAGGCCTTGTCGCCCAGTGATTGCAGGTGATAGAAGGTCTTGCCGGTCAAGGAGTCCGCCATCCGCCGTAGGGCGACATCGTCAGACTCGATGCCGACATCCACCAAGTAACGGCGCAGGCCACCCCATGCGTCGGCAGCATGCATGCCGCGGATGTCCTCTCGGTGACACCGGTGAAAGAAGGTCATCTTCTTGTCCCGCAGCATCGTGTACTCGAGTTCTCTGAGGCCGCCTCCCATGAACGCCATCGGCATGAGCTTGATCTTGGTGATGTACTGGCAGTCCGCCGCGACTCGCCGCAACTCGTGACGATCACCCGCGTGCAGCTCGTCAAGAGTGAGCAGGACGCTCGACCCCACCGCATCCGCTGCCTCCACCACCCGCATCAGCGTGTATCTCAAGTCGGGGGCTTGGCGGACATCTCCAGACTTGTCCCACGATGCTTGGAGCGGGCCAACCCCCACGCCTGTCATCCGCGCAGGTTCTGCCCGTCGCGCGGCCCGCTTCCGCCATTCGTCCGTGATTGCGGGATGTTCCGACATGACCTCGGCAACGGCAGTCACGATCCGATCAGGCAGTCCGGGGGTGGCTGCGTCCGCGTCGATCACCATCATTCCCCGCGACCGCGCCACGTCACCGATCTCGGCCATCAGGGTCGTCTTGCCCGACCCGCGATGCCCTAGGAACAGCCGGGTGTACCCGATGGCCTCTGGCCCCGTCTGCAGATCGCGCTCTATGCTGGCCAGCAGGGATTCCTGCCCCACCAGATGTGCGGGGCGTCGCCCGAAGTCGGGGGTGAAGGGATTGACGGCCACACCGCCACACTAGCACTTGGCGGCCGCATGCCGCACAGAGTCGCCGCACGACGCACAAGACCGCCGCACATCGCACAGAGTCGCCGCACATCGCACAGAGTCGCCGCACGCCGCACGACGCACAAGACCGCCGCGCATCTGCGCAGCGCCCGGGCGGCGGCGAGGTGCCGGCCGTGGGACGGACCTGGACCATCGGCGTGGCCGCGCCCCAGTTCGGGGCCTGGTTCCCGTCCCGGGCGCTGGGCGGCATCAACTCGGTGCTCGCCCCGGCGGGCTACGACCTGCTCGTCTCGATGATGGCCACCCCGGAGGACCGCCGGCGGTTCCTCCACGAGGCCCGCTCGTTCTGCCGGCGAGTCGACGGGCTGGTCCTCATCGACACCTTCGTCAGCGTCGAAGGGGACTCCGCGGAAGCGATCTTCGACCGCCCGGTCGTCGCGGTGGGGGAGCGGCTCGAGGGCGCCTCGTCGATCACGATCGACAACCGGCTCGCGGCTCGACGAGCGGTCGAGCACCTCGTCGAGCTGGGCCATGAGCGCGTCGGCCTCGTCGCGGGCCCGCATCTGTCGGACCTCCCGACGCCCGTCCCCGAACAGCGCCGCCGCGGCTACGAGGACGCCCTGCGGGCCGCAGGGCTGCCCGTCGATCCCGAACTGGCCGACAGCGGCGACTGGACCGCGGCCGGCGGCGCCGCCGCGCTGTCGAGGCTCCTCCAAGGCGCACGGCCGCCCACCGCGGTGTTCTGCATGTCCGACGAGATGGCCCTCGGAGCGCTGCGCGCCGCCGCGCAGCGCGGTCTGGCGGTGCCCGGAGACCTCTCCGTGGTCGGCTTCGACGACCACGACCTGGCCGCCGCGCTGGGGCTCACGACCATGCGCCAGGCGGTGGAGGAGATGGGCGTCCGGGGCACGGCCCCG
>JAPPLH010000063.1:4742-27731 GCA_028819505.1 Acidimicrobiaceae bacterium
GCTCACGACCATGCGCCAGGCGGTGGAGGAGATGGGCGTCCGGGGCACGGCCCCGGCCGGGCACGGCCCCGCCCGCGTGGGCCGGGTGCGCTCGCATGCACGCTCGGCCCCTCCGGCGGCGGGTTGAACCTGAGGGGTGGCCGCGCTACCTTCCAAGCCTGTAAACGCATGCATCCCTGGGAGGGAAGAAATGAAGACATATTCGCGCCCATGGCTCATCCTCTGCGCCCTGCTCAGCCTCGCGCTCGTGGCGGCAGCCTGCGGCGACGACGAGCCGGCAGCGGACACCAGCGCCGCCGACGCCGCGGCCGCTGAAGCGCAGGCCGACGCCGCGGCTGCCGAGGCCGAGGCGGCCGCCGCGGCCGCTGAAGCCGAGGCCGCGGCCGCCGACGCCGCGGCCGCCGAGGCCGAAGCAGCTGATGCGCAGGCCGAGGCCGACGCGGCTGCCGCCAGAGCAGCCGAAGCCGAAGCCGCGCTCGAGGCTGCCATGGCCGAAGCCGAGGGCGCCATCGCCCCCGACGTCGTCGCCGAGCTCGAGGCCCAGCTGGAATCGGCTGCCGCCGAAGCAGCCGAGGCGCAGGCCGAGGCCGAGGCGGCTGCCGCCAGAGCAGCCGAGACCGAGGCGGCGATGGAGGCGACCATGATGGAGATGGAGATGAGCCTGGCCGGCAGCGTCGTCACCATCCTCGGTCCCGAGACCGGATCCGAGGCCGAGGGCTTCCTGGCCGGTTTCGAGCCGCTGCGCGAGCGCACCGGGATCGTCGTCCGGTACTCCGGCACCCGCGACGCCACCACCGAGCTGAACCTGGCCGTGGAGGCCGGCGACCCGCCCGACATCGTGATCATCCCCCAGCCCGGCCGGATCCTGCAGTTCGGCGAGTCCGGCGACGCGGTCGCCATCCCCGACTCGATCATGGCCAACATCGGCGGCTCCTACGACCAGTTCTGGTTCGACCTGGCCACCACCGGCGGCAACGTCTACGGCGTGCCCAACAAGGGCGACGTGAAGAGCCTGGTGTGGTACAGCCCGCAGGGCTTCGCCGACAACGGCTACGAGATCCCCCAGACCTGGGCCGAGCTCGAGGCGCTCATGGAGACGATGAAGGGCAACGGCCAGACCCCGTGGTGCGTCGGCATCGAGTCCGGCGCGGCGACCGGCTGGGCCTTCACCGACTGGATGGAGGACATGATGCTCCGCCTCCACGGGCCCGCGGTGTACGACCAGTGGGTCAGCCACGAGATCCCCTTCAACGACCCACGGGTCGTCGAGGTGGCCGAGTTCGTCGGCGGCGTCTGGTTCGGGGAGGGCAACGTGAGCGGCGGCCGCGACCTGATCTCCCAGCGCAGCTTCCGCGAGATGGCGGCGGCCCACCTCAACGGCGAGTGCATGATGCACCGCCAGGCCAACTTCGCGGGCGCCCACTACCTCGAGGCCGGCGCGTCGTCGCTCGGTCCCGACGGCGACGTGAACGTGTTCTACCTGCCGACCATCAGCGACGAGTTCGGCACCGTGGTGCTCGGAGCGGGGACCCATGCGGTGGCCTTCACCGACAAGCCCGAGACCCTGGCGGTGCTGGAGTACATCGGCACGGCCGAGTACGCCGACGCCCGCATCGCGTCCGACAAGGGCGGCTTCCTGTCGCCCAACCGCGACCACGACACGTCGCTGTACAGCTCCTCGTTCGACCGGGCCCTCGCCGAGATCCTCGTCAGCGCCAACCCGTTCCGCTTCGACGCCTCGGACCTGATGCCGGGCGAGGTCGGAGCGGGCGAGTTCTGGCGGTCGGGCACCGACTACGTGTCGGGCTCCAAGACCGCTCAGGAGTTCGCCGACGACACTGAGGACGCCTGGCCGTCCTGACAGCCGCTCAGCGGGGCGCGGGGGCGCGAGCGGCGCCCCCCGCCCGGCTGCGGCAAACATAGGGCGAACATAGATCACCGGTACCGGCAGCCCAGGGGGGTCCGTGGCCCAGTTGGCAACCATGCTCGTGAGCATCGCCGGGGCGCTGGCGGTGTCGGCGGTGGTGTTCGTCGGCGCGAACCGCGCCGTGGACAGCGTCCGGAGCCGCTGGCCCGCCTTCACCGCCTCGCTGGGCGTGCTCGCAGGCCTGCTCGCGGGCGCGGTGGTGCAGCACAACGGCTGGCTGCCCCGCGGACCGGCCGTGGGAGGCCCCCTCAAGGAGGGCTGGCTGCTCATCGGCGCGGGCGGGATCGCGGGAGCGGCCGCCGGAGCCCTGATCGGCAGGCTGGCCCAGCCGGCCCTGACGCGGCGCTCGCGTCTCGAGGAGCGCCTCAGGCCCTGGGTGTTCGTCGGTCCGGCGCTCGTCTTCGTGGTTGGCGGGCTCGTCCTGCCCGGCCTGCGCACGCTGTTCCTGTCGTTCAAGAACGGGACCCGTGGCCGCGAGCCCGGCTTCACGCTCGAGCACTACACCGACATCTTCACCAACCGGACGTTCTTCACCTTCGAGGGGTGGCCGTCCATCCTCACCGGCCGGCTGTTCATAGTCGGGCTGGCGGCCGCGGTCCTCGCCGCGGGGGCCGCGTGGGCGAGCTCGTCGCTCATCGTCGGCGGGCCGGCGCGGGTGGCCGCCGCCACCGCGCTGATGCGGGCGCTCAAAGCCGTGGCGGCCCTGCTGGCGGTGGCCGTAGCCGTGGCGTTCGTCGAGTCGCTGGCACGGGAGCCCAACCGCTCCGAGATCATGGACGTGCTCACCGTGGTGGTGTCGAGCCGGGTCACGCTGTGGATCGCGGCGGCGGCCGCCGCGCTGATCCTGACCGCCTGGATCGCGGCGCGGGCCCGCGGCCGCGACGTGGAGCTCGACTGGGGATCGCCGGCCGCGTCCTCGCTGGTGGTCGTGGCCGCCATCCTGGTCGTCTTCGGCGCGCTGTCGACCCTCCGGGGCGTGGTCTGGAACAACATCTGGTGGGTGGTGACCGTGGCCGGGCTGTCCACCGTCCTCGGCCTGCTGCTGGCCGTGCTGGCCGAGCGGGCCCGGGGAGAGCGGATCGGCAAGACCCTGATCTTCATGCCGATGGCCATATCGATGGTCGGAGCGGCCGTCATCTGGGACTTCATGTACGAGGTGCAGCCCATGGGCAACCAGACCGGGCTGTTCAACGCAGTCCTCCAGGGGCTCGGCTTCACCCCCCGCGGCTTCTTCATCAACGCCACGATGATCCCCTGGAACAACTTCTGGATCATGTTCATCATGGTGTGGATCCAGACCGGCTTCGCCATGGTCGTGCTGGCCGCCGCCATCCGGGCCGTCCCCGAGGAACTGACGGAGGCGGCCGAGGTCGACGGGGCCAGCCGGGCGCAGGTCTTCTGGCGGGTGGTGATGCCCCAGATCAGGCCCACCATCATCGTGGTGGTCACCACCCTCATCGTGATCGTCACCAAGGTGTTCGACCTGGTGAAGGCCACCACCAACGGCGCCAACCGCACCAACGTGCTGGCCAACGAGATGTTCGACCAGCTGCGCGACCGCAACTTCACCTCCAGCAGCGCCTTCGCGGTCGTGCTGTTCGCGCTGGTGCTGCCGGTGATGGTCTACAACATCCGCCGACTCCAGCGAGAGCTGGCATGACCTCGCCGCGCGCCCTGCCCGGAGGGCTCCGGTGACCTCGCCGCGCGCCCTGCTCAGGGGGCTCCCGTGACCTCGCCGCAGACTGCGTTGACGCCCACCGGGCTGCGGCTGCGGCGCCTGGCCGCGGAGGCGCCCACCTGGGTGATGTGGCTGATCGTGGTCGTGTGGACGGTGCCGACGATCGGGCTGTTCGTCTCGTCGTTCCGCAAGGTGCGCGACATCGACTCGTCGGGATGGTGGACCGCCTGGAACGACCTCGACAACCTGACGCTGCAGAACTACCGGGACATCTTCCGCGAGTCCGCGGCCCAGCCGTCGATGTGGGAGTTCGCCTTCAACTCGGTGGCCATCGTCGTGCCGGCCACGATCATCCCCATAGCGGTGGCGGCCTTCGCGGCCTACGGGTTCGCCTGGATGGACTTCCGGGGCCGCAACTGGCTCTTCATCGGGCTGGTGTCGATGATCGCTCTGCCCAACCAGATGGCGTTCGTGCCCCTCCTTCAGCTCTTCAACGGCGGCGCCCGGTTCACGATCCCCGGCGTCGACTGGACGCTGGCGCTGCTGCCCGACGTGGGCATCGCCAACACCGCGGCCGCGGTCTGGCTCACCCACACCGCGTTCGGGCTGCCGCTGGCCGTGCTGCTGCTGCACAACTTCGTCAGCCAACTGCCCCGCGACATCTTCGAGGCGGCCCGGATCGACGGCGCCAGCCACTTCACCGTCTTCTGGCGGCTGGTCGTGCCCCTGGCCCGCCCCGCGCTGGCCGCGTTCGCGGTGTTCCAGTTCCTGTGGACCTGGAACGACTACCTGATCGCCTCGGTGTTCCTCAACGAGAACGAGCCGATGACCATCGCGCTGGTGAACCTGGTGGGCGAGCGCGGCTCGAACTTCCAGCTCCGCTTCGCCTCCGCGTTCGTGATCATGGTGGTGCCGCTGATCGTGTTCTTCAGCCTCCAGCGCCATTTCGTGCGGGGCCTGCTGGCCGGCTCCGTCAAGGGATGACCACACCAGAGGCCGAGCTTGCGAGGCCGTGGCCCGAGCGGCCCGTGAGCGCAGCGAACAGGAGCGGGAGACGCGGCCTACAGCACGTCGGCCATCCGCACCGGCGCCCCCGCGGCGATCGACCGGTTCCCGGCGACGCCCATGGCCACCGACAGCAGCCCCGCCGACAGGCTGGCCTGCGACGACGCCCGCCGGCCCTCCGCGTCGAGCGAGCCGACCGCCTCGAGGAAGCGCTGATGCTCGACGTAGCTGGCGCCGTGGTGGAGGCCCTCGTAGGCGGCCGTGCTCGACACGTCGACGGTGTGGACATCGCCGATCCCGTGGGTCCCCCTGAGCCCGATCCGCACGACGTCGGAGGGGACGCGGGCCTCGATCTTGCCCCCGTCGCCCATCACCGCGAACTCCTGCTGGTCGTGGGTGGCGTCGGCGAACATGCACAGGTCGAGCAGGGCGCGGGCGCCGTCGTCGTAGTCGACCACCACGTAGGCGCTGTCGATGATGTCGGGAGTGCTGCCGTCGTAGCGCTCGTCGAGGTGGTTGACCATCTGGCTGCCGGAGGCGTAGACCCGCTCGGGCCGGCCCGCCATCACCTGGTTCATGAGGTCGAAGAAGTGGCAGCACTTCTCCACCAGCGTGCCGCCTGTGTTGGCCGAGAAGCGGTTCCAGTCCCCGACCTTCTCCAGGAAGGGATTGCGGTGCTCGCGCAGCGACACCATCCGCACCCGGCCCGCGGCGCCGGCCCGCGCCTCGTCGATGAGGCGCGCGAACGGCGCCATGTAGCGGTACTCCAGACCGACCCAGACCAGCCCCCGGTGACCGGCGGCCGCGGCGAGAGCCCTCCGGCAGTCGGCCACGGTGGTACACAGCGGCTTCTCCACCAGCACGTGCAGACCGGTGCCGAGAACCTCGTCGAGCACGGCCGCATGGGTCATGTTCGGCGTGGCGATCACCAGCGCGTCGCAGAGGCCGGCATCGAGCAGGCCGCGGCCGTCGCTGAACCGTGCCGCCGACGGCACGAGCGCGGAGGCCGCGTCGAGCGAGGCCGGATGGGGGTCGGCCAGCGCCGTCACCCGGGCGCCGGGCAGGTGTACGAGGTTGGCGACGTGCTCGCGGCCCATCATCCCGGTGCCGATCACGCCGTAGCGCAGCTCGGACGCGCTCATCCGTGCTGTCCGTCCCAGCCGTGGCGCAGCCCGGGACCCCCGGCGTCGCGACGCTCACCACCCCTGTCGAGCGCCCGGCCGGCCGGGTCGCACTGGACCCCAGGCGTCGCGACTCTCACAGATGGAATGACCCGATGGCATCCGGACTCATAGACCCCAATCGTCGCCCGCTCGGCCGGGAATTCCAAGTGGGGCCGCTCGGCGTCGGCTGCTGGCGGCTGCTGGCCCGGCCCGACGACGAGCTGAGGGCGGTGGTCGAGACCGGGCTCGACCTCGGCATGGACCTGGTCGACACCGCCGACATCTACGGGCTCGGATGGGGCGGCAAGGCCTTCGGCGAGGCCGAGGAGAACCTGGGGCGCATCCTCGCCGGCGCACCGCGCCTGCGCGACCGGATGGTGCTGGCCACCAAGGGCGGCATCATCCCCGGAGTCCCGTACAACTCGGGCCGCGACGCCATCGCCGCGGCCTGCGAGGCGTCGCTGCGCCGCCTGCGCACCGACGTGATCGACCTGTACCAGATCCACCGCCCCGACATGCTGACCCACCCCGCGGAACTGGCCGGGTCGCTCGACAGCCTGCGGGCCGCGGGCAAGATCCGCGAGGCGGGCGTCTCGAACTTCACCACGGCTCAGCACGAGGCTCTGGCCGCCCATCTGCCGTTCCCGCTGGCCAGCTCCCAGCCCGAGTACTCCGCGGCGCACCTGGCCCCCCTGCGCGACGGCACGTTCGACCTGTGCATGCGCGACGGGGTGCTGCCGCTGGCCTGGAGCCCGCTGGGCGGGGGCCGCCTGGCCGACGGTTCCGGCGTGCGGGCCGAGCTGCTGGCCGTGCTCGACCGCCTCGCCGGGCGCGAGGGCGTCGACCGGGCCACGCTGGCCGCGGCGTTCGTGCTGGCCCATCCGTCCAGGCCGGTGGCCCTGCTGGGCACCCAGCGCCCCGGCCGGCTGGCCCAGCTGGCCGGCGCCACCGGCGTACACCTCGACCGCAGCGACGTGTACGACGTGATCGAGGCCTCCGAGGGCGCACGGCTGCCATGAACGGAGACGGGACGGCCGGCGGCGGGACCAACGGGGGCGGGACGGTCGGCGATGGGACCAACGGCGGCGGGACGAACGGGGGCGGGACGGCCGGCGAGCGGACGGCCGGCGCCGGACCCGCTGAGGTCGCCTGGTTCGGCGCCCTGTGCGACGACGACTACCGGTACCTGGGCGTGCCCGACCCGGAGCTGGCCAGCAGCTGGGAGCACTGCCGCGACATCACCCTCGCGGCCGAGCGCAACGGCTTCGACAACATCCTGCTGCCGTCGGGCTACACGCTGGGGATAGACGCCACCGCCTTCGCCGCCGGGATCGCGCCCCTCACCGAGCGCATGCGGCTGCTGCTGGCGGTGCGGATGGGGGAGCTGTGGCTGCCGCAGCTGGCCCGCCAGATCGCCACCATCGACCGGATGCTCGGCGGGCGCCTCACCGTCAACATCATCTCCAGCGACATGCCCGGCGAAGCCCTGGAGTCGGCGCCCAGATACCGCCGCACGCTCGAATGGATGCACGTGCTCCGCACGCTGCTCGACGGCCGGCCGGTGGACTTCCACGGCGAGTTCGTCGCCCTGACCCTCGACCCGCCCAGGGCCGCCACCGTGTCGGGCCGCTGCCCGCTGTTCTACTTCGGCGGGTTCTCCGAGGCGGCCAAGGAGACCGCGGCCGAGGGGTGCGACGTATTCCTCACCTGGCCGGACACGGTGGCCGGCGTCGCCGGAACGGTCGCCGACATGAAGTCCAGGGCCGCCCGCCACGGCCGGACCCTCCGCTTCGGACTGCGCAGCCACGTGATCGTGCGGGAGACACCGGATGCCGCCCGGGCAGCAGCCTCGGCGCTGGTCAGCCGTCTCGACGACTCCGTCGGCGCGGCCATCAGGGGCCGGTCCCTCGACGCGGCCTCGGCCGGGGTGCGTCGGCAGGCCGAGCTGCGCGACCTGAGCGACGGCGACGGCTACGTCGAGGCCAATCTGTGGACCGGCATCGGCCGGGCCCGCTCCGGCGCAGGCGCAGCCATCGTCGGCGACCCCGACGAGGTGGCAGCCAAGCTGGAGCAGTACCGCGGCGCCGGGATCGACGCCTTCATCCTGTCCGGATACCCCCATCTGGACGAGTGCGACTGGTTCGGCCGCCACGTCCTGCCCCGCCTCGACCACGGCCCTCTCGCCCCGCTCGATCCAGCCTGAAGGGACTTGGCGCGGGTGGGGCGGCGGTCTATAGGGTGCCCCGTCTGCAAACGTCTACGGAGGACTCGCGAGTGACGAGCAGCGCGCCGGAACGGGCCACCGTCGGACCTGGCCCGGCCGAGCCCTGGTGGCGCGGGGCTGTCGGCTACGAGATCTACGTGCGCTCCTTCGCGGACTCCGACGGCGACGGTGTGGGCGACCTGGCCGGGATCACCGGACGGCTCGACCATCTGAGCTGGCTGGGAGTCGACGCCGTCTGGCTCACCCCCTTCTACCCGTCGCCGGGACACGACCACGGCTACGACGTCAGCGACTACCGCGCGGTGTCGCCCCGCCACGGCACGCTCGACGACTTCGACGTCCTGGTGGAGGAGGCCCACCGCCGGGGCCTGAGAGTGATGGTCGACATCGTGCCCAACCACACCTCGATCGAGCACGAATGGTTCGCCCGGGCCCGGCGCTGCCCGGACGGACCCGACCGGGACCGCTACCTCTGGGCCGACCCGGCGTCCGGCGGGGGGCCTCCCAACAACTGGCGCAGCCACTTCGGAGGCCCGGCCTGGACCCTCGACGAGGCGTCCGGGCAGTACTGGTGCCATCTCTTCCTTCCCGAGCAGCCCGACCTCAACTGGCGCAACCCCGCCGTCCGGGACGACTTCGACTCGATCCTGGAATGGTGGATGGACCGCGGCGTCGACGGCTTCCGCGTCGACGTGGCCCACGGCCTCGTCAAGGACGCCCGACTGCGCGACAACCCCCAGATCGCGCCGCTCACCGACGGCATGGACCCCTTCGACGCCTTCAACGCCTTCGAGCACCGCCACGACATGGACCAGTCCGAGAACGTCGAGGTCTTCCGCCGCTGGAACCGGGTCTGCGCGCCGCGGGAGGCGATGCTGCTGGGCGAGGTCAACGCCCCGTGGCCGGACCGCCAGTCCCGCTACGTCGAGCCGGGCGCCCTCGACCAGGCCTTCTTCCTTCAGGCCGCCTTCCTCGGCTGGGCGCCGGAGACTCTGCTGACGATGGTGCGGGCCATGCACGACGCCGCGCCGCAGGGGGTCTCGTGGGTGCTGAGCAACCACGACCGCTCCCGGCCGGTGAGCCGCTTCGGCGGCGGCGAGACCGGCGTCCGGCGATCGCTGGCCGTCTCGACGCTGTTCATGGCCCTCGGCGGCACCCCCTTCCTGTTCCAGGGCGAGGAGCTCGCCCTGCCCGACGGGGTGCTGAGCGCCGGCTTCCACGACCCGGTGTCGGTCCGCAACGCGGGAGCGACCAGCGGCCGGGACGGGTGCCGGACGCCGATGCCGTGGGACAGCGGCGCCAACAACGGCTTCTCGACCGGCGACCCGTGGATCGATTCCGAGCCCCGCCCGCCGGAGCAGACCGTCGCCGGCCAGCAGGCCGATCCCGACGCGCCGGTGTACCGCTACCGCAGCCTGCTGGCCCTGCGCCGGCAGCACCCCGACATGTGGCGGGCCCCGCTCGAATGGATCGACACCGCCGATCCGGGGGTTGCCGCCCTGCGGCGGGGCACGATCACCGTGGTAGCCAACCTCTCGGAGCGTCGCACCAGTGTCAGCCTGGGCTCACCCGGATGGCAGCCCGTCTTCGCCAGCCAACCAGGCAGCCGCCTCGACACTCCGGCCCACGACACGGTCTCGGTCCCACCCGAGACCACCGTCGTGCTGGCAGGCGACCACCTTCAGCCGTAGGATCAATCGGCTGGGGGTGTAAATCATTCATGGCTTGAATGGATATCATTCAAGCCATGAGCAATGAGCTCCGACCCAGACTCTCGAGAATCTGGTTCTGAACGACCTCTTGGCGTGGCGCGACGCCCGACTGGACCGCGCAGAAGTCCTGCACTGGCGCACCTCGGCCGGGGAGGAGGTCGATCTCGTGGTGGAGGCCGCAGACCGGCTGCTTCCCATCGAGGTCAAGGCGTCGTCGAGACCTCGCCTGCGGGATGCGGCCCACCTGCGGTCCTTCCGGGCCGAGTACGGCCCACGGGCCACATCGGGGCTGCTGCTGCACGGCGGCACGGACACGCAATGGCTCGCACCCGACGTGCTGGCGGTCCCTTGGTGGCGAGTGCTCTGACTGTCAGATCGTCGGGCTCGAGCGCCTCCGGCCCAGCCGGGAAGTCCGTCACGACCTGGGCGGGCCGGGCCGGATCAGGGGCGGGTCCCGAATGCCATGCTCGGGTTGTCGGGCAGCTCCGCCAGCGGCTCGGCCACCTCGGCGACCGTCGGCCCGACCCCCACCTCGGCCAGCTGATCCAGGTCGAGGTGGTACACCTCGGCGGCGGTCGCGCCGAACAGCAGCCGCAGATCGTCCGGGGACCAGTCGCAGAACACGTGGCGCAGCGACGCCACCGAGTCGGGGAACGTGCCCTCGGCGTGGGGGTAGTCGCTGCCCCACATGAACCGGTCGACGCCGATCTGCTTGATCGCCTCGGCCTCGTCCCGGCCCGGGAAGCTGGCGCCCATGTAGCAGTTGGTGGAGAAGTAGCTGCTGGGCGGGTCGGGCAGCTGGAACTCGTCCGCGGGCATCTCCCCGACGTTGCCGCTGCCGGTGAAGAGCCGCCAGAACGTGTCCATCTTGGCCAGCGTCGCCGGAACCCACCCGACCCGCTGCTCGGTCATCACGAGCTTGAGCCTCGGGAAGCGTGCGAACACGCCGCTGACGATGAGGTGCCACAGGCTGCGGTTGGCGAAGAACGGCACCTCCAGCAGCATCAGGAAGGCGCGGTTGGGCGAGTCCTGAAGGTCGGGGATGCCGGCCCCGCCGTGCTGGTTGACCGACAGCCCCGTGTCACAGCAGGCGGCCCACAGCGGGTCGTAGTAGTCGCTCCACAGCGGCGGCACCGGCGAGTCGGGCGGGACGGCCGAGAACAGCACACCCCTGAGGCCGTGCTCCGCGCCCCACTCGACCTCGGCCACGGCCGCGTCGATGTCGTTGGGGAACACCTGGACGAGACCGGCCCGGCGCCCGGGAAGCTCTCCGCACCAGTCGGCCAGCCACCGGTTGTGGGCCTGCAGACCGGCCCACCTCTCCGCGAACTCGGCCGCGGTGGCGGGCGGGCGGGCGACCAGCAGGCCGGAGGGGAAGAACGGCGGGACCGTGTTGGGGAACACCACCTCGGCCACCTGGCCGTCGGCCTCCAGGTCCCGCCGGCGGACCTCGGTGTCCCAGTTCCGCGCCCGCTTCGAGTCCCGGAGGTCGTCGAAGGGGTTGATGTAGGCCTGCTTCCAGGCGTCGAAGTCGGAGTGCCACCTCGACGGCAGGTAGGGCCGGTAGTCGTCGATGTCGCCGCCCGCATGGCAGTCCGCCGACACGACCGTGTAGCGCTCCCCGTTGATTGTTGCGTTGGCCATCGTTCCATCCTGTCAGCCCAGCAGCGAATCTCAACCCCCGTCCGAGGCCATCATTGTCAACTACTATTCTGAGTAAATTCTCTCATATTGGTAGCCACGCTGCTAGCCTTGCCCTATGGAGGAGTATCGCCGCCTGCAGGTGGGCTCTCTTGTTGAGCGGTTGTCGGAGCCGCCGCGGCTGCTCATCGCGGTGTTCGGCCCGCGTCAGACCGGCAAGACGACCGCGATCCGTCAGGCTCTCGCAACCATACAGAGGCCACACCTGCTAGAAGCGATCGACATGCCCGGAGTCAGCGGTGAGGGCCTGTCGCCCGAATCGTCCGGGCGCGACGTTGCTCGCTCGATGGCACCGGGAGCGGTGCGCGACCGTCGATGGCTGGTCGAGACATGGGAGACCGGCAGGCGTCTAGCGGAGGAATCGGGGCGAGGCTTCGTGTTGGTTCTCGACGAGATCCAGAAGATCCGCGGGTGGTCCGAAGCCGTCAAGGGTCTGTGGGACGCGGACCGCCGTCGAGAGTGCCCTCTTCATGTGGTGATTCTCGGCTCGGCGCCGCTGTTGATGCAGGCCGGCTTGAGCGAGAGCCTCGCGGGGCGCTTCGAGCCGGTGCGGGTCACCCACTGGTCCTTCCCGGAGATGTCCGATGCGTTCGGCCTCGACCTGGATCAGTACGTGTACTTCGGGGGCTACCCGGGCACTGCCCGCCTGATCCACGACATCGAGCGTTGGCGCTCCTATGTCCGTGAGGCGCTCATCGAGCCCAACATCGAACGTGACGTGCTCGCCATGACACGGGTGGACAAGCCAGCACTGCTCAAGCGCCTGTTCTATCTGGGGGCGACGTACTCGGGGCAAGAATTGGCCTACAACAAGATGCTCGGCCAGCTCCACGACGCAGGAAACACCGTCACGCTCGCTCGCTACTTGGAGTTGCTGGGAAACGCGGGTCTGCTGACCGGGCTCTCCAAGCACAACGAGCGCCCGGTGCTGACGAGGGGGTCGTCGCCGAAGTTCAACGTGCTCAACACGGCGCTTATGTCCGTCGCCTCCGGCTACACCTTCGCGGAGGCCCGCGCCGACCGCTCGCAGTGGGGCCGCATGGTCGAGAGCGCCGTCGGGGCGCACCTGCTCAACACGGCTTCGCCTCGTACCGAGGTCAGGTATTGGCGGGACGGAGACGACGAAGTTGACTTCGTTCTCCGCAGGGGGCCGCGAACAGTCGCGATCGAAGTGAAGAGCGGCAGGATGCGAGGACGACGCTCAGGCCTTGCCGCGTTCGAGCGGCGCTTCAGCCCACAGGCATCGTTCGTCGTCGGACAGGACGTGGCGCTGGGGGAGTTCCTGTCGCAGCCGGCTGACCACTGGATCGACTTGGAGGCCAACGGCGATCATCAGGATCCGGAGCGGGTGCATGACTGGCTCACCGCCGCCGGCGGCTCGCATTGGCGCCATCACCGCAAGGAGGAACCAGCGCGCCGCGTCCGAGCGTGGCTGGAGGCCCGTCCCCACCTTCAGAAGCAGGTCGTTCTCACCTGGCTCCGACAGCGCGACCACGAAGATTCGCATGGGCCTGTCAGCTATTGGTTCTGGGAGGCCCTGCACGGCTCGACTCTCCCAGCTGACTTCGGCATGTGGTGTCTCGACCAGGCGGTACAGATCGGCGACGATGAGCCCGAGGTGTCCGAGGGCCTGCTGTTGGAGGCGTACAGGTCGCTTCATGAACCATCGACGAGCGTGGGCTTGACGCTTGAAGAGATGAGAGACCGGACACGCGGTCATCCAGTCCTCGCCCGACACTTGGACGGATTCTGCGAGCGCGGCGCGGCCAGCTCGTCTCCAGCCGAGGACGAGTTTCAGCGGGAGATGGCGGAACGCCGCGAGCAGTGGGACGAGGAGCAACGGCGCCGTTGCGAGGACTGGGCGAGTCACCTGCGCGAGCAGGAGGATGAACTATGGGAGAACCGGTTCTCGCCTCAGAATCTGGCCACCCTGGCCAACGTCTATCTCGGTCACGTAGCCGGCGTCGACCGACACGCTTCGCCACGGGATCGCATCAGCGAGTTCATAGGCGGCGACCCGCGCCTAGTGGATGCGGTGATGGCTGCACTGCGAGGCGCGGTCTCGCGAGACGACCTTCCTAAGGTCGATCAGACGATCTCCTGGTCGCTCGAGTCGAGGCACTCGTTGCTGGCCTATCCGGTGCTCGCGAGCCTGGAGTTGCTCGACACGGAGGATCCGGAGCGACTGGACGGGCTCCAGGATGAACACAAGCGCAAGGCGCTGGCCATTTACTACTGCGTCCCCGATGGCGCTGAGACGCCGCTGTGGCATGCCCGGTGGCTCCAGCGGGACGCTGAGTTGGTTCTCGATGTGCTGTACCGATGCGCAGTAGCGGATGTGCGCGCCGGCAAGGAGGTCCCGTCCGGCTTGAACGACCTAGACGCCGTCGAGGATCACGACAACCGGGTACACGACGTGAGGCTGAGGTTGCTCGAAGCGTTCCCGACCCGAAGCTCGAACAAGCAACTGCCGGTATTGGACCGCCTGTTGACCAACGTGCTCGATCATTCAGACAGGAGGGTGCTCTTAGCTCTAGCCAAACGGAAGCAGGCGTCGAAGAGCATGCCCGTGGCGCAGCGGGTCCGATGGTGGGCAACCGACGCCCTCATCGTTCAAGGAGCCCGTATGCCGCAACTGAAGATCGACTTGGCCGAGAGCGAGGTCCGGATCAGGCATCTTGCCGAGTTCCTCCGACACGTCTGGGATCGTTTCGACCGCCGCCCATCGATCTTGGCCGGCATCCGAGACCCGTCAACCCTGAGGGAACTGATCGAGATCATGGGATGCTGGTTCGGTGCATCTCAACTACGCAGCGGACGCGTCACACTGGACATGGAGATGTCGGATCTCATAGGCGTACTGATCAGACAGCTCGGCTCAGAACCAGGCGACGAAGCCCAGTGGGCGCTCGTGAGCTTGGTCGATCATCCGGGCCTCGAGGACTGGCACCCGCACCTCACCTGGGCCTTGGAAGAACAGCGCGTCATCCATCGCGACGCCTCCTACGACCATCCCAACATCGAGCAGGTCCAGGACACGCTCAACGACGGCCCGCCCGCCAACGCGGCCGACCTGAAGGCGCTCCTGGTCGACCGGCTCGACGACATGTGCGACTACCTGCGAGGCGGCAGCAGCGACTTCTGGAGCCAGTTCTGGAACGAGGAGCAGCACCGCCTGACGGGACCCAAACCCGAGGATTCCTGCCGAGACGCGCTGTTGACCAATCTGCGACTCCGCCTGCCCGACGATGTGGACGCCCAGCCGGAGGGCTCCTACGCCGCCGACGCCAGAGCCGACATCCGCGCCAGCCACAACGGGTTCAACGTGCCGATCGAGATCAAGAAGGACTGCCACCGCGATCTGTGGAAGGCGGTGCGCAGTCAGCTCATGGCCAAGTACACAACCGATCCGGCCACCGAGGGCAACGGCATCTATCTGATCCTGTGGTTCGCCGACGCAGACAATCCCGTCACCCGTCACCCCGGCGGCGCCCGCCCAAGTTCGCCGAAAGAGCTCAGGCAATGGTTGGAGCAGGATCTGAGCCCGGAGGAGGCCCGCAAGATCTCCGTGATCGTCATGGACGTCACCAAGCCCGGCACCGGGCTGCATAGCCGATCCCTGCAGCCGGACCCACGAGGTGCCGCAAGGGTCACATAGAGGCAGTGGGCCGGGTCGCTAGGTGCGGATGGCGAGGCCGGAGTCCAGGTCGAAGAAGTGGAGGTTCTCCACGGTGACGGCCACGTCGATGCTGTCGCCGGCGCTCACCGTTGTGGTGGGGTTGAAGCGGGCGTGAACCCTGGTCGAGGAGGTCTCGGCCGCGCTGATCTCCTCGTCGCTGAGCTCCAGGGCCTCCTTGGAGATGACCGGCTTGGCGTCGAGATCGAAGTAGGCGATGATCTCGAAGCCGAGCGCCTCGGTGTGCAGCACCGACGCCCGGAGCCGCTGGTCGGCCGGGTGATCCGACACGACGGAGGCGTCCTCGAGGTCCTTGGGACGCAGTCCCACGGCCATCTTCCTGTCGAGGTAGCCCTCCAGGGCCGGGCGACGACCCAGGACGTCGTCGGGCACGGCCAGAGACTGGTCTCCGAGGGCCAGCCGCAGACCCTGGCCGTTGCGGGACAGCACCCCTTCCATGATGTTCATCGAAGGCGACCCGATGAAGGCGGCCACGAAGATGTTGTCGGGCTCGTTGAACAGCGTCATCGGGGTGTCGACCTGCTGCAGCACTCCGGCGCTGATGACGGCCACCCGGTCGGCCATGGTCATGGCCTCGACCTGGTCGTGGGTGACGTAGAAGGTGGTGATGCCCACCTCCCGCTGGAGGGAGGTGATCTCGGCCCGCATCTGCACCCTCAGCTTGGCGTCGAGGTTCGACAGGGGCTCGTCGAGCAGGAACACCCGGGGCCGGCGCACGATGGCCCGCCCCATGGCCACCCGCTGGCGCTGGCCGCCGGAGAGATGGGCGGGCCGCTTGTCGAGCTGGGTCTCCAGCTCGAGGATGCGGGCCACCTCGCCGACCCTCTCCTTGATCTCGGCGCGGGGGCGCCGGGCCAGCTTGAGCGAGAAGGCGATGTTGTCGTAGACGGTCATGTGCGGGTAGAGCGCGTAGTTCTGGAAGACCATGGCGATGTCGCGGTCCTTGGGCGGGAGCTCGTTGACCACCCGCTCGCCGATCTTCAGCGTCCCCGAGGTGATGTCCTCGAGCCCTGCGATCATCCGCAGCGTGGTGGACTTGCCGCAGCCGGACGGTCCCACCATCACCAGGAACTCCGCCTCGTTGATCTCCAGGTTCAGGTCGGTCACCGCCCTGAACCCGTTGTCGTACTCCTTGTTGACGTCTTCTAGGACAACGTCGGCCACCGGACCTCTCCCCAAAGCTCGTAAACGCTTGCAACAGCACGATAACACCGACCGGGCGTAGCGGGCTACGGGAGAGCCCCGTGCCGGCGACCCGCGGCGCCGACCGGTCGCGGGAGGGCGGCACACAGCAGCGGGAGCGGCGCGCGGCGACCCGCGCCGGCGACCGTGGCGCCGACCGGTCGCGAGTTCGTCGTCCGCATGGGGTAGCTTCGGGGCATGAACATTCCCCAGGACCTGCGCTACTCCACCGACCACGAGTGGGCGGTGGCCGACGGAGACGTTGCTCGCATCGGCATCACCGACTACGCGCAGGACGCCCTCGGAGACGTCGTGTACGTGGAGCTGCCCCAGGTGGGGGACCGGGTCGACCAGGGGGAACCGTTCGGGGAGGTCGAATCGACCAAGTCGGTGTCGGAGCTGTTCGCCCCGGTGAGCGGGGTGGTGAGCGAGGTCAACGACGAGCTCGCCGGCGCCCCGCAGCGGCTCAACGAGGACCCCTACGGAGACGGATGGATCTGCACGATCGCGTTCGATGACGCCGCCGAGCTCGACAGCCTGCTCGACGCCGACGGCTACAGGGACCTGATAGCGGGGTAGGGAAGTGGCGTCCACGCCGGGCCCGGATGGCCGCAGCCGCCGCCGAGCAGACGCCGACATGTCCGGCGGGGAGCGGCCGGAGCCCGAGGACGCCACCACCGAGCACCGGGCGGTGGCGCCCGAAGCCTCCCCGGGGACGGTGCACGTGGACCGGTCGGCTTTCGGACGCCATCAGGGCCTCTTCGTGGTCAACCAGGGTCCCAAGGCCGGCGCCCGCTACGCGCTCGACTCCGACGTGGTGTCGGTGGGGCGCGACCCCGACAGCGACATCTTCCTCGACGACATCACCGTGTCGCGCCGCCACGCCGAGGTGGCCCGGGACGGCGCCCGGTACTCGATCCGCGACGCCGGCTCGCTGAACGGCACCTACGTCAACCGCCGGCTCGTCGACGAGGGCGAGCTCAACGAGGGCGACGAAGTCCAGGTCGGGAAGTTCAAGCTCGTGTTCGTGCACGGGACGTCGCCCCGGTGAGCCGCGCCCACCGGTCCATCGGCGAGGTGCTCTCGCTGCTCGCCGACGAGCACCCGGACCTGACGATCTCCAAGATCCGGTTCCTGGAGAGCCAGGGCCTGATCGCCCCGCAGCGGACCCCGTCGGGCTACCGGAAGTTCTTCGAGGCCGACATCGAGCGGCTCAACTGGGTGCTGATCCAGCAGCGCGACCACTTCCTGCCCCTCAAGGAGATCAAGCGCCGGCTGGCTTCGGGGGCGACGGCCAGGGCCGCGCTGCGCGCCGACGCCGGGTCTGAGGCCGTTCCCGCGGTGCCGTCGCTGTTCGCCGCGCGCTCGCGCCCCGGCGCCGGAGACGACGCCGACGCCGACGCGGCGGCCGCGGCAGAGACCGAGCCGGACGGGTCGGTCGGCCTCACCGCGGCCGGGCTGGCCCGGGCGCTCGGCGTGGACGCCGATCACATAGCCGAACTGCAGCGGCTCGGCATCATCGTCCCCGCCGCGGAACGCCCCGACGGCGACGGCGGCGCGAGGGCGGGCAGCGCCGGGCCGGGCGGCGCCGGGGCCGGGCCGGTGTTCGACCATGACGCGCTCTTGACGGCGCGGACGGCCGCCGCCCTCGCCGACCACGGCATACCACCCCGCAACCTGCGAATGTTCAAGGTGGCCGCCGACCGCGAGGCCGGCGTCTACGAACGGCTGCTGGGAACGCTGATCGCTCGGGGAGACACGGAACGGGTTCGGGCCGAGCTGGCCGAGATCGTCGAGCTGACCGAGCAGCTGCGGCGGCTGCTGCTGCAACGCACGCTCCGCACCCACCTGGACTGAGCACGGTGCCCTCCGACCCCCCGGCGCCGGCCGAGCCGCGCGTGCTGCTGACCGCCGAGCAGATCGACGCGACCGTCGCCCGGCTGGCCGCGGAGATGTCGGCCCGCTATCCCGACGGCGTGGTCCTCATCGGCGTGCTGCGGGGCAGCGTGCCGTTCCTGGCCGACCTCGCCAGGGCCATGACCGCCCCGGTGAGCGTGGACTTCATGGCCATCACGCCCTACACCCCCGGTTCGGGCCGTGTCCGCCTGCTCAAGGACCTCGACCTCGACATCGCCGGCCGCGACGCGGTGATCGTCGAGGACATCGTCGACACCGGCCTGAGCACCGCCTTCCTGCGCTCCGAGCTGCAGCGCCGCAGACCCCGCTCGGTGGCGGTGTGTACGCTGCTGGACCGGCGGACCCGGAGGGTGGTGCCCGTGGACATCGACTTCGCGGGGGCCGAGGTGTCCGACGCGTACGTGGTCGGCTTCGGGCTCGACCACGAGGGCCGCTACCGCAACCTGCGCCTCGTCGCCGCGGCCGACCTGGAGTTGCTGGCCGACGACCCCGACGCCTACGTCCCGGTCCTCTACGGATCGTCCGCCAAGACGGGCAGAGGCCGGACAGAGTGAGGCCGTGGCCCGAGCGGCCCGTGAGCGCAGCGAACAGAGCGGGAGGTCAGGCTAGGATGCCGCCGTGCAGCAGATGGAGCTGATCGGAGTGAGGGTGGAAGTGCCTACCAACACGCCGATCGTGCTGCTCCGGGAGATGTCCGAAGCGGCCCGGCTGCTGCCCATCTTCATCGGAGCCCCCGAGGCGACGGCCATCGCCATCGCCCTCGACGGGGTCACGACCCCGAGGCCCATGACCCACGACCTACTCCGCAACGTGCTCGACGAACTGTCGGCCGACCTCGAGCGTGTCGTGGTCACCGAACTGCGGGACAAGACGTTCTACGCGGAGCTGCACCTGCTGCGCGACGGCGGCCGCTTCGTGCTGTCGAGCCGCCCCTCCGACGCCATCGCGCTGGCCGCCCGCACCGGCACGCCGATCTTCGCGGAGGAGGCGGTGATCCAGGAGGCGGGCTACACCACCGACGGCGTCGCGGTGGCCGGGCAGGAGCAGGCCGAGGAGGTCGTGGAGCAGTTCAAGGAGTTCATCGACTCCGTCTCGCCGGAGGACTTCGGAACCCGCTGACGTGCCGGGCCGGAACCCGCCGCCGGCCGCGGACCGGGCCGGAACCCGCTGACGTGCCGGGCCGGAACCCGCTGACTTGCCGGGCCGGAACCCGCCGCCGGCCGCGGAACCGGGCTGCGATGGGGGCGCCCGCCGCCCGGTGGTTGACTCGCGCCGCTCGGAGCCTTAGAGTCTCCGCAGGTGACAGCATCGTAGTTTCGGGGCTGTCATTGCACCGGTCACCATGGCCTGCCATCGTGGTCGGCCATCGGGGTCGCCGTCCGCGGCGGCCGCCAGCGACAAGCAAGGAGCGGCTGATGGACCCAACCGTGCACACCGTCCAGGGGTACAGCGCGAGGCTCGCCGCCGACGTCGTCGGCATCACCTACCGCCAGCTCGACTACTGGGCCCGCACCGACCTGGTCGCGCCCTCCCTGGCCCGGGCCACCGGAAGCGGGAGCCGCCGCCTGTACAGCTACGCCAACCTGCTGGAGCTGAAGGTCATCAAGCGGCTGCTCGACTCGGGGATCAAGCTGGAGAAGGTCCGGTCGATCTTCGAGTACATGCGCAGCGAGCTGCAGGAGGACATCTCGCGGGCCAACCTCGTGATCGACGGCGCCAACGTCGTGTGCGCCCGCAGCGAGGCGGAGTTCATCGACGTGCTGCAGAGAGGACAGGGCGTGCTCAACGTCCTGCCGCTGTCGAACGTGAAGCAGGAGGTGGACGCAGCCATATTCGAGTTGCGGCCCCCCGCCGCCGGCGCCGCGGACGCCGACGATGACGCCGCGCACGAGGTGGACGGAGCGGACGAGGCCGAGGTGGACGGGGCGGACGAGGCCGCCGGCGAGTTGCGGACGGCGGTCGGCGGGTCCTGAGCAGCTTCCCGTGACCTTCGCCCATCCCTCCGAGCAGGCCTTCGCCGGGCTGCTCGACTCCTACGGGATCCGCTGGGAGTACGAGCCCCGCATGTTCGTGCTCGAACGGGATTCCGACGGGAACACGGCGTGCGGATTCACCCCCGACTTCTACCTGCCCGACTTCGACATGTACGTGGAGCTCACGACGCTGCGGCAGCCGCTGGTCAACCGCAAGAAGCAGAAGCTGAGGCTCCTGGCGGCTACCCATCCCGACGTCCGGGTCAAGTTCCTGAACCGTCGGGACATGGAATGGATCGGCCGCAAGTACGGCCTCCCGGTCGCCGCCTAGCCTCACCCGAGATGGCCGAGGAGTTGGGACAGTCGCCTCTGCGGGAGGTGCATGAGCAGGCCGGCGCCAAGCTGGTGCCCTTCGGCGGCTGGAACATGCCGCTCCAGTACTCCAGCGGCACGGTGGCCGAGCACATGGCCTGCCGCACCGGCGCCGCCATGTTCGACGTGTCGCACCTGGGGACGGTGCGGGTGCAGGGCGCCGCCGCGCACCGCAGCCTGCAATGGGCGCTGACCAACGACTTGGACCGCGTCGGGGTCGGATCGGCCCAGTACACCCACCTGCTGGACGCCGCCGACGCCTCCGTGCTCGACGACATCATCGTGTGGTGGGTCGGCGCCGACCGCTTCGACGTGATGCCGAACGCCTCCAACACCGACCGGGTCGTCGGCGCCCTGACCGAAGGGTCGAGCGGCCCGGACATCGCGGACGTCACCGCCGACCGGGCGGTGATCGCCGTCCAGGGTCCCGAGGCCCGAGCCCGGCTCGCGGCCGCCGGCGGCGAGGAGGTCGCGTCGGTCGGGCGGTTCAAGGTGGCGTCCGCCCGTTTCGGCGGGATCCCGGTCACGGCGGCCGGCACCGGCTACACCGGAGAGGACGGCGTGGAGATGGCGGTCGGGGTCGACGACGCCCCGGCGGTGTGGCAGCGCCTGGCCGACGCGGGCGTCTCGCCGGCCGGGCTGGGCGCCCGCGACACCCTGCGCCTCGAGGCGGGGCTGCCGCTGCACGGCCACGAACTGGGTCCCGGCATCACGCCGCTCCAGGCCGGGCTGGGCTGGGTGGTGCGCTGGGACAAGGGCGACTTCAGGGGCCGGGCCGCGCTGGAGGCGGAGCGCGAGTCCGGGCCGCGGCGGCGGCTCCGGGGCCTGCTGGCCGCCAAGGGCCGACCGCCCCGCGACGGCTGCGCCGTGCGACGTGGCGGCGACGAGATCGGCGTGGTCACCAGCGGCAACTTCTCGCCGGTGCTGGGGCAGGGCATCGCTCTGGCGTTCCTCGCCCCGGAGGTCGAGGTTGGTGACGAGGTGGTCATCGACGTGCGCGGCCGGGACCTGCCGGCGAAGGTGGTCAAGCCGCCCTTCCACCGCTGACCCGCCGTCCTTGACCGTCCGGCCGGGTCCTCAGGGGCGTTCTGGCAGCGGCGGCAGCACGTCCACGGCTCGCTGGCGCAGCCAGTGGTCGGCCAGCACCAGCAGGGCCATGGCCTCCACCATGGGCACGGCGCGGGGCAGCACGCACGGGTCGTGGCGGCCCCGGGCGGCCAGGGTCGCAGCCTCGCCGTCGCGGGTGACGGTCCGCTGCTCGGATGCGATGGTGGACGTCGGCTTGAACGCCACCCGCACCACGATGTCCTCGCCGTTGGAGATGCCGCCCTGCACGCCGCCGGAGCGGTTCGACACGGTGCGGATCCCGCCGGAGGGGTCGGGTCTGAACGGGTCGTTGTGGGACAAGCCGGTCAGACGGGTGCCGCTGAAGCCGCTGCCGATCTCGAAGCCCTTGGCCGCGGGCAGCGACAGCATCGCGCCGGCCAGGGCCGCTTCGAGCTTGTCGAACACCGGCTCGCCCAGCCCGGCGGGCACGCCGCGGCAGACGCACTCCACCACCCCGCCCAGCGAGTCGCCGTCGCGCCGGGCCGCCTCGATGGCCTCGACCATCCTGGCCGCGGCCTCCGGGTCGGGGCAGCGGGTGGGCCCGGCCTCCACGTCCCGGATGGTGACTGCGGTCGGATCGGCGGCCGCTTCGATGTCGTACACCGACTGCACCCACCCCAGCACCTCGACGCCGGCCGCGGTGTGCAGCAGCTTGCGGGCGACGGCCGCGGCGGCGACCCGGCCGACCGTCTCGCGGGCCGAGGCCCGGCCCCCGCCGGTCCAGTCGCGGAAGCCGTACTTGGCGTCGTAGGCGAAGTCGGCGTGGGAGGGCCGGTACACGTCGCGCAGATGCTCGTAGGCCTCGGGCCGGGCGTCGGAGTTGCGGACCAGGATCGCAATCGGGGTGCCGGTCGTGTAGCCGCCGAAGACGCCCGACAGGACCTCGGCCTTGTCGGACTCGGCGCGCTGGGTGACCAGCCGGCTCTGGCCCGGGCGCCGCCGGTCGAGGTCGGCCTGGATGTCGGCGGGGTCGAGGGCCAGCCTGGGCGGGCAGCCGTCGACCACCACACCGACGCCGCCGCCGTGCGACTCGCCGAAGGTGGCAACCCGGAAGAGGGCGCCGAACGTGCTGGCCACGCCGTCCAGCATACGAAAGCTCGGCACCCTCCGACCTGATGCTCGAACTGCGCCGGGTTGGTCGCAACAGCCCGCGCCGGGCGCCACACCACCGTTTCGCGCGCGGGACTGCCATGCCGTCGGCGAGACGGCACGAGCCCCCGCCCCACAGGACGCGGAGAGGCGCGCCACCGAGGTCACTCGTTGGACAGGTGTCATGCCCCGCCCCACAGGACGCGGAGAGGCGGCGGCTCCCCGGCAGGTGATTGGGGTTC
>JAPPLH010000063.1:27831-29357 GCA_028819505.1 Acidimicrobiaceae bacterium
CCCCGCCCCACAGGACGCGGAGAGGCGGCGGCTCCCCGGCAGGTGATTGGGGTTCGCTCAAACCCCTGCACCCGCCATCCGGCGTCTCTACAGTTCGAGCAGCGCTTGCTCGACCACCTCGGGCAGGGCGGGGTGGATGTAGTACTGGTGGCGGGCCATCTGGTCGACGGTCAGGTCGAAGTGCATGCCCTGGATCAACTGCTGGACCAGCGTCGACGCCTGGGGGCCGATGATGTGGGCGCCGAGCAGGCGGCGGGTCTCGGCGTGGGCGATCACCTTGACCGCGCTCTCGGTGTCCTCCATGGCCCAGCCGTAGGCGGCTGAACTGTAGGGCTGCACATGGCTGCGGTACGGGATCTGCTTCTGCCGGCACTCCCGCTCGGTCAGGCCGACGCCGGCCACCTGGGGATGGCCGAACACGGCGTGGGGGACGAAGCGGTGGTCGACGCTGATCGGGTCGTCGGGATGTGACAGGTTGTGGCGCACCACCCGGGCCTCGTGGTTGGCGACGTGCTTGAGCTGCACCGGGTTGGTGACGTCGCCCAGCGCCCACACGCCCTCGGCGCTGGTCCGGAGCTCGTCGTCGGTGACCACGTAGCCGGCCGAGTCGGTGTCTATGCCGCCGGCGGCCACGTCCAGCCGGTCGCCGTTGGGTATCCGGCCCGTGGCCACCAGCAGCTCGTCGGCCCGCAGTTCGCTTCGACCCGCAGCGTCTTGGACTGCGAGGACGATCTCAGCGCCCTCCCGGCGGGCGGCCAGTATCCGGGTGTTCATGCGGACGTCGAAGCGGCGGCTGTAGGCGTCGGTGAACCGGCTGCGGATCTCGTCGTCCTCCCGGCGCAGGAAGGTGTCGCCCCTCAGCACGAAGGTCACCTGCGAGCCGAAGGCGCCCATCACCGAGCCCAGCTCGGCCGCGATGTAGCCCCCGCCGAGGACCAGCAGCCGCTCCGGGAGGGCGTCGAGGCGCATGACCGTGTCGGAGGTGTGGTAGCCGCAGCCGGCCAGTCCTTCCACTTCCGGTATGGCGGGTCGGGCTCCTGCGGCGACCACGATCCGCGCCGCGGTGATGGTCTGGTCGCCGACCGCCACCGTGCGGGGCCCCACGAAGCGGGCGGTGTCGGTGTAGACGGTGACGTTGGGCAGACCCTGCCGGTAGTCCAGGCCGCCCTCGGCGATCGGGTCGATCCGGCCGAAGATCCGGTCGCGCACCGCGGGCCAGTCGACGCCGTCGAAGCTGGTGCGCACGCCGAGCCGTTCCGAGTCGGCGGTCAGTTCGGCCACCTCGGCGGCGTACACGAACATCTTGGAGGGGATGCATCCGGCGTTGAGGCAGGTGCCGCCGAACAGGCCGTGCTCGGCGATGGCGACATCCCAGTCGTCATGCTCGGGCCCGATCACCGAGTTGCCCGAGCCCGCGCCGATGATCAGCAGGTCGAAGCTCCGCATCGAGCGCGGCACCCTACCGCCACCCTCCACAGGAATTGGCAGCGTTATGCACGGATGGCGTGCATTGTGCTGCCAGTTCG
>JAPPLH010000156.1 GCA_028819505.1 Acidimicrobiaceae bacterium
GCGGCGTGGCCGGCGTCCTGTCGAGGCTCGTGCTTCCCAGCGGGTGGGCTGGTGACTGATCCGGGCGCCTTCCACGGCGGCGTGGCCCTGGTCACGGGAGGCTCGCAGGGCCTCGGCTACGCAGTGGCGCAGCGGCTTGTCTCCGAGGGAGCGTCGGGCCTGCTGCTGGTCGGCCGAGACGGCGCCAAGGGCGAGGCCGCTGCGGCGTCGCTGCGAACCGAGCAGTGCCGGGCCGAGTTCCTGGCCGCCGACCTCGGTCACGCCGGCGGCTGCGAGCAGGTCCTCGCCGTGCTCGACGGCGGCTTCGGCGCCTGCCACAGCTTCGTCAACTGCGCGGCCATCACGGACCGCGGCACGGTCTGGGACACCACCCCCGATATGTGGGACACCATGCTGGCCGTCAACGTCAAGGCGCCGGGGTTGCTGAGCCAGGGAGTGGCGCGGATCATGGCCCGCGAGTCGATCGAGGGCACGATCGTGCTGATCGGGTCCATCGCGGGACGGGGCGGGCCGCCCAAACTGCTGCCGTACTCCACGTCCAAAGGCGCTCTGGTGGCCATGACCCGCAACCTGGCCTTCTCGCTGATGCGCCACCGCATCCGCGTCAACCTGCTGTGTCCGGGATGGATGGACACCCCCAACGAGGACGTCGTGCAGCGCACGTTCGACGGCGCCACCGACGGCTGGCTGGAGCGGGCCGAGGCTGAGATGCCTTTCGGACGGCTGATCAAGCCGTCCGAGATCGCTCCAACCATCGTGCATCTGGCCACCTCCGACTCGGGGATGATGACCGGCGCGGTGGTGGAGTGGGACCAGACCGTGCTGGGCGCCGGCGATTCGGTGTTCCCCGGACCGGAGTTGGGGCCCGAACCGGCAGATGCGGGGGCGCGGCTGTGACGGCCGCCGTGCGTGACTACGGCCTGACCGGCGCCGACTCCCGGCTGGCCATCGACCGGGGCCTGGTGGAGGCCGAGTGGTTCCGCCCGCCCATCGATCCCGACCGGCTGCGGGCCCTCCAGGAGCGCACCAACTCACGGGCGGCCCGCGACACCTTGCTGTGGCTGGGCCTGCTGGCCGTCTTCGGGTATCTCGCGTTCCGGGCGCTGGGCTCCTGGTGGGCCGTGCCGGCGTTCATGGTGTACGGCGCACTGTACGGCGGGGCGGGCGACTCTCGCTGGCACGAGTGCGGCCACGGAACCGCGTTCCGCACCAAGTGGCTCAACGACGTCGTCTACTACGTGGCGTCGTTCATGCTGCTGCGCCAGCCCACGCTGTGGCGCTGGTCGCACGTGCGCCACCACACCGACACCATCGTGGTGGGCCGCGACGCCGAGATCATGTTCCCCCGCCCGTCGTCGCTGCGCAGGGTGCTCGGGGTCTATGTGCCGGTGCTGATCCTCCCCAAAGCAGTGTGGCGCACCCTCAAGCACGCCGCGGGGCGCTTCGACGACGACGCCCGGGACTTCATCCCCACCGATGAACTGCCCAAGCTCAAGTGGGAATCGCGGGCCTATATCGCCGTGCTGGGCGGCGCCGCGGTGTGGTGCGTCGCCGCCGGCTCGATCGTGCCGGCGCTGTACATCGGGCTGCCGACCTTCTACGGGGCCTGGCTCATGGTGTTCTTCGGGGCGATGCAGCACGCCGGGCTGCGAGAGGACGTGCTCGACCACCGCTACAACTCCCGAACGGTGTACATGAACCCCGTCCTGAGGTTCCTGTACTCGAACATGAACTACCACGTCGAGCACCACATCTTCCCCACGGTGCCGTACTACGCGCTGCCGGCCCTCCACGCGGAGATCAAGGAGTACCTGGCCCCGCCGGACCCGTCCACCATCAGCGCCTACCGGCGGATCTTCACCACGCTTCGCCGCCAGTGGCGCGACCCGTCCTACGACGATCCCCGCCCCGACGTGCCCGACGTGGCCGGCTTGGAGCGGACCTTCGTGGACACCGGCCTCACCGCCTGGGCCGGCGAGATGCACGACGGTCTGGTGGATCTCGGCCCGGCCGAGGGCCTGGGCGCCGGGTCGGCCCGCCGGATCGACAGGGGCGACGCCACCTACGCGCTGTACCGCCTCGACCCCGACGACATCGAGCCCGGCGACCCCGACGGCGAGTTCGTGCTCAGCGACGGGCTGTGCACCCACGGCCAGGCCCATCTCGCGGAGGGCGCGGTGCTCGACTGCATGGTCGAGTGCCCCAAGCACAACGGCTGCTTCGACCTGCGCACCGGCGAGGCGCTGCGATATCCGGCCACCGAGCCGATCACCCTCTACGACGTGGCGCTCCGCAACGGCCGGGTGGTCTCGCGGCTGGAGCCGCTCGGGCAGGCTTCGGCGCCGTGAGCGAACTGGTGCTGCGCGGGTTGGGGTCGTGGTTGGTGCCGCCGGTTCCTCGGCCCTGCTTCGGCGCCGTGAGCGATCCGGCGCCCGTCGCGGTGGCGTCCCGTGCAATGGTCCCCGGGGTGGGCGGGGTTTCGTGAGTGAGGCGGTGAGTGTTGGTGTGTTGGGGTTGGTTGG
>JAPPLH010000027.1 GCA_028819505.1 Acidimicrobiaceae bacterium
CGGGTTGGGCAGTGCTCGCCGCGGGCGCCATGGTCGCATCGCTGCTCGCGGTCGGGACGAGCCCCGTTGGCGCCCAATTGCTACCCAACGACAAGGCCGACAACAAGTCGCGGACGTCGGCGTGTGTGGGCGACGCCACCGACGATCACATGTTCACCGACGTGTCCGACGGCCACGACTTCAAGGACGCCATCAACTGCATCGTCTACTACGGGATCACCAACGGCACCGGCGACGGCTCGACGTACTCCCCGGGCCGGGACGTGACCCGGGCCGAGATGGCGGTGCTCATCGCCCGCGCCGCTGGGGTCGCCGGCGTCGACGTCGGCTCCGGCAGCGGTGGCTTCAGCGACATCGGCGGCGTCTGGCAGGAGGCCCAGGACGCCATCAACGCGCTGGCCGCCAAGGGGATGATCCCCTCGGGCGGCGAGTTCAGGCCCCGCGACGCGATCACTCGGGCCGAGATGGCGACGTTCCTGATTGGGCTGTTGGTCCAGGGAGCTCCGAACGTCCGCGAGACCAACCAGGGAGAACTCAACCTGTACAAGGGGAACAACCGCACGACCGCCGACCACTGGGACTGGTTCGCTGACGCGCGTGCGTTGGTGCCTGCCGAGAGCGATGGTGAGATCTCTGCGCTGTTCGAGCTGGGCGTCACCAGGGGCGCCAGCGCGGCCGCGGTGCAGGACAAGTACGCCCCGCCTCTGGACTTCGACTATGAGCCGTTCGGCACGGTCGATCGGGGCGAGATGGCTGAGTTCATCACACGGGCTCTGGCCCACACCTCGGCTCGGCCCGAGGGGATCTCCGCGCAGTCCGACGGCAGCTTTGTGGTCGTGTCGATGCGCGACAACAAGTACCAGCCGATGGCCGGTGAGCTGGTGGATGTGTTCACAGTGTCCACCAGCAATGAGGACGTGGCCTTCAAGACCAACGGAGAATGCACCGTCGAAGTCGCCCGCTTGGGCGGTGATCACGCCTGCGAGATCGACGGCGCCGACCCGATCACCGGAGGCGACGGCGACGCCCGCGAGCCCCTTGGAGACACCGTCGTGGGCGCCGGCCTCACCGTTTGGGCCTGGTCCGGTGAGGACGGAGACGAGTTTGACGATGACACCGTGCGACACCGGTTCGAAATCACTGAGGATCCCCCAGCCGTGGCCGACCGTGTGCGGATCACCGCCAGCCATCCCGGCACCAAGAAGGTGCATCTGGGCGACTCGGTGCTCTACACCGTGCAGCTCGAGAACAGCAGGCTGGGCCCGGTGACCATCGGTCCCGACAGCGGCGATCCGAGGCCGTCCCGGTTCTTCGTCACCACATCGGTCTATGCGTTCGTCGACGGCGACTCGACCGCGCCAGGCTTCCAGCCTTCCAGGAGCACGCAGGGGGCGTCTGTGACGAACACCTTCCAGATCGTCACCGACGACGACGGCAAGGCGACCTTCCCGGTCTCGGCGGGGCTTCCCGACCCGGATCCGGCGATGGACCGTGACGAGTACGTGGTCGAGATCCATATCCAGGGTGTGCCCGGCCTCGAAGGCAACGCTCCGCCGATCGGTGCGTACTACCTCGGTTCGAGTCCTACAGCCGCGACCGTGTCGACTAGCCGACCCGGAACCGTGGCGGTGCGCCAAGCCACGTCCAACAGCGATTACTTTGACGGTCTCGTGTTCAGCACCGAAGAAAACGACGCGCTGACGGTGCCAACCGAGACCGAGCCGGGGGTGACCCTGTCTGTGTCGCCTGCCGCGAGGTGGATCGCCTCGGACGCGCGGGGGGCCAGCACCCGGGCCACGGTGAAGGTCGTGGACCAGTACAACGACCCGATCGCGGGCCCCGAGGTGTCTCTCACCACTAGCGCGACGGATGACGGTGAAACTGACGCGATCGTGATCTCCGGCGGCCAAGCGGTAAGCGTGGGCCGTGACGGCTCCTACACGTTCCGCTACACGCGAGCGAACGATGCTCCTGCCACCGAGACTCTCACGGCTACGTCGGACCACGACGACAACGACGCCACCGACGCCATCACCGGTATGGCGATGGTTGAGTGGGCTGCACTGGCCGACGACGCGGTGACGACTGCGGTGCAGATCCGCTCGTTCGACAAGGACACGAACACGATCTACGCCGGCGTAAACGGTGCTGTGCAGGTGCTCTACTACGACGAGAACGACAGGTTCAACATCATCCGAACCGTCAACGGCAGTCCGGTCGAGTCGACCAGCACCTATGCCGGGTTCGAGGGGAACCTGTCCACATTCACGGGTTACCTCTTGGCCTGGGATGCGTTCAGCATCCGAGGCCGAGCGGTCAACGAGTTCACGTTGACCGTCCCGGCCCCGGCGTAACCGTGTCGAACAGCTAGACAACCAACCCAATCCGAGGGCGGGGCCCCCCGGGGGGGGGCGCGCCCCCCCGGGGTTTTTTTTTTAGGGGTTGGTGTAAGCCCGCGCGGGAGTGGTTGAGTGGGTGGGGTAGAGCGAGGGCTACGAA
>JAPPLH010000141.1 GCA_028819505.1 Acidimicrobiaceae bacterium
GGCTCAGGCGAGGTCGAAGCGGTCCAGGCTCATGACCTTGTGCCAGGCCGCCACGAAGTCGTACACGAACTTCTCGTGGGCGTCGTCGGATCCGTAGACCTCGGCGATGGCCCGCAGCTGGGAGTTGGAGCCGAACACGAGGTCGACCGCGGTGGCGGTCCAGCGCAGTTCGCCGCTGTCGCGGTCGCGGCCCTCGTAGACGTGCTCGGTCTCCGACACCCGCCACTCGGTGCCCATGTCGAGCAGGTTCACGAAGAAGTCGTTGGTCAGCGTCCCGGCCCGGCCGGTGAGCACGCCCAGCGACGATCCCGCCGAGTTGGCGCCCAACGCCCTCATGCCGCCGACCAGCACCGTCATCTCCGGCGCGGTCAGCGACAGCAGGCTGGCCTTGTCGACCAGCACCGTCTCGGGGCGGCGCTTGTCGCCGGCCCGCCAGTAGTTGCGGAACCCGTCGGCGGTCGGTTCCAGCACCGCGAACGAATCGACGTCGGTCTGCTCCGGCGAGGCGTCGGTGCGCCCCGGCGAGAAGGGGACCGCGACCTCGACCCCGGCACGCCGGGCGGCCTCCTCGACGGCCGCGCCGCCGCCCAGCACGATCAGGTCGGCCAGCGACACCCGCTTGCCGGCGCCCGAAGTGCGGTTGAACTCGGCCTGGATGCCCTCCAGCGTGTCCAGCACCTCGGCCAGAGACGCCGGATCGTTGGCCTCCCAGTCGATCTGGGGGGCCAGCCGGACACGGGCGCCGTTGGCTCCGCCGCGCATGTCGCTGTCACGGAACGTCGACGCCGACGCCCAGGCGGCCGCCGCCAGCTGCGCCACCGAGAGCCCGGAGTCGAGGATCCGGGCCTTGAGGGCGGCCACGTCGGCGCCGTCGACCAGGTCGTGGTCGACGGCGGGGACCGGGTCCTGCCAGATCAGCTCCTCGTCGGGGACCTCCGGACCGAGATACCGGGCCACCGGACCCATGTCGCGATGCACCAGCTTGAACCACGCCCGGGCGAAGGCGTCTGCGAACTCGTCGGGGTTCTCCAGGAAGCGCCGCGAGATCGGTTCGTAGTCGGGGTCCATGCGCAGCGACAGGTCGGTGGTCAGCATCACCGGGGGGTGGCTCCTCGACGGGTCGTGGGCGTCGGGCACGGTGCCGGCCCCGCCGCCGTCGACCGGGACCCACTGCCAGGCGCCGGCGGGGCTCTTGGTGAGCTCCCACTCGTAGGCGAACAGCGTCTCGAAGAAGCTGTTGTCCCATGCCGTCGGAGTGGGCGTCCATGCGCCTTCGAGGCCGCTGGTGATCGAGTCGCCGCCCACGCCGGTGCCGAAGGTGCTGGTCCAGCCCAGGCCCTGCTCCTCCAGGCTGGCGCCCTCGGGCTCGGGGCCGACGTACTGGTCGCCGTCGGCCGCGCCGTGGGTCTTGCCGAAGGTGTGGCCCCCGGCGATCAGCGCCACCGTCTCGGTGTCGTCCATGGCCATGCGGGCGAACGTCTCACGGATGTCGCGGGCCGCGGCCAGCGGGTCGGGGGTGCCGTTGGGGCCCTCGGGGTTCACGTAGATCAGGCCCATCTGGACCGCGCCGAGGGGGTCGGCGAGCTCGCGGTCGCCGCTGTAGCGCTCGTCGTCGAGCCAGCCGGTCTCGGGACCCCAGTAGATGTCCTCCTCGGGCTCCCACACGTCCGCCCGCCCGCCGCCGAAGCCGAACGTCCTGAAGCCCATCGACTCCAGCGCCACGTTGCCGGCCAGGATCATCAGGTCGGCCCAGGAGATCTTGCGACCGTACTTCTGCTTGACCGGCCACAGCAGCCGGCGGGCCTTGTCGAGGTTGGCGTTGTCGGGCCAGCTGTTGAGCGGCGCGAAGCGGTGCGTGCCCGAGCCGCCGCCGCCCCGCCCGTCGTGGATGCGGTAGGTGCCGGCGCTGTGCCACGTCATGCGGATGATCAGCGGCCCGTAGTGGCCGTAGTCGGCCGGCCACCAGTCCTGCGACGTGGTCAGCGCATCCTCTATGTCGGCCTTGACTGCGGCGAGGTCGAGGCTGTTGAACTCGGCGGCGTAGTCGAAGCCGTCGCCCATCGGGTCGATCTGGGCGGAGTTCTTGTTGAGGGGCCGCAGGTTGAGCTGCTCGGGCCACCAGTGCTGGTTGGCCAGCGAGCCCATGGCCGCCGCGGGCGCCTCGTGCAGCACGGGGCAGCCTCCGGCGGAAGCGGCGTCGGCAGCGGGGCTGGTGTCTTGGTTGGTCATCGGTGCTCCTTGAATGATTGGGGGGTTGATGGTGTCGATCTCTCAGGGTTCTTGGCCGGTGTTCGGGGACGCGGACGCCGTGAGCGGTCAGCGGGGGGTTGATGGTGTTCGATTTCTCAGGGTTCTTGGCCGGTGTTCGGGGACGCGGACGCGGTGAGCGGTCAGTTGGGGGTTGATGGTGTTCGATTTCTCAGGGTT
>JAPPLH010000079.1 GCA_028819505.1 Acidimicrobiaceae bacterium
CTCTGGTGGGACCATGTTCCCGTCGATCTCTTCTTCAATACCACGCCTTTCCACGACGATGCCGTTCTCAGAGTGCGGCACGAATCGTTCGCCGGACATCGCCTGCCATTCCTCTCCTGCCGGGACATCGCCGTGTTCAAGGTGTTCTTCGACCGTACGCAGGACTGGGCGGACCTCGAGCGCATGGCGGAGGCGGGCACACTCGATGTCGAGGCCGTCAGTGCTGTGATAGTCGACTACCTCGGTGCCGACGACCACCGCCTCGAACGTCTCCGCCGGCTCGCTTGACGATCAGCTCGCCGCCGCCACCCGACCAACCTCATCCGCCCCGCTAGGCTGGATGAGTCAGTGCCGATCTCACCTTCCGCTTGCCTGCTACTGGCCCACTCAACGCTCGACCTCGGAGGTCAGCATGGATGTCGACATCTGGCCCCGTCCCTCGTGACCTTGGACTCATGGGATAGCCGAGAGGTTTCGGGGTGCTGACGCCTCTCGACGAGCACGCCCTGCTCGTCTTCTGGACGCAGCTGCTGGTGCTGGTGGCGGCAGCTCGGGCGGTGGGATACCTGATGCGTCGCGTGGGGCTGCCGTCGGTTGTCGGCCAGCTGGCTGCTGGCGTGGTCCTCGGGCCCTCGGTGTTCGGAGCGGTGTGGCCGAGCGGGTTCGAGTGGTTCATCCCCCACGAGGAGATCTCCTCGGGGGCCCTGTTCGCCGTCACCTGGCTCGGGGTGGCGCTGCTGCTGGTCACGGCCGGGTTCGAGACGGACCTGGCGCTGATACGGCGCCTGGGGCGCGCCGCCGCGCTGGTCACCGGCTTCAGCCTCGTCGTGCCGCTGGCGGGAGGCCTGGTGATCGGTCTCCTGCTGCCGGGGGACTTCATCGGCGGGGGCGCCGACCGCACCGTGTTCGCTCTGTTCGTGGCCCTGGCGCTGTCGGTGTCGGCCCTGGCCGTGATCGCACGGATCCTGTCGGAACTCGGGCTGATGAGGCGCGACTTCGGCCAGATCACGGTGGCCGCCGGCATGGCCAACGACGTGGTCGGCTGGGTGATGCTGGCCGTCTTCACGGGCTTCGCCACCGCAGGCCAGGTATCGGTGACCGGAACGCTGCGGACCGTGATCGGCCTGGCCGCGTTCCTGCTGCTGGCGATGACACTGGGCCAGCGGGCCATCGACGCCAGCCTGCGCCGCGTCAGGCGCGACGGCCCCAACCTGCACGGCGCGCTCGGCATCGCGGTGTTCACGATGCTCGCCTTCGGCGTGGCCACCCAGGCTCTGGGCATCGAGGCCGTGCTCGGGGCCTTCGTGGCCGGAGTGGTCCTGAACCGCTCGCGCTTCCAGCAGCACGAGGTCGTCCATCACATCGAGTCGCTCACCAACGCCTTCCTGGCCCCGGTCTTCTTCGCCATGGCCGGACTGCGAGTCGACCTCGCCCTGCTCGGCGAGGGCGATGCACTGGCATGGGCGGGCGTGGTGATGGTGGTCGCCATCGTGGCCAAGTTCGCGGGGGCCTTCGTGGGCGCGAGGCTGGCCGGGCAGTCCCAGCGGGCTGCGGTGGCCCTGGGGGCAGGCCTGAACGCCAGGGGCGCCTTGGAGATCGTCATCGCCTCGGTGGGGCTGTCGCTGGGCGTGTTCAGCGAGACGGCCTACACCGTCATCGTGATAGTGCCCCTGGTGACCTCGGTGTTCGCCGCCGCGAGCCTGCGGCTGGCGGTGCGCGACTGGATGGGGTCGCCGGACGAGCAGGAGCGCCTCGAGCGTGAGGAGGCCCTCAGTCGCAACCTCGTGGTGCGCTCGTCGCGGCTGCTGCTCGCCTCGCGGGCCGAGCCCGCTTCCATCGCGGCCGCGCAGCTCATGCACTTCGCCTGGCCGGTGCAGGTGCCCGCCACCGTGATCTCGGTGGCGCCCGAGAGCCTCGGCGACGGCTCCTACCACTCCGACGGCGCAGCCAGGGGCCACTGGCCCGACATCACCATCGTCCGCAGCGTCCTCGACGGGCGGGAGGTCGATCATCGCCAGGTGCGGGCACCCAGCGCAGCCGGCGCAGTCGTGGCGTCGGCCATCGTGGCCGAGGCCCGCCTCGGCTACGGGGCGATCTGCGTCGGGGTGGCCGGCCGCCACGAGGGCCAGCTGTACTCGCCGCTGGTCGACGAGCTGCTGCTGCACTCGCCCCTGCCGGTGGTGATCGTCAGGCGGGCCGACGGTCTTGAGACTCCGCTTCCGGGCGCCTTCACCCGTGCAATCGTGCCGGTCACCGGGACGCGGTCATCGAGGGCCGCCCAGGAAGTCGCCTTCGGGGTGAGCAGCCAGCTGGGCACGGAGGTGGTGTTGACCCACGTGGTGCAGCGGCATTGGCAGGACATGCGGATCCTGCCCAGGCGGCTGACCGGCAGCAGGCTGGCTGCCCGCATGCTCGGAGAGGCCCATCCCGAAGCGGCTCAGCCGGTGGTCGACGCACTCATGGAGGCAGCCCGGGCCAGGGGCGCGGAGATGGGCGTGGAGGCCCGCACTCTGGTGCGGCCGGGCTCGTCGCCGGCCTCGACGCTGGTGTCGGTGGCCGAGGAGCAGGAGGCCGACCTGGTGGTGCTGGGCGCCTCGCTGCGCAACGTGGACGGTCGCCCCTTCCTGGGCCACACCGTCGAGACGGTGCTGGAGCGCTGCACCGCCAACGTCGCGGTGGTGGCCATGCCCCGCGCCGAGGGCGGCTAGCCCGCGGTTCTGCGGGTGCCCCAGGCTCAGGAGGGGTCGCCGTGTCAGTCGCCGTGCAGCGTCCTCCGGCTTCGGGCGATCCCCTCGAGGTTGCGGGAGCGTTGCGACCCGGAGTCCCTCGGGCTCCCCGCCGAGGCGATCGCCTCCAGCCACGGCGACGGCTCTCGCTCGACGGTTTGTCCCCCCAGGTCCCGGCGGTCGCACCACAGGACGTGCAGTTCCTGTTCGGCTCTGGTGACGGCCACATGGAGCAGGCGGCGCTCCTCGGCCCGGGCCGCGGCGGTGCGGGCGTGGGCGATGGGCACGAGCCCGTCCTCCAAGCCCACGAGATGGACGACGGGCCACTCCAGTCCCTTGGCGGCGTGGAAGGTCATCAGGTCCACACCGTCCGCTGACGGCGCCGAGCGGCTGTCGGCTCTCAGCGCAGCAATGAAGGCGTCCACCGTGGAGTCGGGGTCGAGCGACAGGTGGTCCTCGGCGAACTCCAGGAAGGCCTCGGCGCCGGCCCGGGCCGCGGGCGTGTCCGGGGTGGTCGGCTTCTGGGGATCCGCCCCGGCGTCCGCCGGCTCGCGCAGCCGCTGGCGGGTGTCGGCCGCGCAGGAGGCGAGGCTGTCGCCGGGGGGCCAGGACTCGAGCACGGCCGCTATCTCGGGCCGGCGGAGCAGGCTGCCTTCGGAGACGGTGGCCACCGGGATGTTCTGGCGCACCAGCGCCTTGCGGAGCGGGTCGAGCTGAGCGTTGGTGCGGGCCAGCACAGCCTGCCGTCGCCACGATGAGCCGGGCCGGTGGCGTTGCCGCACCGCTCGGGCCAGCACCGCGGCCTCGTTGGCTCCGTCGCACACGGTGACCGTCGGGTCCTCCCCCGACGGCCGCGCCGCGGGCTGGGGCGCCCGGCCGAGGATCCGTCCGGCCGCGGCGAGGACTTCGGGCGTGGACCTGAAGTTGGCGCGCATGTGCAGCACCGCGCAGCCGGGCAGGTGGTTGCCGACGGTGTTGATCAGTCCGGGGTCGGCGCCGTTCCATCCGTAGATCGCCTGGTCGGGGTCGCCCACCATCACCAGCGTCGAGTCCGGGCCCAGCCAGGACTCGAGCAGGGCGAACTGCAGCGGGTTGATGTCCTGGAACTCGTCGACGAGCATGTGCTGGTGGAGCCAGCGGTGGGCTGCCGCATGCTTGGGCTCGGTCTCCATCACCTCCAGCGACCGGGCCAGCACGTCGTCGAAGTCGAGCAGGCGGCGCTTGCGCTTGGCCGACTCGTAGTCGGCGTAGATCTGGACGAAGCGGTCGGCCCGCCCCACAGGGGGCCGCCGGCCCGCGGCCCGCGCCGCCGGCGGGTAGTCCTCGGGCGGTACGAGCCGGGCCCGGCACCAGCCGATCTCGTTGACGATGTCGGCCACCGCGGCGCGGTCGGCCCTGGGCCGCAGTTCGGAGATCAGCCAGCCGGAGTTCTCCAGGATCCTGGGCGGGCGCCGGCCGGAGTCGGCCGCGTGGCGGCGCAGCTGGGCCAGAGCGACGGCATGGAAGGTCCCGGCCCGCACCGCGTCGTTGAGGCCGAGCCCTCGCAGCCTCCACCGCAGCTCGCGGGCGGCCCGGCGGGTGAAGGTCACGGCCAGGGTGCGCCGCGGGTCGGCGTGGCCCTCGCCGGCCTGCCAGGCGATGCGCCTGGTCAGGACCCGGGTCTTGCCGGAACCGGCTCCGGCGATGACGCACAGCGGCGACGCCCGGGTCGTCACCGCGTCGCGCTGCTCGGGCGTCAGGCCCTCCAGCAGCGGGTGCCCGGGTTCGGTCACCGCCCGACCCTACGAGCAGACCGCTGCGCCGTGGCGTGCGACCGTCGCCGGGCCTGCGACAGGCTGAAATGTCCCGCGGGGCTAGAGTCGCATCCTGCTGGACGTGCGGCGCACAACCCCGGAGAGGTGCCATGACTTGGATTGACGCGATCCTCGACGGGTGTGCGTCCCCGGTGGTCATAAACGACTCCAAGACGCCGAGCGGGCTGGCCCATGTCGGCTCGCTGCGCGGCGTTCTCATCCACGACGCCCTGGCCCGGACGGCGCGCCGGCGCGGGATGGGCGCCCGGTTCATCTACGGATGCGACGACATGGATCCCGTCGACGAGATACCCCACGGCACCGGTGAGCACTTCCGCGGCTACCTGGGCGTGCCGCTGTTCCAAGCGCCCCCGCCGCCCGGCCTGGCGGGCGAGAGCATGGCCGGAGCGTATTTCGGCGAGTTCACCTCCACTTTCGGTCCCCTGGGAGTGGATGCCGACTTCTACTTCATGAGCGAGGTCTACAGGTCGGGACGGCTCGACCAGACGATCGACGCCTACCTGCGGGCCGCCTCGAAGGTGAGGGACGTCTACCGGCGCGAGACCGGCAGTGTGAGGTCGCCGGACTGGCTGCCGTTCCAGCCCATCTGCGAGGCGTGCGGTCGGATCGGCACGACCTACGCATCCGACTACGACGGCGAGACTGTCGCCTACGAGTGCAGGCCGGACCTCGTCGAGTGGGCGGAGGGGTGCGGCACGAGAGGGCGCCGGAGCCCGTTCGGCGGCAACGGCAAGCTGCCCTGGAAGCTCGAATGGGCTGCGAAGTGGAAGGTGTTCGGCGTGCTGCTCGAAGGGGGCGGCAAGGACCACATGGGCGCGGGAGGGTCGCACCGGGTCGCGTCCGCGCTGGCACGGGAGGTCCTCATGTGCGACGTGCCCTCCTCGTTCAGCTACGAGTTCTTCACCCTCGCGGGGGCCAAGATGAGTTCGTCGAAGGGGATCGGCTCCACCGCGGGCGAGTTGGCTGCCGTGCTGCCCCCGGAGCTGCTCCGCTATCTCGTACTCAGAGTCCAGCCTCGCAAGGCTGTCGATTTCGCGGTCGACGTAGCGGGCGTCACGAGGGCGTTCGCGGAGTACGAGCGCTTGTGGCGCACCCTCTCCGATGCCGGGGAGGCGCAACGGCAGCTCTTCGCGCTGTCACAGCCCGACCCCCGCGACAGCCGTCCGCCCCCGCCCGGCTACAGCCCGCCGTTCGACACGATGGTGAGCGTCGTGCAGCAGCCGCACATGGATCTCGTCGAACACCTGGCGAGTCTTGGGCGCACGAGCCTGTCGAGTGTCGAGCGCGAGTGGATGGAGCGCAAGCGCAGGACCGCCGAGTCGTGGTCGAAGCGATTCTCCGACATTGCGGAGCGTCTGACTGTCATTGAGGACTACCGGTCGGCGGCCCGCGGGCTCACCAACCACCAGCGGTCGTTCCTCTCGGTTGCGTCAAGGCTGCTGCACCGTCTCCAGGTCTGGAACGCCCCCGACATCCAGGGCGCTCTGTTCGACGCCGCTCGCATGGTCGGGATCGATCCGGCCGAGGCCTTCGCCGCCCTGTACGAGGTGTTCTTCGGTTGGCCGGAGGGACCTCGTGCAGGCTCCTTCCTCGAGTTCTTCGGGAAGGAGAACGCGTGCAGCCGGCTGGCGGCGGTCACGTACTCGTACCGCGAGCTGGTGGAAGCCACTGCGATGGGAATGGAACAGTGGGAGCAGGCCGTCTCCGAGGCAGAGTCGAGCGGTCACGGCATCTCGTTCCTGCCGGTATGGGTCGGTCTCCTCACCGACGATCCGGCGGCTCCCGAGGGATCCTCGGGAGAGTTCGTCGACGGGCTCGGAGTCATCGAGTTCTTCTTCTCGGACGCCAAGGGCCGAACGGGGGCGGCGCGAACTGTCTTCGAGCGGGTGGACGGCCGCCCGGGAGAGGACCAGGATCCGATCCGGTCGTTCCACGACGATGCGCGGTCGTATCTGGCCGGCCTGCTGGACGTGCCCGAGGCCGATGTCAGCATCCGCGGGGACAGTCCGTTCGGCGCAGTCGACGACCGGGGCGCCATCGCCTGACGCCCTCCTGCGCTCTCGGCGGCGCCGGTATCGTCTCGCCCGTGTTCCTGATCGACGAGGTCCGTTTCGAGCGGTTGGTGGGCGAGGCCCTCGACGCTCTGCCCGCCGCGCTGGGCGAGATGATGGAGAACATCGCGGTCGTGGTGGAGGACGCCCATCCCGACGAGGACCTCCTCGGCCTCTACGAGGGGGTTCCCCTGACGGAGCGGGAGGACTACGGCGGACTGGCCATGCCCGACCGGGTGACCGTCTACCGGCTGCCCATCTGCGAGATCTGCGACAACGAGGACGATCTGCGCGACGAGATCATGGTCACCGTGGTGCATGAGGTGGCCCATCACTTCGGCATCGACGACCAGACCCTGCACCACCTCGGCTGGGACTGAGCGTTCACAGGCCGAACAACAGCTACAAGACTCACGCGCAGGAGCGCTAGTCGGTGTAGGTGACGTCTCCTTGGGCTGCGCGGTTGGCGAGGCCGCTGCTCCAGACGAGGGCTAGGCCGAGCTGCTCTTCGTTGCCGATGGTGACGGTGACGGTGGCGGTGGTCTCCTCGGCTGAGAGGGAGACGAATATGTTTTGGCCGATTTCGCCGTCGCGGACCGGGGTCAGCAGGATCATGGCGCGGCCGCTGGGGATGCAGTCGAGGCTGACCTCGAAGTCGACTGTCTGGTCGTTGCGGCTGGCTTCGGGGCTGTTGACCGTCAGCGTCGGATCGCCGGTGCAGGCGACCGGCTCCTGCCGGTCGGGCTGATCCTGGTCGACCGGCGGGTCGTCGTCGTCGGTGACTGCGACGGTGGCTGCGCCCTGGGTGGCGGAGACGGTGTAGCCGCCTCCGCTGTTGATGGTGACGGTGACCGATCCGTCGGGCTCGTCGTTCGTGTCGTCGGTGGTGGCGACGGTGAGGGTGGCGCTGCCCGTCGTGGGGACGGTGACGGTGCGCGGGCCGGGGCCGGCGCCGTGGTCGCCGTTCTGTGTGACGGTGACGCTCACCGGCAGCGCCGCCGCCGGGGCCGGGCCGGCGGTGATGGTGAAGGTGGCGGTGCCGCCCTCGGTGATGTCGCCTGCGGCGGTGATCGACACCTCCGGCACGTCGTCGTCGGCGACGGCGGCCGTTTCCGAGGACTGCGCGCCCACGGTGTAGCCGCTGCCCGCGTTTATCGTCAGGGTGACCGAGCCGTCGGGTTCGTCGGTTTGGTCGTCGGTGGTGGTGACGGTGACCGTGGCGCTGCCGGAGGCGGGGATGGTGACGCTGGCGGGCAGCGGGCCGTAACCGAAGTCGCCCGTCGTGGCGGCGGTGACGCTGACGGTGAGGTCTGCTGCGGGGCCGGGGTTGGCGGTGATGGTGAAGGTGGCGGTGCCGCCCTCGGTGATGTCGCCTGCGCCGGTGACGGTGACCTCCGGCTTCTGCTGGGCCTGCTGGCTGTTGAGGTAGTCGGAGGCGGCCTTGAAGGGGCTGTGGGGCCATTTGGCGGCGTTGCCGTGGATCTGCGATGCCGGCATCGGCTGTTCGCCGCTGTCGTAGCCGATGGCGGCGAGCACCCGGTTCAATTTGCGTATGTGGGCGGGATTGTTGCGCACCCGCGCGTTCTCGGGGTTGTCGCGCGCCTCAATGAGCAGATCCACCACGGTCTGGTAGTCGCTGTAATCCGGCTCTGCGAGGTCGTCGTCTGCTACGTCAACGCTCGCGGAAGCGGTTGAAGCCGGCGTGTAATCGGTCCCCGATTGAACCGTGACCGTAACCGAGCCGTCTGGCTCGTCGACGTCGTCCCCGCTGGTGGCCAACGTGAGCGTCGCCGTGCCGCTACTCGGGATCGTCACTGTTTGCGTCCCGGCCGAGACGCCGTAGTCTCCGCTCGCCGAGACCGCCACGTTCACATCCAGATCGTCCGCCGGCTTCGGTGTCGCTGTCAGCGTGAACGCCGCGTCGGAACCCTCAGTCCCGCCGGCGCCGGCCGTGATGCTCACCGCAGGCTTCGACTCGTCGTCTTCGATCTCGACGGTGATCGCGTCGGGATGAGCGACATTCCTGCCGCCTCCGGCCGTGGCCGAGACCGTGAACTTCTTCGCCGTCGCCGTGCTCAGTTCATAGAGTTCGTTCTGTGCCGCCGTGAACGTCACGGTTCCTGTACTGTCGAGGGCGCCCGCCGCGATCGTCAGCGTGGTCGCCGCGCTGATCGAGCCGTCCGCCGCGACCGTCGGCGCCACCGGCGCGATGCTCACGTCGAGCGTGACCGCTTCCGCGGAGGGATTGCTGAGGCTGGCCGTAATCGAGACGGACTCGCCCTCGGTCACGCTCGCGCTCGAGGTCTTCAACCTCACCGTCGGCAACGGATCGTCATCCGTGATCGTCACTGTCGCTGAGCCGCCGGCCGGCTTGAAGCCCGATGGCAACGCACCGAGCCCGATCGTGAAGGTCTCGTCGGGTTCGTCGACGGCGTCGCCATTGGTGGCGAGCTTTGCTGTTGCGGATGTCGACCCGGCGGGAATCGTGATTGACGCGAGCGCCGCGTAGTCGGCGCCGGCCGCGCCCGGCGGGGTAGTGTCGCCGTCGGTGAGCTTGAGCGGGACGACCAGGTCCGCCGTCGGCGCTGCGCCTTCCACTCGGACGTTCACGCTGACCTCGTTGCCTTCCGTCACGTTCTGCGGCGTCGCTGTCAGGCGGACCGGTTGGCCGGCTTCGGTCTTGTGCCCGTACACGACCATCGTCCACGACTTGATCTCCTCGTCGAAGCTCCCCAGACCGCGGCAGAATGCACTCGCCACCGAACGGCTGTTGTTTTCGCTGCAGAAGTTGTGAAACGGCGGGAAGTGACGCACCTTGATCTTCCATGCCCCCGACGCTTCTTCGCCCAAGTGCCGGTTCGAGCCGAAACGGAACGTGCCGTTCCATTTGCACTCGATTCCTATGCAGCCGAAGAACTGCGGCGACAGGAGCGACTCGGTGCCGGACGGCGAGACCAGCGACCAGCGATAGTCGCGCATATCGGAGATATCAGCCTCGACAGTAATCGTGACCTGTTCGACGAAATCGATGTCAGTGGTCACGTCCGCAGTCAACTCGATCTCCTCACCCTGTGTGGGCATCGGCACGGCGGTGCTGGAGGCGACCTCGGCCGAGCGCTCGGCCGGCAGGAGAACCCATTCCCTCGCGGCCTGCACTGCTGCGGACGCGTCGACGGTGCCGAAGCCGTACTCATTGCTGAACGAGTACGGCTCCGTGGTCGAGCCGTATTTCTTCGCTCCGCTCTGCCAACTGTTGTCGCCGGCGTCATTCTTCTGCGCTGTGTTGGCGAGAATGATCTTGACGTCACGCCAAGTCAGATCGCTGTTGGCGCTGCGCATCAGCGCGACCACCCCCGACACGATCGGGGCGGAGGCGCTGGAGCCGCTGAACTCGGCAAAGTAGTCTCCTGTGCCGATCGTGGTGAGAATCCCGGGCAGTCCGTAGTCTCTCGAGGGAGCGCACACCCAGAGGCTGGGTCCGTTCTCGGAGTACCTGGCCGACACGCCGCGGGCATTGACAGAGCAGACCGCGATCACGCCGCGGTGATTGTTCTCCTGATCGAGCGTCGCCCAGTCGGCGCCAAGAATTCCCTCGCCGTTTCCGGCGGCCTTCACGTAGGACGATCCCTTGCCGCCGAATCCGTGGCTCAATCCCTCCTCTATCGCCCGCCGCCAGCCGTCGCCGCCAGAGTTCGAGATCCCGGCTCTGTCCCATGCCCCGTAGCTCATGTTGTAGACGGCGATCGTCCCCTTGTGCAGCGTCATCGCCGCCACTTCATTCGCCGAGGACAGATTGTCGAGCAAGTTGTAGTTCACCAGAGTCGCGCGCGGCGCGACGCCGCGTCCGCCGACGCCATTGTCTCGGGCGGCGACGATTCCCGCTACCGCAGTGCCGTGATAGGGAGCCTCCTTCGTGGGATCCTCGCCAGTGAGTCCGCCCCAGTGCTTGCTGCGCGTGTTGTCTATGTTGTCTGCCAGGTCCGGATGCGTAGCCTCCCAGGTTCGGTCGATCACGGCTACAGTAACCCCCTCGCCCATCGTCGTGTCCCAGACGTTGCCGAGGTTGATGTCAATCGTCGGATCCTGGCCAAAGTAGCGATAGTCGGTGTCGGCGTTGAGATGCCAGAGGCATCCGGACAATTTGTCAGGGTACATCAGGTGCTGTCTGCAACGAATGCGTGCTCCCAGCGTGTGAATTGAGTATGAGCTCGGCTGTGCAGTCGGCCCGAGCGTACGCGGTGTGTAGAGGTTCGGCACGGCGCTGTCGACGCCCGGTTCGTCCGCAAGCGCGTCGGCCAAGCGCAGCGACTCGACGTCGGAGACGGTGCGGATCAGGTAGGCGTTGGGCAGTTCCCCCAGCGGCTCGATGCGGGCTCCCGCGATCTGATGGCGGACCAGGACGGCCGTGATCTCGCTCTCATCGAGGTGCGACGCGAAGTAGACGTTGACGCCGCCTACCAGCAGGAACAGTTGGCCGTTGGGGGCAACCAGCCACTCGCCCGGCGCGGCCGGCGTGGTCGAGCCGCTGCCATTGGCCACGGCGCCGCTCGGCGGCGATGCATAGCCGTGTGCTGCAGCTGCGTTCCCGTCCGCCGCCAGGCCTTCGAGCCTGGCGGCGATGCTCGATTGGGACACCCTCTCCGTCGAGGTCGCGGCGTCGGGGATCAACAGGCCCTCGAGGCCGGCGGCGCTGCTTGATTGAGATTCCCCGATGCCGATCGCCGAGAGCAGGCGCAGCTGGAGCTCTCCGTCGCCGTCGCGCATCCGGTAGATGCCGTCGGGCCCGAGATAGTCGATGACGCTGACGGGCCCGGTCGGCTCGCCGAGCGGGGGACCGTCGAGCTCAGTGTCCGGAATCAGCCCTTCGTCGACTCCGGGACCGGTCGACGGCTCCACGATCTCGATTGTCCACTCGCCCAGCAGCGCGTCGCCGCTGCAGTCCGTCTCAGCACTGCAGAGCTGGACGCCGAAGATCTCGCCCGCGTCCGATACCTTGTCCGAGTGCGCCACGACGCTGAATTCGATGGCGCCGTCGCTCTGCCGAGTCACACGCGCGGGCGCGCCGGGGCTGATCACGGCGCCGTTGGAGCCTCGCAGTTCGACGTCGGACGGGCTCGCCGTGTACGGGGCTTGGAACGGCTTCAGACGGAGGAAGTGCTCGGTCGCGGCCGGCGTGTTCACGATTCGCAGGACGGCGGTCTCGCCCTCAGTGACGATGGAGGACTGCAGCTGCGTGCTCGGAGCCTGCGCGGCTGCATTCGTCCCGAGGGCGCCGCACAGCGCGAGCGTCGCCAGAAGCAGCGCGAGCGCGACGAGGCCGCGCCGGTGTCCGAGGGGAACGCTCGCCGACTCGAGATCCGCGTAGCGGCCGGCAGCGGTTGCGGACGGCTTGGCGCGGTCTTCCATCTGCTGCATTCTACCAGGATCGGGCGGTCTCGCCGTCTTGGCCGAGCTCTGGCTGAGGCGCAACGACCTCTCAGGGAGCATCCCGGCCTGCGTCGCCTCGTCGGGGCCGAGCGTGGTGCCGGCCGCTGACGCACATATAGTCTCGGGCGACAAACAAGACCGGGGAGCTCGGGACAGCCGGGCTGAGAGGGCATCCACGCGACCGCAGCGGTGTCGACCCGCCGACCTGATCTGGGTAATGCCAGCGGAGGAAGACCCGATGGACCACCAACCCCCACCAACTCCCGGCGAGCCGGGCGCGCCCCGCCGCGCCGCCGGTCCGCGGATCCGGGCGGCGACCATCGCCGTGGCCGCGGTCGCCGCAGTGGCCGCGGCCTGCAGCGGTGACCGGGCGATTGACGAGACCGTTCCCACCGAAGGCGCTCCCACGGCTGCTTCGACCACCGAATCGACGACTGCTGTCACCACATCGGCCGAGGGCGAATCAGATCCGTCCGGAACCACGGTGACGCTGCTCACCCACGATTCGTTCGCCCTGTCGCCCGAGACCCTTGAGGCGTTCACGGCCGAGACCGGCATCGCGGTGGAGCAACTCGCTTCAGGCGATGCCGGTGCACTGGTGGCCCAAGCGTGCCTCACCGCGGGGGCGCCGCTGGGCGACGCGCTGTTCGGCATCGACAACACCTTCCTGCAGCGGGGACTCGACTGCGGCATGTTCGAGCCCTACGCGTCGCCCGGCCTCGCGGCCGTGCCCGACCGCTTCGAGCTCGACGCCGAGCACCGGGTCGCGCCCGTCGACTTCGGCGACGTGTGCCTCAACTACTGGGTCGACGCCTTCGGCGACCCGCTGCCCCCGCCGTCGTCGCTCGACGACCTGACCGACCCCGCCTACGCGGGAATGCTGGTGGTCCAGAGCCCGGAGACATCGTCGCCGGGTCTGGCCTTCCTGCTGGCCACCATCGCCCGCTACGGCGACGGCTGGGAGGACTACTGGGCCGCGCTGCGCGACAACGGCGTGGCCGTCACCGCGGGCTGGGAGGACGCCTACTACGGCGAGTTCGCCGCCGGCGGGGGCGACCGCCCGATAGTGGTGTCGTACGCGTCGAGCCCGCCCGCCGAGGTCATCTTCGCCGATCCGCCCGTCGACGAGCCGCCCACCGGCGTGGTCACGGCCAGCTGCTACCGCCAGATTGAGTTCGCGGGCGTGCTCGCGGGGGCCGGCAACCCCGGAGGGGCCCGGGCGCTGGTCGACTTCATGCTCACCGAGACGTTCCAGAACGACGTCCCGCTCAACATGTTCGTGTTCCCCGTGATCGAATCGGCCACCCTCCCGCCGGAGTTCGCGGCCCACGCCGAGATCGCGGAGGACCCGTTCATCCTGGAGCCGGCCGAGGTCGAGGCTCAGCGCAACGCCTGGACCGACCGCTGGGTGGAGATTGTCCTGCGGTGACCCCCACCCTCGCCGCGAACCCGGAATTGGCAGCGTCATGCACGGCATGCGCGCATAGCGCTGCCAATTCGCTTCCAGCGGTGTCGTTGCCGGCGCGGGCCGGGACGGTCGACGCCTGATCTCCGCCGTCCGTCTCTTTGCGGGCATGAGGCGCCCGGCGCGCGCTCTGGCCTTGGCGCTTCCCGCGCTCGGGGTCGGGGCGTTCATGGCGCTGTTCTTCGTGTGGCCCATCGGCGGCGTGATCGCCCGGGGCCTGGGCGGGAGCGGTCCGGCCGAGGTGCTGGGCGACGTGCTCGGCTCGCCGTCGCAGCGCTCGGTGATCTGGTTCACGGTCTGGCAGGCGGCCGTCTCGACGGTTCTCACCGTGGCCGTGGCCCTGCCGGCGGCGGGGGCCATGGCCCGCCTGAACTTCCGGGGACAGCGGCTTCTGCGGGCGCTGGCGACCGTGCCGTTCGTGCTGCCCACCGTGGTGGTTGCGGCCGCCTTCGAGGGGCTCTTCGACCGGTTCGGCCTGGCCGGCGGCGGCGCTGTCAGCCTTCGCCACACGGTCTGGGCCATCCTGATGGCTCACGTCTTCTTCAACTACGCGGTGGTGCTGCGAACCGTGGGCGCCCACTGGTCCGCCCTCGACGCCCGGGTGGAGGATCAGGCGAGGGTGCTCGGGGCGTCGCGGCTCGAGGTCTTCCGCCGCGTGGTGCTGCCCCGGCTGGCGCCGTCGATCGCGGCGGCCTCGGCCATCGTGTTCCTGTTCTCGTTCACTTCGTTCGGGGTGGTGCTGGTGCTGGGAGGCCCCGCCCGGGCCACCATCGAGACCGAGATCTACCGGTACGCCGTGGTCCGGCTCGACCTGGCCACCGCGGCGGCGCTGGCGGTGGTGCAGTTGGTGGCGGTGATCGCGCTCGTGGTCGTGTCCAACGCACTCGAGCGGCGCCGGGCCGTCGCCGAGCCGGTCTCGTCGCCCGCCGCCGCGCCCCGGCGCCGGGGCCCGGGCCTGGTCGCCAACCTGGCCGTCATGGCGGTGATCCTGGGGTTGCCGGTTGGCGTGCTGGTGGAGCGCTCCCTGTCCGCCGGCCGCAGTGGCGGCTACACGCTGCGCAACTACACGGCCATGGCCGAGCGCATCAACCTGCTGCCCGACACCGCCCTGGCGGCGCTGGGGAACTCGCTCATGTTCGCGGCGCCGGCCGCGGCCCTGGCCCTGGCGGTGGGCGGAGCGGCCACGCTGGCAATAGTGCGCGCCGGCCGCGGGGGCAGCCGCCCGATCGGGCGAGCCCTCGACGTCGGCCTGACCCTTCCGCTGGGCACGTCCGCGGTCACGGTCGGGCTCGGGTTCCTGCTGGCGCTCAGCCGTGGACCGATCGACATCCGGACGTCGGTGGTCGTGGTGCCCGTCGCCCACGCTCTGGTGGGAATACCCTTCGTCGTGCGCACCCTGGTGCCGATGCTGCGCACCGTCAATCCTCGGGCTCGTGAGGCTGCCGCCGTGCTGGGGGCGTCACCCCGCCGGGTGCGCCGCGAGGTGGACCTGCGAGTCGCGGCCCGCGGCGTCGCAGTCGGCGCCGGGTTCGCCTTCGCGGTGTCGCTGGGGGAGTTCGGGGCCACGTCGTTCATTCCCCGCCGTCCCGAGACTCTCACCGCCCCGCTGGCCCTGTTCCGGCTGCTGGGCACACCCGGCGAGGCCCTGCGGGGCCAGGCCATGGCCCTGGCGGTCTCACTCATGGTGCTCACCGCTGTGGCAGTCTTCGTCATGGACATGTGGGGCGACACCCGCCGGGGGGCGTTCTAGATGCGGGAACCGCTGAACCGGCCAGCCGGTGGAATTGGCAGCGGGGGAGGCCCTCTTGGGCCCCCGTGGCTGCCAATTCGGCCAGAAGGACGCTGTCAAGCCCGGTCGCAGGCGGAATTGGCAGCGGGGGAGGCCCTCTTGGGCCTTGGTGGCTGCCAATTCGGCGGAGGGTCCCAGTGCTGACGGTCGATGGCGCCACGGTCTTGTTCGGCCGGGTCACAGCCCTCGACGGCGTGGACCTGGAGGTGGCCACCGGCGAGGTGGTGGCCATCCTGGGCCCGAGCGGCTGCGGCAAGAGCACGCTGCTGCGGACGGTGGCCGGGCTGCAGCCTCTCGACTCGGGCGAGGTTCGTTGGAACGGCGAGGACTTGGCGGGGCTGCCCGTGCACCGCCGCGACTTCGGGCTGATGTTCCAGGAGCACGCACTGTTCTCGCATCGGGACGTGGCCGCCAACGTGGCCTTCGGTCTGCGGATGCAGAAGATGGACGCCGCCGGCCGGATCCGGCGGGTACGAGAGGTGCTCGGGCTGGTGGGGCTGGCCGGCTACCAGGAGCGAGCAATAGCCACACTGTCGGGAGGTGAGGCCCAACGGGTGGCGTTGGCCCGCTCGCTGGCGCCCGAGCCTCGCCTGCTGATGCTCGACGAGCCCCTCGGCTCGCTCGACCGGCCCCGCCGCGAGGAGCTCACCGAGGAGCTCAGGCACCTGCTGCGCCGCATCGGTGTCACCGTCCTGCACGTCACCCACGACCACGACGAGGCCTTCGCAGTGGCCGAGCGGGTGGCGGTCATGCAGTCCGGCCGCATCGCCAGGATCGGCGCCCCGGCCGAGATCTGGCGCGATCCCCGCCACCCGGACGTGGCCCGGTTCCTCGGCCACGCCAACGTGGTGACGGTGGGGCAGGGCGGCTCAGTGCCGTGGGGTCGTCTCCATGTGGCCCCGGGGCTGGTGGTGGTGCGGGCGGATGCCTTCCGCCGCATGGAGGGCTCGCCTGCAGGCGCCGACGACGCCGTCACGGGAACGGTGACCGACGTCCGCTTCCGGGGAGACCGTTTCGAGACGACCCTGCGCACCGAACCGGGCGATGTCGAACTGCTGATCCGGGACCCCCGTCGTGCCGCACAGGGAGACCGGCTGCGCTACGCGGTCGACCGCGCTGCCGTCATGCCCGTCGGCGCTTCAGACGCCTGAGGGCAGGACCAAGCGGCGCCCCGGTTCTGTGAGCAATCGAGCCGCCCCTGTCGGCAAATCTGCTCACAGATCGCGAGGGCCTGGGGATGTCAGGCGAGCCGGCGGGTGCGGGCCAGGCGTGCCGTCAACCATGCACCTGCGGCGGCGGCTACCAGCATCAGGGCGGCGACGCCGGAGTAGTGGCTCAGTGACTGGAAGCCGAGGAGTTCGACCAGGGCGCCGGACGACATGCCGCCCACCGCTCCTCCTGTGATCATGACGAAGTCCGCACCGCCTTGAACCTCCACCCTCTGATGCACCGGGAACGAGTTCGTGAGCAGCGCGCTGCCTGCGATGAGTCCGCAACTCCAGCCGATTCCGATCAGCGTCAGACCGCTGAACAGTCCGGCGCTGTGCTCGGGGTCGGTGTGCCCGGCCAATTCTGCGCCCAGGAACAGGATCAGACCGCCGAGGGTGATGACCGTATGGGTGCCCAGGCGGTCCACGAGCCATCCCACGATCGGCGAGAAGGCGTACATCCCGACGATGTGGAGCGAGATGACCTGGCCGATCACCGCGATGTCCTGATTCCCGCTGGTCATGTGGAGCGGCGTGGCCGTCATGACGGCCACCATGACCATCTGCCCCACCAGCATGGCCAGCAGGGCGAGACGGGCCGCCGGCAAGGCCGCGATACGCCCGATCACAGCCGCGGGCGATGCTGGGCGGGGCGCCTCCGCCCCCATCGTGCCCAGCACTTCCAACGGGTCGGGGCGCAGCCAGGTCTGCGTGATCGCCAGTCCGGACAGGAACATCGCCGAGCCCAGCACGTAAGGGCCGGCCAGTTCGGGCAGGCCGATGAACCGGGCGAAGTCGGCAGCCGGCCCCAGCGCGATCGTCGGCCCGGCAGCCGCGCCGAAGGTGGAGGCCCACACCAGCATCCCGATGGCGCGGGCCCGGCGGTCGTCGGGAGCGAGATCGGCCACCGCGTAGCGGGCGGCCAGATTGGTGGCCTGGCCCACGCCCACCCCGATGATGCCCAGCACCACCAACGGATACAGGTTCAACACGGCCGCCAGCAGGGCGGCGATCGCTCCGACGGCGCCCAGCGCCCATCCCACCACCAGGCCCCGGCGCCGGCCCAGGCGGGCCATGCGGCGCGACAGGGGAACGGCGGCCGCCATGCTGCCGAGCGACATGGAGCCCGCCGCCAGGGTGGCCAGCGTCTTGCTGCCGGTGATCTCCTCGGCCAGCACTGCCGAGCCCGCGAACGATGCTCCCATGGCCATGGTGGTGGGAACCACCGAGGCCATGGTTGCTGCGACCGTGCGCCGCTGGACCCTGGCCCGGTCGTACGTGGCGGTCGGTGCGGCCCCGGTCATGGGCTGCGACGGCTTCGTCGCCCAGGGACTCGGTCCGCGGTGGAGGCCACCGGCCGACGCTATCCCAATGGCGGGCGGCGGGATGGCTTCCCAGGCGAATGGACGTCGGATTCGCCGGACGCGGAGACACCGGCGGGGACGGCGCCGACGGTCGCCTCCAGTCCGGGCATCGCGTCACGGCATCCGGCATCGACGTGAGCGCGGCCGGGCGCGGCCGGGGACGGCGCCCGGGCGCGGTTTCCGCCGCCGCGGTGGCGGCGGACGGCGAGCCGGTGCCGGTAGACATGAACGGATGAGCACAGCCCGCCACGGCGAGATCGAGATCGCCTACGAGACCTTCGGCACGGAGGGAGATCCTGCGCTGATGCTGCTCCACGGCCTCGGTTCGAGCATGCTCGTGTTCCCGGAGGACTTGTGCGCCGGGTTCGTCGACCGCGGCTTCTCCGTGCTGCGCATGGACCACCGCGACTCGGGGCTGTCGACGGTGCTGCCCGACGGCGCCCGCTACACACTCGAGGACATGGCCTGCGACGCGGTCGCGGTTCTCGACGCGGCGGGCCGCGACCGGGCCGTCGTCTGCGGCTACTCGCTGGGGGGAATGGTGGCGCAGGTCGCCGCGGCCGCTTTCGGCGACCGCGTGGCCGGGCTGGTCTCCATCTCGTCGCACACCGGGGAGCCGGGCGTCGGCGACCCCACTCCCGAGGCCCTCGCGGCGCTGACCGCCCCGCCCGCCGCGACTGTCGAGGCCCAGATCGAGTCCGATCTGGCCGGGTACCGGATCTGGTCCAGTCCCGACTGGCGCAACGAGCAGGCCGAGCGGGAGTACCTGGAGCGCAGCTACCGGCGGGCGTGGCATCCCGGCGCGTCCGGGCGCCAGTCGAAGGCCGCGGCCCGCAGCGGCAGCCGGGCCGACGCGCTGCGAAGCCTCGACGTTCCCACCCTGGTGATCCACGGAAGTGAGGATCCGCTGATCGCCCCCGACGCCGGCCGCCGCACGGCCGAGCTGGTGCCGGGCGCCGAGTACGTGGAGATCGAGGGGATGGGCCACGATCTGCCGCCCCAGGTGTGGGCGCCGATGATCAGTGCCGTCACCGCCCTGTCGGCCCGCGTCGCCTGGTAGGCAACAGAGGAAGGGGACTCCCATGGGGCCGTTGACAGGAATCCGGGTGATCGAGATCGCCGGCATCGGGCCGGGCCCGTTCTGCGCCATGATGCTGGCCGACATGGGCGCCGATGTCGTCCGGGTCGACCGGGCCTCCGCGGTGCGCGGCGGCGACCCCGACCACCCGCCGCGCGACCTTCTCAACCGGGGCCGGCGCTCAGCCGGCATCGACCTCAAGTCTCCGGAGGGTGTCGAGATCGTGCTGTCGCTCGTGGAGGGCGCAGACGGCCTGCTGGAGGGGTTCCGGCCCGGCGTGGCCGAGCGGCTCGGGATCGGGCCGGAAGCCTGCCTGGCACGCAACCGGCGCCTGGTCTACGGCCGGATGACGGGGTGGGGCCAGGACGGTCCCTACGCCTCGGCCGCCGGCCATGACCTGAACTACATCGCGCTGGCCGGCGCGCTGCACGGCATCGGCCGCCAGGGCGAGGCCCCGGTGCCGCCCCTCAACCTGGTGGGCGACTTCGGGGGCGGCGGCATGTACCTCGCCTTCGGGATGGTGTGCGCCCTGCTGGAGGCCCGAGACTCAGGCCGGGGCCAGGTTGTGGACGCGGCCATGGTGGACGGGGCCGCCTCGCTGATGACCGCCTTCTTCGGCATGGCCGGCTCGGGCTTCTGGAGCGACGAGCGGGGCACCAACATGCTCGACACCGGCGCCCACTTCTACAACGTCTACGAGACCGCCGACGGCCGCTACATCTCGCTGGGACCGATCGAGCCCCAGTTCTACGCCGAACTGCGGGAGCGGCTCGGACTGCGCGGACCGGAGTGGGACCGGCAGATGGACCGGTCTCGCTGGCCCGAACTGAAGGAGAGGCTCGCGGCGGTGATCGCGCAGCGCACCCGCGACGAGTGGTGCGACCTGCTCGAGGGCACCGACACCTGCTTCGCGCCGGTGCTGTCGCTGGCGGAGGCGCCCGAGCACGCCCACAACCGCGAGCGGGGAACCTTCGCCGAAGCGGCCGGAATCGTCCAGCCCGGACCGGCGCCGCGCTTCAGCCGGACCCCGGGGGCGATCCGCCGCCCGCCGCCCCACGCCGGCCAGCACACCGACGAGATCCTGGCCGAGTTGGGGCTCGACGCGGCCGCCGTCTCGGCGCGCCGGGAGTCCGGGGCCGTCGCCTGATGGCGACCGCCTCGGTTGTCGCTGATGTCCATGACTGGTTCTCGTGGGTGGTGATCCTGTCCAACGCCCTGGCCGGCCTGTGGGCGCTGGCCGCGCACCGCCGTCCGGGCCTGCGGTCGCTCGCGCTGTGGGTGACCACTGCGGCTGCGCAGGTCACCGTCTTCGTGCAGGCGGGACTGGGAACCTGGCTGACGGTCCGGGAGGGCCGGGCCGCCCCCGATCTGCATGCGCTCTACGGCTTCTCGGCGCTGGTCGCGGTCGGCATCGCCTACAGCTACCGCCAGCAGTTGCGCGACCACCTGTACGTGCTCTACGGCTGCACCGGCCTGTTCCTGATGGGGCTGGGAATCCGGGCGGTGATCCTGGACTCTGTGGCCTAGCGCCGGCCCGCAGCCGGCGGGACGAGCCATACGCGCTCCGAAGCGGTCGGCCCGTTGCTGGCAGCCGCCATGCTGCCTCAGAGTTCGGGCGTGCCCATGTCGACCTCGGAGCCGATGCGCAGACGGGTGGCCCTGCCGTCGTCGTCCAGGTCGAACTGCACTCGCTGACCCTGGCGGAGCATGCGGAACAGCGAGCCATCGAGGGCGTTGTCGGCGAGGTCGATGTCGGCGAGGTCGGCTTCGTTGACGAGCACCCCGTCGCCGGTCAAGGGGTCGTAGCTCTTGATGACGCCCTGCACGGCGCCGCATCGTAGCGGCGCGCCGCCGGCGTCCGCTTCGACGCTCGCGCCGGGACGCTCCGGCACGGTTCGGTGCGTGCCCGGATGGGGGCCCGGCGGCGAGACGGTCCGCCGAGAAGGCCGGCGGCATCCCTGCTGATCCTCACCCACCCGCGGCGGCCTGTCAGTATCATCGGCACCATGGCACCGCTTGTTCTCGACGCGGCCGCGCTGCGCCGCGTGATCGCCGGATTCCACGGAGGACTCGCCGACCACCGCCAGGTGATCGACAACCTCAACGTCTATCCCGTCCCGGACGGCGACACCGGGACCAACATGACGCTCACCATGAAGTCCGTCGTCGAGAGCCTCGACGGCGTCGCGGACGACCTCGAGCCTCTGTGCACGGCATTGGCCCACGGCGCGCTCATGGGTGCCAGGGGCAACTCGGGGGTGATCCTCGCGCAGATCCTTCGAGGCGTTTCCGGCGTGTTCCGCGACGCTGCGGCGGCCGGCGCCGTGCCCGACGCGCCGGTGGTGGCCCAGGCGCTGGCTGCGGCCAGCGAGGGTGCGTACTCGGCCGTGGCGCGGCCGGTGGAGGGCACCATCCTCACGGTCATCCGCGAGGCCTCGGAGTCGGCCCAGGCTGCTGCCGCGGCCGGGGGCGGTCTGACTGAGGTCTTCGATGCGGCTCGCGACCGCGGCTACGACGCTCTGGAACGAACTCCCCAGATGCTGGCGGTGCTCGCCGAGGCCGGGGTTGTCGACGCGGGCGGGGCCGGACTGCTGCTGCTGTTCGACGCCTGTCTCGCCGAGATCGACGGTCGGCCGATGCCCGAGGCCCCCGAGCCGCCGGCGCCGCCTGCGCCCGTGGCCGGCGCCGACGTGCCGGCGGAGGAGTCCTCTATTGCCGACTTGCGGTACGAGGTGATGTTCCTGCTGGACGCGCCCGACCCCTCCGTCGACGGCTTCAAGGCCGCGTGGCAGCGGATCGGGGACTCGATCGTGGTGGTGGGCGGCGACGGCATCTGGAACTGCCACATCCACACCGACGACATCGGGGCGGCCATCGAGGCCGGGATCGCGGTCGGGCGACCCCACCGGATCCAGGTCACCGACCTGCTCGACCAGGCCGCCGAGCACTCCGAGTCGTTCCTGGAGCCCGCCGGGGCCGCCGACGAGGGCGGATCGCCGCCGGCGCCGGCGGAGATAACCGAGGCCGACCGCTGCTCGGTCGTGGCGGTCGGCGCCGGCGAGGGGGTGGAGGCCATCCTGACCTCGATGGGGGTGAGCCGCGTCGTCGCCGGAGGACAGTCGATGAACCCCTCCACTGCCGAGCTGCTGGCTGCCGTCGACTCGCTGCCCAGCGGGCATGTGGTGGTGCTGCCCAACAACAAGAACATCATCGGCGTGGCCGAGCAGGTCGACGGCGAGACCGGGCGCACCGTCGGCGTGGTGCCCACCCGCAGCGTCGTCGAGGGCATCTCCAGCCTGATGGCCTTCTCGGTGGACGCCACCGCGGCCGACAACGTCGCTCAGATGGCCGAGGCCGCCGCCGCGGTGACCGCGGCCGAGGTCACCCAGGCGGTGCGCGACGCCACCAGCCCCGCGGGGCCCATCGCCGCCGGGGACTGGCTCGGCATCGGTCCCGACGGCATCATGGCGGTCGAGTCCGATGCGCCGGCGGCGGCGGCGGCGCTCCTGGATGCCATCGTGGAGCCCGACCACGAGCTGCTGACAGTCATCGTCGGCGCCGACGCCGATGCAGCCACCACGGACGCGATCGCGGCGCACGTGAGCGAGAGCCATCCCGACGTGGAGGTCGAGGTGAGCGACGGCGGCCAGCCCCTGTACCCCTACTACTTCGGCCTGGAGTAGGCCGAGCCGCCACTCGACCGACGCGCCGATGCCGGCCGGCGATCCGCCCCTGACGCTCCGGGACCTCGACGCCATCGGCATCACCCGACTCCGCAACGTCGGCCGCAAGCGGGCCTCCTCGCTCACTGAGATGGAGATCAACTCGGTGCTGGACCTGCTGCAGCACTACCCGCGTCGCTACATCGACCGCACCAAGCAGGCCCGCATCGCGGAGCTCGCCCAAGGCGAGGAGGTCTTCGTGGAGGGCTGTGTGGAGCGGAGTTCGTCGAGGCGCATCAAGCAGCGCCGCAGGCTGGTCGAGGTGGTCATCTCCGACGACACCGGCCGCCTCAAGCTCACGTTCTTCAACCAGCCCTGGCAGGAGCAGAGCCTGCGACCGGGCCGTCAAGTGATCGTCCACGGCCGGCCGACGCGATACCGGGGCTCCCTCCAGATGACGAATCCGGTGGTCGATCTGGTCGGCGACCGCACCGGGCGATTCGTTCCCGTGTACCCGCAGTCGGAGAAGGCGAGCGTCAGCACGTGGGAGATAGCCAAGTTCGTCGACCAGGCCCTCAACCGCTGCCAGCCTCGCGGGATAGCCGACCCGGTTCCCGCCGGCGTGCTGCAGAGATTCGACTTCATGGGCCGGCACACCGCGCTCAACGGGATCCACCGGCCGGCCGCCATGGGAGAATCGAGCGAGGCCCGGCGACGGCTCGTGTTCGACGAGCTCCTGCGGGTGCAGGTGGAGCTGGTCAGGCGCAAGCGCCGGCTGGAGCGCCATACTGCCGGTCTGTCCCATGCCACCGGCGGCGAGCTGCTCGACCGGTTCCTCGCCCGTCTGCCGTTCCCGCTGACCGGTGCCCAGCAGCGGGTGATCGAGGAGATCGCCGGCGATCTGGCCCTGCCCCACCCCATGCACCGGCTCATGCAGGGCGACGTGGGTGCGGGCAAGACGGTGGTGGCCCTGTGCGCCCTGCTCACCGCGGTGCAGGGCGGCTTCCAGGGCGCGTTGATGGCCCCGACCGAGGTGCTGGCCGAGCAGCACTTCGAGACGATGGTCTCGCTGCTCGGCGACCTGACAGTGCCCGACGAGAGGCGGCTGGGAGGGGAGCGGCCCCTCAAGGTCGAGCTGCTGTCGGGGAGCCGGGGCGCAGCCGACCGGCGCCGAGCGGTCGCGGGACTGGCGACAGGAGACGTCGAAATCGTCCTGGGTACCCATGCCCTGATCTCCGAGGGCTTGGAGTACCGGGCTCTGGGTGTGGTGGTGATCGACGAGCAGCACCGCTTCGGCGTCGAGCAGCGGGCTGTGCTGCGCGGTCGCGGCCCCGGATCGGTGATGCCCGACCTGCTGGTCATGACGGCCACCCCCATCCCGCGCACCGCGGCCATGACCGTCTACGGCGATCTGGACGTGTCGGTGCTCGACGAGCTCCCCGCGGGCCGCACTCCGGTGGCCACCTCATGGGCACGCGGGCCGTTGGAGGAGGCCCGGGTCTGGGCGGCGGTGCGGGCCGCAGTCTCCGAGGGTCGCCAGGCCTATGTCGTGTGCCCGGTCATCGAGGAGTCGGACGTGCTCGACGTCCGGTCGGCCATCGAGACGCATGAGCGGCTGACCGCGGGCGGTGGCGAGCTCGCGGGCCTGCGCGTCGGCCTCCTGCACGGCCGGGTGACGCCCGCAGAGAAGGAGGCGACCATGGAGTTGTTCCGGTCCGGCCGGCTGGAGGTCCTGGTGGCCACCACCGTCATCGAAGTCGGGGTGGACGTCCCCAACGCGACCGTCATGGTCGTCGTCGATCCGGGCCGGTTCGGCATCGCCCAACTCCACCAGCTGCGGGGCCGGGTGGGCCGCTCCCGTCTGGCGTCCAGCTGCTACCTGCTGGGCGAGGCTGTCACCGCCGAGGCCGAGGCCCGGCTGGAGGCGGTGGTGGCCTCCAACGACGGCTTCGAGCTGGCCGAGGCGGACCTCGAGCTGCGGGGAGAGGGCACGATCATGGGCGAGCGTCAGAGGGGCCGCAACGACCTGCGCCTCGCTTCGCTGCGCCGGGACAAGGAGTGGGTTGCTGTAGCCCGCGACGTCGCGATCGAGATGCTCGACGCCGACCCGGACCTGCTCGGTCACCGGGAGCTGGCCGACGAGATCGAGTTGCTGCTCGGTGACACCGACGCCGAGTACCTGCTAAAGAGCTAGCCCGGGAATTGGCAGCGTTGTGCATGCTATGGGGCCATAATGCTGCCAATTCGCTCGGACCGGTCGAGGCTGTTCGGGAATTGGCAGCGTTATGCACGCTATGGGGCCATAATGCTGCCAATTCGATGAAGACGGAGTTGGGCCGACGATCGTGAGCATCCGTGTCGTGGCGGGGTCGGCCAAGCGCCGCCGGCTGCAAGCGCCGGCGGGCGGCGTAACCCGCCCCACCCCCGACCGGGTGCGCGAGGCGGTGTTCAACTCGCTCTGCTCCCTCGGCGCCGTCGAGGGAGCCAGCGTGCTCGACCTCTTCGCCGGAACCGGCGCGCTGGGGATCGAGGCGCTGAGCCGCGGCGCGTCCGCCGCGACGTTCGTGGAGCGCGACCCGGCCGTGGCCTCGCTGCTGCGGCGCAACCTCGAGTCGACCGGCCTGGCTGCAGGCGCGACGGTGATGGTCGCCGCCGTCGATGCCGCCCTCGACGAGCTGGCTCGGCACCGCTTCGACGTCGCTCTGGCGGACCCGCCGTACGCCTTCGACGACTGGCCGCAGCTGCTGTCGCGGGTGCCGGCCCGACTGGTCGTGGCCGAGTCGGATCGTCCGGTGGATGTGGGACCCCGCTTTGCCATCCACCATCGCAGGCGTCACGGCGGTACCGTGGTGACGTTCGCAAGAGCTGCCGAGAGGCCGAGCGGAACTGGAGCCGATCAGTGACCCGTGTGCTCTACCCCGGATCCTTCGACCCGATCCACGACGGCCATCTCGAGATCATCGAGACGATCGCCCAGCTCTTCGACGAAGTGGTGGTGGCGGCCACGCGCAACCCGCAGAAGGGGGAGGGCCTGTTCAGCCTGCACGAGCGCGAGCAGCTGCTCAAGGAGTGTGTCGCCCATCTTCCCAATGTCTCGGTGGCGATGTTCTCCAACCTGGTGGTCAATCTGGCCCGGGAGGTCGAGGCCGACTTCATCGTGAAGGGGCTGCGAGCAGTGTCCGACTTCGAGAACGAGCTTCAGATGGCGCAGATGAACCACGCCCTCGCCGGGGTGCAGACGATCTTCATCCCCTCGGCCAGCAAGCGGTCGTTCGTGGCCTCCAAGCTGATCCGGGAGGTCGTCCGCCTGGGTGGGGACGTGTCGTCGATGGTGCCCGAGCCGGTGCAGGTCCGGCTGGCCGGTCGCGTAGAGGCCGACCGGGAGCGATGAGTACGAGCGACCTGGTCCCGCCTGCGGGGACGGGATCGGCCGAGAGTTCGTCCGAGGCTCGACGGCTGGCCGTGGAGCAGTTGCTCGCCCAGGCCGTCCGGATGGTGGAGAGGTCGCGGCCGATGCCGTTCTCGACCTCGGTGATGATCAACGGCGAGGAGCTGCTGGGGATACTGCAGAAGGCGTTCGCTGCCCTTCCCGAGGAGTTGCGGGCTGCTCGTTGGATGCTGAAGGAGCGCGACGACATCCGGCTCCGCACGCAGAGAGAGGGCGAGGACATCATCGCGGCGGCCCGGGCCCGTGCGGAGCAGATGGTCCAGCGCAGCGAGGTCGTCAAGGCCGCCGAGATGCGGGCGAGGCGGACGGTCGACGAGGCCGAGGAGCGGGCCAGGAGGATGAAGCTCGAGACCGAGGACTGGTGCGACCAGCGGCTGGCGGCCTTCGAGGCGATGCTGCACAAGACGGCCACCGCCGTGTCGACGGGGCGCCAGCGACTCCAGGACACCCGGTTGCCGCGCCCGGCGCCGGCGCCCGCGCCTGCCGAGCCCGACGACGACATATTCGACCAGGACATGGGTTGAACGAACCAGACGCCGAGCGGACGAGCCCCCTGGGCCCGAGCGGCCCGTGAGCGCAGCGGGCAGGAGCGGCTTCACGGCCCGAGCGGC
>JAPPLH010000076.1:0-128 GCA_028819505.1 Acidimicrobiaceae bacterium
GTTCCTCCGCAGCGTACCGGCTACCAGAGCACCTCGACCGGGAAGTCCTGGAATGCCTCCCCGCGGCCTTTATGTTCCTCCGCAGCGTACCGGCTACCAGAGCACCTCGACCGGGAAGTCCTGGAATG
>JAPPLH010000076.1:228-11149 GCA_028819505.1 Acidimicrobiaceae bacterium
CTGCGTCGCGGGTAACGAGGGTGAGCGACTCCAACTCGGCCTGGGCGGCCAGCACCCGGTCGAACGGGTCTCGGTGCTCGCTCGGATAGCTGCCGGCTCGCAGGCCGTGGTGATGGGTCATGGGCAGGTGCCGAAGATCGGCGGCCAGTGCCAACTCGCCGAATCTGGGGACCAGGTCCCTGTATGGCGTCAAACGGCCCAGGCGCACCTTGGTGGCGATCTCCCAGGCGCTGGCGGCGCTCACGAAGACCGTCGTGTCCGCATCGGCGATCCTCTCACGGACGGCCGGGGGCAGCAGCGCTTCGTCGGACCACCACCACAACAGCGCGTGCGTGTCCAGCAGGAGTCTTGTCATCCGCATTCCCAGGCCCTGAGCTCCTCCTCGGGCAGCGGTTCGAAGAACTCGGGTCCGACGACCAAGCCCGGCAGTTGCCCGCCGCGACGGCGTCTCGGAGCGAGCGGCATGAGCCTGGCGTAGGGCTTCCCGGCCTTGGCCAGGATGATCTCCTCGCCCGCGTGCGCCCGCTCCAGCAGTTTGGACAGGTGGGTCTTGGCCTCATGAACGTTCACCATTTTCAAATCAGTCACCATCATTCTCCTATGATACCCGTCATGTCGAGGGTCCGACGACTTGTGTTTCGGTCCAGATCGTCGCTACGGATGCCAGTCTAATAGACTTAGTCCAGAGACTAAACCAAGCCTTGGGTCATCGCCACCTGCTATAGTAGTCGCCGAAGACTGGCTCTGGCGCGGTGAAGCCCAGCCCAGTGGATGTGCTCCGACCTCGGGGCTTTGTTGGTGGCGGGGGTAGGAATTGAACCTACGACCTTCGGGTCATGAGTTGCTTCCAAGCCGTGTCAGGCTGTGCCGACCTGTGTCAGAAAGTGCCTCTGAAGTGAGCTTTCGCGAATTCGCGATGCCGAACCGTACCTACGGATAACGCTCTGTGTCGATCCGTCCATTAGAAAATCCATTAGAAGCCGTCAGGGCTGCAGTTCCCATTCGGCGTGGATGTCGCACACTGAGAGTTGGATCTGCTTGACGGTGATCTGTGTTCCCTGCGCGTGCGTGCTGAACGGACATCTTGAATCCAGGCCGCCTCGGTCAGCTTCGAGATGTGCGCGGTCGTCTCAGACAGCCGTTGCGCCGCGGTCGACTTCAGCGACAGCCTGCGCTCAAGTCCGTCGGACGCCTCGACAGTGAGATCCACGAAGCGCTGCGTGGCCGAGCCGGGAGGGTCCAGGGCCCAATCGACGGCCTCGCACGTGTTGCGGAACGCCGTCTCGAAGCTGGTCAGCCCGAGCGCCTCCGTCGTGATGCCGTGGTGAGCAGAGATCATCAGCCCGAAGTACTCGATCCAGTCTGGCTCGGCGTTGATCCAGGTGGATCTTGATTCCGGGAACTGGACCCGGGGTGGGTCGGCCAAGGACTCGACCATGCGGGCAACGAACCGCACTCCCATCTGCGACAGGCCATCGATGCTCCGCTTGAGGGCCTCCCGGTCGCTCACAGCGCCAGGCGATGCTCGATCAAGTCGACGAAGGCAGGGTTCAGCTCGATGCCCACCCAGCGCCGACCCAGCTCACGAGCGGCCAGCAGCGTCGTTCCCGATCCGGCGTAAGGGTCGAGCACCACGTCGCCGGGCTCGCTGGTGATCATCACGCACTGACGGGCCAGCGTCATCGGCATCACCGCCGGATGGTCGTCCACGCCACTGTCGGCGCGCCGACGGGGCTCGGTGTTGATGTCCCACACGGTGCGAAGCCGCCGGTCGTTGGGACCCCGCACCGCGTCCACGTCGTAGTAGTAGTCCTGGCTCTTGGACAACAAGAACACCGTCTCATGAGCCTTGGTGGGCCGGTCCTTCACCGACTCGGGATGCGCATTCGGCTTGTGCCAGATCACCTCCGAACGCAGCCACCATCCCGCGTCCTGCAGCGCCAGCGCCAGCCGCCAGGGAACCCCGATGAGATCTTTGGGCTTGAGACCCTCGGGCGTAGTCGGGCGAACCCGCATCGCCCGGGCCCGGTTCTTGCGATCCGGAGCCCGGTAACGGCGGTTACCGGACGTGTAGCTGTCGCCCACATTCAGCCACACCGTGCCGTCATCGGTCAGCACCCGGCGCACCTTGTCGAAGGTCACCGCAATGCTCTTGACGTAATCGCCCAGCGCGTCGTCCCGCCCGATCTGCCCGTCTGCCTCGTAGTCGCGTAGCGACCAATACGGCGGCGACGTCACCACCGTGCGCACGCTGCGATCCGGCAGCATGTCAAGCCCCTCCAACGCTGGACCGCAAATCAGCACCGAGCCATCCACCTGGCCCACGGACCCAGCGTCACTAGAGACCACACGTCGGTACGGCATCGACGAGCCCAACTCCTCGCGGCGCTTCATCGCCTCCGACGCTACCCGCTCCCGTCTCGTCAAGGGAGGACCTTCGACACCAATATCGAACAGACGTTCGCCCATGCCGCGCACAGTACGGAAGACCTGTGACACAGCGAGGCAGGAGTAGGCGGCTGCACGGACGACTTACGTCGTGTCGCCCGATGCGAAGAGGCCCATGACCCTTTGACACGCCGAGCGCCTGTGCCGTAAGTGCTCATCGTCTCCCACGGCTAGGGTTGGGGTTGGCGGCGCCCGAGCATTGGATTCATCCCCGCGAAGTAGATCAGCTCCTCGAGAACCTGCATTTCACACGCGGCCGCCTTGTTCACACGCGTACGAGCGGGGAGCGGGACGATGACCGACCATGTAGGGCCCATCGAGGACGCCGAGCGTCGACGCCGGGCTGCGCTGGAGGGGTTCAAAGAGTCGTGGGGCGAGTACGCCCATAGGTATGAGGGCCCCGACCCCGCAGGTGAGCGGTCTGGGGCGATCCGGCGTCTGCTGACGGCTGATGATCCCTATGAGGGATTGACGGGCGCGCTGATGGAGGAGCGTCAAAGGGACTCGGGCAATCTTGACCTCGCGGCGCTGGCTCGGCCGCGTCTGAGAGTGCTGTTGGGCGTCAACGACCGCGAGCTGGACAATCGGCTGTGCATCGCTGCTGCTGACCTGGTGATCGAAGCGATGGCGTCGCGCCTGGTGTTGGAGGCGGTCTTGACCGCAGGGGATCTGAAGCTGAGTGCCGAAGCCGGCTCAGGACCGGTGCGGGACTTGCTGGCCGCGGCGGTGGAGAACCTGGGTGATGACGACGTGTACGAGCTATTGGCGATGGCGCTGAGACGTTCCGGGCGTCCAGACTGGGCGGAGGAACTGCGTGAGGATCTGGGGCTGTGATGGCGCGGCAGCCCTCCCCGAGATGAAGAAGCCGCCGCCGTACACCGCCCGGCTCGCAGCCGCAGAGATCGACGACGGCAGCTGGGCAGGCCGCGGCCGCGACCGGGCGCTCGTGCAACTGGCGCGACATCGCCACCGTCGTGGCCCACCTGCCCGGCGAGGACCAGACCGCGGTGTGCGCGCTCTTCGGCGACCAGGTGACCTTCGATGACGTGACCATGTGGCGGGCCAGCCGCCGCTCCTTCGGCAAGGAGTACCGGTGGTGGCGGATGATGCCCGAGGCCGAGAAGATTGCCACCGCCGAAAGCGCCGCGGCCCTCGTCGAGGCCGCGATGGACATCCTTGAGTACGCCTCCGACAAGATCGCTGACCTCCGCGGCCGACGCAAGGCCAACGATCGAATCACACGAGCGCTGCAAGTAACACGGCGCGCGATCGCGAAGGACTAGTCCCCCTCCCAGACAAAGCGATGCGGTAACCGCCACAAGCCCCGGCAACCACAAAAACAACGACCCTTACAGCAAGCCGACGGGTGCGGCGCATGGTGGCTCCCTCCGGGTGGTCGAGCATCGAATGCCGTTCAACGCCGTGTGACCCGGCCCGAAGGGAGCCCTGATGGCATTGGCACAGACAACAAGCCCCGCTGAGCTGGGGATTGCGCCGTGAGTGATCATGCGCGCAACACAACCGGCGAGCCCCCGGATGCGAGCGAGGTTGCCGAAGCAGCAGAGATCGTGCTCGGGTGGCCCTATCCGCCGCAGACGGTGCTGCCGCAGCGTTGGGCAGTGAGCAGTTGGGGGGAGGCGTGCTGGACCTACATGGCGATGTGGGCGCCCAAGGCGCTATCTCGCCTGGAGGCGCGCACACCGAATGTTGCGCTGTTCTTCCACGAACTCGGCGAGAGCCTGAACCGCGAGCTGCAGACACCGCCGCCGCTCAACGAGTGGTGGCGCAACCTGCCCGCTCAGCGCCCGACGCAACACGAGATCGACGCCGATCCAGTGACAGCCATGCCCCCCGAGCAGCCAACGCCCGCAGCGCTGCCCCCGCCCACCTCGGCGGTGCCGGCGATGTTCCACCGAACGGTGACAGCCCCGACGGCGCATCAGGCATATTAGAAAATCTATTGGAAGATCGGCTCTGGCGCGGTGAAGCCCAGACCAGTGCACATGCTCTGACCTGGGCTTTCTTTGGTGGCGGGGGTAGGAATTGAACCTACGACCTTCGGGTTATGAGCCCGACGAGCTACCAGACTGCTCCACCCCGCAGAGCGATCCTACCGGGGGCGGCAACCCGTCCGCAACGCCGGCGGGCCAGCGCCGGAGCGCTACTTCGGGGGCAGGCGGATGCCGGCGTCGACCCACCGAGACATGCCCGAACCGCATTCTTGATGCAGTTGTACGCCTCACAGCGGCACAACTACATCGAGAACGAGCCAACGAGTCCGTCAATCGGCCAGGACGCCTACCACATCGTCCAGGACGGGCAGGCTGTTGGGCGGGCCGAGCACGGTGATCTGGTCGTCGGCCTCCAGCACCAGGTCGGCCTCGGCCCGCAGCACCCGGCCCTCGCGGATGACCGCCTCCAGGAAGAAGCCCGCATCGATGGTGAGCGCCCCCACCCGCCGGCCGATCAGCGCCGACGTCGACAGTTCCGGCATCAGCGGGTACTGGCCGATCGACAGGTCGGGCAGCAGGGCCGCCTTCACCTCGGCCTCGAAGGCGGCCTCGGCCACCGCCTCGGCCCGGTCCGAGTGCAGGTAGGCGGCCAGCTCGCCGGCCAGGCGCAGCACCCGGCCGGGCTCGGTGCTGCACCCGGCCAGGAAGAACAGGGCCTTCACCTGCTCGTCGCGGCCGCCCCAGGCCGCGGGGATGCGGATGCCGCCCGCGGCCCGCACGATCACCAGGTAGTCGTCGTCGGTGTCGAGGAAGGCCACCGGCGTGGCCGTGGGATGCTGCTCGGAGGGCTGGATCCACAGCGAGCCCGACTCCAGGAACCGGTCGGTCACCGTGGCCACGTCCACCTCCGTGTGGGTCGACAGCACCTCCGAGGCCCGCACCGCGGCCTCGTTGATGTCGGTGCCCTCGGGAATGCTCACCACCGCGGCCCGGGCGATCAGCCCCGGATACTCGTCGCCGACTCGCACGCCGTGGCTCTGCACCGCCGCGCTCAGCTCGCGGTCCAGGCCCCGGTCGACCAGCCGCCCCCAGCGCTCGAACACGTGGTAGATGGCCCCTCCGTGCATCGATCGGGTACGGCCGTAGAACACGTACCACAGCACCCCCAACACCACTGACGCCCCGGTGAGCAGCAGTGCCACCGGGCCCAGCTGGACGATCAGGTACAGGTCGATGGCGATCCCGGCCAGCTGCAGGTAGGGGAACAGCGGCGCGGTGAAGCCGGGCGCGTAGGAGGCGATGCCGGAGACCCTCAGCACCAGCACGGCCGAGTTCACCAGCGCCAGCGTCAGGAGCACGAAGGCGCTGGCCACCTTGGCGATGGCAGCCACGTCGAGGGCCAGCACCACTGCGGCCATCCCCGCGCCCGTGACGACCACCCCCCAGGCCGGGGTGTTGAACCGGTTGAGCCGGCCCAGCCGCTCTCCAACCAGCCGGTCGCGGCTCATGGCCAGCGGGTAGCGGGACGCGGCCAGTATCCCCGCGTTGGTGGCCGACGAGAAGGCGGCCAGGGCGGCTGCCGCCACCAGCACCGCGCCCGCGGTGGGCAGCACGTCCTCGGCCGCGGTGTAGATCGGCGCCAGGTCGTCGTGCAGCAACGACGGCGGCACCACCGCCACCGCCACCAGCACGCCGAGGGTGTACAGCGCGGTGCTGACCAGCAGCGCCAGCGCCATGCCCAAGGGAATGTTGCGCGACGGGTCGTTGATCTCCTCCGCCGCGCTGGCCACTTTGGTCAGCCCGCCGTAGGACACGAACACCAGCCCGATCACGCTCACCAGCCCGCCCGCCCCCTCGGCGAAGAACGTGTCGAGGTTGCCGTCGCCGCTGCCGACCTGCGGGAGGCCGGCCGCGAGGAACCAGCCCATCACAGCCAGCACGAAGCCCACCAGCAGCATCTGTACCAGGGCACTGGCCCGGGTCCCGACGATGTTGACGACGGTGAAGCCGGCGATGAGCACGATGGCCAGCGGCTTGGCCGGCACGTCGAGGACCAGGTTGAGGTAGGCGCTCATGCCGACCAGGGCGAACGCGTCCTTGAGCACCAGCGACAGCCATGTGGCCATGCCTGAGAAGGTTCCGACGGCCGGTCCGTAGGCCCGCACCAGGAAGTAGTAGGCGCCCCCGGCCCGGGGCATGGCGGTGGAGAGCTCGGCCACGCTCAACATGGCGGGCACGGCGACCACGCCGGCCAGGGCGTAGGCCAGCACGGCGCTGGGCCCGGCGTCGGCCGCGGCCAGGCCCGGCAGCAGGAACAGGCCCGAGGAGAGCATCGCGCCGGTGCTCAGGACGAAGACGTGACGGAGCCCCAGCGAGCGGGAGAGTCCGGCGGCCGGTCCGCCTGAGCCTTGCTCGTTCACGTACGTCCCACCGGCCGGGCCATCCCCAAACCTAACCCGGCCCGCTCCCCAAGGCCTAGCCCCGGAGCCGTCGCCAGAAATCTCAGGTCAGTTCTGGGCATATGCCACCCACAACCAACCCGAGATCTTGAACCGGGGCCGGGGACGACCCGACGGGGTCAGTTCTCCAGCTGCTCCAGGAGGCGGGCCAGGATCTCGTCCTGGCGGCGGCGCAGATCGGCCAGCTCGTCGATCAGCTGCTGGGTCTGCGCCGGCGTCAGCTCGCCGACGGCGGCGTCCGGCGCGTCGGCCGCGGACGGCTCGCCGGTCCCGTCCGGCTCGTCCTCCACTACAGCGTCGCCGTCGGTCACGATCGGCGGCAGCACCACGTCGTCGAGGTCGGCGCCCGGGTACAGGTCGTCGAGGGCCTCGCCCAGCGTGTTGCCCAGCGCGGTGCGGTTGCCCACCGAGGCGATCACCCCGGCCAGCAGCGGGATCTGGGTCCCCTGGGCCCGCACGTACATGGGTCGCACATAGAGCACGGAATCCTCGACGGGCAGCAGCAGCATGTCGCCGAAGTCGACCTGCGAGCCCTGGTCGTTGAGCAGGGTCAGCTCCCGGCTTATGGCGGGGTTGGTGGAGATGTTCGACGCCACGATGGCCGGGCCCGGCGCCAGCAGGTTGGCCATCTCATAGGACACCAGCCGCGACGTCCCGTCGGCGCGGGTCTCGCCCACCATGAAGGCGGTGAGCTCCTTGCGGCTGTCGTCGTCGGAGACCGGCACGAACGAGCGCAACGCCACGTACGACGCCTCCTCCTCGCCGGGGAGCTGGATCAGCGAGTAGTAGGCCGGGACCCGCCGCTCCCGCCGAGTCAGCAGCCCCCGGTCCCCGACCACGGCCTCGGCGGTGCCCCCGGCCTGCACGCTGCGGCCCGGGTCCTGGGCCACCGCCCAGCGCTCGGTGCCGATGATCAGCGCCTCGGGGTCCGACACCTGGTAGGAGGCCCACATGTTGGTCTGCACGGTGAACAGGTCGGTCGGGAAGCGCAGATGGGAGCGCAGCTCCTCGGGCATCTCGGAGAAGTCGGTGAACAGGTCGGGGAAGGCCCCCTGCCAGGCGGCCACGATCGGATCGGCGATCGGCATGACGTACAGCGTCACGTCGCCGTCGTAGGAGTCGACCACGGCCTTGACCGAGTTGCGTATGTAGTTGACGCTGCCGTCGGCCAGCTCGGCGCCGGCTGCCAGCCCGCTGGCGTCGGCGGTCTGGGAGTAGGGGTAGCGGTCGGTGGTGGTGTAGGCGTCGAGCACGTAGTGGATGCGGCCGTTGAAGATCACCGGGTATGCGTCGGAGTCGAACTCCAGGAACGGCGCCACGTTCTTCACCCGGTCCTGGGCGTCGCGGATGTAGATGATGCTGGTGTTGCCGTCCACGAAGTTCGAGATCAGCGGATCGAGCTGCCCGAAGCGCAGCGCGAAGGCGGTCTGGCGCAGGAACGACCCCATGTTGACGCCGCCGTCGCCGTCGTAGCGGAAGCTCTCCTCGCGGCCCTGGCCGTCCACGTAGTCGACCTCGTCGCGGGTGGCGCCCACCAGCGCGTAGCCCTCGAGGTTCTCGCCCACGTAGATCTGGGGCTCGTCGAGCTGCAGGTCTATGGCCTGGTCCACCTCGACGGGCAGGCCGCCGGTGATGAACACCGGGCTGCCCCGCACGTCGGTGACGTTGGCCCGGGCGATGGCCATCCCGTAGCCGTGGGTGATTGCCACGTGCTGGCGCTCCCACGATCCCAGCTCGCTCAGGTTGAGCTCGCGGGCGGCCAGCACCACCTGGGTCAACTCGCCGTCGACCTCGTAGCGGTCGACGTCGAGCACCGAGGAGAAGCGGTAGAAGTCCCGCTCGCCCTGGTCCTTCTCGAAGGTGTCGGTGAGGGTGAGCGGGTCGAGGATCCGGGTGTTGCGCACAGTCTGGGCCGCGGCGCGCAGCTGGGCCGGGGAGGGGTTCTCCCGGTACTCGAACACCTCGAGGGCGACGTCGCTGTCGGGCACCAGCGAGTAGGCCGCCCTTGTGGCCGCGATGTTGTCGTCGGTGTAGACGGACTCGCGGGCGGTGGTGTTGGGATCGACCTGGAACCGCTGCACGAACGCGGGGTACAGGTTGCCCATCACCAGGGCGGTGAAGGCCCACAGGCCAACGGCAAGCACCGGCAGCACCCAGCCCCGCCGGCGCAGGTTGACCACCAGCAGCACCACCGCGAACAGCGAGATCAGCAGCAGCAGGTTGAGGGCGGGCAGCTTGGCCGTGACGTCGGTGTACAGGGCGCCGTCCACCACCCCCCGGTCCGACACGGTGAGCTCGTAGCGCGACAGCCAGTAGTCGGCCGCCTTCACGAGGGCCAGCGCTGCCAGGATCGCCGACAGGTGCACCTTCACCGACGGCAGCACCCGGGGCGCGCCCCGGGGCACCTGGGCCCTGATGCCGCCGTTGATGTAGTGGGCGATGCCGATCACCACGAGGATGATCATGAAGGCGGCGAACAGCCAGTTCACGAGGAACGTCAGGAACGGCAGCCGGAAGACGTAGAAGCCGATGTCGGTGTCGAACAGCGGATCGACGATCCCGAAGTCCCGGCGGTTGACGAAGAGCAGCCACTCCTCCCACTGGTTGGACACCCCGGATGCGGCCAGCAGCGACAACACTGCCGACAGGACCAGGCGCAACAGCCGGGTGCGGCCCGACGTCAGGTCGTGCAACCGGCCGAGCATCTCCTCCTCGGGGCCGGGCGGGCGGACCGCGGGCTTCAGGCGGTCGACGATGAGGAGGTTGATCCACATCAGGACGAAGAAGGCCGCCGCGAAGATCGCGAAGAGGGCGATCTTGGCCAGCAGCACCCGTCCCCACACGTCGGTCCGGCCCAGCGAGTCGAACCACAGGTAGTCGGTGTAGAAGCGGGCGATGCCTCGCAGCGACAGGAGCAGGACCAGCAGGCCGCCTGCTACCAGAATCGCGATGAAGCGGATTCTTCTAGAGCCGAAGCGGGATCGGCCGCCGGAGGGAGGGGGGGTTACGGTACGCACTGACGGTCACGCTATCGGCTCCGGCCAGCCGGCAGCGAAGGCGGCTTCGGCTGCGGTGTCGGCGCGGCGCGATCGGGACTCCCGGTAGATGGATCGCACCGCCGTGGCGAGCTCGTCGGAATCGTCGGTGCCCTCGATCAATTCCCCGAGAAGTTCCCGGACCGGCTCGACCAGCGCCGACAGGACGGCGCTGCCGGCAGCCTCGAGGTCGACGTCGTCGATGCTCACGTCAATGTCGGACGCGAAGTCCTGCATCGGCACCCGGACGGCGCGGGTGTAGGCCCCGGTGTCGCTGGCGATGGTCGAGCGCACGGCTCGGACCCCGTTGCGGCGCACGGCGTCGAGCAGGTCGCCCTGCTCGTCCACGACCAGACGCTTGAGCCTGCGGGCGATCCCGCCCACCGCCACGGCCCGGGCCGCGCCGACGAGATCGTCGGGACCGTCCGGCCCGGCGGCAGCGCCGGTCAGGTCGGCGTATTCGTCGGCGAGCTCGTCGGGTTCGTCGGCGTACTCGTCTGCGGCCTCGGGGGCTCCAGCCGAACGGACCGCAGCCGGAGAAGCCCCAGCCGAACGGACCGCAGCCGGAAAGGCCGCGCCGTCATCGGTGACGCCGAGCCCAGCGGACCGCGGTCCCGGCTCGCCGGCCGGCTGCAAAGTGATCGAGCGCAACCGGGCGAAGATGGCCTCGGCGCCCGACGGCGGCATCCCGGACGCGGGCTCGGCCTCATCGGAGGCGACGGGCGAATCATCGGCGGGCGCCGCGGCCGCCTGCCTGTCCTGCGGGTCGGCCCCGGAGGCGAACCCGGCGCCGGTCTCCGCCTCGACGTCGTAGAGCCGCACCGCAGCCCGGGCGGGCGCCCGCGCGGGCTCGACGGGCAGGCCCTCGGGGTCGATGTGCTCGCCCACGGCTTCGGGCCCGTCGTGTTCATCCGGCGTCTCGGGCTCGCCGGAGTCCGCCGCGGCCGCGGCGGGGGCCGCGCCCCCCCCCCCCAGGGCGGGCGCCCGGGCGGCGCGGGGAGCGGGGGCGGGCGCGGCCGCGGCGCCG
>JAPPLH010000076.1:11159-16689 GCA_028819505.1 Acidimicrobiaceae bacterium
GGGGGCGCGCGGGGCGGGCCCGGGGGGCCGGGGGGCCCCCCCCGGGGTGGGGGCGGGGGGGGGGCGGCCGGGGTGGGGGGGGGGCGGGCGCCCGCCGCGGCGGGGGGGGGGCGGGCGACCCCTCCACTTTGTCCGGGCGCCGTGCCGGCGCTGGCAGCGGTGCCGGGCGCGGCCTCGGCGCCGGATGCCTGGGCCTCCTCGCCGGGGCCGCCCTCGGGGGCCGTCCCGGCCAGGCGGGCCGTGGAGATCTCCGCCTCGAGCTCGGCCGCGGTCGGCTCCGGCCGGGCCGCGACCCGCTCCGCGGCCTGCTGGGCGGCGGCCGCAGCCCGCGGCTCGGCCTGGACCAGTTCCTCGATCCAGCCGTCCAGTCCCTGGCGGAAGACGCCGAGCGCCTCCAGCAGGCGGTCGCGGGTCACCCGGAGCTTCTCGACCTCCACCCGGTGCTCATGGCGCTTGCGAGCCGCGTCGGACAGGATCCGCTCGCGGACGGACTGGGCCTCCGCCACCATGTTCCTGCCCCTCTCGCGGGCCTCCTCGGCGATGGCGGCCGCGGCCGCCTCGGCCTCGCCCACGATCCGGTCGTGCTCGGCCCGGGCCCGCTCGATCTGCACTTGGGCCGCGTCGTTGGCCGACTGCAGGACCCGGGTCGCCTCATCGCCCAGGGCCTCCGCCACCCGGCGCGACTCCAGCGCCTCCGGAGGGGTTGCCTCCAGTTCGGTGATCCGGTCCGACAGCGAGCCGGTCAGGCCGTTCAGCCGGCGGATCTCCTCGGCGGCCTCGTGCAGCCGGGCGCGTACGGATCCGGGCTCGTAGCCGCGGCGTACCCTGGCGAAGTCGTCCTTCTCCACCGCTTCGGGGCTCAATCCGTGTCCGGGACCGGATCCGCCGCCGTCTCCCATGGCTCCTCCGAGGCCGCCACCGGTGCGCATGTTGCTGCCGGCTCGCTGGTTGCGGCCATCCAATACGATAGTTCAGCCCAGCAGGCGTCCGACGGGGTCGCCCCCGACGTCGGCCAGCGCCTGCAGCGCTTCCTCCAGGTTGGCCACCCCGACCACCGGCACGTCGCCCGAGCCCGACCGGGCCTCGTCCGCCGACGCCTCGGGCACGATGATCAGCCTGGCGCCCGCATCCCGGGCCGCGACCGCCTTCTGGGCGACGCCGCCCACGTCTCCGACGGATCCGTCGAGGCGGATGGAGCCGGTGACGGCGACCCGCTGGCCGCCGGTGAGCTCGCCCTGAGACAGCACGTCGAGCACGACCAGCGTGAAGGCCAGACCGGCTGAGGGTCCCCCCACCGCGCCGGACGAGATGTCGACGTCGAACGGGAGCGGCGACCGGCTGACCCGCTCGGTTACCCCGCTCACCCCGATGAACGAACCGCCGTTGTCGGGGTGGGCGCCGAGCGTGATCTCGACGTCGCGCAGTTCGTGGGTCTCGGAGTTCTCCACGGTGACCACGGCCGCCGCTCCCGGCGCCAGTTCCGCCAGCACCGCCCGCAGCGAGTCGACCGTGGTGACCGGCCGGCCGTCGATGGACAGGATCACGTCGGCAGGCTCCAGCAGGCCGTCGGCCGGGCCGCCCGGGACCGTCTCGAAGAACAGCACCCCGGTGAAGTCGGCGGCATGCACACCGAGGTGCTGGAGGGCGACGATCGTGGCGATGTCCTTGGAGCTGTCCATCAGGTAGCGGTTGTGTTCTCGCTGCTCGGTGTCGTTCCGGTCGCCGTAGACCGATTCCCGGCTGCGCAGGGCGACCGCATCGTCCAACGAGGACCGGATCCAGTCGAGCACGGTCAAATGGCTGTCGATCGCCACGGTCAGGAGCAGGATCTCGCCTTCGGGGTCGAACACGTCGACGCCGTCGGCCTCCACCCGGCCGGACGTGGCGATGGCCGTGCCGGGAAGGAAGGCCACCGCGCCCTCGTCCACCACCGAGTCGCCGGGCAGCAACCGGCCGGCCCACTGGGCCGGTGCGAAGTACGCCCCGGCCGCGAGCCCCCCCAGCACGAGGGCGACGGCGATGAGGGTCAGCCCCAGGCCCGACCTGTACCAGCGACGGCGAGTCGGGCGCGGCGGGGGCGGGGGCGGCAGCCCACCCGGCGGGGGCGGGGGCGGGGGCGGCGCAGGCGAGCCCCGCGCAGGCAAGCCCCGCGCAGGGGAAGTCGGCAGTGGGGAAGCTAGCGTGGCGAACCGTCCAGTCGTCTTCGCTCGGCGCCCCTTCGTTGACGCGGCGCCGGACCCCCCAAGGTACCGCCATGGCGCCAGCCCCGACCACCGGCGAAGCCTCCCGACCTGCACCAGCGGACGGCAAGGTCTGGCCGCGGCTCGGCCGGCCGGCGCGTGCCGCGCTCCGGTCGGCCGGCACGATCCTCCGGCCGGCGCGTACCGCCCTCCGGCCGGCGGGGCCGCCCCGTCCCAGGCGCCGCATCCGGTTGATCGACGTGCTGCGGGTCCTGGGGCTGGCCCGGCGGGCCGTGCCCCGCCCGGTGGTGGGGCCGAAGGCCTACCCGCAGTGGTGGCAGCGGCTCCTGGCGCTGGTGGTGCTGATCCTGTTGGTGGCAGGCATCGGCTTCGCGCTGGCCGCGCTGGTGGGACTGCTGGTGGTGGTGGCCGGTTTCCTGCTCGAGCAGGCCATCTCCTAGCGGTATGCCGGAGAACCGTGATCCGCATGACGGACGCGTCCACCCGCTCGGGCCCGTGGACGGTCCGGGTCATCGCATCCGCGACGGGCTAATGGCGGTATGTCGTGAGTACGATTGCGGAACCCTGTAGTCCATGGCGCGAGGTCAGAGACTTGGCGGGTCGCTCAACCAAACCCGCGACACTCCACTAGCAGGGTGCTGAAGGGCCGGGTGGCTGACGCAGCGGCTCAGGGGGCGGAGCGAGCCGCAGGGGCCGTCGGGCGGCGCCGGGAAGCGGCCGCGGCCGGCCACACCGGCGACGCCGCCAAGGCCCGCTCGTACCTCCACGACCCCGACCCGATGGTGCGGTCGAGTGCGCTGCGGGCGTTGGAGAGGGCCGGCGACCTCGCCGGGCAGCAGCTCGCGGGCGCTCTGGACGATCCCGCGGCGGCCGTGCGGATGACCGCTCTCGAGCTGGCCGCGTGCCGATCCGATGTCACGGCGGCCGCGGCGGCGAGCCTGCTGGCCGACGACGACCACCGGGTGGTGGAGGCCGCCGCCTGGGCCTGCGGGGAGAAGGTCTCGGCGAGCGGTCACGCCCCAGCAGGCCACGCCCCAGCAGGCCACGCCCCAGCGAGCGGCCACGCCGGTGCATCCGGGTCCGAGACGGCCGCGGTGGTGGAGGCGCTGGTCCGGGTGGCCCGCTCCCACGCCGATGCGCTGTGCCGGGAGTCGGCCGTCGCCGCTCTGGGCGCGATCTCGGATCGTGCCGGTCTGCCGGCGATCCTGGCGGGGCTGGACGACAAGCCGGAGGTCCGCCGCCGGGCGGTGATAGCCCTCGCCCCCTTCGACGGGCCCGAGGTCGATGCCGCTCTGCTGAGGGCATCCACCGACCGCGACAAGCAGGTCCGGGCCGCGGCCGCGGAACTGCGGGGCGTGTAGGCGCCAGGGGCCCGAGCGGCCCCGTGAGCGCAGCGAACAAGAGCGGGAGTGCCAGCCGCGGCTATTCGAAGTCGTCGCTGAAGATCGAGAAGTCCATGCCGAGTTGCTCGAGGCAGCGGCCTGCGCCCCGCACCACCGTCTCCAGCGGGGCGTCGACCCGCCGCACCCGCAACGACATCTCCCGGGACAGCCGGATGTCCATCCCCCTGAGCAGCCCTCCCCCGCCGACGAGGATGACGCCGCGGGCGATCAGGTCCTGGGCCAGTTCGGGGGGTGACTGCGACAGGCAGCTCACCACCGAGTCGACCATGGCGGTCACCGGCTCCTCGATCGCCCGGCGGATCTCCTCGGGCGTCACCACTGTGGTCTTGGGCATTCCCGACATCAGTTCCCGGCCGCGGATCTCGGCCGCGGTCTCGCTGCGGGTCGGCGCCGCCGAGCCGACCACGATCTTGGTGTGCTCCGCGGTGGGCTCGCCGATGGCCATGCCGTACTCGCGGCGCATGTGGGCCTGGACGGCGTCGTCGAGGTCGAAGGAGCCCACCCTCACCGCCTCCAGAGCCACGATCCCGCCCAGGCTGAGCAGGGCGGTCTGGGTGGTGCCGCCCCCGATGTCGATCACCATCGACCCGACCGGCTCATCGATGGGCAGTCCGGCGCCGATGGCCGCAGCCATGGGCTGGTCGATCAGCCGCACTTCGATGGCGCCGGCCCGGCGGGCGGCCTCCTGCACGGCCCGCCGCTCGACCGCAGTGATCGCCGACGGCACGCACACCACCACCCGGGCCCGGTTGATCCTGCTCACCCCCACCTGCCTGAGCAGGATCCGGATCATGTCCTGGGTGATCTCGAAGTCGGTGATGGCGCCCTTGCGCAGCGGCCGGCGGGCCACGATGTAGCCGGGTGTGCGTCCCAGCATCCGGCGAGCCTTGTGGCCCACCGCCAGCAGTTCGTTGGTGTTGGTGTTGAGGGCCACCACGGACGGCTCGTTCAGCACCACGCCCTGCCCGCGGGCGTACACCAGGGTGTTGGCCGTGCCCAGGTCGATGGCCAGGTCGCGGGGCAGGGCTCAGCGCTCCGAGACGGCGGACGCGTCCCCGGCCGCGTCCGCGGCGGTCTCCGCCGGGTGATCAGGATTCAGGGGATCGAGCCTGGAGATCCCGCTGGCCGGGCCGACGGAGCGTCCCGGAACGCCCGACACGGCCTTGAGTTGCCGGAGGAAGGGGACCGGGCGGCGCCAGGTGATCCTGCGGGCCACCCACAGCAGCATCGAGACGACGGTGGCCAGGCCCAGCGAGGACACCACCAGCAGCACTGAGCCTCTCATCTGGCGCTCTCCGCGACGGCCGGACCCGGCCCCGCAGGCACACCGGCCCCCCCGGCCAACCCGGCGCCGGCAGACACGGCGACGATGTGCTGGGCCTCGAGCCCCCAGCTCTCGCCTCCCTGCCACCGCTCCCGCTTCCAGATGGGGACGGTGGCCTTGAGGGTGTCGATGGCGAAGCGGGCCGCCTCGAAGGCGGCGTCCCGGTGGGGGGACGACACGGCAACGACCACCGCGGGCTCGCCCACGGCCACCGGTCCCACCCGGTGCAGCATCGCCACCCGTCCCAGGTCGTCCCAGCGGGCTCGCATCTCGGCGGCGATCGACCGGAGTCGGGGCTCGACCTGATCCTCGTATGCCTCGTAGTGGAGGAGGTCCACGCCGGGCCGGCCGGTCGAGTGGTCGCGCGCCGTGCCGCTGAACTGCACCACCGCGCCGCAGTCGGGCAGCACCACCCACGCGGCCATCTCCGCTGACGGCAGCGGATCGGATGACAGCCCGAGCCAGGTGTCGCCGGTGTCAGGGGGTGCGAGCACTGCGCGACATCGTAATGGTGGCCGGAGGCCGAGCGGAAAGGCGCAGTCGCGTGCTCAGGATCTCGGGTCGGAAATGTGGGGAATGTCCGCAGAATCGCGCCGAGATTC
>JAPPLH010000076.1:16789-26379 GCA_028819505.1 Acidimicrobiaceae bacterium
CTCAGGATCTCGGGTCGGAAATGTGGGGAATGTCCGCAGAATCGCGCCGAGATTCCGTGTCGGCCGCTACGCACGGGCAGCGCGGCGGCGCCGGCGCAGGGATCTCACGATCAGGACTGCGGCGACCGCGCCGGAGGCCAGCAGCGCCGCCGCAATGGCCAGCAGCAGCTCCTGGCGGCGGCGGGCCGGCAGCGACTCCAACGGGTGGGGCTCGTGGGAGACCACCCACGCCTCCTCGTTGCTGTGCGCGGCCCTCCATCCCAGCGAGCGCAGCCGGTCGTTGGCCACCACCCACCCGTGGGTGGTGTAGGGCACCACTCCCGGCGGCGTCGGCGCCAGACCCCAGCGCCAGCGCAGCGCGCTCAGGATCCTCACCAGGTGCGACGGGACCCGCAGCCGGGGGCGGGGCCCTTCCAGCGCGGCCAGGGTGTCGGGAGGTATCCAGCCGTCGGGCGCCACGTTGAGTATCCCGTCGTAGCGCCCGCTCACCGCCGTCAACACGGCCGAGGCCAGGTCGTCGGCGTGGAGGTACTGCACCGGCGGGTCGCCGTCGGCGGTCACGCCCGACCGGGCGGCCCGCAGGGTGTGGGCCGCCCGGCCCAGGCGGTCCTCCGCCACCACCGGCGCCGGCCGCAGCACGGTGACGGACCGGCCCGGGCCCTGCCCCCACTGCTGGGCCAGCCGCTCCAGCCGGTGCCGCTGCACCGCCCAGTCGAAGTCGGGGTTGGGGCGGGCGGGAGCGTCCTCGGTGAGGGGTACCGGGTTGTCCTTCCAGGCGCCGTAGACCATCGCCGAGGACATCACCACGAGGTGGGGGACCACGGCAGCGCCGAGCGCGTCGAGCACCCGGTGCAGCAAGGCCGTCTCCAGCTCGACCTCGGCCTCCTTGAGCGTGCCGGCGGCCACGACCGAGGCCAGGTGCACCACCGCGTCAGCCCCCGAGAAGAGCGCCCCCAGGTCGGCGCCGGCCAGGTCGACCTGCTTGGTGGTGACCGAGGCGTAGGGGGCGGGGGGCGCGTGCTTGTCGATGGCGACCACGCTCACCGTCGGATGCTGCTCGGCCAGGCGGGCCACCACCCGACGCCCCACCGAGCCGTGGGCGCCGGTCACCACCACCCGCCTCATCGAACCGCACCGTGCGCGGCGACGACCGACCTCGCCGCCGCGTTGCGTCTCCGGCGCCTGTTCGCTGCGCCAACGGGCCGCTCGGGCCCAGGCCTCGCCCGTGTCGGCAGGATCCGCCCGGCGGGTGTGCCGGCCTCAGGGCGCTCCCCGCCCGGCGGGCCGGCGGGCGGCGGCGGGCAGGACAATCGGGGCCTCACCCCTCTACGATGCCCTCATGAGCGGCGATCCGCCAACAGAGGGCGGGCCCGAAGATCCCTTCGAGGGCCTCGAAGGTCTGGAGGGTCTGGAGGGGCTCGGCGATCTGGGCGAGAGCGGCGAGACTGATGAGCCGGACGGCTTCGGCGGGCTGGGGGACGTTCCGCTGCTCGGCAACCTGATGCGGACGCTGCAGTCGGCCGCGCCCGGTGCCGGCCAGGCCCGCGAGGTGGGGCGGGCCATCGCCAGCGGCGGGGTCTCGGAGCCCAACATCGACCCGTCCCAGCGCATCGCCATCGAACAGCTCGTCCGGGTGGCCGAGCTGCGGGTGGCAGACGCGACCGGCCTGCAGCCGGCCCCGGGGGCGGCGCTGCGGGTGGAGGTAGTGAACCGCGCCGGGTGGTCGGACCGCACCGTCAGCGACTACGAGGCCCTGTTCGGCGCGCTCCACAAGTCGATCTCGGCGAGCCTTGAGCCGGACCCCGACGACACGCCCGGCGACCCGATGGCGGCCATGCTGGCCGGCATCTCCAAGATGATCGGCCCCACCATGCTGGCCCTCACCACCGGCGCCATGGTGGGCCGCCTCGCGCAGCATGCCCTCGGCGGCTACGTGCTGCCGGTGCCCCGCCCCGCCGGCAAGCCGATGCTCGTCGCCCTGCCCAACGTCGACGAGTTCAGCCGGGAGTGGTCGCTCGACGCCGACGACGTCCGCCTGTGGGTGTGCGTGCATGAGGCCGCCTGCTGCGCGGTGTTCGGGGTGGACCATGTGCGCGGCGCGGTCAGCGACCTGCTGCTGCGCCATGCCTCCGCCTTCGAGACCAACCCCCGGCGCATCGAGGAGCTGCTGGGCGACTTCGACCCCGGCTCTCTCGGCCCTGATGCGTTCGCACGGCTCCAGTCGGAGCTGGGCAGCCCCGACGTCCTGCTGGGAGCGGTAAGGTCGCCGGCCCAGGATGCGCTCCTGCCGCAGTTGACCGCTCTGGTGGCGGCCATCACCGGGTACGTCGATTTCACCATGGACCGCATCGGCGCCGACCTGATCGGTTCGTACGACCGCCTGTCCGAGGCGTTGCGGCGCCATCGTGTCGAGGCGGGCGCGTCCGACCGGTTCGTGGCGCAGCTCCTCGGCCTGGAGCTGGACCAGACCCAGTACGAACGGGGGGCGGCCTTCGCCGCGGGGGTGGTGGAGCGGGCCGGAACCGACGGGCTGCGTCGGCTCTTCACCCATCCGGACAACCTGCCCACCCCGGCCGAGGTCGACGCGGCCGGCCTGTGGCTGGCCCGGATCGACCTACCCCGCTAGCTACTCGAGTCCCCGGGGTCCCGGCATGGAGGGGCGGCGCCGGCTGACTACGAAGAAGACCAGCGCGGCGGCGGCCACCACGGCCACCATGCCGGATCCCAGCCGGGCCGGGACGGGCAGGACCACCGGGACGAAGGCGCCGACCACCCAGGCGATCTGGAAGCGGGCCTCGAAGCGGGAGAACGACCGTCCGTGGTTGGCGTCGGGCGCGTCGCGCTGCACCAGCGAGTCGAAGGCGAGCTTGCCCGCCGCGGCCGAGACGGCCACACCGCCCGACAGCAGCGCCATGCCCATCAGCCCGCCGGTCATGACGGCCAGCAACGCGGTGGACAGGGCCACGGCCAGCGATCCGAGCAGGATCATCTCCTCCACCAGGCGGCGCCTCAGGACGGGAGCGACCTGCACTCCCGTGAAGGCGGCCAGTCCGGCCACGGCCACCACCACCGCGTAGTGCCAGAAAGGGGCGCCTGGATCGCCGACGATGTCGACGCCGCGCTCGGAGGCCACCGCCCCGCCGGCCGCCGCGCCCGGCGCGCTCACATCCAGCCCCTCCTCGCCGCCGCGCAGCGCGAAGGCCAGCGTGAAGGTGACGAACCCCACCGCGCCCCGGATCACCGCCATGGCCGACGCCGACAGCAGGATGGTGGCCGCCCGCAGGGCGGAGCGCTCGGTGGAGGTCGTCCTGGTCCGGGCCACCGGGATGCGGGGCAGCTGCAGCGTGATCGCGGTCGCCACGAGGTAGCCGACGGTGGCCGCGCCGGCGGCCACGGCCGGGCTCCCTAGGAAGGCCAGGGCCGCGCCTGTGCCCGCCCCCACCAGACTCATCACCGCGCTGATGAGGGCCAGCCGGCTGTTGGCCTGCACCAGGTTGGATTCGGTGGGCACGTAGCGGGGCACCACCGCGCTCTTGGCCACTGCGTAGGACTTCTGGAGCACCAGTAGTGCGAAGGCCTCGGGGAACAGCCACAGGGTGTCGAGGTGGCGGATCATGAGCAGGGCCACCACCAGCCGGCCCAGGTTGGTGGTGAGGATCATGGCCCGGCGCCCGCCCGGCATCCGGTCGATGACCGGACCGATCAGCGGTGTGACCACCGCGAACGGCGCCATGGTGAGGGCCAGGTACAGGGCGATGCGGTCGCGGGCCGCGTCGGGGCTGATCGAGAAGAAGATCGACCCGGCCAGGGCCACCGCGATCACCGCGTCGGTGGCGGTGGCCGCGGCGTGGACGCGGGCCAGGCGCTGGAACGGGCTGTACGCGGGAACGGGCCGGCCCGGCTCGCCCTGATCGCTCACCCGGTCCTGGCCCACCTGCTCAGGGTAGGACGCGAATAGGACGCCGGTCGCGGTGCCGCGGCGTTATCGCCCGCTCCTGTTCGCTGCGCTCACGGGCCGCTCGGGCCCAGGGGCCCGCTCCTGTTCGCTGCGCTCACGGGCCGCTCGGGCCCAGGGGCCCGCTCCTGTTCGCTGCGCTCACGGGCCGCTCGGGCCCAGGGGCCTCGCAGGCTCGGCCTATGGTCAGGGTAGGACGCGCTCGGCGGGACGGGCCCGGTTCAGGGCCAGCTGCTGGAGCCTGACGTGGGTGTCGGTGTCGGCGCCGCGGTCGTGGCGGGTCCAGACGCCTTCGGAGTCCAGCGTCCAGGCCAAGTGCTCGTCGGACAGGCTCACCTCGGCCACCTCGGCCACCCGGGCCGCCAGCCCCGGGTCGTCCACCCGCACGAGAGCCTCCACCCTCCGGTCGAGGTTGCGGCTCAGCAGGTCCGCGGAGCCGATGTAGGTGGCGGGACGGCCCGGTCCGTCGCCGTTGGCGAAATGGTAGATGCGCGAGTGCTCCAGGAACCGGCCCACTATCGAGCGCACCCGTATCGTCTCCGACAGCCCCTCGACGCCGGGCCGCAGACCGCACAGGCCCCGCACGATCAGGTCGATCTCCACGCCGGCCTGCGACGCCTTGTAGAGCTGGTCGATCATCGGCCCGTCGGCCAGCGCGTTGAGCTTCATGATGATGCGGCCGCCGGGCACGTGCATCTCCTGCTCGACCAGCTCGGTCAGGCGGGGGCGGAGCAGCTCGGGCGCGGTGATCAGGTGCTTGTGGTCGACGTTGCGGCCGTAGCCGGTGAGCTGGTTGAACAGGCCGGCGATGTCCGCTCCGACCCCCGGATCGGCGGTGAGCAGGCCGAAGTCCTCGTAGATGCGGGCGGTGCGGTGGTTGTAGTTGCCGGTGCCGATGTGGCAGTAGCGGCGGATGCCGTCGGGCTCCTCCCGCACGATCATGGCGATCTTGGCGTGGATCTTCAGGCCGACCAGGCCGTAGGCCACGTGGGCGCCGGCCTGCTCCAGCCGCTTGGCCCAGCCGATGTTCTGGGCCTCGTCGAAGCGGGCCTTCAGCTCCACCAGCACCGCCACCTGCTTGCCCCTCTCGGCCGCGGCCACCAGCGCGTCGATGATGGGGCTGTCGCCGGAGGTGCGGTACAGCGTGAGCTTGATGGCCAGCACGGCCGGATCCCTGGCGGCCTGGTGGATGAGCGCGCCAACCGAGCGGCTGAACGACGAGTACGGATGGTGCACGAGCAGGTCGCCGGAGCGCAGCACCTTGAAGAAGTCGGCCGGGCCGTCCTCGGTCAGCAGCTCCGGCTCGGTGATGCCGCGCCAGTGGGGCCATGTCAGCTCGGGCCGGGGCAGGCCCGCGATCTCGTTGAGGCCGCTCAGATCGATGGGGCCCCGCACCCGGACCAGGGCGTCCGCGCGCAGGTTGAGCTCGCGCAGCAGCAGGTCGAGCACCTCGTCCGACATGGTGTCGGCCACCTCGAGGCGGACGGCCCACTGGAAGCGTCGCCGGCGGAGCTCCATCTGCACCGCGATCAGCAGGTCGTCGGCGTCCTCGTCGTTGAGGGTGAGGTCGGCGTTGCGGGTGACCCGGAAGCTGTGGTGCTCCAGCACCTCCATGCCGGGGAAGAGCTTGTCGAGATGGGCCGCGATCACGTCCTCGAGCGCCACGAACCGGCAGGCGCCCTCGCCGGTCTCCACCCAGCGGTCGAGGGTGTCGGGGACCTTGACCCGGGCGAAGCGCTGCTCGGAGTCGACCGGGTCGCGCATCAGGACGGCCAGGCTCAGCGAGAGGTCCGAGATGAACGGGAACGGGTGCCCGGGATCGACGGCCAGCGGGGTGAGCACCGGGAAGACCCGCTGCTCGAAGTGGTCGCGGAGGCGGGCGCGCTCGGCGGGGCTGATCTCGTCGGGGGTGAGGAGGTGTATGCCCTCGGCGGCCAGGGCCGGCCTGACCTCCTCGATGAAGAGGCGCTGCTGCTCGGCGCACAGCTCGGCGGCGATACGGCGGACCTCGCGGAGCTGCTCGCCGGGGGTGTGCCCGTCGAGGGTGCGCTCGGTGAGTTCGGCCGCGACCCGGCCGGCGAGGCCCGACACCCGGACCTGGAAGAACTCGTCGAGGTTGGTGGCGAAGATGCTGAGGTACCTGGCCTGCTCGAGCAGGGGGACGTCGGCGTCGTCGGCGAGGGCGAGGACGCGGGCGTTGAAGGCCAGCCACGAGATCTCCCGGCTGAAGTAGTCCGTGAGCGGCTCGACCCATCCCCCGACGCGGGTCATGGTGGGGGCGGTCTCACTCTCCGGCCCGCTGTCAGACCCGCCCCCGGCCGGAGTACTCGTCTTCCTCCTCCGGGTAGCCGAGGTCCCAGTCGACGACGATCCGCTCGCGCTCGGCGTCGCGGTTGACCCGCTCGCGGTTGCGGCGGAATTGCGGGTCGTGGGGCGGCAGCAGCAGCAGACGGGCGTGGACCCGGTCCCGGAAGGAGGTCATGAAGTCGGCGTCGCCGTACACGGCGCGCACCTCCCAGTGGGGCGCAACCGGCCCGAGATAGATGATGGTGGCCTGGCCGACCGGCGGTTCGTCCACCGCCTCGATGTCGGCGCCCGCGAGCGTCATCGGTGTCCGCCTCGCCGCGGGGCCTTAGGCAGAGCCGTTCTTGCCCGAAGTGCCGCCGCCCGAGCTCTCGCCGCCGGTCGTCTGGCTGCCGCCGGAGGCGTCGGCCTCCTTGGCGCTCTCGGTCAGGCCGTCCTTGAACTCGCGCTGCGCCTGGCCCAGCGAGCGGGCGAGCTTCGGGAGCTTCGCCCCGCCGAACACCAGCAGGACGAGCACAAGGATGATGAGGAGTTCAGGTGCACCGATGTTTGGCATCGCCGGACAGCATACCGTGCTCTGTCCGCAGCCGCATCCCTTCGGTGGAGGGGGACGCGGCTGCGGTGATCGGGGCGGCGCCGTCAGGCGCTGGCGGCGGCGCGGCGCTGGACGGCGCGGGCTCTGCGCAAGCGGCGGCGCTCACGCTCGCTCATGCCGCCCCAGATGCCGAACTTCTCGCCGTTGTTCAGCGCGAACTCCAGGCACGCCTCGCGCACTACGCAGCCTCCGCACACTTCCTTGGCCTCCCGTGTGGAGGCGCCCCGCTCGGGGAAGAAGAGGTCGGGATGCACTCCGAGGCAGTTGGCCTCGCGCTGCCAGGACATGTCCTCAGCCGGATAGATACCGTGTAGCTCCATTGGGTGTTCCTCCTGATGACCGTGCGGGGCCCCGGCGACGGGGGCTAGGGCCCGGCCCGCCCGTGTGCCATCACTGTAATTACACCAGTGCGATATGACACTTGCAAACCCGGGAGCAGGAAATCTCCGCACGGCGCCGTCGGCGGCCCGACCTCCAGTGGTTCGGCCACCACAGAGGTGGTCGACCGCTTGAGGCCGGCGCCGGCGCGGTCGGCCGCCGCAGTCGCTAGCGGAGCTGCCGGCGGCGGGCGTGGACCAGGCTGCGCCTGTGCTCCACGAAGTCGACCAGCACGTAGTCGCCGAGGTTCTCGTTGGTGGTGAAGAAGGCCCGGCCGCCGTTCAGTTCGGTCATGCGCTCCACGAAGCTGGTCAGGTACGACGTGGCGTCGAGCATGAACGTGTTGATCCGGATGCCGTCGCGGGTACACCGGCCCACCTCGGCCAGCGTGAGATCGACGGTCTCGCGGGTGGGCGGGTAGCTGAAGAAGGGCCGTCCCGACGCGGTGATGTGGGCAGTGGGCTCGCCGTCGGTGATCATGATGATCTGCTTGGTGCCGGTCTGGCGGTTGAGCATGCGCCGGGCGAGCATGAACCCGTGCTGCATGTTGGTGCCGTAGACGTAGTCCCACGACACCTCGGGGAGCTTCTCGGGACGGAACTCCCGGGCGACCTCGCTGAACGACACCAGCCCCAGGTAGTCGCGGGGGTACTGGCTGGAGATCAGCGCGTGCAGCGCCATGGCCACCTTCTTGGCCGGCAGGAAGTTGTTGCGCATCGGCATCGACAGCGACAGGTCGAGCATGAGCACGGTGGCCGACCGCACCTGCTGCTCGGTCCGCTCCACCTCGAAGTCCTCGGGGTGCAGGTCTACGGGCACGCCGCCGCCGGTGCGGGTGACGGCGTTGCGGACGGTCCGGCCGATGTGGAGGTTGAACGCGTCGCCGAACTCGTAGGGCTTGGTGTCGGGCTCGCGCTCGTGGCCCATGCCCTCCCGGTGGATGGCGTGGCGGCCGAGCTTGTCCGCGTCGAGCCTGGCGAACAGGTCGCGAAGCGCGCCCAGCCCGATCCTGCGGATGGCCCGGGGGGTGAGGTCGAAGCGGCCCTCGCGCTTGGTGATCAGGCCGGCCTCCTCCAGCATCCGAGCCACCTCGGCCATGCGTTCGAGGCTCTCGGCCTCGTCGTCGCCCAACAGTCTGCGGACGGCCTCGGTGTCGGCCTCGGCCAGGGCGCCGGGGCTGGGCGAGCCCCGCAGCAGGTTCTCGAGCTGGTCGATGTCGCCCAGCTCGGCCAGCATGTCGGCGGCCTCGCTGAAGTCGAGGGGGTCGGCCCCGCCGAACTCGTAGCGCCGGTCCCAGCCGAGGTCGCCGAACTGGTTGCGGAGGTGGCCGGCGAGTTCGTTGACCTGCCAGTTGAGGTCCATGTCGGACAGCAACTGGTCGGACAGTTGCTGGAGCTGGTCGCGCTGGCCCGGTGTCATCGAGTTCATGAGGGACTGGGCTGCGGCCATGCGCCGGGCCATCGCCTCGAGGAGCTCGTCGAGGGTCTTGGGGTTCTCACCGAAGAAGTCGCCGTGGCGCTCCATGAACCCCTCGAAGTCGGGCTCCTCACCGCGGGCCCGCTGGGCCAGCATGGCGTTGAGCTCGGCCAGCATGTCCTTGAGCCGCTGCATCTCCTCGGGTGCCGAGCCGTCGGTGGCGTCGTTCACCGCGCCCGCCATCCGGTCCAGGAACTGCTGCATGAGCTGCTCGCGCAGCTGCTCGGCCAGGTCGGTGAACTGCCGGCGGGCCTCGTCGCTCTCGAAGTCGTAGTTGTCGAGGGCCTTGAACTGGCCGGCCAGGTCGGGGGGCAGCATGTCGAGCTGGAGGTTCCTGGTGGCCGCGGTCTGGGCGGTGAGGTCGGCCCTGCGCTCGTCGCCGTCGGCCCGGGCCTGGGCCGCGGCCGCGTCCAGCTCGGCCAAGGCCCGGCGCTCGGTGCGCACCACGTCGCGCAGGGCCTCGGCGATGTCGTCGTACACGCCGCCCAGGTCGTGGTTCTCCAGCAGGTCGCGGCGACGCTCCCTCAGCCGCTCGAGCATCTCGCGCAGGCCCTGGATCCGGCGGCCCGAACGGTCCTCGAACCCGTCGGCCATCAGGCGGCGCAGCGCGCTGGCGAGGTCGCCGTGATAGAGCAGGTCGTCGGCCAGCTCGTCGAAGATCGAGTCGGCGTCGAGGTCGAAGCCGGCCTGGGTGCCGTCCCAGCGCCAGTAGGCGAAGTGGGCCGGCTCGGGCCTAGCCCTCGGCCGGCGCCGCCAGCGCTCCCGCAGAGCCATGCCCCGACCCTACCCCGCGGGCCGGCTAGGCCAGCGGCAGCCTTGCCGCGAACTGGCAGCACAATGCACGCATACCGCGCAAAACGCTGCCAATTCCGAGACAGCGGC
>JAPPLH010000044.1:0-8829 GCA_028819505.1 Acidimicrobiaceae bacterium
TCCATGCCGGCGTTCTACCAGCCTCTCGGCGCCCGGGCCGCGCCGGTCCGGCCGCTGCCGTGCCGCCGCCGGGTCCGGACGAGCAGCGCGCCCCCCAGCGACGCGAGCAGCTCCAGCGGCGGCCTCTCCACCCGCTCCCACTCCGGCCCCGGGCTCACGCGGCTGCCTCCTCCACCCTTGCGCGGAGCGCCGGCATCGGCCCCTCGACGACCGTCCGGGCTGGGCTCACGCGGCTGCCTCCTCCACCCTTGCGCACGGCGGGTTCCGCATCGAGGAGGATGCATCATGCAAGACGGAGTGCCTCCACCCTTGCGCGGAGCGGGTTCCGGCCGGGGTTGGGCATGGAGCGCGAGTTCGCCGCGCGGGCGCGCCGGCCCGTCACAGCCGGGATCTGCGCCGGCCGGAATGGCCCGCCGGAAGAATGCAGTGGGCACGGGCACGGGGCATCCATTCCCGGCACAGGGAGCCGCCGTATGCGCTGACGGAGGCCGGTGCCGCGCCTTCGGGGGCGCTCGCCGCCGCGTAGTGGTCGTGCTCCTCCGGGGCCTCCCGGCGTATGACGGCCGGCGGCACCAGATCGGTGAGCCCGACGCTCCCGTCGGGTCGCTGTTCCAGATATCCTGCCAGCACGAGGCGGTGCCGGATGCTCGCGGTCCGCCTCGCTGACAGGCCGGTGCGCTCGGCCGCCCGCTCGGAGAGTTCGCCGGGCGACAGCTGTCCGCCGCCCGCCGCGGCGAGGTACGGCTGGGCGGATTCCGACAGTTCTTGCCAGGCGGGAACGCAGATGCTGCGAGCTACTGCCGACCCGGCCAAGGGCAGCGACTGCTCGACCGCTCGCGTGTCGATTGTGTTCTCCGGGGCGCCTGCCATCCGCCACATGGTGTGACCAAGGACCTGGAGCCTGTAGGGGCCGTGTCCCGACCCGCCCACGAAACCGGCCGCGGCCCGCAGCGCCTCGGCTGTGATGTCTCCGCCGGCGCCGTGGATCGGCAGGCGCAAGCCGACCGCCGAGTCGACGTCGCTCAACGGATTCATCTCGTAGCGCTCGCAGCGCTGCATGAACGTGATCTTTGTGTCGGCGAGCAGCGTGTAGCGCATCTCGAGGAGGCCGGCGCCCAGGAACGGCAGCGGGAGCCCGGTCCGGCCCGCGATGTGCTGGATCCCGCGATGTGCTGGATGTCGCCGGCGAGGCGGCGTACGCCCGAATCCGGGCGAGAAGGGGTTGGCCTCCACGGAGTCCGGCACCGAATCGGCAGGCACCGCACCCAAGCCATCGCACAAACCGCGCGCACAGAGCACAAGACGATGCACAAAGTCGGAACGCTACGCCACGGCCGAGGATACAAGCGAAGCCCGCGGGCGCCGACCGCCACATCGATGGGATCAGTCGACTCAGGCGACACGCGAGTTCACAGTGGGCCGCGACGCGATGAGTCCCATGAGGTGCGCATCTCAGACTACCAGCGGCCAGTGAGATGCTGTGCTATGGCAGGATGCTGTGAGCGCCGACGCGATGCCACACGATGTGCCGCTTGCCGGCGATGACAGGCTCACCCATCGAGAAGGTCGCCCGCCCGTCCGGCGCCCAGGTCATCTCAAACAGCCCCGACGCTCCCCGCACCCGCTTGACACGCAGCCCTGGACGGAACCCTTGGCGCCTGCCGCGTTCCATCGCGATCAGGTCCGCCACGAACTCTTCGCGTTTGCTGTCGAATCGGTCTTGTTGCTCCGGCGTCAGACTCTCGTAGTCGTGCAGGAACGCCTCGGTCTCATCATGTGTCGGCACCGTTGGCTTGGGCGCTAGCCGGTGCTTCGGCCGTTGCGGCGCAGCCGGATCGCCGTCAGGAACGCTTCGTCGCTGTAGTAGCGCACCGCCACCTCGTCCGCGGGCACATCGGGCTCGGTGTCGACGCTCGCGTCCAGATCGGCGAGTGTCACAGATTCCTCAATCGGATCCTGGCCGGTGTCGGCGACAGGCACAGTTATCATGGCCGTTGATCCTCCCGGTGACGGGTTGCCACATCCAGGATAGCCGCCTTCAAGCGCCGCAATCGGCCCCGGCGTACGCTCGGCACGATCCGCACGCCGGATCTCTCACGAGCTTCCTACGAATGACCCGCCACGGGGCGTTACCCCTGCTTGTGCTGCCCGTCCGGGCCTGAGGCGGTCTCCGAACCGGACCGCCGACCGGGAAGGACAGCGCACTCGCGTCGCAGCGGGCCATCCGACTCGTCGGTCCGGGCAACTCAATTGCGACGGCGCGACACCTCGCCGAAGGCCGGTGCCGTCAGGCGCGGTCCCTTCGACCTCCGCAGGGCCGACCCATGTCTAGGAATGCCGTCTCGAATCGCATGAGCGGCCACCCGCGCCGCCGTCGCGGCCGAGCCTCTTCGACGGTGTCTCAATCCTCCGTTACGTTTGTCAGGCACGCTCGGGCTCGCGCGCCCGAGTTGGCAGGAGTGCCTTCGGATGTCAATTGGAGGGGCGAATACCATGATCAAGGAAGTCCGCCCCGGTACGCACGAATATGAGCGGGTCATCGAGCTTGGCAATGCCAACAGTGTGACCTTGGGCTTCCTGCCGTACGAGGCGATCGAGCAGGCTGCAGTAGACGGCAGGGTGCTCGCGTTCGTGGACGACGGTGAGGTCAAGGGCTACGCGCTCTTCGGCAAGAGGGTTCGGACGGGCGACATCTCGCTCACCCATCTCTGCGTCGACCGAGACCAACGAGGGCAGGGGATCGCAGGCCTCGCCATCGCCAACGGAGGCCGAGTCGAGCGTCTGGTAGCACAGACCGGTGAGGCCCTTGCGCTCGGTGCGATGCACCCTAAACAGACCAGCGTCGCCGTGACGGCTCTCCGCTGCGCGCCCGGACCGCTGGCGTACTCGGCGGCGAGACAAATGGTCCATCATCTTCGCGCCATCGTGGGCCAATCGGGGCCGGTCTCCGTCGTCGTTGACGACCAGACCCGGCCACCGGTGGACCAAGCCCTGCGCGACGAGGGGTTCAGGCCCGAGGGATCGGCTTGGAACGCGATCGTTCGGACCGGCGTCCTCGGTCCAAGAGATCCGCTGCCGCAAGAACTGGAGCACGTCGGCTGGGAAAGGCTGAATGCCCATCTGGTACGCGACTACGAGCGGTACGCGTGGCCGTCGAAGGTGTTCAGCGGCCAGGTCGCGTCCTACATGGTGCCGATCAAGCATGAGTACGCTCGCGTCATCCTCGGCTATGACGAGCCTCAGGGGCGGCTGATCGAACTGAATCCCCGGGCGGCCGCCTCACGCGACAACGCCTACTACCGGTCGCCGCGGACTCTTGAAGCCCCGGCGCGGATCATCTGGTGGGTGTCCGGCGGCGGACCTGTCGGAGGCATGCGAGCGATGTCCTGGCTGGACGAGGTCGAGACCGGACACCCCAGCCGCCTCTACCGGAAATACCGCCACTACGGGGTGCTCGACGAGTTGCAGGTGCGCGCCGCTGCCAGCCAGATGGGCGGCGGCTCCCCGAAGGCCACCGTGATGCTCTTCAGCCAGACCGAGGTGTTCTCGGAGCCTGTGCCGATCAGCCGAGCACGACAGCTGTGTGACAGCATGAGCCGCACAGGCTTCTTCCAGACGACACAGGCAATAGACGAACATGCCGTCCGCAGGTTCTACGAGGAGGGGATGAGCTGACATGCCCGATGAGTTCCCCGAACTGGATCCGAGCCGGATGGTGGTGCTCTCGCTCAAGCCCCGGTTCGCGGAGGCGATCCTCGCGGGCGCCAAGACGGTCGAGTTGCGCCGCACCGAGCCGAGGATCGTCGTGCCGACGCGGGCTCTGCTGTACGCCTCCACCCCGGTGCGGGCGCTCGTCGGCACCTGCATCGTCACCAGCGTCATAACGGCAGACCTCTCCACGCTTTGGCGCGATCACGGAGCACGATCCGCCCTGCGCCACAGCGAGTTCAGGCGGTACTTCGAAGGCGTGGACGCAGGCACCGCGCTCACCCTGACTCGGCCGCAGGCATTCGGCCGGCCGATACCCCTCCGGGACTTGCGGGCGAGGCCGAGGGGCTTCCGTCCTCCGCAGAGCTTCGCCTACGTCGATGCCGGCACGGGTCGCCAACTCATGGCGGCTGCCGCGTAGGGCGCCGCGCGGTCCGCGGGCGAGTTGGACGGCGATGCCCGAGCAACACTGCTCCCTCAGCGAGATCGCAGACATCAAAGCATCATTCAATAGAGATGCTATGATGTCTGCATGCGAACGACGTTGACTCTCGACGACGACTTGGCAGCGGCCCTCAAAGAGCAGGCCCGGCGCGCCGATCAGCCGTTCAAGCAGGTCGTCAACGACACGCTGCGGCGGGGCCTGTCGCCGGCGTTCGCAGAGGCGGAGTCCGGCTATGTGGTCACGCCCCACGACAGCGGGTTCAGGCCTGGCGTCGATCCGTTGCGGCTGAACCAGCTCAACGACTCGATCGAGGCCGGCGACTTCGCGGGCTCGCCACCGCAGTGATCGTCCCGGACCTGAACCTGCTCGTCTACGCCCACAGCACCGGCGCGCCGCTGCACGAGCCGGCCCGCCGCTGGTGGGAAGACCTGGTGAACGGAACCGAGCGAGTCGGGGTTCCGTGGCTCGTGGCGGCAGGCTTCGTGCGGCTGCTCACCCACCCCAGCGTCCTGAGCACACCGGCAGCCCCCGAGCACGCCGTCGACCTCATGGCCCAATGGTTCCGCTCACCCAGCGTCACACCGTTGAACCCAGGCACCCAGCACATCGCCATCTTCCGCCGCGTGCTGGCCGCCGCCGGCGTGGCAGGCAACCTCGTCACCGACGCCCACATCGCCGCGCTGGCCGTCGAGCACCAAGCCGAGGTCCACTCCAACGACAGCGACTTCGCACGCTTCCCCGGGCTGCGCTGGCGCAACCCCCTCCAGCTTCCACGATGTTGAGACGGCCGGCACGAACGGGGTCGCCACCTGCCGGGACGATTGATGCCCACATGGGCATCGCTGCACGCGGGGATCGAGCCGGTCTGCTAGTCCACACGGTCGGAGAACACTCTCCCGAAGAGCCGCCAGGCGAGGTGCCCGACACCCAGACTGAGTGCAAGTGCGAGCAGAGGTGCTCCCGGCCAGTCGACGGCCGGTGTGCCCAGCCATGTGTCGCAGCGCTCCCAGCTCGGAACCCCCTCGGGATCATCGCAGCCGGCGACCACGGCGCTCAGGAGAGTGACGGCGCCTGCCGCGACCGACAGCATGGACCGCAGGATCGAGAGCAACAGCGCCTTCGCGTCAGGCCGCGGCGCCGACTCGACCGACGCGGCCAGCGCACCCAGACCGGCTGCAACGGTGATGCATGCCACGACCCAGGCCGCGACCCCGGGAATGCTCTGAGCCGAGACAGCGCCCAACACACAGACGGCGAGCAGCGTTCCCGCGCTGATCCAGCCGACGACTGCACGCATAGCGATTCTCTGGCAGCGTCCTGCAGGAAGTCAGCCCGCGTCGATGCCTGGACGGCTCAGGAAGCCGACTGCGAGACCCGGAACATCACGGATCAACGTCCTGTGAGGCGAGGCCGAAGGCGCTCTCTACCGCCTTGATGGTGTGCTCGTCGCGCAATTTGCAGACGGTCATCGGTGAGAAGAACAGACCCTTCTCCCGGAAGGCCTTGTCAGATGTGCGGATGGGCCTGAGCCACTTGACCGGCACAACCATCTCGGTCACGTCCGGATCGGTCGACTCCGCATTCTCCCAGATCCTCCCGCCCGGACACGGCTGGTCGAGTAGGGGCTGGCGTAGACCGTCGATCTCGACTGCGGCGTCGCGTGCGGGGATCATCTGGCCGGCCACCTGACCGATCCCCACATATCCGGCCCCACTCATGTAGGCGAACACGCGCATGCCGGGTGTGAGGTTCCGCAGGCGCGAGCGTCCGCCGGCGCTGAGAAACCCGTACCTGCTTGCCAACTCCCAGCGGTACATCTCACCGGCTCGTCCGAGCACGATGTAGAAGTCCCTACCGTTCCACGGCCGCCTCTTGCTCCGCGACGCTCGTCTGGATTCGGCTTCGACCTGCTGCGGGTCGAGCAGCCAGGTGCGGGCCAGATAGTGGCGGCCGTCGTCGCTGAAGTGGCGGAAGAAGACGGCGTTGATCGGCACTCCGTAGTCGGCGAGGAACTCGACGATGCGATCGGAGGCCGGGTCAAGCTCGGACGCGATAATCGTGTACTGCTGCTCTTCGTTGACCACGTCTTGAAGCGGGCTACCGAAACGCTTGGCGAAGTCGGCCTCCAAGTCCGCTTGTCAGCGCCGTGGAAGTCGGCGTAAATCTGCCTGAGTCCTTCCAGGTTGAGATCCTTGACCCAAGATCCGTAGTCGAGCGTCTGGGCGACCACGTCTCGCGGAGTCCGGTCGCGCTTGAGTTCGAGCACATGGACTCGGCCCTCGACGTCGAGTCCAAGGAGATCGATGAGGCCGCCATAGTCGGTCCTCGCCTGTCGGCCGATGATGAGAAGATCGGTCCCGGTCATGGCGGCGGGATCCTCGGCCACCATGTCCTCGAGACGGTCCTCTCTGTCCATCGGGGAAGGCGTCAGCGGCGTGGCTTTGTCGCCCTCCATCCGCCAGATCGCCATCTCGACCGACATGACCGCCGACTCCGCTGGCGTCTGGCTCAGCTGTTGCGGCCGGCGTTGGGCTTGCGGCCGTGATTCGCCTTGGACCGGCGGGCCTTGGCCCGGCGCTTGCTGGTGCGCTTCGACATGGCCCCCAACGCTACCGGCCGACCTCGGCGGACCCTCCGCCTTCCCTGTTCCGGAACTGGCAGCAGAATGCACGCATACCGAGCAAAACGCTGCCAATTCTCCAGCCGCTCCCGGTAGGTCTCCGGAACTGGCAGCAGAATGCACGCATACCGAGCAAAACGCTGCCAATTCTCCAGCCGCTCCCGGTAGGTCTCCGGAACTGGCAGCAGAATGCACGCATACCGAGCAAAACGCTGCCAATTCTCCGACTTGGGCGGCTCGTGCGGGCACACTGGGAGGTGTGCTGCTGGTCTACGACGGCGTGTGCGGGTTCTGCGTCCGCTCGGCCCGCTGGATCGCGGCTCGTTTGCCCGCCGAGGCACGGGTGGCGCCGTGGCAGTCGCTCGATCTGGACGAGTACGGGCTGACTCAGCCCGATGTGGAGGCTGCGGTGTGGTGGGTGGACGACCGCGGCTCGCTCCCGCGACGCAGTCGCGGGGCCGAGGCCGTCGGCTGGTCCCTCATAGCCGCGGGTGGGGCCTGGAGCATCGCCGGGCGGCTGATCATCCACCCTCCGCTGCGCTGGTTGGCCAGACCGGCCTACGCCCTGGTCGCTGCCAACCGCCATCGCCTGCCCGGACCTCGCAGCAGGGAGCCCTGAGACGGAACACTCCGGCCGACAGCCATCCGACACGCACCCTCCCCCAGCGCGTCGCCGTCGCCGCCTGAGCCCGGATGCCTCCAGCCGATAGCGTCGCGGCCGTGGAGCCTTCAGCAGCGCTTGCGCTCGCCGTTCACTGCCTGGACCGCGAGCTTGCGCCCGCGCCCAAGGTGCGGGCGTTCCAGCGGGCCTTGCAGGTCGCCGACACCCTCGGCGATGCCGAACTGGCCCGGCGGGCCGCGGCCGGCACGCTCACCGAGGTCGACGGTCTCGGGCCCAGCACGGCGCGGGTGATCGCCGAGGCCCTCGCTGGCGTCGACGACGGATACCTCGCCGGACTGGAGCAGCGCAGCCGGGTGCCCGCCGGCGCGGGCGGCCCGGTGATCGAGCGCCTGCGGGGCGACTGCCACTGCCACACCACCTGGTCCGACGGCGGGGCCTCGCTGCGGGCCATGGCCGCCACCGCGGCCGCCCTCGGCCACGAGTGGGTGGCCATCACCGACCACTCGGCCCGCCTCACCGTCGCCCACGGCCTCGACGAGGACCGCTTGCGGCGCCAGATGGACGAGATCGCCCAGCTCAACGTCGAGATGGCGCCGTTCAGGATCCTGACCGGGATGGAAGTGGACATCCTCGCCGACGGGTCGCTGGACCTGTCCGGCGAGCTGCTCGCAGAGTTGGACGTGGTCGTCGCCTCGGTCCACTCGAAGCTGAGAATGCCCTCCGAGGAGATGACGCCGCGGATGGTGGCCGCGGTGGCCAACCCCCACACCGACATCCTCGGCCACTGCACCAACCGCAAGCTCGTAGGGGGCGGGCGCCCGCCGTCGTCATTCGACGCGGAGGTCGTGTTCGCGGCCTGCGCCCAGTTCGACAAGGCCGTCGAGATCAACTGCCGGCCCGAGCGCCAGGACCCGCCCGAGGAACTGCTGCGGCTGGCGGTGCAATGGGGCTGCAAAGTGGCGGTCGACACCGACGCCCACGCGACCGGGCAGCTCGAGTGGCAGCCCTACGGCGCAGACAAGGCGGTGCGCTGCGACGTGCCCGTCGACGACATCGTCAACACTCGGACGGTCGAGGCCTTCCTGGAGTGGACCGCGAATCACTCTCTTCGCTCGCGGAACCGAGCATCCGTCCACTAGCATTCACGGTCCAACCGCCTGATCGACCCTGGAGGAAGGCCCAATGAGAAAGCGTTTGCTCGCCCTGACCGCGGTCCTGCTGTCGTTCACCCTGCTCGCTGCGGCATGCGGGGACGACGACGATGCCGAGATCGTCGCTGAGCCCGAACCGGCCGCAGCCGAACCGGAGCCGGAGGACGACCACGACGACGACGCCGACCACGACGACGACGCCGACCACGAAGAGGAGATGGCCGAGCCCGACGACGACGCCGACCACGACGACGACGCCGACCACGAAGAGGAGATGGCCGAG
>JAPPLH010000044.1:8929-26075 GCA_028819505.1 Acidimicrobiaceae bacterium
CCCGAGATGACCGACATGTCCGTCGGCCTGGTGTTCGACATCGGCGGCCGGGGCGACCAGTCGTTCAACGACTCGGCCGCCGCCGGCATCGAGCGGGCCGCCGCAGAGCTGGGCATCACCTTCACCGAGGCTTCGCCCGAGCCCGACGGCTCGAACCGGGGCGAACTGCTGCAGCTGGCCGCCAGCGAGCACGACATCGTCATCGGCGTCGGCTTCCTGTTCGAGGGCGACGCCGCCGCGGTGGGCGCCGAGAACCCCGACACCATGTTCGGCGTGGTCGACTCGGCGATGCTCAACTTCGGCGCCGACCCCGTGGCGCCATACGGCGACAACATCGCCGGCCTGGTCTTCACCGAGCACGAGGGATCCTTCCTGGTCGGCGCAGCCGCCGCTCTCAAGAGCCAGACGGGCACCATCGGATTCATCGGCGGGGTAGCCAACGTCGGCGGCCTGATCGAGCGCTTCGAGGCCGGCTTCAACGCCGGCGCCCGGGCCGTCGACCCCGACATCGAGATCATCGGCGACTACATCACCGAGGCCCCCGACTTCGAGGGCTTCAACGCCCCGGACCGGGCCAAGGAGATCGCGCTGGCCATGTACGAGGAGGGCGCCGACATCGTGTACCACGCGGCCGGCGGCTCCGGCGCGGGCCTGTTCCAGGCCGCCCTGGAGCAGAGCGAGGCCACCGGCTCCAAGGTCTGGGCCATCGGCGTCGACTCCGACCAGTACCACACGGCCGACGCCAGCGTGCGCGACTACATCCTGACGTCGATGCTCAAGCGGGTGGATGTGTCGATCTTCGAGATGATCCGCTCCGTCCTCGACGGCACCATGCAGCCCGGCCCGACCGCCTACGACCTGTCCGTCGACGGCGTGGGCTACAGCACCTCGGGCGGCTTCGTGGACGACATCGCGGAGGAGCTCGACGCCCTCAAGGCACAGATCGTGTCGGGCGAGATCACGGTTCCGACCGAGCCCTAGATACGGCTTGTCTGGGCGCGCCACGCGCTTCGACGATCAACAATCGAGTATTGGCGACCGGGTCGGGCTAACGTCCGGCCCGGTCGTCGTTCTGCCGTCGTTCTAGGGAGGCCGTGTGGCGCTGGCCATCGAGTTGACAGGGATCACCAAGCGGTTCCCCGGCGTCGTGGCCAACGACGACATCCACCTCGCCGTCGCCGAGGGCGAGATCCACGCCATCTGCGGCGAGAACGGCGCCGGCAAGTCGACCCTGATGAAGATCCTCTACGGGATGCAGCCGCCCGACTCCGGAACGATCAAGATCGGTGGCGAGGTCGTGGAGTTGCACTCGCCGGCCCAGGCCATCGACCTGGGCATCGGGATGGTCCACCAGCACTTCATGCTGGCCGACCAGCTCACCGTGCTCGAGAACGTGATCCTCGGCGCCGAGCCGATGCGCTCGCTCGGCCGGATCGACTTCGAGGCCGGCCGCGAGCACCTGGACGAGGTCGGCCGGGCGTACGGCCTCGACATCAACGCCGACGACCTGGTGGAGACGCTGGAGATCGGCGAGCGGCAGCGGGTCGAGATCATCAAGGTCCTCTACCGGGGGGCCAAGATCCTCATCCTCGACGAGCCGACCGCGGTCCTGGTCCCCCAGGAGGTGGACGAGCTGTTCCGCAACATCCGCGAGCTCAAGGCCGACGGCGCCACCATCCTTTTCATCGACCACAAGCTCGACGAGGTCCTCGAGATCGCCGACACCATCACCGTGCTGCGCCAGGGCCGGACCGTGGGCACGGTGAAGCCCACCGACGTGACCGCCCACGACCTGGCCGAGATGATGATCGGCTCGGAGCTGCCGGTCCCCGACGCGGGCGCCTCCACCGTCACCGAGGAGGTGGCCCTCGCCGTCGACGGCCTGCGGGTTTTCGGAGAGGGCGGACGGGCGGTGGTCGACGGCGTGAGCCTGAGCGTCCACCGGGGCGAGATCGTCGGCATCGCCGGGGTGGAGGGCAACGGGCAGGCCGAGCTGGTGAACGCCGTCATCGGCCTCGACGACCCCGACGAGGGCGCGATCACCCTGCTCGGGCGCGAGATCACCCACCTGTCGGTCCGCAGCCGGCGCGAGATGGGCCTGGGCTATGTGCCCCAGGACCGCCACCGGGACGGCCTGCTGCTCAGCTTCACCCTCTGGGAGAACTCCGCTCTCGGCCACCAGACCGAGGCGCCGTACTCGCGCGGCCCGTGGCTGAGCCGGGCCGGCATGAAAGACCGGGCAGGCCGGATCAAGGCCGACTTCGACGTCCGCGCCCCCAACATCGAGGTGTCGGCCCACGCGCTGTCGGGCGGCAACCAGCAGAAGCTGATCCTGGGCCGCGAGATGGTGGCCGGGCCGGCCGTGCTCATCGCCAACCACCCCACCCGCGGCATCGACGTCGGGGCCCAGGCCGCAGTGTGGGACGACATCCGCGAGGCTCGGGCGCAGGGACTGGCCACCCTGCTCGTGTCCGCCGACCTGGAAGAGCTCATCGGGCTCTCCGACACCATCGTGGTGATGCTGCGGGGCCGTCTGGTGGCCCGCCTCGACCCCAATGAGATCACCCCGCGGGACCTGGGCGCCTACATGACCGGCGCGGCGCTGGAGACCGACGTCGCATGACCGGGCGGCTGGCCCACAGGCTGATGCTGGCGTCGGCCGCTCCCGTGGCGGCGGTCGTGATCGCCGTGGTGCTCTCCTCCATCGTGCTGCTGATATCGGGCAGCAATCCCCTAGCGGCCTACGCCGACATGGTGCAGCACGCCAGCAAGCTCGAGACGCAGGTGGACATCTTCAACCGGGCCACCCCCCTGTACCTGTCCGGGGTGGCGGCGGCCATCGGCTTCCGGATGAACCTGTTCAACATCGGTGTGGAGGGCCAGTACCTGCTGGCCTTCATCGTCTCGGCCCACCTCGGCGCCCAGGTCGATCTGCCCGCCGTGCTGCACATCGCCTTCATCCTGGCAGTGGCCATGGCCGTCGGCGGGGCGTTCTCCGGCGCGGCCGGCGTGCTCAAAGTGACCCGCGGCGTCAACGAGGTGATCTCCACCATCATGCTGAACGCTGTGGTGATATCGGGCCTCTCCGCCTGGTGGATCGTGGAGTGGCAGGCCGGCGGCGAGATCTCCGCCACCGGCGGCCGGGTCGGGACCGAGCCCATCGCCGACAGCGGCGTCCTTCCCAACATCAACGCCTGGCTGGAACTGTTCACCCGGGAGGTCGGTCTGGGCAAGAAGCTCACCGGCATGCTGGTCGTCGCCCTCGTTGTCGGGATCGTCTACCACGTGATGCTGAACCGGACGGTCTTCGGCTTCGACCTCCGCTCCAGCGGCGCCAACCCGACCGCCTCCCACGTGGGGGGAGTGTCGCCCAAGCGCATGGTGGTCATCGCCATGACCCTGTCGGGCGCGGTGGCCGGGCTGGTCGGCATGACCGAGCTGATGAACACCGGCTACTACCCGTCCAACCCGATCAGCCTGCTCGGCTTCACCGGCATCGCGGTGGCCCTGCTCGGCCGCAACCATCCGGCCGGGGTGGCCGTGGCCGCGCTGGTCTTCGCGTTCCTCGACGTCTCCTCGGGGATCCTGCAGATCTCGGGGGCCGCGTCCCGTGAGATCGTCGAGATCATGAAGGGCGTCATCATCCTGACCGCGGTCATCGCCTACGAGGTCGTGCGACGCATCCGCGAGCGCGAGGAGGCCGCCGCCGCGGCCGCCGCCATGGCCGCGGGCCCGGCAGCCGCGTCATGACCGCATGGCTGGGCCGGCTGCCGGCCGTCGGTGCGCTGGTCGAGGCTCACGACAGCCTCGGGGCCGCGTCATGACCGCGTGGCTGGGCCGGCTGCCGGTGTGGGCCCGGTGGATGCTCTACGCGGCCGTCGGGGTCCTGGTGCTGACCGTGGTGCAGGGCTTCGACGACACCGAGCGACTCACCGCGGTGACCTCCTCGCAGGCCATGCTGCGCTGGGCGGTGCCCATCATGCTGGCCGGGCTGGGCGGGCTGTTCTCGGAGCGGGCCGGCGTCGTCAACATCGGTCTGGAGGGGATGCTGATCCTGGGAACCTGGTTCGGCGCCTGGGGCGCCATCAACTACGGGGGCTGGGCCGGCCTGCTCATCGGCATGGTCGGCGGCGCCCTCGGGGGGCTGGTCCACGCCATCGCCACCGTGTCGTTCGGCGTCGACCACATCATCTCGGGTGTGGCCATCAACGTGACCGCCCCTGGACTGGCCCGGTTCCTGTCGTCGGAGATCCTCACCAACCACGAGGGCGGCTCGATCACCCAGTCGCCGCGCACCGCGGGGGTGGGCAGGTTCACGTTCCCGTTCCTGGCCGGAGGCGACCTGTTCGGCTGGGACACGCCCGATGTCCTCGGATGGTTCACCGACAAGGACTGGTTCTTCGTGTCGGACTTCACCGGGCTGGCCCGGGGGCTGGTGGCCCATGTCTCGCTGGCCACGATGATCGCCTTCGCCCTGGTCCCGTTGAGCGCCTGGCTGATCTGGCGGACCCGGTTCGGGCTGAGGCTGCGCATCTGCGGCGAGCACCCGGTGGGCGGCGAGACCCAGGGCATCAACATCTACCTCTACAAGTACTCCGGAGTGGTGATCAGCGGAGCGCTGGCCGGACTGGGCGGAGCCTTCATCGCCAGCCCGGAGCTGTCGGGCATCTACCTCGAGGGCCAAACCAACGGGCGGGGGTTCATCGGACTGGCCGCCCTCATATTCGGCAACTGGCGCCCCGGCGGGATCATGGCCGGCGCCCTGCTGTTCGGATACCCGTTCGGCGTGGGCCTGCGGGACCTGGACGGCTCGGCGTCCCATGCGCTCCTGCTGGTGAACACCATCGCGTTGGCCGCGGTGCTGGCATGGGCGCTGAGCCGGCACCGGCGCATCGACGCCGCCATCGCAGCCGGGCTCGGGCTGGGCGCGGCGGTGTGGTACTTCCTGTCGACGACGGTGCCCGACTGGTGGATCTCGATCCTGCCGTTCGTGATCGTGCTGGTGGTGCTGGTGTTCTTCTCGCAGAGGCTGCGGATGCCCAGAGCCGACGGCCTGCCCTACCGGCGCGGCGAAGCGTAGGAGACCGAGCGGAATGCTCGACGAGCGACAGCTCCGGGACTGGGAGCGCGACGGCTTCCTGGTGCTGCCGGGCTTCGTCCCCCGCCAGCGCTGCGAAGCGCTCAAGGCCCATGTGGAGGCGAAGCTGGCCGGTATCGACCCCGAGCGCGACGGCGGCCTCACCGTGTTCTCCACCACCGAGCAGAGCCACGCGCAAGACGAATGGTTCCTCGGGTCGGGCGACACGGTCCGCTGGTTCTTCGAGGACGGCGCCGTCTCGGGTGGGCGCCTCTCGCGGCCGATGCCGCTGGCGGTCAACAAGATCGGCCACGCCATGCACGACCTCGACCCCGCCTTCGACTCCTTCTCCCGCACCCCGGAGTTGGCGGCGCTGGCGGCCGATCTGGGGTTCGCGGACCCCCGCCTGCTGCAGTCGATGTACATCTTCAAGCAGCCCGGCATCGGCGGCGAGGTGACCTGCCATTGCGATCACTCGTTCCTCTGGACCGAGCCCCAGAGCGTGGTCGGGCTGTGGTTCGCCATCGAGGACTCCACCCTGGCCAACGGCTGCATGTGGGCGGTGCCGGGAGGACACCGCATCCCGGCGAAGACCCGCTTCCGCCTCGTCGACCCCGCCGAGCGCAGCCGCGGCACCGTCACCGACGTCCTCGACGACACCCCGTATCCCGTCGACGACCTCGTGCCGCTGGAGGCCGCCGCCGGCACGCTGATCGCCCTGCACGGCACCCTGCCGCACTGGAGCGCGGCCAACACCTCGGACCGGAGCCGCCACGCCTACACCGTGCATCTGATCGACGGCGCCGCCGACTACCTGGCCGACAACTGGCTGCAGCGCGGGCCCGGCCTCCCCCTGCGCGGCTTCGACTGAACCCGAAGCTCCTGTGGCGAGGGACCAGACAAGTCCCGACTACAGCGATCTCGGATGTGGGGGGTTCGCGGCTACATCGGCATGACGGGATCCCGGGATCCCGGGGCGGACCGCCCCCGGGTCACCAGCAGGTACAGCGCCGAGGCCACGATCAGCACCAGGCTCATCCAGATGTTGACCCGCACGCCCAGCAGCAGGCTGGCGTGGTCGATGCGCACCGCCTCGATCCACAGGCGGCCCAGCCCGTAGCCCAGGGTGTAGACGGCCAGCAGCGAGCCGGGACGGCTCACCCGCCGCGGGTCGGTCACCAGCGCCGGGACGGAGCGGCGCACCCGGCGGCGGTCGATGCTCACCAGCAGCCCGCACAGCAGGAGGTTCCACACCGCCTCGTACAGGAACGTCGGATGGAAGGTCGCCACGTCCCGGTACTGGTCCGGACGGTGCATCAAATCGATCTCCAGTCCCCACGGCAGGTCGGTGGGCGAGCCGAACAACTCCTGGTTGAACCAGTTTCCGAGGCGGCCGACGGCCTGAGCGAGCGGCAGGCCGGGGACCACCGCCGCGATCGTCTCGCCCTGGTCCATGTGCTGGCGCCGGGCCGCCCACACACCGACCAGGATCCCGGCCGCCATCCCGCCCGGTATTCCCAAGCCGCCGTTCCAGATGGCCAAGGCCTCCAGCCAGCCGTCGGACTGGAACCTCCTCCAGTCGGTGACCACGTGGTAGAGGCGGGCGCCGATCAGGCCGGCGGGAACCGCCCAGAGCGCGATCCGGCTGATCTGGTCGGGATCGCCTCCCCGGGCCTCCCAGCGGCGCCGCGACAGCCACACCGCGGCCACCACGCCCAGCGCGATCATCAACCCGTAGGCGCGAAAGTCCAGAGGCCCCAGGCTCACACCACTGCTGGGCGGGCTCGGTATCGACGCGACTGCGCCGGCCGCTACGGCCCCCATGAAGCTCGCGACCTCCTCCTCACCGGGCCAGGATGCGCTGCCGGGCGGCGGCGAGATCGGCGGCGGACTCGACGGCCGCGGCGACCAGCCCGGGCACGGCAGAGAGCCGGTTCGCGGCGAAGAACCGGGCCAGGACCGCTCGGTCGGCAGCAGCGTCGGGATCGCCCAGCCGCGTCGCCGCCAGCGCGCCGTCGGCCAGAGCCGCCGCCCCGGTGGTGACGGCCAGCATCCTCAGATAGGCGTCGGCGCCCGCCAGCCGCTCCGCGGGCCCGGCCTCCAGCAGGAACCCGGTGGCCGCGCCGGTCGCCTCGACGGCCGCCTCGAGGTGCCGCTTCACCGGCGCCAGGCCGCCGCGCCCGTCGAGCGCCTCCGCAGCGGCCTGGATCCGCGCCAGGTGGTCGCGCACCACGCCGCCGCCTCGCATCGCCAGCTTGCGGCCGACCAGGTCGGCGGCCTGGATGCCGTTGGTTCCCTCGTAGATCGGGGCGATCCGGGCGTCGCGGTAATGCTGGGCCGAGCCGGTCTCCTCGATGAAGCCCATGCCGCCGTGAACCTGGAGGCCCACGCTGACCAGTTCGCACCCCACGTCGGTGGCCCACGCCTTGCTCAGCGGTGTCAGCAGCGCGGCCTGCTCGTCGGCGGACCGGCGCTGCGAAGCGTCGGGTTCGTGGGAGGCGCGGTCGATCGCCTCGGCGTTGCGGTAGGCGAGGCCCCGCATCGCGCCGATGCTGGAGCGCATGTCCAGCAGCATTCGGCGCACGTCGGGATGGTCGATGATCGCCGACGACTCGCCCGCCGGCGCGCCCGGCGCCCGGCCCTGGCGACGCTCATGGGCATGGGCGAGGGCCTGCTGGTAGGACCGCTCCGCGATGGCCACCCCCTCCAGGCCCACGCTCAGGCGGGCGTGGTTCATCATCGTGAACATGGTCCGCATGCCGCCGTTCTCCTCGCCCACCAGGAAGCCCACCGCGCCCTCGCCGTCGCCGTAGGACATCACGCAGGTCGGGCTCGCGCGGATGCCCAGCTTGTGCTCGATCGAGACGCAGAGCAGGTCGTTGCGGGCGCCGGGCGAGCCGTCGGCAGCGGGAAGGTGCTTGGGCACCAGGAAGCAGCTGATGCCCCTCGTGCCCGGCGGCGCGCCGGGGGTGCGGGCCAGCACCAGATGCACGATGTTGTCGGCCAGGTCGTGCTCGCCGTAGGTGATGAAGATCTTCGTGCCGTGCAGGCGGTACGAGCCGTCGGGCTGCGGCAGGGCCCGGGCGGCGACCGCGCCCAAGTCCGAGCCGGCCTGCGGCTCGGTCAGGTTCATGGTGCCGGTCCAGTCCCCCGAGGCCATCTGCGGCAGGTACAGCGCCTTCTGCTCGCCGGTGCCGTGCGCGCTCAGCATGTTGATGGCGCCCTGGGTCAGCAGCGGGCACAGCGACCAGGACATGCAGGCCGAGGTGAACATCTCCTCCACCGCCAGCCCGACGAGGTGGGGGAAGCCGCCACCGCCGTATTCCGGATCGATCGACAGCGCGCCCCAGCCGGCCTCCACATAGGCGCGGTAGGCCTCCCGGAAGCCGGTGGGCGTCACCACCGAGCCGTCGTCGAGGCGGCGGGCGCCCTCGGTGTCGCCGACCCGGTTGAGCGGGGCGACCACCTCCTCGGCGAACCGGGCCGCCTCCGCGAGGACCTGGTCGACCACGTCGGCATCCACGTGCTCGAAGGCCTCCAGCTTGGCCAGGCCGTCAAGGTCGGCGACGTGGCGCAGGTTGAAGGAGATCTCGTCGAGGTCCACCCGGAAGTCGCTCACGCCAGCGAGAGTATCGCCAAGAACAGGCGCTAGTGGGCACCTGTCCGTCACGCTGGGGCGGTGCGTCTCCCGCTCCTGCTCGCCGCGCTCACGGGCCGCTCAGGCCACGGCCTCGCCCACACTGGCCCATTCCGTCACCTCGCCCCCCCGGCCTCTACGCAGCGGACTCTGTCGGCTCTCTCAGTCCCCGGCGGTCGTTGAGCACGCTGTTGATCTCGGCACCGACGAGCAGGCCCACGGCCAGCAGGTAGAGCCAGACCAGCAGGATCAGCGCCCCCCCGAGCAGTCCGAACACGGCGTTCATGCCGCTCGAAGCCGCATCGAGGTAGACGCGGAAGCCGAGCGACACCGCCAGCCACCACACCGTGCTGACCGCCGCCCCGGGCAGGTCGCTGCGCCACGGGGTGCGGCGCCGGGGCGCGAAGTGGTAGAGCGACGCAGCCCAGCAGACCACCACCACGAACACCACCGGCCAGCGGAACCAGTCCCACGCGGCGGTGAACAAACTGCCGGCCCCCAGACGGTCGGCGATCTCCTCGCCGCCGCCGAACAGCGGGCCGACGACGACCATGACGGCCGCCAGGGCCGCCACGATCAAGCTGAGCAGGGTCAGCACGAAGCCGGCTACCCGGGTGGAGAGCCAGCTCCGGCGGTGCTCATGGCCGTAGGTGACGTCGAGTGCCCCGACCACGGCGGTGAACCCTCGCGACGACGCGTACACGGTGAGCAGGACGCCGGCGGTGACCAGCCCGGCGTTGGAGCGGTCGAACAGATCCTTGACGGTGGCCCGCAGCGTGTTGTCGCTGCCGAAGGTCTCGACCACCCGGTCCAGGAGCCACTGCTCGGTGTCGGCCGCCGCGCCCGCGCCTATCACGACGTCCAGCCATCCGAGAGCGGCCGCGAACACGATCACCGCCGGGAACAGCCCGAGCAGTCCGAAGAAGGCGATCTCGGCCGCCAGCCCGCCTATGCGTGCCCGCGACCACTCGCGGCGAAAGTCCTCGACGAACCGCAGAGCCTCACGCCACAGCGTGGGCAGGGAGGGCAGCGGGAGGCGCGCCATGCCCGACCGATACTACGGTCCGCGGACGATGCACCCCGACCACACCACGCACCACGGCCCGGTTCGGCGAGGTGGTCAGGGACTGCCTTCACCACAACGAGGCCCTCGCCGCCGAGGCCGAGGCGAGCTGAGCTGAGCTCAGCTGCAGCCGCTGGTGGCGCCGCAGTCGGCGCACACGTAGCACGAGCCGGCCCGGCGCATGGGAACGCCGCAGGTCATGCAGAACGGCGCGTCCAGCGGGCCCGAGCGATCCGACGCGGGTCTCCCGCTCATGCTCACTGCGCTCACGGGCCGCTCGGGCCCTGGCGGCTCGGTCGGGGCCGCCGCCGCGGAGAAGTCGAGCTGGGCCATCAGCTGCGAGGGCATCGGTATCGAGGGCGGATCGGGCGGCAGGTCGTGTCCCTGCTCGGTCTCGGTGACCTGCTCCTCTACGCCCGGCAGTGTCGGCTGGGTGCGCTCGCCGGTGGTGAAGACGCCGAGCGCGGCCCGCTCCTCGGGAGTCAGGTACATCACGGCCAGCTTGCGGAACAGGTAGTCCATGAGGCTGGTGGCGATCCGGATGTCGGGATCGTCGGTGATGCCGGCCGGCTCGAACCGGACGCCCACGAACGTCTCCACGAAAGCCGCCAGCGGAACGCCGTACTGCAGGCCGTGGCTCAGCGAGATGGCGAACGCGTCCATGATCCCGGCCAGGGTGGAGCCCTGCTTGGAGACCTTCACGAAGATCTCGCCGGGACGGCCGTCGGGGTACTCCCCCACCGTGACGAAGCCCTTGCAGTCGGCCACACGGAACTCGAAGGTGCGCGACCGGCGCGATCTCGGCAGCCGGCGGCGCACCGGCTCCGGCGCCGACCCGGCCTGCGGGTCCGCGCCCGCCTCCGGGCCCGGGGCCGCCGCGGCGGCGTCCGTGGAGCGCTCGGCCTCGCCGAGGGTGAGCGGCTGGGCCACCTTGGAGCTGTCGCGGTAGACGGCCACCGACTTCAGGCCGAGCCGCCAGGCGTCGATGAACAACTGCTCGACATCGCCCGCGGTCGACGACGCGGGCATGTTCACGGTCTTCGAGATGGCGCCGGACAGGAACGGCTGCACCGCGGCCATCATCTTGACGTGCCCGGAGGCGCTGATGGCGTTGTCGCCCAGCGAGCAGGCGAACACGTCCCGGTGCTCGGGCCTGAGCGACGAGCCCGCCACGGTGTGGTGCGCGGCGATGTGGTCCCCGATCTGATCGGCCTGATCGGTGTCGTAGCCGAGCCGCCGCAATGCCCTGGGGATCGTCGTGTTGACGATCTCCATGGTCCCGCCCCCGACCAGTCGCTTCGACTTGACCAGCCCCAGGTCGGGCTCAATGCCGGTGGTGTCGCAGTCCATGAGCAGCCCGATCGTGCCGGTGGGCGCCAGCACTGTGGCCTGGCTGTTGCGCACGCCGTGGCGGTCGGCCCGCTCGCAGGCCTCGTCCCAAGCCAGTTGCGCGGCCTCGAGCAGGTCGGCGGGCACGAGCTCCTCGTCTATGGAGGCGGTGGCGCTCCGGTGCTGGCCGAGCACGCGCAGCATGTGCTCGCGGTTGTCGTGGAAGCCGGCGAAGGGTCCCATGCGTTCGGCCAGGCGGGTGGAGGTGAGATAAGCCTCGCCGGTCATCAGCGCGGTGATGGCCGCGGCCACGGCCCGGCCCTCGTCGGAGTCGTAGGGAAGGCCCAGCGCCATGAGCAGCGCCCCCAGGTTGGCGTAGCCCAGGCCGATCTGGCGGAAGGCCCTGGTGGTGTCGGCGATGGCCGGCGTCGGATAGTCGGCGTGACCGACGAGGATCTCCTGGGCCGCGAACACCACCTGCACCGCCCGCCGGAACCCGGCGACGTCGAAGGCCCCTTCGTCGTCGAGGAAGCTCAGCAGGTTGATCGAGGCCAGGTTGCAGGCGCTGTCGTCGAGGTGGACGTACTCCGAGCACGGGTTGCTGGCCGTGATGGGGCCGGCGGACGCGGCGGTGTGCCAGCGGTTGATGGCGGTCGCGAACTGCACGCCGGGGTCGGCGCACTGCCAGGCAGCCTCGGCCATCTGGCTCAGGATCGAGCGGGCCGGCACCCGCTTGAGCACCGAGCCGTCGGTGCGGGCGGTGAGATCCCAGTCGCCGCCGTCGAGCGCGGCCTGCATGAACTCGTCGGTGACCCGGACCGAGTTGTTGGCGTTCTGGTACTGCACGGAGTCGGAGTCGGCGCCGTCGACGCTCATGTCGAAGCCGGACGCGGCCAGCGCACGCGACTTGCGCTCCTCTCGGGCCTTGCACCAGATGAAGGCCTCGATGTCGGGATGGTCGGCGTCGAGCACCACCATCTTGGCGGCCCGCCGCGTCTTGCCTCCCGACTTGATGGTTCCGGCCGACGCGTCGGCGCCCCGCATGAAGCTCACCGGGCCGGACGCGGTGCCCCCGCCGCTGAGGGCCTCGGAACTGGCCCGGATGCGCGACAGGTTCACCCCGGCGCCGGAGCCTCCCTTGAATATCCGGCCCTCCTCGGCGTACCACTCCAGGATCGACTCCATGGTGTCGTCGACCGACAGGATGAAGCACGCCGACGCCTGCTGGGGCACCCCGGCCACGCCGATGTTGAACCAGACCGGGGAGTTGAAGGCAGCCCTCTGCGTGTACAGCAGGTGTGAGAGCTCGGCGCGGAACAGCGACGCCTCGGGCTCGTCGGCGAAGTAGCCGTCACCGTCCCCCCAGCGTGTGATCGTGCCGACGATGCGGTCCACCACCTGCCTCAGCGACCATTCCCGCTCCGGGGTGCCCAGCGCGCCGCGGAAGTACTTCTGGGCCAGGATGTTGGTGGCGTTCTGCGACCAGCCGGCCGGCACCTCCACACCCCGCTGCTCGAACGCGACCGACCCGTCGCGGTGGTCGAGCAGGCGCGCGTCGCGCAGTTCCCAAGCGACGCTGCCGGCCTGGTCGTCAGAGCCATCCGCCCCGTCCGGTGGGAGGTCGGTGCCGACGAGGAGCTGGTTCTGGTCGGAGGCCAGAGTCATCGGATTACCTCCCTGCAATTCTATCTGGGGGAACCGATCGGGCAAGCCGGAGCTTGCCGCATTCGCGGCGGTGCCACTCCCGCTCATGCTCGCTTCGCTCGCGGGCTGCTCGGGCCACGGCCTCGCTCCACTCCTCGCCACTACTCCCACGAGTCACTCCCCATCCGCTCGGCCTCCGGTCGCACCACTGGTCTCCGCCGCGAGACCCTACGACGCCCGCCGCCGCCCCCGGCGGCGAGGCTGTGGAACAACCTCGGGATTGCTGTGCAAAGCGCTGTGCACAGCCGCGCCGCCCGTCCAGAGATTCCCGCCGGCCTGTAGAGAACCGCTCGCCGGTGCTGGACCCGCCGGGGCGGTACGTTCTGGTCGTGCGAAGACTGGTGCCGGGACCGGTAGCCGAGGTCGACCCGATGGAGCTCTACCCGGCGCTGCCGCGCCCCAGGCCCGCCGGCCGTCCGTGGCTGATGGTCAACATGATCTCCTCCGCCGACGGCGCCATCGCGGTCGACGGCACCAGCGGGGCGCTCGGCAACCCGGCCGACCAGGCCGTGTTCTCGGCCGTGCGGACCTGTGCCGACTGGATCGTGGCCGCGGCCGGCACGGTGCGGGCCGAGCGCTACAGCCTGCCCCGGCCCGGAGCGGAGTCCCTCCGAGCGCGGCGCGCCGCCGGACGCGCCGACCGTCCCAGGCTGGCTGTTGTCAGCGCAAGCCTGCACCTCGGCCTGGACCTGCCGCTGTTCGCCGATCAGCGCCCCGGCGACGACTTGCCGGTGATCCTCACCGGCCGGGATGCCCCAGCCGGAGCGGTCGAGTCGCTCGCACCTGTGGCCGAGGTGGTGAGACTCGGCTCGGCCCGGCCCCAGCCGGCCGAGATCCTCGCCGAGCTTGACCGCCGCGGCGCCGGAGTGGTCCTGTCGGAAGGCGGACCGTCCTTCAACGGACAGCTCGCCGACGCCGGGATGATCGACGAGCTGTGCCTGTCCGTCGCGCCGCTTGTGGCAGGGGGAGCCAGTCCCCGGATCGTTCACGGATCCCTGCGGACCGTGCCTCTCGACCTGGCCATCGACCATCTTCTCGAAGCCTCCGACACTCTGTTCGTGCGCTATCTGTCAAGCGGGCAGCGCTAGCAGTCGTGGACCGCCTCGCGCTGAGGGGCCGCCTTTCCCGCGCTTGTTCGCTGCGCTCACCGGCCGCTCGGGCCACGGCCTCGCTCGAACCTCGCCGGGTTCGTCACGAGTCGCCGCCCACCCGCTCGGCCCCTGGGTCCCCCCGTTCGGAGACGGCCTGCTGACCGAGTCGCCGGCTCGCCCCATCCGGGTCATCCGAGAGCACCGAGGCGTCGAGCACGATCTCCTGGCCCGGCTCCAGCGCGGCACCGCCGGCCGCCCCGGCCAGATCGTGGACCAGAGCCCTGGGATCGCCCGGCGCGATGGCCAGGGCTATGTCCCACAGCGTGTCGCCCGGCTGCACCACGTAGACGCCGGGCAGCTCCGCTGGAAGCGAGGCGTCGCCCGTCGGGGGCCAGGGGTTGGCCTCGCCCGGCGGTACCCGGTCGGGCCGGCCCAGGGCCAGCACCAGCGTCATGGCTGCAACCACGATCATGGCCACGGCCAGCCGGCGGCGGCGGTACACCGCCTCCGGCAGCCGCACGGACTGTCCTGTTGCCGGTGCCGCCGAGACACCGGATGGGACCGACGCGAGGTCGGGCGACCAGGAAGCTTCCATGCCGCCATCCTCCCGCGGGGGTATGACATCGGGATGGAGTCCCCCGAGAGGTCCGAGATGCTTGACATCGAACGCTTGTTCCGCAAACATGTGTACGGGTTCCTCCCCATGTGCCCTTGGGCCTCGTATAGTGTGATCGAACTGATGTTCGGTCACACTATAGCGAACACCTGTTCGCAACCCACCCTCACCCCCGAGATCGGAGACTCGTCATGACGCCGCCTGCCGACCGGAAGCCACTCACCGCCCGTCGCCGCCAGATCCTCGGCGCGATCGTGGAGCATCAGCGGGTTCACGGCTACCCGCCCTCGATCCGGGAGATCGCCTCCGAGGTGGGGCTGAAGTCCCCGGCCTCGGTCAAGGCCCACATCGACGTGCTCGGCTCGGCCGGCTACCTGCGGGTCGACCCCACCCGGCCCCGGGCCATCGAGGTGCGCTACGACGAGAACTCGGGGGCCGCGCTCGAGCGCCGCCCGGTGCGCCATGTTCCCCTGGTGGGCGAGGTGGCCGCGGGCTCCGGCGTGCTCGCCGCAGAGAACGTCGAGGAGCTGGTGCCGATGCCCGCCGACCTCACCGGCGAGGGCGAACTGTTCATGCTGCGGGTGCGGGGCGACTCGATGATCGACGCCGGCATCCTCGACGGCGACTACGTGGTCTGCCGGGCACAGAGCACCGCAGAGAACGGAGAGGTCGTGGTGGCGGGAATCCCCGGCGACGAGGCCACCGTGAAGACGCTGCGTCGGCGTGACGGCCGCATCGTGCTGGAACCGGCCAACGAGCTGCTCCAGCCGATGGAGTTCGCACCGGACGAGGTGACCGTCTACGGCAAGGTCGTCACCATGATGCGGCGGTACTAGACAACCGATTCACGAGTTCGTTGACAACTCCACGGCCGAACTTCTGTCAATAGACCACCGTAGAGGCAGAAACTTGACGGAAGCCCTTCGAGGGGCCGGCAGGAACCTACGGATCGGGCAGCCGCTCGGGAATGTCGCCATCCCATTCAGGACAGCCCCGGCTGCCCTGCGGCAGCGTGCCGTCGATCAGCAGGTCCTCGAGGACGCGGTAGGCCTTGTGCAGCGAGTCGCGGTGCACCTGCTCGTGGCTTGTGTGGGCCAGAAGCGGATCCCCCGGCCCGAAGTTCGACGCCGGCACGCCCCGCTGCGCGAAGAACGCAGCGTCGGTCCACCCGAGCTTGGCCCGCGGCGGCGAGCCGCTGTTGCGCACCACCGCCTTGAGCAGGGGGTGGTCGAGGCCCGGGTCGGCCGGCGGCGCCGCATCGACCACCTCCAGCCGGTCACCCGAGTCCATCACCGGCTCGATCACCGAACGCACGTGGGCCTCGGCCTGCTCGGGCGTGCGATCGGGCGCGAATCGGTGGTTGATCGTCAGGACCGCCTCATCGGGCACGACGTTGCCCGCGACGCCGCCGGCCGCTCGCACGCACTGCAGACCCTCGCGGAACTCGCATCCCGAGATCACCGGCCGGCGGGGCTCATAGCCCTCGACCGCGGCCAGGACGGGACCGAGCCGGTGGATCGCGTTGAGTCCCATCCAGCCCCGGGCGGTGTGGGCCCGCTCCCCGGCCAGCGTCACCTCGACCCGCATGGTTCCCTGGCAGCCGGCCTCCACGATCCCGCCGGTCGGCTCCAGCAACAGCGCCACATCGCCGGCGAGAAGGTCGGGACGGGCCTCGGCCACCTCTCGCAGACCGCTGTGGACCGAGTCCACCTCCTCCCGGGCGTAGAACACGTAAGTGACGTCGACGATCGGCAGCCGCGAATTGAGCGCCAGCTCGAGCATGACCGCCAGACCGCCCTTCATGTCGGCCGAGCCGACGCCCCACAGCACGTCGCCTTCGATGCGGGCCTGAGCGTTGCTGCTGGGAGGCACGGTGTCGGTGTGGCCGGCCAGGATCAGCCGCCACTGCCGGCCCAGATCGGTGCGGGCCACCAGGTTGTCGCCGATGCGGAACACGTCGAGATGCCCGCCGTTGTCGAACAGCGACTCCTCGATCAGGTCGGTGATGCGGGCCTCGTTGAAGCTGACCGACGGCACCGCCACCAGATCGGCCGCCAGCAGGAAGGTGTCGCCGGTGAACAGGTACCGGTCGTCGGAGAATGCATGAATTTCAGTCATGGTCAAGATATATCATCATTCGGCGGCGCTTCCTCGCCCTGCTGGAAGGTCCGTGCGGACCCGGCTCAGGTGGCGGCGCCGTGGTCGCGCAGGATCTGGTTGAGGGCCGACTTGTCGTGGCGCTCGCCCTCGTTCAGGCGCCTGATCACCAGCACCGCGGGCAGGCCGTACTCGCCGCCGCCGAACCTGCGGGGCCGGGTTCCGGCGACCGCCACCGACCAGGGCGGCACCTCGCCCCGTCCGAGCTCCTCGCCGGTGGAGGTGTCGATCACCGGGATGGAGCCGGTGAGGACGGCCCCTGCCCCCAGAACAGTCCCCCGGCCGACCCGGGCGCCCTCGGCCACGATGCAGCGGCTGCCGATCAGGCAGTCGTCCTCCACGATCACCGGCTGGGCGACCGGGGGCTCGAGCACGCCGCCGATGCCGACCCCGCCGGAGAGGTGTACGTTGGCGCCGATCTGGGCGCACGACCCCACCGTGGCCCAGGTGTCGACCATGGTGTTGGCCCCCA
>JAPPLH010000082.1 GCA_028819505.1 Acidimicrobiaceae bacterium
CCCGCGCCAGTTCGCCGCGCCGTTCAGGCCGTTGGGGGTGCGGTGGGCGGTGTCCCCGGCGGCGGCGTCGGTCCCGCGCCAGTTCGCCGCGCCCGCAGCCGCCCGAGCCGGGCCGTCCCGGCCGTTGTCAGGGCGGCCCGCGGCCGTCTGCGAGCGTGTCCGGTGCGCCAGCTCGCCGGGCGCGGGGTCTCGCCGGCGCCGCCCGGGCGGCAGCCGGACCAGGCTTCGACGGTGGATCGGCGGGCCGTGCCTGCCGCGCTCCGTCCCGTCGGGACCAGTTCACTTGCTGGTGATCGGGGGCGCGGGCTGACTCCGGCCCGCGCCGCGCAAGCCTGTTCGGAGGCTGGGCCGCGACAGGCTCGAGCAGTTGAGGCTGATCCGACGTAGCGTATGCCTCTGATCGGAACAGGCTGGGCCGTTCAGGGGCGTGGGCGGGGCCGTGGGTGGCCGTGTCGGGCGGGTGCAGTGTCCGCCGGCCGGGCGGGCCGTGGATCTGCCAGCCGAGGTGGTGGATCTTGTTGTGGCATCTCCAGCAGGCCAGCACCATGTTGTCCAGGCTGGTGGCCCCGCCCTGAGACACCGGCCTCACGTGGTGGGCGTCGCAGACGTCGGGCCGGGCGCCGCAGGCGAAGCAGCCGCCGTCTCGGGCGATCAGCAGCTGGCGCTGGGCTTTGGTGGCGCGGCGCACCGAGTGGGCTCGCCATATCGGTCTGCCTCTGCGGTCATAGATCACGCCGGTGAACCTGGCGTTGCAGGCCAGTTCCTCGAGCACCGACTGGGGCAGCCTCACATCGTCGGGCAGTTCCGCGACGAGCTTGCCGGTGGCCTCATCGACGTGCGCGACCACGCAGATGTCGGCGAAGGGCTTGGTCACCTCGCCGCCGTCGCTGCTGGAGGTGAAGTGCTCCAGAGCGTCGGCCATGCACTGGTCGAAGCTGCGCCGCGACCCCGAATCGGACGTGCCGTTGCAGGCATGCTTGTCCGCGTCGTGGAAGCTGCCGGCGACGGCCCGCAGCCGGTTCTCGATGCGACGCCCGGCAACGGCGTCGAACTCTCCGCGGAGATGGACCATCCCGTCGTCGCCGTCCCACATGCGCACGCAACGCCGGGCCCGCTGGCGGGCATGCTCGCTCTCGCCGCCGTCACCGTCGCGCTCCACAGCCCAACGCCGGGCCTCCTTGGCGAACTGCTCGGGCCGCATCGACTCGGCCTTGGCCAACAGTTCTCTGTCACCCTCGACATCGGCCGAGCTGGTCTTCGCCGCAGCCTCCGCCAACCGCTTGGCGTTCGCCACCGACACCCGCCCCGACTCGACCGCGTCTCGCAGCATCGGCGCGGCATGCAGCGCCTCGGCGGTCTTGACCTGGCTGCGGGCCTCCTGCCGCGACAGCCCCGCGCCCGAAGCCAGCACCTCGGCGCCGCCGTCGCCGTGACGCTCCCGGCCGGCGATGCTCGCCGCGGCCGCGGCCTGCGCGACCGTCATGACCGCGACAGCAGCCTTGGACACCTCCAGCATCCCGCGCATCTCCTCGCACGAAGCATCTCCGGCCTTGACCAGCGCCAGCACCTCTCTGGCGGCTGTCTCGGCCCGTCGGGCGGCTTCAATCAACATGCACAGAGCATCCCACAGGGGTGTGACATCTACCCACCCCTCACGAGATATTTTCATCAATTTCAAGCCACAAGTGCCCAGACACGATCCCCAGGCGGCACGCCGGCCAGCCACACCCTCGACCAGCGCTCACGCCTCGGGGTGGTCGGGATCCCGGCACGATCCCCAGGCGGCACGCCGGCCAGCCACATCACCGCGTCCACCTGATCCGGGTCGCCGCCCATCCCGGCACGATCCCCAGGCGGCACGCCGGCCAGCCAGAAACGACTGCCCATCCCACCCGTGATGCACCAGTGGACGCAGCGGGGTCAAGCCGGTGATCCCCGGCGGGGCGACGGGTCCTGCGCTGCAAGACGCGACGGGCTTCTGCCTGCCGGAGCGCGCTCGAATGTGAGCGCTTGCCGTGTAGGCGACCACACGCTGGGCGAGCGGTTGAACCTGTGGCGGGTGCCGCTACCTTGCCGCTCGCCAGAGAACGTCGGGATTCGCCAATCCCGTTTAGCAGCTGGAACCCACCGCGGGTGGGGCCTCGCCATGGCTCCCTCCGGTCCGGCTGCAAGGCGTTCTCTGGCAAGAAGGCCCAAACCCGCTCCGGAGGGGCCACCCATGCCGAGAACAGCCCACTGGCCACGCGTGCGACGCCGCGTTCCCTTCGCCAGCCGACGCTCCTTGCGGTCAACAGCTGTGCGATGACCTCGGAGGCGACTGCACGCGACTCGGCTGAGGACGTGAAGCTGGTCACCAGC
>JAPPLH010000080.1:0-12723 GCA_028819505.1 Acidimicrobiaceae bacterium
GCCTCAGCCTGCGCCGCCTCGGCGTCGGCCTGCGCGGCGGCGGCCTCGGCCTCGGCGGCTGTCGCGGCGGCCTCGGCGTCGGCCTGGGCTGCGGCCGTGCCGTCGTCGCCTTCGTCGTCGCCGCAGGAGGCTGCTACCAGCCCGAATACCGCGAATACGACGACCATCCAGCGCAGTCGTTTCGTCATGTCTGTGTGTCCCTCCTGGGTGTCGTCCCGAATGGTCGGGTGTCTTGCATTGTGTGACTCTACGGCCTGTCGCGCCTGCCTGCCTCCAATTGCTCCAATCACCGCTAATGACCCCGTACGAACGGCAGGGTGAGCGCCGCGGGCTGGGCGGCGGTGCGGCGCGCTATCACCACCAGCGCGACGATGGTGAGCAGCGCGGGGGCCATGGTCGTGAAGCTCGAGGCGGCGCCCGTGACCAGGCCCGCGGTCTTCCACTGGTTGACGGTCGAGGTGACCAGCCCGTACAGGAGAGAGCCCGCCACCACGCCGGTGGGCCGCCACGCCCCGAAGTACACGAGGGCGATGGCGATGAAGCCGATCTGGTTGGTGAGGTTGTGCTGGAAGATCCCGATCTCTATGGCGAGCGCGGCCCCGGCCAGTCCGGCCAGCCCGTTGCCGGCGAGGATGCAGATCGCCCGGGTGCGGGCCACCGACACTCCGAGGCTGTCGGCGGCCTCCGGCGTCTCGCCCACCGCCCGGACGTTGAGACCGAAGGTGGTGCGGTTCACCAGCAGGGTCAGCCCCGGCACCAGCAGCATCGACACGTAGACCAGCAGGTTGTGGTTGAAGAACATGTCGCCGATCTTCGGGATGTCCGACAGCAGCGGGATGGCCAGTTTGTCGAAGCTCGATATGGGTTGGGGCGTGCCCACCCACTCCTCGAACAGCAGCGCGCTCATGCCCAGCCCGAACAGGAATATCCCGATCCCGCTGATGCCCTGCTCGGCCCGGAACACGACGGTGACCGCCGCGTACACCACCCCCAGCAGCAGGCCCACCCCGATCCCGACCAGCAGCCCCACGGCGATGCTGTCGGTCTGGAGCACGGCCCAGTAGGAGAAGAACGCTCCCAGCAGCATCACCCCGTCCACGCCGAGGTTCAGCACGCCGCTGCGCTGGCCCAGGGTCTCTCCCAGGGCGGCCAGCAGGTAGGGGGTGGCCAGCCGCACGCCCGAGGCGAAGGTGGCCACCGTGAAGGTGACGGTGATGAAGTCGGTCACGGCTCGCTCTCCAGGGTGCGGACCGGGCCGTCGGCGCCGTCCGACGCGGAGGCGTCCGCGGGCTCCGGCGGCCCGGCCTCATCGGCGGCCGGCACACGGCGGGCGCCCGCCTCATCGTGCTCGGCCGCCTCGCCGGCTATCGACATGTAGCGCGACAGCCGCTCGCGCAGCGTGTTGCTGCTGACCACGAACACCACGATCAGGCCGTTGAGCCCGATGACGAGGTCCACCGGGATCTGGATGGCCCGCTGCATCGCGTTGGCCCCGACCAGCAGGCCTCCGAACAGGAACGACGACGGGATCGTGAACAGCGGGTGCAGGCCGCCGAACAGCGCGGCCACGATGCCGTTGAATCCGGCCGAGCCGGTGAAGCCCGTGGCGAAGCCCTCGGTCTGCAGGCGATGGGTCTCGCTCCCGAACACCAGGCAAGCCCCGGCCAGGCCGCCCAGTGAGCCGCTGATGGTGAGCGCGAGCATGGTCATGCGCTTCACCGGCATCCCCGCGTAGCGGGCCGCGGGGGCGCTGGCGCCCACCGCCCGCACCCGGTAGCCGGTGGTGGTGCGCCAAAGGAAGAACCAGGCGACGGCGGCCGCGAGCAGGGCCACCACCACGCCCAGGTGGAAGCGGGTGCCCTCGATCAGGATCGGCAGGTCGGCGTTCTCCGACAGGCGCCTGGTCTGGGGGATCCTGGTGCCCAGCTCGATCTGGCGGGGATCCATCAGCGGGGCCCGCAGCAGGTAGTTGAACAACTGCACGGCCACGAGGTTGAGCATGATCGTGGACAGGATCTCGTTCACGCCCAGGTACGCCTTGAGGGCGCCGGGAATGCCGCCCCAGACGGCGCCGCCCACCAGTCCCATGAAGAGCACCAGCGGGATCAGGACTATCGCCGGCAGGTCGGGCACCGCCAGCGCGGTCATCGTGGACAGCAGCCCGCCCGCGATGATCTGGCCCTCCCCGCCGATGTTGATCACCTTGGCCCGGAAGGCGACGCAGATGCCCGTCCCCACGAACAGCAGGGGCATCGCCTTGGCCGCCGACTCGGCCAGTTCCTCGGTGCCTCCGAACGCGCCCTTGAGCAGCTCCTGGTAGCCGTCGAGCGGGTTGGCGCCGAGGCCGAGGATCATGGCCGCACCGATCAGCAGGGCCAGGATCACGGCCGAGCCGCCGACGCTGATGCCGCCGATGCGCGCGAGCGTGGCGCGGCGCGGCCTCGAACGGGTGCTGCTGGCCATCCGTCAGGGAATGGGTGCCGGGCAGCCGGCTAGGCGTACCACGAGCGAACGGGCATCGGACAATCTTTGACGCGTCGGCGCCCTGCTGTCAACACAGAGGCACGTCAACACAGAGACACCAAGAGATGCCGACACGGAGACACACGGAGAATTCGGCACGGGAAGGTCAGCGCTCGCCTTCGGGAGGCTCCGTCAGCAGATCCCCCGCGGTGGCCAGCACTTCCGCGAGTTTGGCGGTGTTGTCGTACACGGCCCTCAGATAGTACTCGCTGACCGCTTCATGGCCGGGGAACGGGGGCCGTCCCAGGGATCTGACCACCGCGGACGGATCGGTCGAGACGGTCACCTCCTCCACGGGGGGGAGCTTGTCCGGCGAGCCCCAGAAGTCGCCGGACGCCTTGGCCGACCCCGGGGGCGTGCCCTTGCCCCTGCCCCGCCGGGACCGCCTGCGGGCGGCGTCGGCGCCGTTGGATGCGTCGTTCACGAGCCGCCCTCCGCGCCGTGAGAGCCGTTCTCGCCGTTCTCGTCGATGAGCAGCAGGTCGGGGTCGATGCCCAGAGCGGCCCGCAGCTGGTCGCTGTCGAGGTCGCCCACCGAGGACGACTTGGGCAGCACCACCTCCGCGATGCGGCGCTTGCCCGCCACGACCTCCTCGACCCGCTCGTCCACCGTCCCGGGGCACACCAGCCGGTGGCACACCACCGTGTTGCGCTGGCCGATGCGCCAGGCCCGGTCGCGGGCCTGGTCCTCCACCGCAGGGTTCCACCAGCGGTCGTAGAGCACGACATGGTTGGCCGCGGTCAGGTTCAGGCCGGTGCCGCCGGCCTTCAGCGAGAGCACCAGGGCCCCGGGTCCCCGACCCTTCTGGAACGACTGCACCAGCCGGTCGCGGGCGCCGCGGGCCAGGCCGCCGTGATAGCAGTGGACGTCCAGCCCGGTCCGCGCGCTGAGATGGGCCGCCAGCCGCTCGCCCCAGGTGGCGAAGTGGGTGAAGATCAGCATCCGCTCGGAGGCGGCGAACACCTGGTCCACGAGCTGCTCCAGCCGGGCCAGCTTGCCCGAGCGCCCGTCCAGATCGCCGCCGTCGTCGGAGTAGTTGACCGGGTGGTTGCAGATCTGCTTGAGGGCCGTGATGGCGGCCAGGACCGCGCCCTTGCGCTCCGGTCCGCCCCCATCCGTCTCGGTGCGGGCCACCAGCTCGTCCAGGACCGCCTGGTAGAGCCCGACCTGCTCGGCCGTCATGGTGCAGTGATCGAGCTCGTCGATGCGGTCGGGAAGCTCGGCGGCGATGGCCGGCTCGGCCTTGGTCCGGCGGAACACGAGGATGCCGTTGAGCGCGGCCAGCGCGCCCTCGCCGGCCGCGGCCGCCTTGGGCGTCGCTGCCGCCACCGACGTCGTGGGGGCGTGCGATCCGTTGGACGACTCCGGCCCGTTGGATCCAGCCGCGCCGTCGGCGTCCGTACCAGGGCTCTTGGAGGCCCTCGACATCTCGGCGACGAACCGGTTGCGGGCGCCGAGCAGTCCCGGATTGCAGAAGTCCATGATGGCCCACAGGTCGCCCAGGCCGTTCTCGATCGGGGTGCCGGTAAGCGCGACCCGGCAGCGGGCCGCGAGCCGGCGCAGCTGCTGGGCGGTCTCGCTGGCCGGGTTCTTGATGGCCTGTGCCTCGTCGAGGACCACCGTCGACCACTCGACCTCCTCGAGCACGTCCAGGTCGCGCATGGCCGTGCCGTAGGTGGACACCACCAGGTCGGCGCCCCGGACCATCGCGGGCACCTGGTCGGCGGGCGTGCGGTTGGGGCCGTGATGGACCACGACGCGCAGTCCCGGCACGAACCGGCGGGCCTCGCTGGCCCAGTTGCCCACCACCGCGGGCGGTGCGGCCACCAGCGACGGGCCCCTCCTGCGGGTGAGGTAGATGTGGGCCAGCATCGTGGGCGTCTTGCCCAGCCCCATGTCGAGGGCCAGGCATCCGCCGAGGCCGGCCTGCTCCAGGAAGCCGAGCCAGATCAGGGCGTCGGCCTGGTAGGTGCGCAGCGTCCCGTTGAAGCCGTCCGGCTTGGTGGGGAGTTCGGCGGGTATGTGGCGAGCACTCCGGATCAGCTCCGCGGCCCAGCCCTCCCCCGCGATCATCGTGCCCCCGGCCAGCGGCGACCCCTCCAGGCCTAGGGCGTGGCGCAGCATGTCGGCGCCGGTCAGCCGGGTCATGTCGGCCCGTTCGGCCAGCGCGGCCGCGGCCTCGTTCAGGTCGACGCGGTCGAGCTCCACCCACCGCCCCCGGCTCTTCACCAGGGGCCGAGCCTGGGTGGCCAGCTCGCGGATCTCGGCTGCGGTCAGCTCGATGTCGTCGAAGGCGACCGACCAGCGGACGTCGGCGAGCTGCCGGGCCCCCACGACGGTCTCCTGGGCCTCCACCGACGTGAGTCGCAGCGACGGCGTGGGGCGGCGGCGCGACAGAGCCGGGACCCGCACTTCGTACCCGACGGCCTGAAGGATCTGCCCGGTCCCGGTCATCAGCTGCCAGGCCTCGTCGGCGTTGAGGATCACCTCTCCCCGCCGGCGGCCGCCGAGCCGCACGAGTTCGGGGAAGAGCCGTTCCAGGCGGGCCATCTGGTGCTTCACCGCCTGGCGCCTGGCGCCCGACGCGCTCACCAGAGCCCGCTCAACGGGCTGGAGCTCGCCTGCGCTCGACTCGGACAGCACCGACAGGTGCCAGGCGCCGATGTCGTCGGGAGGATCGAGCTGCACGATCAGGCGCAGACGGCGGTCGTAGGACTCCGTCGCCGGCCGGGCCCACTGGTCCAGTCTGCGGGTCAGGTCCGCGACGTGGCGGCTCGGCACGTCGAAGGGAGTGCCGTCGAGTCTGGCCAGGGCCGTCTCGGCCACGTCGGCCTTGGTGCGCGGCGCCGGCGGCGGCGCGGGCGCATCGAGCCGCTCGGCCGCTTCGGTGGCGATGGCGTCGACGATGTCGGCCAGCGCGGCCTGCGTGAACGCGGTCGCGTCCCGCTGGTTCTCGAACGCGGCCGCGGCGCCGGGCAGCGACTCCGCCAGCGCGGCGATCACGTCGGTCTCCACCAGTGCGGGGGACCAGCGCACCACGCAGGTGGCGCTGTCGGCACGCGCCGCCTCCGCACCGTTGGCGCCGTGGCCCTCGGCCTCGTCCATGTGGTAGCGGCGGCGGACCTTCTTGACCTGTGGAACCATGCGCCCCTGCGCGGCGAGACGCACCGCCAGCGCGGCCACCAGGCCGAGCCACGAGACGCTCGCTCCGATGCCGTCCTCCCCGGCCGCCCCACCCAGGGCGACCAGCCACCCGAGGCAGCTCTCCATCGGCGCCGACACCGTGTCGGCCCGGCCTCCGCCCGGGACCTTCACCGGGCGGTGATGGCTCCAGTCGACAGTGCCGGCCCCGCTGTCGCGCAGCCGCCGCAGCACGTCGGGGGCGCTGTCGGAGGATCGGCCGGGCCCCGCGGCCCAGGCGATGATCCGCCCCGGCACCCACGACAGCTGCAGCTCCACCTGCCCGGTGTCGCGGCCGGCGGCGGAGGCGCCGTTCTCCAGGGGCGCACGGGGCGGCCCGACCAGGGTCGTCAGCACGGCGTCGATGGACCGGTAGTCCTCCTCCAGGTCGGCGACGATCAGGGCGCGCTGATGTCCCCTCACCGTGGCTCGGACCGAGTCGATGGACTCGGCGACGTCGTCGAGCAGTCGGTACAGGGCTCGAACCCACAGCCTGGTGTTGGCCTCCAGCAGCGCCAGATCCGCGTCGCTGGCCGAGCCATCGACATGGCGGCGCACAACTTCAGCGAAGTCCGTCGACAACGCCAAGTGTGGGTCCAAGGTGGCGGTAGCAGTCGTCGTCACCATTGGGTTGGGCGCGAGCCTATCAACTCCGCTCGTCAACGCCATCTAGTCGTTTCTTGTGTGCAGAGGCGTTCTGTGTGCAGAATTGCCGCTGTGAGCGGCACGGTTGCTCACAGAACGGCGGGGCGGCTGGGCCCGCTCGGCGTCAGGCTCGCTTCAGTTCCTCCCGCATCTTGTCGATCCCGGCCATCTTGATGTGCTCGTACCCCCGCACGACCTCCGGGAGGGCGGCTCTCCGCTGCACGGCCTCGTAGCAGCCGGGGTCCAACGTCTCGAGGTCGGACGTGATCGCGGCGCGGTACTCCTCCGGCAGGGACCGCTCCGCCCGCCGCACCGCGGTGTGCCCGAACACGTCGAAGGGCGTGCCCCGAAGGCCGCGCATAGATGCGAGCAGCCGTATGGCCGGCGTCCACGACACCGGCACAGAGATCTTCGACCTCATGCCGAGGGCCCGCAGGATCGGCGGGTGCAGCCTCCAGGCCAGCCTCCCAGAGGTGGCTGCGGCCCGCTCGCGGGCCTCGGCGGTGGCGTCGGGGTCCAGCATCAGCCTGGCTACCTCGTACTCGTCCTTGTAGGCCAGCAGCTTGAAGTAGCCCCGGGCCGCGGCCCGGGCCAGCCGTCCCGAGCCGTCGCCCCGCTCGGCGTCGGCGGCGGCCACGGCCTCCACGAAATCGAGGTGCTTGCGGGCCAGCTTCGGCGACTGGTAGGCGCACAGTTCCCTCGCCATCAGCTCCAGGTCGACGGGACCCCGGTAGCCGTCCTCGGCGCCGGCCCCGCCGGCTGCAGCCCCGTCGAAGCCGGCGGTGGCGGCCACTCCGGCCACCCGGGCCGCGAGCTGCTCGTCGAGCTCGCCGAGCCCGCCGCGGCGGACGGGACCGGGGGCGGCCGCAGCCTCAACCGCCTCGGGCCGGGCCACCATGGCCCTGCCCCACCGGAACGCATCGATGTTGCTCCTCGTCGCCACCCCGTTGAGCTCGATGGCCTGCTCGACCGACCACGGCGACAGCGGCAGCGCGCCGGCCTGCACCGCCATTCCCACCACGAACACGTTGGCCGTCACCGAGTTGCCCAGCAGGGCCTCGGTGAGGGCTTGGGCGTCGGCCCAGTGACGGCAGTCGGCCCGGGTGGCCGACGCGATCACGGCCTCCAGCTCGGCAGGCGCCGGCATGGCCCGTTCGGGGTGAGCCACTATCGCTCCCGTGGGGGTCTGCGAGGTCGAGCCGACCACCACGGTGCGCTCGGGGTCGGCCCTGCTCAGGCCCGACGGCGACGCCGCCCCCAGCTGGTCGAAGGCCAGCAGGACGTCGGCCTGACCCTCGCCCAGGCGGTTGCTGGCCGCCTCGTCGCCCCGGTACAGGCGCAGGTCGCTGACCACCGGTCCGGCCTTCTGGGAGAGGCCGATCTGGTCGAGGCCGCGCACCTCGTAGCCGTCGAACATGGCGGCCGTGCCGATCACCTGGCTGACGGTCACCACGCCGGTGCCGCCTATGCCGACGATGCGGACCGCCAGGTCGTCGGTTCCGACTGCGGGCACAGGGTCGTCCAGGTCGGTGGGCGCGGGCCGGGCCGGGCCGCCCTTGGAGTCCGCCCGGTCCCGCCCGGTGATGCGGTGCAGCCACGACCGCAGGCGGCCGGGCCGGGTCACGGTCATGAACGACGGGCAGTCGCCCTCGAGGCACGAGAAGTCCAGGTTGCATGTCGTCTGGTCGATGCGGGTCTTTCGCCCGAAGGGAGTCTCCGCCGGCTGCACCGACAGGCAGTTGCTGATCTGCGCGCAGTCGCCGCAGCCCTCGCAGATCCGCTCGTTGATGAAGACGCGCCGGCTGGGCACGGCCACGGTGCCCCGCTTGCGGCCCCTGCGAGCCTCGGCCGCGCACTGCTGGTCGTGTATCAGCACGGTGACGCCCTCGATCTCGGAGAGCAGCTCCTGGGCCTCCATCAGCCGGCTGCGGGGCCAGACGTCCACGCCATCGGGCAGTTCCGCGCCGCGGTAGCGGGCTAGGTCGTCGGCCGTCACCACCACCCGGGCCACTCCCTGGGCCAGCAGCATCCGGCACACCTCGGCCACTCCGAGCATGCCCTGGGGGTCCTGGCCCCCGGTCATGGCCACCGTGCGGTTCCAGAGCAGCTTGTAGGTGACGTCGACGCCGGCTGCGACCGCGCCCTGGATGGCGAGCTGTCCGCTGTGGAAGTAGGTGCCGTCACCGATGTTCTGGAAGATGTGCGGCGTCTCGACGAACGGGGCCATGCCGATCCACTGGGCCCCCTCCTGGCCCATGCATGTGAGCCCCACGATGTCGCCGAAGCCGTCGGAGTCCATCAGCAGGGTCATCGTGTGGCAGCCGATCCCCGCGCCCACCGCGGCGCCGTCGGGGACCTTGGTCGAGCGGTTGTGGGGGCATCCCGAGCAGAAGTAGGGCGTGCGGGCCACGTCCTCCTTCAGCGGGATCAGCTCGCGGGACGGCTGCTCGGGAGCGAGGCGGTGGCCGATGCGCTCGGACAGGCGGCGGCGCAGCGGCTCCAGCAGGTCGTCGGCGGTGAGACCCCCGTGGCCGGGCAGCAGCATGGCGTCGTGCTCGTCGAACTTGCCCGTCACCCGCGGCCGCCGGCGCTCGTTGTAGAGGGCGTCCTTCATGAGCGACTCGATGTTGGGCTGCTTCTCCTCCACCACGAAGATCTCCACCAGGCCCCGGGCGAAGTGGCGGGCCCGCAGAGGGCTGAACGGGATGGGCATGTGCATGCACATGAGCCGGATGCCGGCCGCCGCGATCTCGTCGTCGTCGGCCAGTCCCAGCCGGCGCAGCGCCTCGCGCAGTTCCCGGTAGGTGATCCCCGAGGCCACGATCCCGATCCAGGCGTCGGACGGGTCGACGGTGGCGTGGTTGAGGTGGTTGAGGGCGGCGTACTCGATGGCCAGCGGGTGCCGGACCTCGTAGATCTCCTGTTCGGCGTCGACCGTGTCGGGGGTCAGGAGCCTGCCGTCGGGAGTGTGGACGTAGGGCTCGCCGTCGATGGTGGGGATGACGGGGTCGACCCGGCGGGGATCGAGGTGAACCGTCCCCGAGCCGTCGGCCACGTCGGCCACGATCTTGAGGCTGGTCCACAGACCGGTGGCCCGCGACAGGTACACGGCGTGGCGGCCCAGGTCCAGCGCCTCGCGGGGCGATCCCGGGTAGAGCACCGGGATGTGCTTGTCGGCGAGGGTTCCCGCCGACGACGACGGGATTGTCGAGCTCTTGGCCGCGGGGTCGTCGCCCGCGATCACCACCGCGCCGCCGCGGGGGTCGGTGCCGGCGAACACGGCGTGGCGGAGTGCGTCGGAGGCGCGGTCCACGCCGGGCGCCTTGCCGTAGAAGACGCCCAGGACGCCGTCGTAGCGGGAGTCGGGGCGAAGCGAGGCCAGCTGGGATCCCATCACCGCGGTGGCCGCCTGCTCCTCGTTGAGGGCCGGGGCCAGCACGATGGGCAGATCGGGGGCCTGCTCGATCGCCCTGCCCACGTCGCCGTCGTAGCCGCCGACGGGCGAGCCCGGGTAGCCGCTGATGAAGGCGGCGGTCTGCAGCCCCGCGAGCCGGTCGGCCCGGAGCTGCTCGATCGGGAGCCGGGCCAGCGCCTGGAGGCCCGTCATGAACACCGTCCCGGAGTCGTCGGCGTACCGGGAGGACAGGCGGTACGTGTCAGCGACGGTCAAGAGCGACCTCCGGGCGTCAGCGATAGGGGCATTGGCGCTCCAGCGAGACTAGTCCGCCTGTGGCGGCCAAGGAAGAGGCGGCTCGCCGGCCACCACGTCTTGCGGTGGGCGGAGCGCCTCGTCGCTGGTTCGTCTCGGCTGGCGCGCCCCATCTCCGGCGCGCTGCGGCGCGAGCCGTATCGCCCACCCCGACGCCGCCCCCTGTTCGGCAGATCTTGCATGTCGAAGTCATTTGACCGGGTCGCAACGATTGTCGTTGCCTTCCGTACAGTCCTGCGGGGGGTTGCGGCTACGGTTCCAGTGGAGGTCGGCCACTGGTTCGTCGTGCCGAACCGTCTCGCCGGGCCGCGCGCGCCCGAGCCGGATGGAACGCATCCGATGCTCGGCCGGACGACGCCCGCAGACTGTTCGCGGCTGCCGCGAGCCGACAGAAGCAAGCTAGCGACTGACGGCTCCCAATCGGTCCCTTCAGGCGGGGCGGACGGTTATGCCGGCGGCGGCCATGCGGGTCTTGGCCTCGGCGATTGTGTGCTCTCCGTAGTGGAAGATGCTGGCGGCCAGCACCGCGTCGGCCTTGCCCTTGGCGACCCCCTCGACCAGGTGGTCGAGGGTGCCCACTCCCCCGCTGGCGATCACGGGGACGCCCACCGCCTGCGCGACCTTCGACGTCAAGTTCAACTCGAAGCCCTTCCTGGTGCCGTCGCGGTCCATGGATGTGAGCAGTATCTCGCCTGCGCCGAGCCGCTCGGCCTCGCCGACCCACTCCAGGCAGTCGATGCCGGTGCGAGTGCGCCCGCCGTGGGTGAAGACCTCGTAGCCGCTCGGCGCCTCCGTCGAGCTGCGGGCGTCGACGGCGACCACGCAGCACTGCGCGCCGAACTCCCGGCTGATCTCGCGCACCAGCTCGGGGCGGCGCACTGCCGCGGTGTTCACGCTCACCTTGTCGGCGCCGGCCCTCAGCAGGCGCCGGGCGTCGTCGAGGGTACGGATGCCGCCCCCGATGGTGAACGGGATGAAGACCTCGTCGGCCACCGCCCGGGCCATGGCCACAGTGGTGTCGCGGCGATCCGACGAGGCGGTGATGTCGAGGAAGACCAGCTCGTCGGCGCCCTCGGCGTCGTAGCGGGCGGCCAGCTCCACCGGGTCGCCGGCGTCGCGGATGTCCACGAAGTTAACGCCTTTGACGACCCGGCCCGCGTCCACATCGAGGCAGGGAATGACCCGGGCCACCCGCATCTCAGCCGCTCCCTCCGGGTCCGGCCAGCGCGGCGACCGCCTCGGCCACCGTGAAGCGACGCTCATAGAGGGCGGTGCCCACGATCGCTCCGGTGAGACGGCGCCCGCCGCGGCCCTCGACGCTGGTCAGCGCCCGCAGGTCCTCGATGCGGCCCACCCCGCCCGATGCGACCACATCGACGTCGGTGGCGTCGAGCATCCCGGCCAGACCCAAGTCCGGTCCTTCGAGCGTGCCGTCCCGGCTGATGTCGGTGACCACGAAAGCGTCCACGCCCGCGCTGGCGAAACTGCGGGCCACATCCAGCACCGACCGTCCCGAGCCCCGCAGCCAGCCGTCGGTGGCGACCTCGCCGGCCCGGGCGTCGAGACCGACCGCGACGCGGTGCGAGCCGGCCAGATCCCTCACCAGGTCCGGGTCGCGCAAGGCGGCCGTGCCAAGCACCACCCGCTCCACGCCGGCCGCGAACCACGCCTCGGCGGTCTCCGCGCTGCGAACCCCGCCCCCGGCCTGCACCGGCACCGAGACCGCTCCGGCGATGGCCGCCACCGCTCCGGCGTTGTCGGGCCGGCCCGAGCGGGCCCCGTCGAGGTCGACGACGTGGATCCACCGGGCGCCCTGCTCGGCCATCTCGGCCGCACGGGCTACCGGATCATCGTCGTAGACGGTCTCAGCGCCGTAGTCGCCCTGGCGCAGGCGCACGCAGCGGCCCCCGCGGACATCGACCGCGCAGTACAGGTCCACGACGCTCAGCCCGCCCCGCCGACCGCCGCGGCCGCGGCCACGAAGTTGGCCAGGATGCGCAGGCCCACCCGCGACGACTTCTCGGGGTGGAACTGGGCGGCCCACACGCTGTCGCGGGCCACCGCTGCCACCACCGGCCCCCCGTAGTCGCAGGTGGCGACCACGTCGGTGCCGTCGCCCGTCTCCGGGGCCAGCGAGTGCACGAAGTACGCCCAGACCGGATCGTCCAGCCCGGTCAGCATCGGATGGTCGAAACGGCGGTCCAGGACGTTCCACTGCATCTGGGGTCGCTTGACCGGCCCGGGGATCCATCGCACGTCCCGGTCGAAGACTCCCAGGCCCGGGGTGCCGGGAGCCTCGTCGGAGCCGGCGAAGAGCACTTGCATTCCCACGCAGATGCCCATGAACGGACGGCCCGACTGCACCGCGTCGACTGCGGCCGTGTCCAGGCCGGTGCGGCCCAGCGCGGCCATGCAGGGCGCGAAGGCTCCCACACCGGGGAGTACCACTCCGTCGGCGGACCTGATGAGACCGAGGTCCGCGGTGAGCCGGGCGTCGGCCCCGGCGTGCTCGAAGCCCTTCTGCGCCGAGTGCAGGTTGCCGATGCCGTAGTCGAGGATGGCGACGAGCGGTCTGCCCGTCACAGCGTGCCCTTGGTGGAGGATCCGGTCGCCGTCACAGCGTGCCCTTGGTGGAGGATCCGGTCGCCGTCACAGCGTGCCCTTGG